>NZ_JBITVL010000002.1:0-937472 GCF_044542955.1 Rossellomorea sp. NPDC077527 | reverse complement strand
AGACTTGCCGGGGTGGCGGAACTGGCAGACGCACAGGACTTAAAATCCTGCGGTAGGTGACTACCGTACCGGTTCGATTCCGGTCCTCGGCACCAGGATTTTTTGCGAAAGCAAAATAATCTTCCATAGTGTGCGACAGCAAATCATTACTATTATAGAATACATTTTGCGCCCGTAGCTCAATTGGATAGAGCGTTTGACTACGGATCAAAAGGTTAGGGGTTCGACTCCTCTCGGGCGCGCCATATATTTCGGGAAGTAGCTCAGCTTGGTAGAGCACTTGGTTTGGGACCAAGGGGTCGCAGGTTCGAATCCTGTCTTCCCGACCACTTCTTTTTTGGGGCCTTAGCTCAGCTGGGAGAGCGCCTGCTTTGCACGCAGGAGGTCAGCGGTTCGATCCCGCTAGGCTCCACCAAGTTTTTTTGCGAAAGCAAAATAAACTACACTCGTTTTACGAAAGTAAAATTCAATAGTGTATTTCATGTTTCTTGGCGGTGTAGCTCAGCTGGCTAGAGCGTACGGTTCATACCCGTGAGGTCGGGGGTTCGATCCCCTCCGCCGCTACCAATAGGGACCTTTAGCTCAGTTGGTTAGAGCAGACGGCTCATAACCGTCCGGTCGTAGGTTCGAGTCCTACAAGGTCCACCAAGTACCATTTTCATTACGGAGGAATACCCAAGTCCGGCTGAAGGGATCGGTCTTGAAAACCGACAGGGGTGTAACAGCCCGCGGGGGTTCGAATCCCCCTTCCTCCTCCATATTTTTCATATTTATATCGTCGCGGGGTGGAGCAGTTCGGTAGCTCGTCGGGCTCATAACCCGAAGGTCGCAGGTTCAAATCCTGTCCCCGCAATACCATTTTGATTCAGTTTTAAAGGGTTTATCATTAATCTTTTATGAGTCACGTATGGATAGTTATTTTCGCTATCGCGGAAGTAATGAAACCTATTTTGCTAACGCAAAAAGCTTTGGTCCGGTAGTTCAGTTGGTTAGAATGCCTGCCTGTCACGCAGGAGGTCGCGGGTTCGAGTCCCGTCCGGACCGCCATTTTTTAAAATGTTCTTTTGAAAATTTAATCTTCTATAATAATAAGGCTCAGTAGCTCAGTTGGTAGAGCAATGGACTGAAAATCCATGTGTCGGCGGTTCGATTCCGTCCTGAGCCACCATTGTTTCTAATTATATACGTTGTGGCGATTGTGGCGAAGTGGTTAACGCACCTGATTGTGGTTCAGGCATTCGTGGGTTCGATTCCCATCAGTCGCCCCATATACATTTAAATAGAATGTGCGGGTGTAGTTTAGTGGTAAAACCTCAGCCTTCCAAGCTGATGATGAGGGTTCGATTCCCTTCACCCGCTCCAATTATTTATGGGCCTATAGCTCAGCTGGTTAGAGCGCACGCCTGATAAGCGTGAGGTCGGTGGTTCGAGTCCACTTAGGCCCACCATTTTCATTATTCCGCAGTAGCTCAGTGGTAGAGCTATCGGCTGTTAACCGATCGGTCGCAAGTTCGAATCTTGCCTGCGGAGCCAAATATGGAGAAGTACTCAAGTGGCTGAAGAGGCGCCCCTGCTAAGGGTGTAGGTCGGGCAACTGGCGCGAGGGTTCAAATCCCTCCTTCTCCGCCATTAAGGCCCATTGGTCAAGCGGTTAAGACACCGCCCTTTCACGGCGGTAACACGGGTTCGAATCCCGTATGGGTCATTCTGAAAAGACTATCAACTATGATAGTCTTTTTTTGTATATATTGGGAGCTTAATATATGCCCAAATCAAGGGATATCTTTGAATATGGAGCGAGAACGGAATCATGAGGAGAGGTTTTGTACTGAAAAGCCTGACACAGCTCTCAACTAATATAGATATTATTAGCTATGAATCATTTATTATCGAGTTTTCGGATATATTATCGAGTTCCATGATATATTATCGACTCTATCCACTTTATTATCGAGTTCACCCCAAATATTATCGACTTCCATCATCCCCTTCTCCAAATCCCCATGACCTTCACTTCCCATGTTTCCAAACCAGAATAAACAATTATCCTAAAGTAAGAGTCCAGCACACCCTCTTAAACCCTCCATTCGACATTGCCATCCCCTCTCACACCCTATTAAAAATCATACAAAATACCGGAATCCTTCTACATTTCCCGCAATTTCTCCTTATTTTTATCAAAAAACTTTCGACAAATTCCGCTATGAATTCAACAGGATTCCCCTATGATTTTACAATGTAAACCTTACCATTTACAATATTCCCCCAATTTTAGTTCTTTTTCAAATCTCCATGTAGTAAATTGTCGTAATTGAGCGACGATTATATAAAGGAATTTAGTGATGTTGTTAGAAAGTAGTAAGTAGATTGAAAAAATGTAGGTGAGATGATGAACGCAATGACCATAACAGATTATGATGTTTTTTTGTTCCACGAGGGTAATTTACAGCAGGCCTATCAGTTTATGGGTTCCCATGTGAGAAGAGATTCTACTGGGACTTATACAGAATTTTGCGTTTGGGCACCGAAAGCAAGGCAAGTTTCATTGGTGGGTTCCTTTAATCAATGGATTGGGATTGGGTATGAACTTAGTAGACGTAATCATGAGGGTTTATGGACCATCCGAGTGGATAGGGACTTATCTGGAGAAACGTATAAGTATGAAATTACGACTCCATCCGGTTTAAAAAAGTTGAAGGCGGATCCTTATGGGTTTGCCTCTGAAAGGCGTCCTAATACTGCGAGCGTTGTGTATGAGCTTGAGGGTTTTTCCTGGGAAGATGAGAAGTGGATAGAGGACCGGACCGGTTCTACGATCTATGACAAGCCCATGGCGATTTATGAAGTGCATTTGGGCACATGGAAGAAGAAAGCAGGAAAGTTCCTTTCTTATAAGGAATTAGCACAGCAATTGATTCCTCATGTCAAAGAGCAGGGTTTCACTCATATTGAACTGCTACCTGTCACAGAACATCCATTTGACCGTTCCTGGGGGTATCAGGGTACCGGTTATTATTCCCCAACCAGTCGCTACGGTTCCCCTCATGAGTTGATGGCATTTGTGAATGAGTGCCATTTACATAACATTGGCGTGATATTGGATTGGGTGCCCGGTCATTTTTGTAAGGATGCTCACGGTTTATATGAATTTGATGGATCTTTTGCTTATGAGTACAGTCAGGAAAGAGATCGTGAGAATTATACGTGGGGGACGGCAAATTTCGATTTAGGCAAGGGTGAAGTGAGAAGCTTCCTTATCTCCAATGCCCGTTTCTGGATGGACATGTATCATATTGATGGATTCAGGATTGATGCAGTAGCGAACATCATTTACTGGGCGAATCAGGGACAACTTGCTCCCAATGAAGGGGCTATTCAGTTCTTGAAAAACTTGAACAAGGCCGTATTTGAATTTGATTCTTCGATTCTGATGATTGCAGAGGATTCTACGGATTGGCCACAGGTGACGTCTCCTGTTCACTATGGGGGTCTTGGATTTAATTATAAGTGGAATATGGGATGGATGAATGACGTCCTTAAATATATGGAAACCGATAGTTCTGAACGAAGGCATGTACATTCTCTCATCACGTTTTCATTGCTATATGCCTATTCAGAGAATTATGTCCTTCCCTTTTCCCACGATGAAGTGGTACATGGGAAGAAGTCATTATTGAATAAAATGCCGGGGGATTACTGGCAGAAATTCGCACAATACCGATTGCTCCTGAGCTATATGATAGCTCATCCGGGGAAAAAGCTCCTTTTTATGGGAAGTGAATTGGCCCCGTTTTCAGAGTGGAAGGATCTTGAGGAATTAGATTGGCATTTACTGGATTACGAATTTCATCACAAATTCAATTCATATTTTAAAGAGCTTTTGCATTTATATAAAGGTGCTGAACCGTTATTCCAAATGGATCATCGTTCAGAGGGATTTGAATGGGTGGATGTGAATAATGCAGAACAGCAGATTTTCTCTTTTATCCGGTATGGGATCGAAAGGGAGGATCATCTTGTGGTGATCTGTAATTTCAGTCCTCATGTGTATCACCAATATAAGGTGGGAGTGAATAAGGTCTCTTCTTATAAAGAGATTTGGAATAGTGATGATGAGCGATTTGGAGGTTCCCACCAGGTAAACCCAGAGCCGCTTACCGTACAAAATGAAACGTACCATGGAAGAGAAGGATATGTGGAAATGACGATTCCACCATATGCAGCCGTTTATTTAAAACCAATTGATTGAAAGGGGAGAAGGAAAGATGGCAAAAGGTAGATGCGTAGCCATGTTATTAGCAGGTGGAAAGGGGAGCAGATTAAGCTCATTGACGAAGAGTTTGGCGAAACCCGCCGTGCCTTTTGGAGGGAAGTACCGTATCATCGATTTTACTTTGAGTAACTGTACAAATTCGGGAATCGATACAGTAGGGGTCCTTACCCAGTATCAACCCCTCGTACTGAATTCTTATATCGGAATCGGGAGCGCATGGGATCTTGACCGCAAAAACGGTGGTGTGACGGTGCTGCCACCGTATGCAGAATCATCTGAGATGCGCTGGTATACGGGGACAGCAAGTGCGATCTATCAAAATATGAACTATTTAGAGCAATATGATCCGGAGTACGTATTGATTCTATCCGGAGATCATATTTACAAAATGGATTATAGTAAAATGCTTGATTATCATATCGAGAAAAAAGCGGATGTCTCGATTTCAGTCATTGAAGTGGGATGGGATGAGGCAAGCCGTTTCGGGCTGATGAACACAAACGAAGAGATGAGAGTCACAGAGTTTGAAGAAAAACCGGCTTTCCCTAAAAGTAATCTTGCCTCGATGGGAATCTATATCTTCAACTACTCCGTGCTGAAAGATTACCTCGAGATGGATGAACGAAATCCTGATTCCAGTCATGACTTTGGAAAGGACGTCATCCCTCTCCTGCTTGATGAAAAGAAGAAGTTAATGGCTTATCCGTTCGAAGGGTATTGGAAAGATGTCGGTACAGTCAAGAGCCTTTGGGAAGCGAATATGGACCTGATTGATGAAAAAAATGAACTTAATCTTTTCGATCATGACTGGAGAGTGTATTCGGTTAATCCGAATGAGCCACCTCAATATATTTCAGAGGAAGCGCTTGTAGAAGGGTCTCTTGTAAATGAAGGGTGTACGATTGAAGGGACGATTCAAAAGTCCGTACTCTTCCAGGGGACGACGGTGAAGAAAGGGGCGCATGTCAATCGCTCAGTCATTATGCCGGATGCAGTCATTGGTGAGAACGCGTATATCGAGCAAGCGATCGTGCCTTCTAATGTAATGGTTCCGAGCGGTCTGTGTATCATGCCGGAAGAGGGATCCGATGAAGTCATCCTTGTGACGGAATCATTCATTGAAACACTACTGGAACAAGAAAGAGTGTAAGATTCAAGACCAATATTACAACATTAGAGGAGGAGAAGTGTTTTGAAAAATACAATGCTTGGTGTTATTGATGCTACGAGTTACTATGATTCGTTGGAGGATTTATTGCTGCATCGCTCATTAGCCGCCCTTCCAATCGCAGGGAGATATCGTTTGATTGACTTTGTTCTCTCCAATATGGTGAATTCAGATATCGGTTCCGTTGCGATTTTTCCTAAGTTTCAATATCGATCCCTGATGGATCATCTTGGTTCAGGAAAGAACTGGGATCTGAACCGGAAGCGCGATGGATTGTTCTTTTTCCCGGCACCCGGCCTGGAAGCGAATGATGAAGGAGTGGGGTCCTTTAATCACTTCGCACATCATATGGACTATTTTAAACGCAGTACACAGGAATATGCATTGATCAGCAATTGTTTTACATTATGCAATATCGATTATCAACCGGTACTGGAACGACATATCCGTATCGGCTGTGATATCACGGAAATGCGTCACAACGGGAACTCTTTAGACATGTACTTAGTCAAGACGTCTACACTTATTGATTTGATCGCTAAGCGACGTGAAACGGGCTATACATGTATGCAGGATGTCGTGGAGGATATGGACAGCGGTTTTAAAGTATGCGGATATGAGCATGTTGGATTTGTTCAAACGATTGACTCCATTAAGGAATACTATGATGCCAGCATGAAGCTAATGAACCATTCTTATTGGAAAGAGCTGTTCAAGAAGGATATGCCGATCTATACGAAGGTGAAGGATGAACCGCCGACACGCTACACGTCAGCAGCCAGTGTGAAAAACAGTATCATTGCCAATGGGTGCTACATCGAAGGTCAAGTGAAGAATTCTACGATGTTCAGAGCGGTGAAGGTTGGAAAAAATACGACGATTTCGGACAGCATCATTATGCAGAAGAGCCAAATTGGAGATAACTGTGTACTAGAGAATGTGATCTTGGATAAAGATGTGAGGATAGAGGATGGCGTCAAACTGATCGGAGAACCAAACAATCCAATTGTCATTCGCAAAGGGATGATTCAAGGAGCGCTGATGAATTCGTGAAAGTGTTATTTGTAGTATCGGAGTGTGTCCCGTTTATTAAATCCGGAGGTCTGGCGGACGTAGCGGGCGCACTGCCTAAGGAGTTAAGAAGTCTAGGGACCGATGTCAGGGTGATCCTGCCTAAATATGGCGGGATTCCTCAGGAATTTTGTTCTAAAATGAAACGAAAGAAAGAGTTCTTCGTATCAGTCGGTTGGCGAAATCAGTATTGTGGGATTGAAGAGTACACTGAAAACGGAGTAACGTATTATTTTGTCGACAATGAATATTATTTTAAACGGGACAGACTGTACGGATACTTTGATGATGGGGAGCGCTTTGCCTACTTCACAAGGGCAGTACTCGAAAGTATCGCTGTACTAGATTTTTACCCTGATGTGATCCACTGCCATGACTGGCACACGGGCATGGTTCCGTTCTTACTCCGAAGCGAATACCAGGAGAGACCGGGATATTCGTATATTCGAAGTGTATTCACGATTCACAATCTCCAATTCCAGGGGATCTATCCTAAACAGGTGATGACGGATTTATTAGGGATACCCGAGAAGTATTTTCATCATGAATACCTCGAGTTCTATGGCAATATCAATTTCATGAAAGGTGCTCTCATTTCTTCGGATTTCGTCACAACGGTGAGTCCTACATATAAAGAGGAAATCCTCACGCCGTATTATGGAGAAAAGCTTCATAATATCCTGGGTCAGCGGTATAACCAGCTTTTAGGTATCCTCAATGGGATTGACGATGAAGTGTATAACCCCGATGATGGAGAGTTTCCGTTTTTTAGCGGCAATCTTCATGGAAAGAAACAGGCGAAGCGTCATCTGCAACAAAGCCTGGGACTCCAGGTGAATGAAGGAATCCCTCTTGTGTCCATCATTTCTAGGTTAACGAATCAAAAGGGGCTCGAGCTGGTCAGGGGTGTCTTTCATGAAATGATTCAGGAAAATGTTCAATTTGTCCTATTGGGGACAGGGGATTGGGAATTTGAACAGTTCTTCAGGGAGATGGAATGGACGTATCCAGACAAGGTCAGAGTACAGATCGGCTTCAATGAGGAGCTGGCGAAACAGATCTATTCTGCCAGTGATCTGTTCTTGATGCCATCTAAATTCGAGCCGTGCGGGCTGGGACAATTAATTGCCATGAGATATGGAGCCCTGCCGCTTGTCCGTGAGACCGGTGGATTGAACGATACGGTAGAATCCTACAATGAAGTGACGAAGAGTGGAAACGGATTCTCATTCAAGAATTTTAATGCCCATGACATGCTCTACACCTACAGAAGGGCATTGTCGTATTTCCACGATGATCCGGAAACATGGAATCATATTGTACGTACTGCAATGAATAAGGATTATAGTTGGGCACAATCAGCCTTCAAGTATAATCAATTATATGCTGACCTGGTATCAAGGAGTGAAAGCCATGTTTTCTGATCCGATTGAATTTAAAGAGATGTTTCTGAAAAAGCTTGAAATGATGTATGGAAAGACGTTTCCTGAATCCACCAGTCAGGATCAGTTCTTCACATTAGGTCATTTAATCCGTGAATATATCTCGATGAACTGGATCCATACGAACGAGCAGTACCGGTTCAATAAGCAAAAGCAGGTGTATTACTTATCGATTGAATTCCTGCTCGGACGTCTGCTCCGTCAGAACCTGATGAATTTGGGAATTTACGATATTGTGGAAAAAGGACTGCAGGATCTCGGCATCGACCTTGCGGATATGGAAGAGGTCGAACATGATGCAGGGCTTGGAAATGGAGGGCTTGGACGCCTGGCTGCCTGTTTTCTCGATTCTCTCGCGTCTCTCAATCTTCCCGGACATGGGTATGGGATCCGTTATAAGCATGGACTGTTTGAACAAAAGATCGTGAATGGATTTCAGATGGAGCTTCCCGAGCAGTGGCTGCGCCATGGTCATGTGTGGGAAGTGCGGAAATCGGATCTAACCGTGGAAGTCCCTTTCTGGGGCAAGGTGGAATCATATACGGAAAAGGATGTCTTAAGGTTTCGCCATGTCGATGCTGAAATCGTAGCGGCCGTTCCTTATGATATGCCGGTCGTTGGATATGAAACATCGACGGTCAACACCCTGCGTTTATGGAGTGCCGAGCCTGCCGCCTATAAAGCAGGGAAGGATATGATGAAATATAAGCGCGACACAGAAGCGATCACAGAGTTTCTTTATCCTGACGATACTCATGAAGAAGGGAAGATCCTGCGCCTTAAACAACAGTATTTCCTGGTATCGGCAAGCATACGATCCATTCTGGACTCATACCTATATCGAAACGGGGATTTAAGGGAGCTTCATGAACATATTTCAATCCATATCAATGATACCCACCCGGTTCTTGCCATTCCGGAGCTGATGAGGGTCCTTCTTGATGAATATTCCTTTGAATGGGAAGATGCATGGGAGATTACGACGAATACATTTGCTTACACGAACCATACGACTCTATCGGAAGCACTGGAGAGATGGCCAATTCGAATATTCCAGCCACTCCTGCCCCGCATTCATATGATCGTCAATGAAATCAATGAGCGGTTCTGCAGGGAGTTATGGGAAGCGTATCCTGGTGAGTGGAAGAGAATTGAGGACATGGCGATCATCTCCCATGATGAAGTCAAAATGGCTCACCTGGCGATTGTGGGGAGTTTCAGCGTGAATGGGGTAGCGAAGATCCATACGGAAATTTTAAAGCAAAGGGAAATGAACTTATTCTATCAATATTATCCTAATAAATTTAATAGCAAGACGAATGGAATCACTCATAGAAGGTGGCTTCTCAATAGCAACCCCGCATTGTCGAACCTGATCACATCTTCGATTGGGGATGAGTGGATCAAAGATCCTTCTAAACTTGTGAAGTTGAAGGAGTATCATCATGATACGTCATTCCTGAAGGATCTGTATGATGTGAAGCAGGAAAATAAACGGAAGCTTGCAGAGCGGATATTTGAAAGCAATGGAATTGTGGTTGACCCTTCTTCGATCTTCGATATCCAGGTGAAGCGGCTTCATGCGTATAAACGTCAGTTGATGAATGTGTTACACATAATTCATCTCTTTAACCGCTGTGTGGAAGATCCAGGCTTTGATTTTCATCCGCGGACGTTCATTTTCGGTGCAAAGGCGTCACCTGGTTACTTCTATGCGAAGAAAATTATTAAATTGATTCATTCTGTTGCTGATCTCGTGAATGATCACCCGCTGGTGAAAGGGCGAATTAAAGTCGTGTTCCTTGAGAATTACCGAGTGTCCCTGGCGGAAGAAATCATCCCGGCAGCTGACTTGTCCGAGCAAATTTCAACGGCCAGTAAGGAAGCGTCCGGTACAGGGAATATGAAGTTCATGATGAACGGTGCCTTGACCCTGGGGACATTGGATGGAGCCAATATCGAGATCCTTGAGCAGGTCGGGAATGAAAATATCTTCATATTTGGCTTGACGGCAGAGGAAGTAATGAAATACCAGCACCATGGCGGCTACTATGCCATGGAGTACTTCCACTACGATACAAGGATCAAAAAGGTATTGAATCAATTAATAGATGATACCCTGCCGGATGCAGGTGATCATTTCGAAACCATTTATGATTCTCTGCTGACGGAGAATGATCAGTTCTTTGTCCTCCGGGATTTCGATTCCTACGTGAGGGTTCATGAACAGGCAGGGAAAGCTTATGAAAACAAAGAGCACTGGTCCCGGATGTGCTTGCAGAATATCGCCAATTCCGGTTATTTCTCAAGCGACAGGACCATTGAGCAATATGCGAAGGACATATGGGGCATTGCTCAGGGAAGCTTGATAAAATAAAAAAAAGATCGCCAGGGATTATTCCCAGGCGGTCTTTTTATGACTATTTCTTTTTATCGGAAACATAGCTGTCCCCGTCCTTATAGGGGATGTCCCCCATTGTTGATTCGATATCGTTTTCATCGAGCATGTCTTCATATTCTTCGTGAGTTTTCGAAGGATAGGCTTTACGGTTTGAGCCATCCATATCCGTCCCGACGAATGACTCGAAATCCTCGGTGAAGCCTTCTGATGTATCTTCATCCTGGTACAGATCGGAATAATCTTCGTGATCGCCCTCAAAGTCAGAAGGGGTTTCAGATGTACCGAACCTCCCCACCTCCTGAAAGCTATCTTGATCGTCCCGCACATTCCCATCCGTTTCATGTCTGAACTCATTGTCGACAGGGGGCTGCAGCACATCTTCTTCCACTGGTCTATCTTGAGGTGTCGATTGCTCCGGTGTATGGTCCCGGCAATAAAGTGTCGTAGGGATGACTTCCAGGCGTTCGTAAGGAATATCCTGGCCGCATTCCTTACATTGGCCATACGTACCGTCTTCGATTGCCTGCAGGGCATTTTGAATCTTATTCAGTTCGAGCTTTGCATGATCATCAATAGCGTAATCCTTCTCCCGTTCATATAATTCTGTTCCCATATCGGCAGGGTGGTTATCGTAAAGGGAGAGTTCTCCTGAGTTATCACGTTCATTTGTATGGTGAAGATTATCTAAATCCTGATGTAAATGTTCCTGTAACTGCTTTTGTTGTTGAACCAATTCTTGTTTCATTGTTTGTTTTTGGCTGTCTGTTAGCAATTTCTTCACATCCTTCATTATGTTCGCTGAAATCTTGTCCTAACCATACTTTATCCGAAAGTGGGGTTGTTAAAACATAAAAGGTTTTTTTGAATTCAATAATTCAATAAGAGAGTGGTAGTTGATTTCCGCTGCAGGTGCTTGCTTTCCGCGGGGCGTGAGTTGAGCCTCCTCGGGCTAAAGCCCTGTGGGGTCTCAACTTTCACGCGTTTCCCGCAGGAGTCAATCACTTCCGCTTCAATCAACTTTCCAAGCGTAAGTGTCTCACTATATCTTCGTAAATTCAGGATTGTTTTCAGCTATACTTGCTGAAGTGACTGGTTATAGCCATTATTTTTTCATTGATTTTTATGAACTATTTAGCTTTGTCAAAAATAATGCTTCTTTAGAGGGTGAGGGGAGCTGCGTAGACTCCTACGGAAAACGGAGAAGTTCTCCGCACCTTCTGGCACACATTCGTTGACAGAGCATCATGCAAGTCATAGTCTGTGTAAGAATACAACACTCTTTTGGAAAAATGCATAAAAAGAGCCGCCCAAAATTTTTGGGACGACTCTCTTGTCACTTATAGCATATAAGCAAGTAATAATCCAATGGATAAAAGGAATCCAAAGATGGTATTGGTTTGGGCTGTGGCTTTCATGGCGGGCATCATTTCGATTGGTTGTGTTTTTCCGATGAACCCTGTTGTAGCTTTAACTGCTTTCGGGATGCTCAGAAAGGTGACAAACAGCCATGGTGATGAGATCCCAGTGACGACCAATCCGATGATCCACCCGTAGGATACGACGAACATGCCGCCTAAAAGGACGATTGCCCCTTTTTTCCCTAGCAGGATTGCAATGGTTTTGCGTCCATTTTCTTTGTCGCCATCCAGGTCACGGATGTTGTTCGCCAGCAGGATCGAACCAACCAAAATGGATACTGGAATTGAAATGAGGATACTGTCCCCATTGATATAACCGGTCTGGATATAAAACGAAATCAAGATGATCACACATCCCATGAAGAACCCGGCTACGATCTCGCCAAAAGGTGTGTAGGCAATTGGCATTGGTCCGCCAGTATAAAAGTACCCTGCAGCCATGCACACTAAGCCTATGAGAGCGAGCCACCATGTACTGTTCAAACAAATATAAATCCCCAACAGGAGGGATACCCCGTATAGTGAAAAGGCAAGGTTGATGACCGTTGACGGTTTGACCCCGTTTCGGACGATCGCTCCACCGATTCCGACCGAGTGCTCTGTATCCAGTCCTCTTTTATAATCGTAGTATTCATTGAACATATTGGTAGCAGCCTGGATAAGCAGGCAGGCAACCAGCATGGCTAAAAATAGCATGAAGTTAACGTTCGTAAATTGCAGCGCGAGTACTGTCCCTAATAATACAGGAACAAATGCTGCTGTAAGAGTGTGTGGCCTTGTCAGCTGCCACCAGATTTTCCACCCTTTATCTGATTCCAACACGTTGGATGCTTGTTGTTCCATCATTCTCTCTCCCTTACGTAATAAGGAATTTTCAGAAAACATTACAATTCCTTTACAGATTAAAGTGTAGGTAAAGGGAGGGGGACTGTCAATCATTTTCTACAAATTCGTGAAGGTTCTATTTTCCAGTAATTGAGGACTTTTACAACCTTTTTGGTTTCTCAAAAGGAGAAAAAGGGTTTATTATATATAATAAGGATAAATATTGTAAACATGCCTTGAACTTCGTTGACACACCATATAGACAGGTGTATCTTATAATAAGTTTGAATAGTGTACGTGATTTTGTTTGGGGGAATTCAGTTGGTTACCATCCATAAAACCAATATTGAAAAAGCATATGATACAGCCAGGATAAAGGCTAAACAAATAGATCACCCCGTCCTTCTCAGCATCGTGGAGGAAGTCGATGCAGTGGACCCTCTTTCTTTTTATTATGGGGGCCGTTCTTTTAATGGAGAGCGCTTTTTATGGAAGGACCGTGATCATACGATCACCCTTGTTGGACTCGGAGCGTCTCATATCGTTTCTACGGATGAAATGGAAGATCGATTTTTCACGGTTGAGAATGAGTGGAAGCGCTTAATCGAAGAATCTGTGGTCGTGACAGGGGACAAATGGGCAGGCACAGGTCCATTACTTTTTGGAGGCTTCAGCTTTGACCCGATGAATGATAGCGGTAAAGAGTGGGAGCAATTCTCTACGGGTTCGTTTCAGCTCCCTATGTTCATGTTGACTAAGCCCGGGAAAACGAATTACTTGACGATGAATGTCATCTGTCATCCTGAAGAGGATGGAAGCTTATTTCATGAACATCTCCTCAAGAAGGAAGAACTTCTTGCAAACGCCCGGAAGACCATTATTCCAGAACGGCCACGGTGGCTAGGGAACCGTGATGTGAAGCCTGAAGAATGGAAGGATTCTGTTCAAAGCGTCGTAAGTCGTTTACAGCAGGGGGAAATGGATAAGGTCGTGCTTGCGAGAAAATGTGAAGTATCCTTTGACAAACAGGTATCATCTGATTTTGTGCTCGATAACCTGTGGAGTCAGCAGCCAGACAGTTTTGTGTTCAGTTTTGAACGAGAAGAGAGCTGCTTCATCGGAGCAACTCCAGAGCGCCTTGTCAAAAAAACGGGAGAAGAAATCCTTTCTACCTGTTTAGCGGGATCGATTGCCCGTGGTGATACCCTAGAGAGCGATGAGAAACTAGGGGAAGCGCTTCTGGAGGATGAGAAGAATCGGTTTGAGCATCAGCTTGTCGTGGAAAGTATCGAGGATGCCCTGAAACCGTTTTGTAATGAACTAACAATCCCGACATCTCCTCAACTTATGAAATTGAAGGATATCCAGCACTTATACACTCCTGTTATCGGACAGGCATCGGAGCATACATCGCTTCTCAATCTTGTCGAAAAATTACATCCGACTCCGGCACTTGGCGGGGTACCGAGGGATAAAGCTTTGCACGTGATCCGGCAGGAGGAAGAAATGGATCGTGGGTTATACGCTGGTCCGATCGGTTGGATGGATGCCTACGGCAATGGTGAGTATGCTGTCGCTCTCCGTTCAGGTCTTCTGCAGAGAGATAAAGCCTATCTTTATGCAGGCTGTGGAATCGTAGCCGATTCAGAACCTGAAAGTGAGTTTAAAGAAACACAAATGAAATTTCGACCAATGCTCCGTGCATTAGGGGGAACCGATCATGATGAATGAGCATCAACAGAAATTAACGCAGTATTTAGTGGCTTTCATTGAAGAACTGGTGGGAAATGGAGTAGACGAAGTCGTGATCAGTCCCGGCTCTCGTTCTACTCCTTTGGCGTTGTTATTTGCCCATCATCCCGGTGTTAAAACGTATACGAACGTGGACGAACGTTCAGCGGCTTTTTTTGGATTGGGGATTGCCAAGTCCAAAAAGAAGCCCGTAGCCATACTATGCAGTTCAGGAACAGCGGGGGCAAATTATTATCCTGCCGTCATTGAGGCGCGCTACGGGAAGGTACCGCTCATTGTCCTGACCGCGGATCGTCCTCATGAGCTGAGGGAAGTAGGGGCGCCTCAAGCGATCAATCAAATTGATCTATATGGAAAACACGTAAAGTGGTCCATCGATATGGCATTGCCGGAAAGCATTCCGTCCATGGTGCAATATGCACGTTCATCTGCCGCCAGGGGCGTGTCTATTTCGACTGGATATCCAGAAGGACCGGTTCATTATAACTTTCCATTCCGGGAACCTCTTATTCCTGATTTGAAACAGGTGGAGTTTATAACGGGTCAATCGGGAAAGAGAGTTCTTCAGGGAAATCGGCAATTACCTGCGGATATTCAGCATGACCTTCAGGAGCAAATCATGAATTCAAAACGGGGCATCGTTGTGTGTGGCCCTGGGATAAGTGAAGAAGCTGTGCAGTCCATTACTGAGTTTGCTGAAGCATACGCACTGCCTATCCTGGCAGATCCATTATCTTTTGTTCGGAGTGGTGGCCATTCCAAGGAAAATATCATGGATTGCTACGACACGGTCCTTAGGATCGATGAGTGTAAAGAAGCTTTACAGCCTGACCTCGTCATCCGTTTCGGTGCCATGCCTGTATCAAAGGCATTGATGCTGTTCCTGAAAAGCTTGCCGGATATTCCGACATGGGTTGTGAGTAAAGGAGAAGAATGGCAGGATCCGACTGCTCGTGGAACCCATTATATCCAATGTGAGGAAAACCTTTTCTGTCAGGGCCTTATGAAAAATAGCGCCCATTCAGATAGGGAGTGGCTCGACCATTGGAAAGGTGTCAATGATCAGGCGAAGGGCTTGCTCATACACGGGCATCAAGCGTGGGATGAAGGGATGGCTGTCCATCAATTGATTCAGCACCTGCCTGAAGGGGCAACTCTGTTCTCCAGTAACAGCATGCCTATCAGGGATTTGGATACCTTTTTATTCACAGATGACCGTTCGCTTCGGATCTTTGCCAATCGCGGGGCTAACGGAATTGACGGAGTGGTGTCGACAGCCCTTGGGATGAGTACAGGATCAAAGCCGATGTACCTCTTGATTGGAGATCTTGCCTTTTTCCATGATTTAAACGGTCTATTGACGGCGAGGAAATATCAATTGGATATGACCATAATCGTGATGAATAACAATGGCGGCGGTATCTTTTCTTATCTTCCGCAAGCTGGTGATCAAACCCACTTTGAAGACCTGTTCGGTACCCCGATGGACCTGGAGTTTGGTCATGCGGCTAAGCTTTACGGCGCCCATTATTTCCACGTTGCATCACAATCTGAATTTATCCCTGCTCTTCAGGAAGCGGATCAGACGAAGGGGATAAAGATCATTGAAGTGATAACCAATCGTGAAGAAAATGTAGCAAATCATCGCAAATTGTGGAATTTTGTTTCCCGGGAAATGACGCAAAATATGAAGGGTGAATAGCATGATTCTTCAAGTGAATGATATTCGATATTTTGTAGAAGTTAAAGGGAGGGGAGTTCCTCTGGTTTTCCTCCACGGATTTACCGGTGATACGACAACATGGTCCCGTATCACCGATCGATTGTCCGCAACCTATCAATGTATCAGCGTTGATCTGGTCGGGCATGGACGCACCGATTCCCCGCAGGATGTCAGAAGGTATACCATGGATCAGGTATCTGAAGACTTATGCTGCATCCTTGATGAGTTGGGAATAAAAGAAGCCTTCTTGATCGGCTACTCAATGGGGGGGCGTACAGCTCTTTACTTCAGCTTGAAATATCCTCATAAGGTGAAGAGCTTGTTACTGGAAAGCGCATCGCCGGGATTAAAAACGGATGAAGAAAGAGCGGACCGTCGGAAGAAGGATCAAGAACTTGCGGAACGAATTGAGAGAGAGGGAATGGAACGGTTCGTGGACTTTTGGCAGGAGATTCCCTTGTTTGCTTCACAGAAACGGCTTTCAGATACAGAGCGCTCCGAGATCAGGAACCAGCGCCTGAATCAATCTGTCACAGGCTTGTCCAATAGCCTGAGAGGGATGGGGACCGGCGCCCAGGATTCGCTGTGGCATAAGCTTGATGATCTGTCCATTCCCGTTCATTTGCTGGTAGGAGAGTTGGATGAGAAGTTCGTCCGGATTGCAGAAAACATGAAAAAACGACATCCGGAATTTGAAATCGTGACATTTTCCAACACAGGTCATGCAATTCATGTGGAAGAACCGCGAAAGTTTGGTACAATAATAGAGGATCTACTGTTAACTACATAAAGGAGGAACAAACCAATGGCTTTTGAATGGGTTTCAGAAAGAAACTACGAAGATATTTTGTACGAAACATATAATGGAATCGCTAAGATTACGATCAATCGACCAGAAGTACGTAATGCATTCCGTCCTAAAACGGTTATGGAATTAATCGATGCATTTGCTTATGCACGTGACGATTCCAAGGTCGGTGTCATCGTTTTAACAGGTGCAGGTGAAAAAGCATTCTGTTCAGGTGGAGACCAACGTGTCCGTGGACACGGCGGATATGTCGGGGAAGATGAAATTCCTCGCTTGAACGTATTGGACCTACAGCGTCTGATCCGAGTGATCCCGAAACCTGTCATCGCAATGGTAGCCGGTTATGCGATCGGAGGAGGACATGTCCTTCACGTCGTATGTGATATTACGATTGCTGCTGACAATGCGATCTTTGGACAAACGGGTCCTAAAGTGGGAAGCTTTGACGCAGGATACGGTGCTGGATACCTTGCACGCATCGTCGGTCACAAGAAAGCGAAAGAAATTTGGTACCTATGCCGTCAGTACAATGCACAGGAAGCGCTTGAAATGGGTCTTGTCAATACAGTGGTTCCATACGAGCAGCTTGAAGCGGAAACCGTTCAGTGGGCTTCAGAAATGCTCGAAAAAAGTCCGACTGCCCTTCGTTTCTTAAAAGCTTCATTCAATGCAGATACAGATGGACTGGCAGGTCTGCAGCAACTTGCAGGTGACGCTACCCTTCTATACTACACAACAGAGGAAGCGAAAGAAGGCCGTGACGCATTCAAAGAAAAGCGTAAGCCGGACTTCGGTCAATTCCCTCGTTTCCCTTGATTTGAGGCGGCCTGATGAATCTTTGATGGATTCATCAGGCTTTTTTAAATGAATTGCGAGTGGTACAAGTTCCCTCAAAGTGCCGCGCCTTAGAGCCAACTACACATAAAAAAATGATTACAAGAGACTCAACAAGAAAGGAATGGAGAATGACAGGATGACACCACAGCAATTGCCTAACTGGCTGAAACAAAGAGCGTTTTTAACCCCTGATCGGATGGCGTTGAGTAATGGTGACGTGGCATTTACATTTAAAGAATTATGGACAAGAACCATAACCATTGCAGAACAACTGAATACCATCGTCGACTCATCTTCCCACCCCTATTTGGGACTCATGATTAAGAATAAAGTCGAATCTGTGTTGCTTGTTCATGCTATTCAACAGCTGGGGTACACAACCGTCCTATTAAACCATAAGTTAAGTGAAAGTGAATTATCATTCCAGATTCAGGATATGGGATTATCAACGGTTATATTTGATGATGAGTTTGAAGAGAAACTTTCATTTTTAGGGGAAGACGTCACTGGGGTCTCCTTCTCTCGATTGCTTCACACACACAGAACATCTTTTGAGGTGAAGGATCATTTTCAGTTAGACCAAGCATGCTCGGTTATGTATACATCGGGTACGACGGGAGCACCAAAGGGAGTCCTTCAATCATACGGAAACCATTGGTGGAGTGCGATTGGGTCTTCATTGAATCTCGGGATAAGTGAAAATGATACATGGTTATGTTCAGTTCCCCTCTTTCACATCAGTGGATATTCGATTCTGATGAGAAGCGTCATATATGGAATGAACGTAAGGCTATTTGAAACCTTCGATGTGGAAGGGATCAATAGGGAGTTGATGGCAGGAAAAGTCACTATCATGTCCGTCGTTAGCAATATGCTCCAACGGCTGATGAAAGACATGGGGGACAAAACCTATCATGCGAATTTTCGCTGTATGCTGTTGGGAGGCGGACCGGCTCCCCTTCCATTGTTGCAGGCATGTAAGGAAAAAGGCGTACCGGTCTTTCAGACTTATGGAATGACGGAAACTTCTTCTCAAATTGTGACGTTATCACCTGAATACAGCATGTCGAAGCTTGGTTCCGCAGGAAAACCCCTCTTTCCTTCTGAATTGATGATCAAGGATAAAGAAGGACAAGCAAGGCCGTATCAGGAAGGCGAGATCTTAGTGAAAGGCCCGAATGTGACGAATGGGTATTACCGGAGAGAGAAAGCCAACGTCGAAAGCTTTAAATCCGGCTGGTTTTCTACAGGGGACATCGGCTATGTGGATGACGAAGGATTCTTATTTGTATTGGACCGACGTTCAGACCTGATCATATCCGGTGGGGAAAATGTGTACCCTGCTGAAATTGAGAGTGTTTTACTTAGCTGCGACGGGGTAGAGGAAGCAGGAGTGACAGGAATCACAAGTGACGAATGGGGACAGATTCCCTGCGCTTTTATCGTAAAGAAAGAGAATCTTACTGAAGAAGAAATTCTAAAGCATTGCGCAAAGAATCTTGCCTCTTACAAACTTCCGAAAAAACTAGTATTTGTGCAAGAGCTTCCACGAAATGCTTCAAATAAACTGCTGAGAAGAGTGCTCAGGGATCAATGGGAAAAAGGGATGTTTGCCGATGAAGATTAAATCAGTCACTCTTCATGTGATTTCAATGCCTTTAAAAAAGCCGTTTGTGACCCACCTTCAAACTGTTAAGGAGCGGGAAGGGATCATTGTCGAAGTCCAGGATACTGAAGGATTGTGCGGACTAGGGGAAGGTGTGGCCTTTTCAACCCCGTGGTATACAGAAGAAACAGTGAAAACATCCTATCATATCCTTAAAGATGTATTGATTCCCCTTATGAACAACAAACCCTTCCAGCATCCTGAAGAAATCGGGAAGCGGTTTGAAGCCGTTCGTGGGAATGCCATGGCGAAGGCGGCACTTGAAATGGCTTTATGGGATCTATACGCCAGACAGCAACAAAAGCCCCTGTGGAAACTGATTGGAGGAGTACGAGAAGAAATCCTTTCAGGCGCAGTGATCGGTGCTGGGGACACAGAGGAAATGGTCAAGCAGGCGGAAGAACTTGTTGAAGAAGGCTATCAGCGAATAAAGGTGAAAATCTCCCCTGAATCGGATATACAGATTGTACGAGAATTAAGGGCCCAATTTCCAGCTCTCTCGCTTTTAGCCGATGCCAATTCAGCCTATTCACTGGGAGATAAAGCTAAGCTTCAAGCATTGGATGAGTTTCATCTGGAGATGATCGAACAGCCCCTCGGAATTGACGACCTGGTAGAACACTCCATATTGCAGAAAGAGATTGCCACTCCCATCTGCCTTGATGAAAGTATCGTGACCCCCCACGATATGAAAAGTGCGATCCATTTGAACAGCTGCGGAGTGGTGAACATCAAGCTGGGCAGGGTAGGTGGATATACGAGTGCCCTGGAAATCTATCATCTGTGCCGGCAACATCATATTAGGGTATGGTGCGGGGGGATGATCGAGTTCGGGGTTTCCCGTGCCCATAATCTGGCTCTTTCCACCCTTGAAGGATTCACGATTCCAGGGGATATCTCTTCCTCCTCAAATTACTGGGAGGAGGACATCATCACCTCCCCGATCGTAGTGAACAATGGTGTGGTGAAACGATTGGAAGGTGCCGGAATCGGCGTGGAGTTAAATCGAAAGCGTTTGAGTGAGGTCTCCCTGAGCAAAGAGACGTTTTCATCTCTTTAAGTAAAAGAGGATCATTGAATTTCCAATCTTGTCCATATATACTTAAAGAAAATCCTTAGAGGAGGACATATGAAACTAGGTGCATTTTCTGTAAGTTTAAGCGTAAAGGACATACATGTATCAAAGTCATTTTATGAGGATCTTGGATTTGAAGTCATGGGAGGGGACATCAGCCATAATTGGCTGATTATGAAGAATGAAAGCTGTATTATCGGCCTGTTTCAGGGAATGTTTGAAAAGAACATCCTGACATTCAATCCTGGTTGGAATCAAAATGCAGAAAATCTAGAATCCTATACGGACGTCCGGGCATTACAACAGAATTTGAAGGCAAAAGGGATGACCATGCTATCCGAAGCGGATGAATCCGGTGAAGGACCAGGGAGCTTCATGATAGAAGATCCTGACGGTAATACCATCCTTGTTGATCAACACAGATAAAGTGCAAAATTTAAAATATCCATCACAAAAGAGGTGCTATTTGCACCTCTTTTGTTTACCGTTTGATATAATAAATGGCCACTTCATTAACTCACCCAAGTTTCTTCCAACTCTTTCATACGCCATTCTCCATTTTTATAGTGAACGGTACCTTCTACACCGATTGCACCCAATCCCGACTTGAACTTAGAGCCTTCAAATAAAACGTTGTTAGTGAAAGTGAAATCAACGTTTTCAATCCTAAGAAGTACACCATCTAAGGCCATTGTGTCTGGGTTGAGATAACCTTTTTCTTCTAAATCATCCATGGTGGCATTCATTACCTCAACCTTATATTTATCTTTAAAATGGTTTACTATTGTTTTTTTCTGCTCCTCATTTACTCCATCAAAGTTGCTCATATCAATTGCGATAAATTCCATTTCACTATTCAATGCTTTATCCTTTTCCATAAGAGAGTCCAAAGCAAGGGTGTATATTTCTCCCAAGTGATCCTTTGGATTTTCTTTATTGTTACAAGCAGAAAGTAGAGCTGTTAAGATTAATAAAACTGGGATCATTTTATATTTCAATTTAATACCCCCTTTATTAGTAAGACGAAAGTTGTTAAAAAAGATTACAATTTCTTCATAAAAAATAATAGGAATTGCTAATATATATTTTAATTCAAGTTGCTAATGTATTGATGAAAAAGAAAAAACATGTACCTAAGCAAAAATAAAAGGTTCAAATCGTATGAGATTTGAACCTTTCATTGATATACTAATTTAGTTTTTGTACCCTTTTAAAATGGATTCGTCGCCCACTGCAGGGATTGTTTAATAAAGATGCGTGGATGTAACTTCAGCTGAGATACCATATGTTCTGCCAGGTCTTCGGGCTGCATATATTTTTCCTTGTCCGCTTCATCAAGGTTATCAAATGTTAGATCCGTAGCCACAAGGCTTGGATTCAAGGTCATGACTCGGATATTATGCTTACGGACTTCCTGCATGAGTGCTTCCGTCATACCCTGGACAGCAAACTTTGATCCGCTGTAAGCCGTGCTCCCCGCCGTACCCTTCAATCCGCTGCTGGATGAGATAGTGATGATGTCGCCCTGGTTCTTCTCGATCAAATGGGGCAGGACGGCACGGGTGACATAATAGGTTCCGAAGACGTTAACTTCAAATGTACGTTTAAAGTCTTCGGGATCGATTTCAAGAAACGATCCGTACGTTCCGATACCCGCGTTATTGATCAAAATGTCTGCTGGTCCCAACTCATTCTTAAGTTTCTTCACGGCTTGATGAACCTGATCCATATCGGAAATATCCGCCACTGCCACACTTGCGTTCACTCCAAGGGACCGTGCTTCCTCTGCCACCTTTTCAAGAGTGCTTTCTGTACGGGCAATCAATCCAACATGGACGCCTTCCCGGGCAAGCTCCAATGCTGTAGCCTTTCCGATCCCCCGTGCTGCACCTGTAATATAAGCGGTTTTGCCTTTAATCGATTGTGCCATTTTTCATCATCCTTTCTTAAGTGGTTCTAACGTAAGTGTAAGGTTATGGACATCGGCAGGCAACTAATCTACCTGACGGGTGGCAATAAAAAAGCCCCGGGAGTCCCGGAGCTTTTTCATTCACTCTTTTGCCGCAAATATCGTTTATCATTCATAAATAAACTCCAGAAGTAGACAAAGCCCGGGAACAGGATGATGAACCCGACAATATAGGTAATGAATACAGCCTTAAAAGAGTTGGGATCGGTAAACCCCGACTGGATCGTGACCTCGGGGTAGATGATATAAGGCAAATGTGCTTTACCATATACGTAGCTCGCCAATACATACTGAAAGGTCACGGCGATGACGGCGACCCTAGGCATCCCTTTCATTCCTTCCTTATTTGTCGGAAGGAACAAGGCACCGCCTGCGACCAAGAACCCGAGGAGGGAAACCCATAAAATCGGCAGGTCATCCATCATCCGGTCATAGATCCAAGAGGCTTCCTTTTTCATGGTGAACATGATGAGAAAGGCCATGACCACCGAAATCGGACCGATAATCAGGGCGTCCCGTCGGTATACTTTAAATGCTTCGAATTCCTTTGAAGCTTTGGAGTAATCGGCAAGGAGCAAGGAAGAAAGAAACAGTGTGCTGGCTACTGCAAATCCGAAGAAAGCATATTCATGTGGACTGCTAAACAATTTCCCTAGAAGAAGAGTCTGTCCGTCTTCGAAATCAATATAGGGTCCATGGGAAATTGGAAGAACACTGATGAGCAGTCCTGGAATCAGTAATCCGGTGATTCCTGTTACATAAGTCAACGGCTTTCGATAATCATCTGCCACATGTGAAAAGACAAGGAAGGCACTTCGTAAGGCCAGAAGCAGTAGAATCATGCTGCCGGGAACCAGTAATACGGTCCCCAATGAATACGCAGCTCCCGGGAACATACTGTACACTGCCACTACGAGGGCTACGATGAACGTATTGGTAACCTCCCAGGTAGGCGACAGGTAGCGGTTGGCGATATTCGTCGCTTTCGTTTTGTCATGGTTGATATAGATCATAGACCAGAATCCAGCGCCGAAATCCATCGTCGCCATGACGGCATAAATAAAGACGAATCCCCAGAGTATGGTGATGGCAATCAATGCTTGTGTCATTTCTTCACCTCCAATTCCTGCTGATTAAGTTGACAGGGGAATATCCTTTTGTTTTGATTCAGCTTTGTGAATATCTTTTTCCGGTGGGTTTCTTCTGAAGTAATAAAGAAGCACCAGTAAAACCGATACGGCTAAAATCGCATAAACGGACACGAATAGTATAAAGAGAGTTCCTAAATTCCCAGACGTTGTGACCGAGTCCTCGGTGCTGAGGATGCGGTAAATCGTCCATGGCTGGCGGCCGGTACAGGCGAAGATCCATCCAAATTCGATGGCGAGGATTGACAGTGGCCCCCCGGCAACGAATGCCCACATCAACCATTTCGGGAAACGTTCTTTTTTCAGTAACTTGTTCCATACATAGGCGACGAGTGAAAGTAGGATGAGGAGGGATCCTATTCCAACCATTGCGTTAAATAACGTATGGACGAAAAGGGGCGGCCAATATTCTTCAGGGAAGTCGTTCAGTCCGATAACCTCCGTATCGAAGCTGTTGCCCGCAAGGAAACTAAGGGCCCAAGGCACCTCGATCCCCCATTTCACTTCCTGGGTAATAGGATCGGTAAATCCTCCGATGGCAAGTGGCGCATGAGTCTGGGTTTCGAATAATCCTTCTGCAGCAGCCAGTTTCTCCGGCTGATATTCGTGTAGCTTTTGTGCCGATTCATGCCCATTGATGGCCGTCAGGAATGAGAAAACACCGCCAACCAATAGGCAGATCATGAGTGATTTACTGTGGAAAGAATAAACCCTTGAACCAAAAGAAGACCGAAGCATCTTAAATGCAGAAACGGTCGCAATCGTAAAGGATCCCACTACATAAGCGGATAAGGCCACGTGTCCGGCTGTCACAAAAAAGCTTGGATTAAAGAATGCCTTCCACGGATCCACGTTGGTGATTTTTCCGTTTATAATTTCAAACCCTGCTGGTGTCCCTTCAAAAGCATGTACATTAGTGATCAATACGGCTGAAGCAAGTCCTCCGATGGCAACGAGCACCAGACTTACAATCCGCATCCAAGGAGCAATCCGGTTGGCCGCATACACATAAATGGACATAAATAGAGCTTCTACAAAAAATGCATAGATCTCAATTTGAAACGGCAGGGCCATGACGCGCCCGATGACTTCCATGAATCCAGGCCAAAGGAGAGACAATTGAACCCCTGCAATCGTTCCTGTCGGGATACCCACCCCTAACAGTACCGCGAACGCCTTGGTCCATCGCTTCGCCATCACGGAATAATCAAGGTCATTGGTCCGTTGGAACATGATTTCTGCCACAAGGATCATTAACGGTATACCCACTCCAAGTGTGGCAAATATGATATGAAAACCCATTGTGGTACCAAACATGGAACGAGCAATTACTAAATCATCCATTCTCAAATCTCCCTTACTAGTCTTTAACATTTCCTTATTGTCCACTTAATGGAAAATAATATTCATGTTTTTTAGGAGAAAGAGAAGTTTGAGGGGATTGATGAGGAAGTCGATAATATAAAGGGGGAAGTCGATAATCAGTGTGTGAAAGTCGATAATATAAAGGGAGAAGTCGATAATAAATGAGGCAAAGTCGATAATAACTCGGTTGTGCCCATGCATAAACGATTCATCATGACGACCCAAATTAAGGTTTTGAAAATAAAATGGTCATTTTTGAAAATAAAGTGTCCAGATTTGAAAATAAATCCTGATTTTTGAAAATATATTAGCCGATTTTGAAAATAAATGAGGAATGGCCCTCTCATTTAACAAAAAAAGCAGCCACCAGGGCTGCTTTCTTATTGTAATGCCTTCTTCAACGTATCAATATTTCTCTTCATTAATGAAAAATAATCCTCATTCTCTTTACGATCCTCTGCAGTAAGGACGGATAAGTTATGAAGCGTGAGTGATTTCGCTCCCAGTTCATTTTGGACGACTTCTGTCAGACGGGAAGAAACGTTCTGCTCAAACAGGATGTATCGGACGTTGTCTTTCTTCCCTTTTTCAATGATTTTCTTCAGCTCCTGTTGGGAAGGTTCGTCAGCGGTGTTCAACCCGGCGATGGCTTCCTGATGGAGTCCGTAGCGTTCTTCCCAATAGCTGTAGGCAGCATGGGAAACGTAGAAAGTTTTCTTTGGCGAATTGTCCGCCATGCTTTGGAATTCAGCGTTTAACTCATCTAGATCACTGGATAACGCTTCAAGGTTCGCCTGGAATTCATCTTTATGCTCAGGCATTTCTTTGGAAAGGGTGTCGGCGATGTTCTTTGCCATTTCCTTTGAATACAAGGGATCTAACCAAATGTGGGGATCCACATCATGGTTGTGGCCATCTTCATGCTCGTCTTCTTCTGCACCATCTTCTTCATGGGTCACTTCGATTCCTTTACTGGCTGCTACCACGGAGACATCTTCATTTTCTAATAAAGACTTTGAATTTTCGACGAATCCTTCAAGGCCCATTCCGACATAGAGAAAGACATCGCCATCAGCCATCTTCATCATATCTTTTTGAGACGGTTCAAATGTATGTTCATCAGCACCGGGAGGATAGATGCTTTCCACTTCCACATACTTCCCTCCGATTTTTTTTGTGAAGTCCTCCAACGGATAGACCGTAGTGTATACCTCTAATACATCTTTCTTTTTGCCCGTATCCTGTCCGGAGTCGGCTCCGCAGCCAGACAAAACGAAAATCAATAATAATAGTAAACTCAAGCGAATATAGTTCAAGAGGAATCCTCCTTTATTAACGGTTTTATCTCATAACTGTAATGATTACGATTTAGCACAAAGGTTATTTTACTACCGATATGGGGAATAAGCAAGATAAAAGGGTGGATTTCATAAAAAAGACTACCTCCCGAGCTGGAGCTAGTCTGAATCACTCATCTTTTGATGTGGCCATTCTTCAGGCACGTGGTCGATTCCTCCAGGATGAAAAGGATGACATTTCACAATACGTCTGATGGTCAACCATCCGCCCTTGAGAGCACCAAAACGGCTGACTGCTTCGACACCGTAATGGGAACAAGTGGGATAAAAACGGCAAGTAGGGGGTTTTAGAGGAGAGATGACGCGTTGATAGAACTTGAATAATAACAACAGTAACCTTTTCATAATCCGTCTCCTCGTCGATTTTCTTTTACTATACCAGAAGCCTGATAGGGATTAAAAGGTATTGGCTTATTGAGACGGTGGATATGAGTGGAAATACAGGTATTTCGCCTAATTCAGATTAAGTTGATGAAATAACTATGAATTTACGTTATACTATGAGTAGAAACTAAATGGGAGTGATTTTTAATGCCTTCAGTAGAAAGCTTTGAATTAGATCATAATGCAGTAAAAGCACCTTACGTCAGACATTGCGGTGTTCATAAGGTAGGAAGCGACGGACTTGTGAACAAGTTTGATATCCGTTTCTGTCAACCGAACAAACAATCGATGAAACCTGATACTATTCACACTTTAGAGCATTTATTAGCCTTCACCATCCGTAAATATGCTGAGCCTTATGCTCATTTCGATATTATTGACATTTCACCGATGGGCTGCCAAACGGGCTATTATTTAGTCGTCAGCGGTGAGCCGAAAGTGGAAGAAATCATTGACCTGTTGAATGCAACAATGAAAGAAGCGGTAGAAATCGAAGAAATTCCTGCAGCCAATGAAAAACAATGCGGCCAGGCGAAGCTTCATGATTTAGACGGAGCCAAGAAACTGATGCGTTTCTGGCTGAGCCAAAGCAAAGAAGATTTGAAACAAGTTTTCGCATAATAAAGAAATCCACCGTTTTATAGGAAACGGTGGATTCTTTTTGTTACTCTTTATTTTCTTTTTCCTCATCTTGTTTCATCTTTTCGAGATGAGGATTATTTTCAAGTGGATCGACTGTATGCTTAACCGTTGTATAGGCTTTGGATGTTGTAAGCGCACTTACAAAAATGACAAGGATGCATATGACAACCGCAATGATCAATACAAGAGTCACCGACATCATACAACCCCCTTTTTTTCACTATTTTATCATAAGAAGATTGGTTATTCATGGTGGAAAAACAACATTTTTATGACGTTTCCTATCATTTCCATCGAATGTTTGGTATCCTTTAGTAAGTATTAGTATTGACCATTCCAGACAGTCAAAGCGAGGGGGATGTTACCATGGATGTTTCTTCCATAATGGGAAAACAGGTTGCGGAGCTTCAGAGGACGCTCAGTATGAACCTGTTGAAAAGTCAGATGGCGACTCAAGCGGCACAAGTCACGGTGATGATGAAGGATATGCAGGTAAGTCAGCCCGCACCGCATCCGAGCAAAGGACATGTAGTGGATGTAAAAGGATAAAAAGAAGCGTTGTTCCGAAGTTTTCGGGACAACGCTTTTTTATTTTGTCGCCTCTGACCAACCCGCCTGTGCTTTTTGATTGTCCGGATCCGGCGGGTAGTCCCTCGAGGTCACAATTGAAAAATCCCCAAAGGCAAAAAACGCCTTCAGGGATTTCCCAGTTGTGCTTGTCGGGCCTGACCAACCCGCCTCCGCTTTTCTTAGTCCAGCTCCGGCGGGTAGTCCCTCGAGGTCACAACTGAAAAATCCCCAAAGGCAAAGAGCGCCTTCAGGGATTTCCCAGTTGTGCTTGTCGGGCCTGACCAACCCGCCTCCGCTTTTCTTTTGTCCAGCTCCGGGGGCTTGGGGCTCGAGGTCATAAGTCAAGCCGTCCAATAAGGCAAAGAGCGCCTTTTTGGACGGCTCGCCTTATGCTTGTCACCCCAGGTCGAGCCCCCTCCGCTTTTCTTAGTGTCCAGCTCCGGCGGGTAGAGGCTCGAGGTCATAAGCCAAGAATGCCAAAAAGGCAAAGAGCGCCTTTCCGGCATTCTCGTCTTATGCTTGTCGCCTCTGATCAACCCGCCTACGCTTTTCTTAGTGCAAGCTCTTCTTTTCAAGCCTCACTCGTTCTTCGCTGTTGGACCATTTTTCTTTAAGTGTTTCGAATATGTATAGGCGGAAGAAGTATTGTAATTCTTCTGTTTCCATTTCCTGTATGAGTTCTAATAGTTCATTCCTAGAGGTATCTTCTAGGATTGTAAGGGCAATGAGGTCTAAGTCTTCGTCGGTACCTTTGATTCTTCCACGGTACATTTCATAAATCTCTTCGATCAACTTCATGCGCTTCACCTCCCTTTTTACCATTTTAACATGAACGTTTATTAATTTCTCTACATATTATGCTAGGACAACCCTTATTCGTCTTTACCCTTTTCCGTACTTTTTAATCTTGGAAAGGTGTTTGGCCGAATTTGACTGTCATACCATTTCAGTGATGATGCCAAGGTTTGTCTTCTAAAAGCCAACCACTAGAAAAGGAGATGCTTTAATTGGAGAAAAGCATGCTGTTCGTTGGGTCTGGTCTCGGTGCCCTCATACTTAACTTATTTGGAGATTGGGACATGCTCATCACGTTTCTGTTAATCACCGTGACCCTGGATTATTTTACAGGGATGATTGCAAGCGGGATAGAAGGGAAGCTGTCGAGCAAATCAGGGGTGAAAGGGATTGGCAGGAAAGTGCTGATTTTCTCCCTTGTCACGGTTGCCCACCTTATTGATACTATACTAACAAATCAACACTTTATTCGTAATGCGACCATTATTTTTTATTTGTGTAATGAAATGATTTCAATCATTGAAAATGTCGGTCGGGCGGGAGTTCCGGTTCCGGAGTTTTTAAAGAAAGCGGTAGAAGTGTTGAAGAAGAAATCGAAGTGAATAGAATTCCGTCAATTGAGGAAAATGAAGGATAAGTACAGTGAAGGAGTGGGAAGATGAGCGAAGAACGACACGATTATTATATAGAAGTGGCCACAGGTGAAATTTCTAGAAGCTCGACTGATTCCGAATGGAATTTTAAAATATCAGCAACGGATGAAGAGATCACCCAGCTTCGGGAAGTGTTCGATTCTAATCATTCCGTCGATTGGCAGAATTTTTACAGGTCTCACGTTCCTTATGTTCAATATCATTTTGACCGGGAAAATGATGCCTATGATGAAAACTTGCAGCAAGTGTATGGAATGCTGCACCGACTCGGGGATGATGAGGTGAAGAAGTTCATTGAGAGTATTGGCATACTTGACGATCATCCACACGAAAATCAGGAGTAATGACGAAAAGTGTTGGTTCAGAAGTGATTTCTGTGGACCAACGCTTTTTATTTATGGTTAGATGGAAGGAAGAGTGTACGGGTGAGGTGAAGCAGGGTGGAACAATTTGTAGATGAGAATGGGAAAAAAGTGGAACTATCATTTGAAAAGGGGAGATTTGAGCAAGAGTCCTATCATGTCCTGGTTATCTGCCGATATGAGGGAAAGTGGTTGTTAACCCGTCATAAAAAGAGGGGGCTCGAGTTTCCAGGGGGGAAGCGTGAGCCAGGCGAAACCTTGGAGGAAACGGCCATAAGGGAAACATTTGAAGAAACGGGCGGGATGATCAAGGAGCCTGTATTCATAGGAGAATACAAGGTCTATGATCACCCACCATTTGTGAAAACGATCTTCTTTGCTGAAGCGGAAGAACTTATCAAGAAGGAGGACTACCTGGAAACGAAAGGGTCCGTCCTCTGGGGTGGTGATTTCTCAGGAATTCAGGATGATTCATCCTTCAGCTTTATCATGAAAGACCGGGTGGTGGAAATGGCGTTGCAAAGGCTTTTTCATCTGGGTATCACGATTTAATCCATCTCTTCTCGAGCTGTTCGACGAGTTTGTACATGATCGTTGCGAATACAGCAATTACGAGGAGAGAAAGAAGGACAAGGGTGAAATTAAACACTTGAAAGCCGTAAATGATCATATAACCGAGTCCCTTGGCTGACACAAGAAATTCGCCTACGATGACCCCGACCCATGATAATCCGACGTTCACTTTCAAGGTGGAGATGATAGTCGGGAAGGACGCGGGAAGGATGACCTCTTTAAACATTTGTCCCCGTTTTGCCCCAAAGGTCTGCATCACCTTTAAGTAATTGGGATCGACTTCCCGGAAGGATGTATAAACGACGATGGTGGTGATGATGACAGAAATGACGGTCCCCATGGCAATGATGGAGGTGAATCCCGGCCCCAGTCCGACGATCAAAATCGGACCTAGAGCTACTTTAGGCATGGCGTTCAAGATGACAAGGTACGGATCCAGTACTTTAGAGAGAAATGGTGACCACCATAATAGAGCGGCGAGCATCGTACCAAGAAGGGTGCCGAGGATGAATCCTATGACGGTTTCACCAAGGGTCACAGATAGATTGGTTAATAAGCTCCCATCTCCGATCTTCACAAGGAATAACTTCCATATTTTTGAAGGTGAGCTGAAGATGAGGGGATCCACCCAGCTGTTCCGGCTGGCTATTTCCCATAGTGAGAAGAAAACGGTGAAGATGAGAGCTTGATAAAACCAAACCCAGCGCTGTTCTTTTTTCAGTGATTGGATGTATTTCTGATGCTTTTGATTAATCGATTCTTGATTCAAGTTTTTCAAGCTCCTTCCATATGGTCTGAAAAAATTCCGGATATGCTTCATGATTTCTCACTTCAAACGGCATCATTTCTTTTAACGGGGCAGGCACTTCAAAAACGGTGTGAATATGTCCCGGTTTCGAACCGAACAATAGGATGCGGTCGCTCATGGAAATGGCTTCCCCGATATCATGGGTGACAAGGATGGCTGTTTTTCCGAAAGACTTCAAGGTGGAAAATACCTGATCCTCTAATCTTAATTTCGTTTGATAGTCAAGCGCGGAGAAGGGTTCATCCAGAAGAAGCAATTGAGGTTCTGTGATGAGTGTACGGATCAGCGCGACCCTTTGCCGCATTCCGCCTGATAGCTCCCTCGGGTAGGATGACCCCACGCCCTCAAGCCCCATTTCCTTTAATAACATATGAGCCTCGTTTCGCTTTTCTTCTGTCAGATTGCCCATGATGGATAGTCCCAACAATATATTTTCTTCAATGGTCTTCCAAGGAAACAGATAATCCTGCTGTAACATATAGCCGAGTTTCTTTTTCATCTGTTTGATGGGCTTATTGTGTAATGTAACGGTACCTTCTGTCGGCAGAATAAGTCCGGCGACAATAGAAAGAAGGGTTGTTTTTCCGCAGCCTGATGGACCGATGAATGAGATGAATTCACCTTCTTCGACCTGTAATGAAATATCTGAGAGGGCATGGGTGGCCGTTTTGGGTGAGAAATAGGTGTGGTGTATGGAATCGATGGATAGAAAGGTCACTGTTTTCAGCCTCCATTTTCTTTTTTTACAAAGGAAGGGCCGACATGAGTAGTCAGCCCCGGGAAGATGTTACTTTGCTGCTTTTTCAGCGATGGATGTGTTCACAAGCGTTTTATGATCGACACTCTGTGGAAGCTCTCCCGCTTCATCCATGATGCTTTGAAGATTGTTCCATTCCTCTTCGTCAAGAATCGGATCTGTGGCATAAGAACCTTGTGATTTATAGCGATCGACAACGGTTTCGATTAAGCCCAGTTCGGTATCTTCAAAATAAGGCTCGATCACTTTGGCGATATCAGCCGCTGAGTTCTCTTCCACCCACTGCTGCGCTTTATATAGTGCTTTCGTAAATTTCTCCACTGCTTCTTTGTTTTCTTTCATGTAACTGTCCTTCGCCATGAAGGTAGTGTACGGTACATGACCGGATTCTGTTCCAAAGGAAGCGACAATATGGCCTTTTCCTTCTTGTTCAAAGATGGAAGCCGTCGGTTCGAATAACTGGACATAGTCCCCTGTACCAGATGCAAAGGCATTGGCAATATTGGCAAAATCGATGTTCTGGATCAGGTTCAGATCGTTATGTGGATCAATCCCATGATTCTTTAACACGAATTCACCGACCATTTGCGGCATCCCGCCTTTTCGCTGCCCAAGGAAGGTTGATCCTTTCAGCTGATTCCAGTCAAAGTCCTCCACCTTTTCTCTTGAGACGAGAAACGTTCCATCGGTTTGGGTCAATTGGGCAAAGTTGATGACAGGATCATCCGACCCTTGTGCATGGACGTAGATGGAGGTTTCAGAACCGACCAACGCGATATCGGCACCACCCGACAGTAAGGTGGTCATCGTCTTATCCCCACCCCAAGTGGTGGTTAATTCGATATCCAGCCCTTCGTCTTTAAAGAATCCTTTTTCTATTGCTACATATTCAGGTGCATAGAAAATCGACCGGGTCACTTCCGCTATCCGCACCTTTTGAACAGTCTCCTCTTTGTCTCCACAGGCGGTAAGCCCGATGGTCAACATGAGAATGAGGAATACTCCTAAACCACTGCGAAGCCATTTTTTCAATTCAATCTTCCTCCTTTAAAACCTTCAGGTTATCAATTGTTAAGATGAGAGCAACACTTTCTCGCTTGTTTATCTATTCGTCATTTGGGTAGGATGGTCATAAAGCTATATAGGTCATAAGCCTATTGAGATTTGCTAAAATATTCTATGTAGAGTACAAAAAATGTGTGAATACCCAATGCACGTTGAAAGGAAGAGAGTATGAAGAACGGAATGATCGTGAAGAAAACGTTGTTCCCTTCTCCGAATCCACATGTGGAGCTGTATGAAGTCACTTATATATCTTCAGGTCTAAGGGTGAAGGGGCTACTTGCAGAACCAATCTTAGATGGGAAATATGACGGATTTCTTTATTTAAGAGGAGGTATAAAAGGGGTCGGAATGGTCAGGCCTGCCCGGATCGCTCAATTTGCTTCTCACGGATTCATCGTGTTTGCGCCCTATTACAGGGGGAATCTGGGGGGAGAAGGAAATGAGGATTTTGCCGGGGATGACCGCGAAGATGCGTTTTCCGGAATAGAGCTCTTAAAACATCATACACGAACAGCACCGAGCCGCATCCATGTATTCGGTTTCTCCAGGGGCGGCGTCATGGCCCTTATGGCAGGGATCGAGATCGACGTTACGTCCGTCGTCACATGGGGAGGGGTGTCGGATATGTTCTTGACCTATGAGGAGCGGAAGGATCTGCGCAGAATGATGAAGAGGGTGATCGGGGGAAGTCCGAACAAAGTTCCCGAACGATATGAATGGCGGACCCCCTTATCCTCACTCGAACATCTGCAAGCACCAATTCTGATCATTCATGGGGAAAAAGATCAGAACGTTTCAGTGGAGCATGCATATAGATTAGAACAAAGATTGAAGGAACTCGGGAAACCGGTCTCAACCCATTACTTCAAAGAATTTACACACTATTTTCCCCCAAGAAAAAATCAACAGATCGTTTCCCTGCTCTGTTCCTGGATGAAGGATCAGTAGTCAGTGGTGTATGATGAGTATGAAAAGTTTGGGTCTTATCTCAAAGCTCTTATGGAAAGGATTGTTGATATTCTTACACTGACTTTAATCCTGCAAATGTTCTGTCATTGAGTCTGCATCCTCTAAAAAAGCAATTGTTGACAGAGCTAAATGGTTTGTAAAGGTCAGTCATTATAAAGAGCGTTAGTATATTTAGATATAATTTATCACTGCATCCAAGAAAACATTTGGTTGTACGAATCCTGACAATTACACGGTAATACAGAAACATTTATACTTGGACAGTTGATTGGAGCGGAAGGTGCTCGACTCCTGCGGGAAACGCTGGACAGGTGAGACCCCGCAGGGCGAAGCCCGAGGAGGCTCACCGCCAGCCCCGCGGAAAGCGAGCACCTGGAGTGGAAATCAACCACTACTCGCTACTTCAAAAACAACTATGTTTAAGAAAACAGTTAAAAGGATTGAGGTCATACAAAATGGGTATGGGTTTAGAGCTAAACACGATGATTGTCACCAAAGGGAAAGAAGTAAGAAAAGAAGAAAATCTGTTTCAGCTTCAAAAGGGCGGATATCGTCTGTATCCGATGCATATTCCCATTGATGTGAGAAAGACGAAACATAGTGAGCCGAGTGGTTTCGGAAAGATTGAAAAGATGGAATGGAAGGATGGGAAAACGACCATCTTTTACCGATTGATTTCCCTCAATAGTACCAATTAATAAAACGAGTGGCTGCAGGCAGCCACTCGTTTTAGTTCATTTCCTCATATAATAGATAGCGGTTATCCTTCGTTTGTGCGATAAGATAATTCTTGTGATCTTTCACACTATAAATGGGTGTTCCTTCTGCTAAAGTATTTGCTGTAAAGTCATTCACAGGATGATATTTGGTTTCGATTTTTTCCTTTATAGACCCAACCTTTTCATTAAGGGTCAGCTTCTTCTCTACGGACACTTTCACATATTGCTTATTGTTCACGACCATCATATCTCCGTATCCGCATAATTCATAGGATGCAGGCTTTTTCGCCCCGCATGCACTCAATACAAATACACATAATAGCAAGACAATCAGACGCTTCATTTTTTTCCTCCTTTTCCTTTCTGCACATATTCAAAAGATATTCATGCTTGTACGCGAACATGTTTGTTTTTTTCAATCCGAATTGTTTTCCCTATGTGGTACAGTATAGAAATCAACGAATGATAGGAGAGATCAACATGAGTAAACTCGAGGTCATTGTCTTGAATGAAGAGGATGCCAGGGTAGCAGAAGCGTCCGGGGCAGATCGTCTTGAATTAGTTTCGGCCATACATACGGGAGGATTGACTCCTGATTACAAGGTAATAGAAAAGGTATTGAAAGCTGTAACGATTCCTGTTCAGCTCATGATCCGCCTGCATTCTTCATCCTTTCGATATAGCATGAATGAAGTGAAAATCATGGCAGACCATGTTCGTGCCATTAAGGAAATCGGCGGTGAGGGCATCGTATTTGGTGCTCTCACACATGATGGAAAACTGGATGTGAATGCGTTAAAGGAAATCGCTCAAGCAGCAAAGGGGCAATCGATTACATTTCACAGGGCAATCGACGAGGCTTTGGACCCGGTAGCCCTTTGTAAAGAATTGCATCGATCGGGGTTGGCAGTGGAACGGATTCTTACATCAGGAGGAAGTCCCGTTGTGAGTGAAGGGATCGGAACCATTACTAAAATGATGGAAGTAGAGAAGGCTGGCGGTCCTACTATCATGCCTGGTTCAGGTTTAACGGTTGATAACATCAGTGAAATACATAAGGTGCTACATGCAAGGGAATACCACGTAGGATCAGGTGTGCGTCATGATGGTAGATACGATCTGGGAATAGACCCTGGAAAAGTAGCTGAATTCAAAAAAGTGATCACGTACTGAATTGATTCTTTCAACCTATTTGAAATGAAAACTCAGTATGGTAAAAATAGTATGTAACAACTGAATATCCATATTTCTACTGGGGGAGTCCGATATATAGCTTGGACTGAGAGAGGAACGCAGAAGTTCTTTGACCCTTTGAACCTGATCTGGATGATACCAGCGGAGGGAAGTAGTGGAGAAGCGCTATGTGTTTTTAACGTGCTTACTACTTTTTGACATGTCGGGTTCTGATTATTCAGGACCCTTTTTTGTGTCTTCATTTTCACTGAAGGTTAAGTGAACTGCCTGACGAGGTAACCTTCCGGATCCAATCACAAGGAGGAGAAGGTAGATGGCAATCGATTTAAGAACTCAATTTTCAAACAGTAAAAAAGTATACGTCAGAGGATCAAGGCCGGACATACATGTTCCGATGAGAGAAATTGAACTAAGTAAGACGAAGGCAGCCTTTGGGGAAGAAGAGAATGCTCCTGTTCGTGTTTACGATACGAGTGGACCGTATACAGATTCACGTTATGAAGTAGATATCACGAAAGGATTGCCTTCGGTTCGAAAAAAATGGATTTTGGAACGCGAGGACGTGGATGTCTACAAAGGACGAGAAATCGTGCCGGAAGATAATGGTTATAGAAAGGAAGACCCTGGTGCGAGTCTGAAATGGTTTCCCAATGTCAATCGAAATCCTCTGCGGGGGAAAGCGGGCAGTGCCGTCACTCAAATGCACTACGCAAAGAACGGAATCATTACACCGGAAATGGAGTTCATCTCGATCCGGGAAAATGTGGATCCGTCTTTTGTAAGAGATGAGGTGGCAAGCGGCAGAGCTATCATTCCAGCGAATATCAATCATCCTGAATGTGAACCGATGATCATTGGCCGGCACTTTCATGTGAAAATCAATGCCAATATCGGGAATTCCGCTGTATCATCCTCGATTGAAGAAGAAGTGGAGAAGATGACATGGGCGACCAGGTGGGGTGCAGATACGATCATGGACTTATCGACAGGGAAAGATATTCATACGACACGGGAGTGGGTCATTCGGAACTCCCCTGTTCCTGTAGGTACTGTACCAATCTATCAAGCTCTGGAAAAGGTAAACGGGATAGCAGAGGATCTATCATGGGAAGTGTACCGGGATACGCTCATCGAACAGGCAGAGCAGGGGGTTGATTATTTTACCATCCATGCGGGAGTGTTGTTGAGGTATATTCACCTCACCGTTGAACGTACGACGGGGATTGTGTCACGGGGAGGTTCGATCATGGCACAGTGGTGCCTGGCTCATCATAAGGAGAACTTTCTTTATACCCATTTTGAAGATATTTGTGAAATCGCAAAGGCTTATGATATTTCGATTTCACTAGGGGATGGATTAAGGCCGGGATCAATCGCGGATGCGAATGATGAAGCACAATTTGCTGAGCTTGAAACATTGGGAGAGTTAACACAAATCGCTTGGGAGCATGATGTACAGGTGATGATTGAAGGGCCAGGTCATGTGCCGATGCACATGATCAAAGAAAACGTGGATAAGCAAATGGAGATCTGTCATGAAGCCCCTTTCTATACATTGGGACCATTAACGACCGATATTGCACCGGGGTACGATCATATTACTTCTGCCATTGGAGCAGCGATGATCGGCTGGTTCGGTACCGCGATGCTGTGTTATGTGACACCGAAAGAACATCTGGGGCTGCCGAATAAAGACGATGTTCGGGAAGGTGTAATTGCGTACAAAATTGCCGCTCATGCGGCTGATTTAGCGAAGGGGCATCCAGGGGCACAAATAAGGGACAACGCCCTTTCCAAAGCACGATTCGAATTTAGATGGAATGATCAATTCAATCTCTCCCTGGACCCTGAACGGGCAAGGGAGTATCATGATGAAACCCTCCCTGCCGAAGGGGCAAAAACCGCCCATTTCTGTTCCATGTGCGGACCGAAGTTTTGTTCTATGAAAATCTCCCATGATATCAGGGGAATGAAAGACGGCGCTCTAGAGTCGCAGACTGAGAGGGAAAAAGGGTTGAAAGAAAAGGCGAAGGAGTTCGTTGAAAATGGATCAAACCTCTACCGATAATCAAGGCTCTCATATCCTCATGCTGAAGAAAGAAATGTTGATTCTGCATGAGAGGATCATGGAGCTTGAGAAAGAAGTGAAGGGAATTCAGGCAAAGTGCAGGCATGTCTTCTATGAAACGCCAGCCGCCAGGAACTGCATCAAATGTCACTATGCAGAAAGTACGTACTATTAGGAAAGCATACAAGGGTGAGAATTTCTTTTGACAGCCGATCGTTCCCGTGCTACGATAAATGTTAATTTCCGAATAGTAAAAATATAAGCGTATAACTCTTATGTAGAGAGGTGGAGGGACTGGCCCTGTGAAACCCGGCAACCGTTCGATTTTTGTTGAAAAGGTGCTAATTCCTGCAAAGCCTCAGGCTTTGGAAAATAAGAGGGGATTCCACTAAATATGAAGCCCTCTCTTTCTTTGATTGAGAGGGCTTTTCTAGTATAAGGACAATTAAATAGACAAATGCAATAGGTGCTGAGTTTTACTCAGCTAAGAGGGAAGACCGGTGAAAATCCGGCGCGGTCCCGCCACTGTAATGGGGAGCAACTTATCACACTACCACTATTTCATATGAAATGGGAAGGGGTAAGAAGCGACGATCCTGAGTCAGGAGACCTGCCTGTTGTATGCACTTATGCTCTACGTGGATATAGAGAGGGGTGAGGAATGCGTGTTGAGAAAACCGGTTGGTCTCGACTCTAGTTAAGTATGCGTATGAATCTCTCTTTCATTTGGAAGAGAGATTTTTTTGTTGGGACAGGATAATCATTTTAAACAGATGGGAAGTGTGATGATTGAGTAAGGTTATGAGTTCGAACTTAGGGTATCCAAGAATAGGGGAAAATCGTGAATGGAAAAAGGTATTGGAACAATATTGGTCCCATAAGGTGGACGCAGAATCGTTCGAGAAACAAATGGAGAACATTCGTCTCGAGCATGTGAAGAAACAGAGGGATCAGGGAGTGGATTTGATCCCGCTTGGAGACTTCTCGTTGTATGATCATGTACTGGATACTGCGGTGATGTTCGGAGTCGTTCCCGAAAGGTTTGACTATCAAGGTGGGAAAGTATCTCTGGATACGTATTTTGATATTGCAAGGGGGACGAAGGATTCCCCAGCATCAGAAATGACGAAATGGTTTAACACCAACTATCATTATATCGTCCCGGAATTTTCCGGATCTGCACCTGAGCTGGTGGAAAATCGACCGTTGGCTTTTTACCGGGAAGCGAAAGAAAAGCTTGGTATCAAGGGGAAGCCTGTGATCATTGGACCATTCACATTTGTGAAATTGTCTAAAGGGTATGATGAAAAAGATGAAAGCGCACTTGTGGAAAAATTGGTCCCTCTATACGCTCAAGTCTTAAAGGAATTACAGGATGAGGGAGTAGAATGGGTGCAGATGGACGAGCCGATTCTATGCACCTCGATCTCCAAACAAAAGGTAGAACGCTTTAAAGAAATCTATGGAACATTAAAGCAAGCAGCTCCCCATGTGAAGGTGATCCTTCAAACCTATTTTGATCGCTTGGACCACTATAAAGAGGTGACGTCCATACCTGTGGACGGGATCGGAATGGATTTTATTCATGACCGGGGAGAGAATTGGGAGGCACTGCGGAAGAACGGGTTTCCTGAAGATAAAATTCTCGCTGCCGGGGTGGTGGACGGCCGGAATATTTGGAGAAGGAATCTTGTTGACGCCCATTCATTTGTATCTTCATTGGCCGATTATGTAGCGAAGGACCGGTTAATCATTCAGCCGGCATCCAGCTTGCTCCACGTACCGGTAACTGTGAGGCAGGAAGATGCGTTAGATAAAGTTCTTAAAAAGGGAATGTCATTTGCTGATGAAAAATTGAAGGAAGTGGCTCTCCTTGCGAAAGCGCTAGGAGAAGGAGTGGGGACTGTTGAGAAAGAGTTAGAAGAAAGTGTGAATTCCATTGCTGCCCTTCATGAATCAGCTGGCAGCACCAGAGATGTACTTGAAGAAGGTTCATCGAATGTCAGGAGGATCTCCCCTTATTCCATTCGTAGAAAAGTACAACCCAAACTCCCCCTTCTTCCTACTACTACGATTGGGAGCTTTCCTCAGACCAGTGAAGTAAGAAGACAAAGAATGAAGTGGCGCAAGGGTGAGATTGGGGATGACGTCTATCGGCAATTCATACGCGGAGAAATCAAGCGGTGGATCGATATTCAGGAGGAAGTCGGATTGGATGTGTTGGTCCATGGTGAGTTTGAACGGACAGATATGGTAGAGTTTTTCGGTGGGAAATTGGATGGCTTCCAGTTCACCACTTTCGGGTGGGTCCAGTCCTATGGATCGCGTTGTGTGAAGCCACCCATCATATATAGAGATGTGAACTTTATAAAACCGATGACAGTGGATGAAACGGTCTATGCCCAGTCGTTAACCGACAAGCCCGTCAAAGGGATGTTAACGGGGCCGATCACCATTCTGAACTGGTCGTTCGTAAGGGAAGACCTATCACGCTACACAGTGGCAAACCAAATTGCCCGATCTCTGCGCAAAGAAATTGAATCACTTGAAGAACAGGGGATACGGATGATCCAGGTGGACGAACCGGCACTCAGAGAGGGATTACCTTTGAAGAAGGAACGTTGGGATGAATATTTACAGGCTGCTGTCCATTCATTTAAGTTAGCTACTTCTTCTGTACAAAATGAAACCCAAATTCATACGCATATGTGTTATTCCGACTTTGAAGACATCATGGAAGCAATCAGCGATCTTGATGCCGATGTCATCTCAATCGAGACGTCGAGGAGCCATGGTGAATTAATCAACATATTTGAAGAATGCACCTACGACAAAGGGATAGGATTGGGTGTTTATGATATACACAGTCCCCGTATACCCGAGTGTGAGGAAATCATCACGCATATTAAGCGTTCTTTAAAGGTGTTAGATCCAACACAATTTTGGATCAATCCTGATTGCGGCTTGAAAACGCGGGGGATTGCAGAAACCATTTCATCGCTTAAAGTGATGGTGGAAGCAGCGGAACATGTTCGGTCAGAACTTCTCGTGAAGAATGAATAAGAACATGCGTCATAGAATGGAACATCATGAAAGGAGCCAAATATGTCCTACGTAGCCATCGGAAGAATCATACAGGTATACAATGAGCGATATCCTCATCATACATTCCTATATATGATCAGTGATAAGGGAGAAGATGAGTTAGAGAAGGGGAGAATATCTTTAAAATCTGCTGTGGAGCTTATGGCAAATGAAAAGATATGTAATATCTATGCCCCCCAGTAATAAAGGCCATAGATGTACTTAATACGTCAAAATGTTCTTCCCGAATGTAATGACATGTGTTAACTTATTGTTATATATAGGTTTACATACATTAGGGGGATTAGAACATGAATGGAGAAAAATTACGGATGCTTATCCACTGTGCCATCTTTGCTGCGATGACAGGGATCTTCGCACAAATCGAAATACCATTGCCACTCGTTCCCATCAGCGGACAGACACTGGCTGTCGGTATCACGGCAACGATTCTTGGAAGCAGATATGGTGCATTGTCTTTAATATGCTATACGGCACTCGGAGCTGTGGGCGTCCCGGTGTTTGCCGGGTTCAGCGGGGGTGCACAAGTACTGGTCGGACCAACAGGCGGCTATATCTTCGGCTTTATCGTAGCGGCTTTCTTTACAGGTTATATTCTTGAAAAAACGAAGTTCACCATTCCTATGGCGATGATTGCCAATACGGTGGGGATGATCATTACGTTGATTCTTGGTACCATCCAACTGAAATATGTAGCTGATTTGGGTTGGAATCAGGCAATGGCAGCTGGAGTTTATCCATTTATCGTAGTGGGTCTGATCAAAGCATTCCTTGCAAGCTGGATTGGAATCACGGTAAGAAAGCGTTTGATACAGGCTAAATTGATCCAGAATCAGAAAGTGGCTGTATAGGAAAACGCTGGCTCTCTAAAGGGACGGTGGAATAAGAGCTGTGTGTTGCATTCATTAGCGCTGTATGTAATGTCCTTAAATGCCATTCAACATAAAAAAGCAGAACGCCTGGATATTGTTCCTGGCGTTCTGTTTTTTTGATTTGCCTTAGGCCAGCATGAAACACTTATATGATTTACCTTTATTTTTTCTTCTGCCGATGATGACAACAGTGGTTAAAACAATAATGAGTAAGAACATTCCTTCAGCCATACAATCCCCCCTCGATAGTGGTGAGATGACGATCGAGTTCAGTGTAATCCAATGAGATTTCCAGCCATCTGGTAGTAGTTACAAATTGAAAGTAAAATAGTTTCAAAATTTAGATTATTACGCTCGTAATAACAGCCTATTTTTCATTCAAAGTGAGAACATACCAGGTCACATGTGATTTGGTGTGTTGCTGATTGATTTCATATAGAATCAAATAATGAGGTAAAGGTCCATTTATCCGAATTTATACATGGACCAATATCCGATATCTTTAAATCCGATGCGTTTATAAATTTTCCCCGCCTCCGGATTATCATAGAAAAGGCAGAGCTCCTTCCCTTCGTTTAAGACATCACGGCAAAGCTTTGTCATGCAATCTGTTGCATAGCCCTTTTTCTTATACAGGGGGTGGGTGCATACAGCAACAATCATGGCGGACATGCTGTTTTCTGCCGTTGTGGAAGCGGAAGAAACAAACTTGCCGTCTTGTTCTACGTAGTAGCTGCGTGCCACTCCTTTTTCCATCCCGTGCTTCCTTTTCTCCACTGTAAAACTTCCGCCACTGAATTCAGGGATAGAGTTCAACAACTCCACAAGCTTCGGTAAATCAGTGACAGAAGCCTCTTTCACGTTTGGAAGGCCATGTTCTTCCATGGAGGAGGTGCTGTCGCATTTTGCATAATACATATGTCGTTTCGATTGGATTTCTCTTGATAAAAAGGGCTCGACTTCAGTGACAATTCGCTTTAATCCCGAAACGATGTTGTAATCTTCCGTTTCGTTGATGATAGCGGCAAATCCTTCAGCATCAAAATGGCCCATCGAATACGGAATGAAGTTTTCTCTGTATTTAAGAAGGATCCCTCTTAGGTTTCCTTCCTCGTCAAAATCTCCCCAGATCTTCTGGAAATCCTGCTCGTATCCAAAAGCTTCAATGTCCCCAATGATGAATAAGTTCTCGGCAGGCTGCTGTTGTATGAGCTGCTGGCATAGTTCGTGATCTTTATCTGAAAGCTGTCTGATCATCTTGATTCCCCCTGTGAAATTTATTCATTATCATACCAAAATTAGCAATATTTAGTAAAGTGTGAATTTTAGAAAGTAAGCGGATTTTTTCTCCTATCCGGCAAGTGGTTTTAAATTTTGCATATTAGGGAAACTTATGATCAATAACAGTTGTAAGGAGGAGCACACATGCTTTGGACCATCATCGGAATCTTATTAGTACTATGGTTATTAGGATTGATCTTTAAGATCGGTGGAGCCGTCATTCATGTTCTACTGATCATCGCCGTTGTCGTATTCTTATTTAACAGAATCACCGGCCGCAAAAAAGGATTATAACGAAATAAAGGTCCGTCCCTCTTGGTTGAGGGACGGACCTTTGTATTTGGTGATTATCTAAAGGCAGGGCCGCCTTGTTGTTCGATGTCAGAAGGGACGTTTGAGAATTTCTTGAAGTTCTCGTTGAATTTGTGAGCAAGTTCTTTTGCTTTCACTTCATAAGCCGCTTCATTTGACCAAGTCTTCTTAGGTTGAAGAACTTCGTCCGGAACACCAGGAACATGAACCGGGATATTCAGGCCGAAGATTTCGTCTGTAGCAGTTTCTACATTCGTCAATTCGCCTTCAAGTGCTGCCTGAATCATGGCACGAGTGTAAGAAAGCTTCATACGGTTCCCGACGCCATATTCTCCACCAGTCCAGCCGGTGTTCACAAGGAATACCTGTGCATTGTGCTCATCGATCTTCTTGCCAAGCATCTCTGCATAGCGAGTAGCAGGAAGTGGCAGGAACGGTGAGCCAAAGCAAGTAGAGAATGTGGCTTGAGGTGAAGTGATGCCGCGCTCAGTGCCAGCAAGCTTCGACGTATATCCGCTTAAGAAGTGATACATAGCCTGTTCTTTTGTCAGCTTACTGATCGGAGGTAATACCCCGAATGCATCAGCCGTTAAGAATACGATCGTATTTGGGTGGCCTGCAATACTTGGCTCCACGATGTTATCCATCGCTTGAAGAGGGTATGCAGCACGCGTATTTTCTGTTAAAGTGTTATCATCATAATCCGGGATGCGGGACATGTCATCAAGAACAACGTTTTCAAGGACTGAACCGAAACGGATGGCATCGAAGATCTGTGGTTCTTTCTCACGTGTGAGACCGATGCATTTTGCGTAGCAGCCGCCTTCGATATTGAATACTCCGTTCGGGGACCAGCCGTGCTCATCATCACCGATCAAACGGCGGTTTGGATCCGCTGATAAAGTCGTTTTACCAGTACCAGATAGTCCGAAGAATAATGCGACATCGCCTTCACGGCCGACGTTTGAAGAACAGTGCATAGACAGGATATCGGATTCAGGAAGTACATAGTTCATCACAGAGAAGATGGATTTCTTCATTTCACCGGCGTATTCCGTCCCACCGATCAATACGATTCTCTTCTCGAAGGAAACGATAATGAACGTTTCAGAGTGAGTTCCGTCGACTTCAGGATCAGCCTTGAAGTTCGGAGCTGAGATGACAGTGAATTCCGACTGGTGACCTTTTAACTCTTCTGTTTCCGGGCGGATGAATAATTGGTGAGCAAAAAGATTATGCCATGCGAATTCATTGATCACTTGGATCGGAAGTCTATGTTTAGGATCGGCACCTGCAAATCCTTTAAAGGAGAAAACCTCTTCTTTTTCTTTTAAGTATTCGATGACTTTCGTATATAATTTATCGAATGATTCCGAAGAAATCGGCTGATTCACAGAGCCCCATTCGATCTTATCTTTCGTTGATGGTTCTTCAACAATAAATTTATCTTTAGGCGAGCGTCCTGTGTATTTACCAGTTTCTGCTCTGACTGCTCCAGATGATGTTAAAACGCCTTCATTTCGTTGAAGGACCTTTTCGACTAGTTGAGAAACAGATAATTGTTCCTGAATGTTTTGACCGTTAAGTAATTCTGTTAATTCATTAGACATGCTCACTGAATTCATTCGAACCCTTCCTTTATATAAATTTATTTATCGCTTACTTCACAAAAATAGTATAACACAATCAAGCTATTAGTCTATACTATTTATTTAAATTTATAATGTGTCTTCATTTTGTCACATTTTTTATCCAAATACAGCTTGTTTCTTCTTATATATATGAAAAGGACAAAAGATTGTTTAGCCTCATTGACTAATTAGGTTACAAAACCGATTAAGATAGGCGGGGAGTTGGTTAAACCTGTCATTCGAAAAAAGTTGACACCCTTTGTCCTAAACGTTATCATTGTTCCTTGAACGGATACTCTTATCCTGAGCTGGTGGAGGGAGCAGACCCTATGAAACCCAGCAACCTGCTAAATAGTGTAAGGATCTTCTTCTTTGAGTCGATCCGATTAAGCGAAGGTGCTAAACTGAGGCAAGGTCTCTAAAACCTTGAACGATAAGAGAGAAAAGGCGCGGCTATGATCTGAAACCTTTCCTCTGAAGCTTTTTCCTGAGGAAGGGTTTTTTCTGTTTATAGTGGACCACATGCACATAAATCATGATTTATTGATAAAAGAATCATGTTTACTTCATACTACTTAGGGAAATGAGTACCGTATCTGTTTACTTTTTGTCGGAACTGTTTCTGACAAATATGCTTAAGGAGGAACCTTGATGTCAACTAAACGTCGTCTGTTTACATCTGAGTCCGTAACTGAAGGACATCCAGATAAAATTTGTGACCAAATTTCTGATTCAATTCTTGATGCAATTCTTACAAATGATCCGAATGCACGTGTGGCATGTGAAACTTCCGTCACAACGGGTCTTGTGCTTGTTGCTGGTGAGATTACTACGAATACGTATGTCGATATTCCGAAAATTGTTCGTGAAACGATCCGTGAAATCGGCTATACTCGTGCAAAATATGGATTTGATGCTGAAACGTGTGCGGTACTGACTTCCATCGATGAGCAGTCTGCTGATATCGCTCAAGGTGTGGACCAGGCACTTGAAGCCCGTGAAGGTCAAATGTCAGACGAAGAAATCGAAGCAATCGGTGCTGGTGACCAGGGGCTGATGTTCGGATTCGCTTGTAATGAAACGAAAGAGCTAATGCCTCTTCCGATTTCTCTTTCTCACAAAATCTCCCGTCGCCTGACAGAAGTTCGTAAAGAAGAAATCCTTCCTTACCTTCGTCCAGATGGTAAAACGCAAGTTACCGTTGAATACGATGAAAACGATAAGCCGGTTCGCATCGACACAATCGTTATCTCTACTCAACATCACCCGGAAGTGACGCTTGAGCAAATTCAGCGTAACCTGAAAGAGTATGTTATCGATCCTGTTGTACCGAAAGAACTAATCGATGAAGAAACAAAATACTTCATCAACCCGACTGGCCGTTTCGTTATCGGTGGACCACAAGGTGATGCCGGATTAACTGGCCGTAAAATCATCGTTGACACATACGGCGGATACGCTCGTCACGGTGGCGGTGCATTCTCTGGTAAGGATGCAACAAAAGTGGACCGTTCAGCAGCATATGCAGCACGTTATGTAGCGAAGAACATTGTTGCGGCAGGACTAGCTGAAAAATGTGAAGTTCAATTAGCCTATGCTATCGGGGTTGCACAACCAGTATCCATCTCTGTAGATACATTCGGAACCGGCAAAGTATCAGAAGACGTTTTAATTGACGTAGTTCGTAATAACTTTGATCTGCGTCCTGCAGGAATCATCAAAATGTTAGACCTTCGTCGTCCGATTTACAAGCAGACAGCTGCTTACGGACACTTCGGTCGTAATGACCTTGATCTTCCTTGGGAGCGCACAAACAAAGCAGAAGCGTTGAAAGCAGAAGCTTTGGCTGAATAAGAAAAGATTGAAAAGACCAACACTTTGAGAGGTGTTGGTCTTTTTTGGTGGTGGGGAGGCGTGACGAGGGTTGGAGTACGTTGGGGTGGCGTGGAGTTCCGAGGTGCGAGAATGGTCGATATTGGTCGAATGGCAGATATATCTTCATTTTGGCAGATAAAACGGAAAAACAGCAGATAAAACATATTTTAGGCAGATATATTCTCAAACCGGCAGATAAATTCCCAAAATGGCAGATAAATCCCCCACCCGGCACCCAAACTCAGAAACCGGACCATCCATGCAAGAAAATATACCATGAGTAATCCATTAAAGGATGGGGTATCCCAAGTATAGGAAGTTAAAACGGTTTGATATTCTTATAATACTGTCCTTTTTCTGCGTATTCCCTTGAAATGCGTTTCATCTCACTAATATCGTGTTCGTTAAGCTCCCTCACGACCTTAGCCGGTCGACCGAATGCGAGTGTATTCGGCGGAATGACCTTCCCCTGGGGAACAAGGCTTCCTGCTCCGATAAACGCTCCTTCGCCGATTTCGGCATTATCGAGGATGATCGATCCCATACCGATCAATGCCTTTTTTCTGATCTTGCAGCTATGTAGAATCACACCATGGCCAACGGTCACCTCATCTTCAAGGATAAGAGGGTTATTTGGACTCTGATGGAGAATGGAGTTATCCTGTATATTGACTTTATCACCGATTTTAGTGGGAGCAACATCCCCCCTGATGACGGTATTGAACCAGATACTGGACTCCTCACCGATCTCTACGTCTCCGGAGATGGTCACATAATCCGCAATGAAAGCGGACTCCGCGATGATCGGTTTTTTATCGAAATATGGATAAAGCATTTTTTACTACCCCTTTCAATAATATTTATTATAATAATGGTAGCAGAATTCATTCAATGAGAGAACTACAAAGGAGGATTTGTCATGTGGAAATGGGAATCAGATCAAGAGGCAAAGGCAGTCATCGTCATCGTTCATGGCGCTATGGAACATCACGGCAGGTACGGCTGGCTCATTGAAATGTGGCGTGCAGCAGGCTATCATGTCGTCATGGGAGACTTGCCCGGTCAGGGGATGACGTCCCGGAGCCAAAGAGGACACATTGATTCCTTTGATGAGTATATAGTAGAAGTGAAGGATTGGATCCAGGCAGCGTATCAATTCGAATTGCCGGTCTTTGTGATCGGTCACAGTATGGGTGGTCTTATTACGGTGCGTTTGCTGCAGGAATCTCATGTGAACCTGGCGGGTGTGGTTTTGTCATCACCATGCTTAGGGTTGGTCACAACTCCTGCCAAACCGATCGAGCTTCTGTCCCACGGATTAAATAAAATCGCTCCCATGGTGAGATTTCCATCAGGATTAACGGTCGATATGGCAACAAGAAATGCAGATGTCCGTGAAATTGACAGCAATGACACACTTTATATCACCAAAGTGTCGGTCCGTTGGTATAGGGAGCTTTCCCAAGCGATTAAATTGGCCTATACAAACCTTGAAAAAATGCCTGATTTGCCACTTCTCGTGCTGCAGGCAGGTGACGATAAAATCGTGGATAAAAAAGCCGTGAAAAAATGGTTCAATGAATTGTCATTATCTGAAATGCATTACAAAGAATGGCCGAAATGCTATCATGAAATCTATAATGAACCTGAAAGAGAAGAAATATTTGAGTACTCCAAGAACTTCATAGAGAGTCGATTGAAAGCGCTGGGATACATTTTGTAAAAGAGGTGATGGAATTGTCAATACCAAGTGATCCCTTTACATTAATGACAAGAGTATACCGCACTGTATTTCCAATCGTGCACAGAGAATTGGACGGATGGAAGGAGCGGGCTGAAGGGATACCCAATCAGGAGCTTAGAAACCAGGCACTTGCGAGCATCGAGCATAAAACGTTCCACTGCGAGGGAGGATCGATTCTTTCCCTCCTTGCCCTGGACCAGAAAATAGAGACGATCCGTTTCATCGTCGCCTATCAGACGATAAGCGACTATTTGGACAATCTATGTGACCGCAGTGTTTCCCTAGATCCAGAGGACTTTGCTCTTCTTCATCAGTCCATGAAAGATTCATTGACGGTGGGGGCAGAGCCTGTTAATTATTATGCTTTAAGAAAAGATCAGGATGATGGGGGATATCTCAGAGATTTAGTCCTGACCTGTCAATCCGTTCTCGCAAAGTTAAGTCACTATGGCAGTATCAAGAAGGACCTCCTGGAATTGTGTGAGTATTATTGCGATCTACAGATACATAAACACGTGAAGGAAGAGGAGAGGGTGGAAAGGCTCCAGGACTGGTTTGAAACCCACCGTCCCAACTTGCCTGACATGGATTGGTACGAGTTCTCCGCCTGCTCGGGTTCGACCCTCGGAATCTTTTGTTTAGTATCATACGCTTGCCGTCGGGACTTCCAGCCATCGTACACAGAGACCATCAAGAGGGGATATTTTCCCTACATTCAAGGCTTACATATCCTTCTTGATTATTTCATCGATCAAGATGAAGACCGGCAGGGAGGGGATTTAAACTTCTGCTTTTACTATGAAGATGAAGAGCATCTAAAAGAGAGGCTCCTCCACTTCCTGCAGAAAGCCGATGAACATACCGGTGAGCTTCCCCATGCTCACTTTCACCGCTTAATCAACAAAGGACTCATAGGAGTCTATCTATCGGACGACAAAGCAGCGAAACAATCAAACGTCCAATCCTTCTCCAAACAATTCATCGGAGAAGCAGGCTGGATCACCCGATTCTTCTACATGAACGGGAAAATCTATCGCAAATGGAGAAACCGCAGAAGAACATCCTGAATAGAGTGAAAAAGAGGGACGGACCTTCGAAATGATTTCGAAGGTCCGTCTTTTTTTTGTTATTAGACTCTACTATTTTGAACATAAATTCAACGGATTCGACAATAACATAATTAATTTCAAAAAATGGAAAATGTTGCATGCTAATATGCCTATTTACCTATGAAAAATATGCCGAAATATACACCTATTTATCTAAAATAGTAAATTTATGTAGGTAATTGTAACTAAATTCATCATAAGAATATTTACTTTTCAGAATATTAAAGTATATTGTAATTAGTGTAAAAATTTAGTACATATTTAAGGGGGAATCATGCTTGAAATCTCGTAAAATGTTGTCGATGGCCATGGCTGCGGCTCTAAGTGTAGGGGCATTTGCTGTACCTGCATCAGCTGCGACCGTAGGACCTGAGAATGTGTTAGCAAAGCCGACGGTGAAAAAATCTCATTCGCATGGGGAGGGGCCATTTGACTTAGCCATTGCTAATGAAGAGAAACTGATTGAAATGCTTCAAAAGAGCGGTAAATTATCAAAGAATGCAACAGCGGGACAGGCTGAAAAAGCAGTCCAAAAGTTCCTTAAAGAGAAATCAGACGGAGTGAAGGAACTAGAAAACGATGGTGAATTAAAAGATGAAAAACAAAAATTAGAAAAAGAAATTAAAAAGCATAAAAAAGGCGACAAACATAAAGGGAAAAAGAGAAACCTTGACCCTGTAGTGGAAGAGGATTATAACGGAGAAACAAGAACGGATAAGGTCTTAGTATTACTTATGGAGTTCCCTGATTTTCCTCATAATTCAATCAAGCCGGATGAATCAGATATGTATTATGAAGACTACGTAAAAGAGCATTATCAGGACATGGTATTCGGAGAAAATGGTTACAAAGGTCCGAATGGTGAAAACTTGATCTCAATGAAGCAATTCTATGAGCAGCAAACCAACGGTGCATATTCCGTTGAAGGGGAGGTTGCCGGTTGGTACCAAGCTTCTAAGCCGGCTGCTGCATATGGTGGAAATGATCCAGATAGAGGGGATAGCGACACGGATGCCAGAGGTCTTGTGAAAGAAGCTCTACAGGCAGCGGCGAATGATCCAGATGTAGATTTGGCTGATTACGATCAGGAAGATCGCTATGACCTGGATGGAGATGGAAACACTCGTGAGCCGGACGGACTGGTTGACCACTTGATGGTTGTTCATTCAGCAGTAGGTGAAGAAGCTGGTGGTGGAAGCCTTGGAGAGGATGCCATCTGGTCTCACCGTTGGAACCTTGGTTCAGTATTCCCAGTTGACGGAACAGAAACGGATGTACCATATTGGGGAGGTCAAATGGCCGCGTATGATTACACGGTTCAACCGGCTGACGGAGCTGCAGGAGTGTTCTCACATGAGTATGGGCATGACCTGGGTTTACCTGATGAATATGACACTCAATATTCCGGTGAAGGTGAAGCGGTTGCTTATTGGTCCATCATGGCAAGCGGAAGCTGGGCAGGTAAGATTCCTGGAACAGAGCCGACTGGATTCAGTGCATGGTCTAAAGAATTTCTTCAGGCAGCACATGGTGGAAATTGGCTGAAATATGATGAAATCGAATTAGAAGACATTAATAAAAAAGGTACAGAAGTATTCCTTGATCAAGCCAATACTAAAGGAACAAACTTGGATGCACTTAAAATTAATCTACCAGATAAAGAAACGAAAATTAATGAGCCTTATAGCGGAGAATATGAGTACTTCAGTGGAAGTGACAATGATCTCGACAATTCAGCTGTCATGAATGTAGATCTAACATCAGCTTCCAACGCAGAGCTTACGTTCAAAGCCTGGTACGATATTGAACAGGATTGGGACTATGCTTCTGTCCAGGTTAGTGAAGATGGGAAAGAGTGGACGAGCATTCCAGGTAACCTGACAACGGAAACTGACCCGTACGAACAAAATCCTGGTCATGGAATCACAGGAAAATCAGACGGATGGGTAGATGCATCTTTTGACTTAAGTCAATATGCAGAAAAAAATGTTCAAGTGAAATTAAACTATTGGACAGATGGTGCTGCGGTTAATCCTGGTCTTTATGTAGACGATATTAAAGTGATCGCAGATGGAAATGAAGTATTATCGGATGATGCTGAAGGTGATTCAAGTATTACACTTGATGGATTCACGAAAGATGATGGAATCCAAACTTCTAAACATTACTACCTGTTGGAATGGAGAAATCACCAAGGTGTAGATGAAGGATTGGCCCATATCCGTCGCGGAGACAGCTTAATGACGTATGATCCAGGTCTTGTCATCTGGTACGCTGATGAAAAATATGGAGACAACTGGACAGGGGTTCACCCGGGTGAAGGATTCCTCGGAGTCGTGGATGCGGATCAGCATGAGCTTAAGTGGAGTGACAATTCAATGGCAGCCACTCGCTATCAAATTCACGATGCTGCATTCAGCATGGACAACACAAAGAAAATGTTCCTGGACTACAGAGATTTGTTAGGTATAACGCTTACTGACAAAGATACTCATAAAAATCAGGAGTTTAATGATAAGCGCAGCTATCTAAATGAAAAAATGCCTGATGCAGGAAGAAACGTCCCTGAATATGGCTTAAAGATCAAGGTGACTGGCCAAAGTAAGGACAAATCAGTAGGAAGAATTGAAATCAGTAAGAAATAATTATTCAAAGGGTGACGGCCATTCGGCCGTCACCCTTTAAGCATGTTAGTGGACATTTTTTTCATCAGAATTGATAATAATACACACATCAATTAAAGGAGATGTCCATTTTGAAGCTAAGTGTCTTAGATCAGTCACCGATTGCAGAAGGAATGAGCCCTCAAGAGGCTTTACATCATACAGTAACATTAGCACAGCATGCAGAGAAATTAGGGTTTGAACGGTTCTGGGTATCAGAGCATCATGATTCCACGGGACTTGCCGGTTCATCACCGGAAGTGTTAATTGCTCATCTTGCTCAAAATACGTCAAAGATCCGAGTAGGGTCTGGAGGCATCATGCTTCCCCATTACTCTTCATACAAAGTAGCAGAGAATTTCCGATTGCTGGAAGGGTTGAACCCGAATCGGATCGATTTAGGATTGGGGAGGGCACCTGGAGGGATGCCGATGGCTACGATGGCCCTTCATGACGGCAAACCACGGGATGTGAATCGCTATCCAGAACAGATCGATGATCTCCTGGGCTATCTCACGGATTCCTTACCTGATGGTCATCCGTACCAGGGTTTAACAGCTGCACCTTTGATCAAGACGATGCCGGAAGTATGGATGCTCGGTTCAAGTCCATCCAGTGCGATGCTGGCAGCTCAAAAAGGACTGCCATACACATTCGCTCAGTTCATCAATGGGGAGGGTGGACCACAATATACTCAAGCCTACCGGAATAACTTTGTTCCCTCGGACTACTTGAAAGAACCGAAGAACATCGTGGCCGTATTTGCCATTTGTGCAGAGACGGATGAGGAAGCCGAAAGAGTCGCATCAAGCTTGGATCTTTCAATCCTGATGATCGAGCAAGGCATGCGCTCGAACGGAACACCAAGCCCAGAAAAAGCGGCTGCCTACCAATACACTCCATTTGAAGAAATGAGAGTGCGTGAAAACCGCAAGCGGATGGTGGTCGGAAATCCGAAAAAAGTGAAAGAAAAACTTCTTGCACTCAGCGAACAGTACCAAACCGATGAAATCATGCTCGTAAGCATCACCCATGACTTCAAAGACAAACTCAAATCATTTGAACTCATCGCAAACGAATTATTATAAAAAATAGGGACGGACCTTCTCAGAGGTCCGTCCCTATTTTTCATCTCTTTTCCAACGCTACAATGAATGGAGGATTGTTAAGCTGGTTCATGAATTGATAACGAAGGACATGAACGTAGTTTTGATCCAATCGTTCAACGTAGCGGAGAATGTAATCCCGTTCTACCGCGCCTTCTGGATGTCCATGATAAATCACGAGAACAAGGATTCCTTCAGGTGCCATCATTTCTAGAATTTGATTCAGAGCAAGTATCGTCGTTTTTGGACGGGTAACGATATCTTTGTCACCGCCTGGTAAGTATCCAAGATTAAAGACTGCCCCTGTCACTTTCCCATGATGCAATGGGGGGATGACGTTCATGACGGTCTCGTGTCCCTGGTGAAAAAGGGTCACCCGGTGGGCCAGATCATGGGTATTGAGCTGTTCCCTGGTGTTTTCAATGGCTTCTTCTTGAATATCAAAACCATATACACGACCGTTTTCTCCAACTAAGCGAGCGAGGAACAGGGTATCATGCCCATTTCCAAGCGTTGCGTCTATGGTAATGTCTCCCGGTTTGACAGCTCTTTCTAACAGCTGTCTTGCGAAAGGTAGTATTCGATCTAATTTCATGCTTTCACATCCACTTTATAAAATTTTCCCTGCCAGCTGTCCCGGCGTTTCAGTTCATCATCAATGGCGTTGAGTACGCTCCATTTATTCACACTCCACATTGGCCCGATCATCAGGTCGATAGGTCCGTCCCCGGTTATGCGGTGCACGATCATCTCAGGCGGGATGACTTCCAATTGGTCACAGACGAGTTTGACGTAGTGGTCAAAATTCATGAAGTCTACTAGTCCTTTTTCGTATTGCTTGACCATGGGTGTACCTTTTAATAAGTGTAGGAGGTGGATCTTGATTCCCTGGACGTCAAGTTCCGCTACCTCACGTGCCGTTTCCATCATCATGTCCTCATTTTCCTGGGGAAGTCCGTTAATAATATGGGAGCACACACGAATTCCGTGTCGGCGCAATTTATTGACACCATCAACATAACATTGATAGTCATGCGCCCGGTTGATCAAGCCTGCTGTTTTTTCATGAACGGTCTGCAGACCCAGCTCCACCCATAGATAGGTTCTTTTATTCAATTCAGCCAGGTACTCGACCACGTCGTCTGGAAGACAATCGGGGCGGGTGGCGATGGAAAGACCGACGACTCCTTCCTGATGAAGGACGGATTCATACTTTTCCCTTAGCACATCAACAGGTGCATGCGTGTTTGTGAATGCCTGGAAATAGGCCATGTATTTTCCATCTTTCCATTTTTGATGCATTCTTCCTTTTATGTCATTAAACTGCTTTTCCAGGGGATCGACCCTGCTTCCGGCGAAATCTCCTGATCCGGCGGCGCTGCAAAAGGTACAGCCGCCGTGAGCAACCGTGCCGTCACGGTTAGGGCAGTCGAAGCCGCCATCTAAAGCGACCTTAAAGACTTTATGTCCAAAATGATTTCTCAAATGGTAGTTCCACGTATGGTATCGTTTTAAATCTGTGGCATATGGAAATGGGTTTGTCCCGATGACAAACACCTCCTAGCTTTCAATGTGTTAAACGGTATGTAGGTCGTTCAAAAAGATTTTATCATGAACAGAGGGACAAATGTATCCTGCGAAAGGAAATAGGCGAAGATTACCACTTCTGAAACGGACAATCGAGTTCAAACTAAGAGGGAGAGGAGCTAAGGATGGGTCCTTTCTCTTCTTTATTCCAACCATCAAGGAGGTAGTCGTAATGGCAACCAGAAATTCAATGGATGAATGCATTCAAAAGTGTGAAGATGCCATTCGTTACGCTCAAGAACAATATAAATCAGGGTCGCAGCAGGAGCATTATCATGATGTGGAGTACACGAAAGCCATGCAGCAGTTAGAAGAAGCAGTCAACGACGTGGCTCACATGGCGAATAGTGCAAACTCACAACAACGTGAACAGCTGCACCGCATGAGACTTCAGCTTCAGACGTTACAGAATGAAATGATTTTGTTAGATCATGATCCAAATGTCGTGGGAGGTAAATTACATTGAGTACACGCTCTGATCAAAACAACCCTGAACAAAAGACCCGTAGTGATTTCCGAACCATGGATACAGAATTCGGTGCAGAAAACAACCCGGTCAAAGAAGCCAAAAAGCGCTACGAAAAACAGGGTCAACCTGTTAAATCCGACCATCACAACGGTAAATGATCGTCATGAACCAGGTGCTCATTATGAGTGCCCGGTTTTTTTATTTTTTCAAGAAATAATTCTTGCTCCCGTTCACCAAAAGGAGTAAAATCCTTTTGGGACTCGAAATAAAAGAGTGGAAAGGGGGCAGAGCGATGCCCAAATCATTATGGCTGCTAGTCATTGGAATGATGGTGAATGTGACGGGAGCTTCTTTTTTATGGCCGCTCAATACCATCTATCTTCATGAAAATTTAGGAAAGTCACTATCTGTGGCGGGAATTGTGCTGATGATGAATGCAGGCGCGAGTGTCATTGGAAATCTGATTGGAGGAACATTGTTCGACCGTTTTGGTGGATATCGTTCCATTCTATTAGGGATTTCCATTACATTATCCGCCCTGATCGGAATGAATATTTGGCACGGCTTTTCTTTCTATGTTGTCTTCTTGACGATTGTTGGATTTGGCTCAGGGATCGTATTTCCTTCCATGTATGCCATGGCAGGTTCTGTTTGGCCGGAAGGCGGAAGGAAAGCATTCAATTCTGTCTATGTCGCTCAAAACATTGGAGTTGCTGTGGGAGCTGCCTTGGGCGGTTTCGTCGCTTCATTCTCCTTTAACTATATATTTTTAGCGAATTTGAGTATGTATATCGTTTTTTTCTTGATTGCATTGTTTGGCTATCGGAACATTTCCGTTGCTGGTCACCAAACGTCGGTGCTGAATGAATCGAAGGTGATCAAGGATCGCTCGAAACTGAAGGCACTTCTGTTCATTTGTATCGCCTATTTATTATGCTGGGTGGGCTATGTGCAGTGGCAATCCACTATTGCAACGTATACGCAGGAAATCAACATTTCCTTGAAACAATACAGCTTATTGTGGACGATCAACGGTGCCCTCATCGTTCTGGCACAGCCGCTTTTATCAAAAGCCATCAAGCGATTCGAAAACAATTTAAAGCTTCAAATCATGATCGGGACTGTCATTTTCATGATGTCGTTCGGTGTGGCATCGATGGCTGATCAATTTCAATGGTTTGCTATGGCCATGATCATTTTGACCATTGGTGAAATGCTCATTTGGCCTGCGGTTCCAACCATAGCGAACTCACTTGCCCCAAAGGGAAGAGAGGGGTTCTATCAGGGAATCGTCAACAGTACGGCCACGGGCGGAAGAATGATCGGACCGTTCATCGGAGGAGTGCTGGTGGATGTATTCAGCATGCAGGTGCTGTTCATGACGTTGATCGCTTTCTTCGTCGTTTCATTATTGATCACCAGTCAATATGACCGGCCATTGAGAAAGAAAAATGCCGTTCCCGTTTCGGCTCAACAATAAAGAAACCCCCAATGAGAATTCATTGGGGGTTTTTCTCCATATAAAAAGGGCTCCCGTTTCCTACGGAAGCCCACTTGCAAAAAATTGAGGCGGTGGATCAGCAAACGCCACATCGTTTGTTGTCACTAGGACGTGATCCCCGACTTACACAATTCAGCTCATCGCTATAATAGAATAGCATAGGACTTTTAAAAAAACAAGCCAATGTTAAAAAAACTTCGGATTGGTCATGTGTATAAAAGAAGAAAGGTGCCCGTTTCGATGAAACAAGACTATAGAGAAATAGGAATGAAAATCCGAATGGGACGCAGAACCATTTCTACATCATTTCTTTAGCCAGTACTTCAACAGTGGGCCGCTATCCCCAAATACAGGATCTAATGATGGAAGGGGGACGTTTTTGATGTCAATCAACACACTGGGTCTTTCACGCAATGATCCTTTCTTTACATTATATTCGTCTCCATTTGGATAGGCGCCTGTGACTTTAAAATCGTGACTTGCGTACAATCTCTTATGTCCCGTACCGGCAGGGAGGATGATCACATCACCTTGCTGGACCGTAACATGTTCTCCCATCTCCCCGCCTAATTGAACGTTTGCTTCACCTTGGATGACAGCCAATGCTTCATGAGTATTGCTATGGTAATGATGATAATCATATATGCCATTCGTCCAGCTGTTCAGCCATTGATTCCGGTTGAATGTCTCTTCGGCTTCAGCAGCTTGATCCAGGGCATTCCGGTAAATGAGTACGGGCAGATCAGGGTTATTCGGGATGATTCCATCGTCTTCGAAATAGAATAGTTTCAATTCTGCGATTTTCATCCTTTCATTCCTCCATTCATTGTTAAGAAGTTTCCCTAATACCTCATGCATTAAACCGATTTTGAACTGGTAATTGAAATTATTGGCAGAAAGGAATTCTTTTCACAATGATGTGGAATGGATGTGCTACTATAAAACTATATGTTCTCTTGCAAAATGGAGGAGGCAATGGGAAATGAGCAGTTTATTAAAGCAGGTATCCGTGGACATGATTGAAATCATTCTTGAGAACGCTTTCGAATGGTTGGTTGTCGTTGATAATGAAGGCATCATCATTTACATAAATGACAATTATTGTCGCTTCCTTGAGGTCGAAAGGGATAAGGCGATCGGTTCACATGTGACGAAGGTCATTGAAAACACAAGAATGCACGTAGTTGCTGAAAGTGGGAAGGAAGAGGTCGCTGATCTTCAGTACATTAAAGGGAATTACATGATAGCCAATCGAATTCCGATCTCTGTAGACGGAAAGGTGATCGGCGCATTCGGATCCGTCATCTTCCGGGATACGAGTGAATGGATGCAAATGAGTTCACATGTGAAGAACATGATGTCGAAGATTCAAAGTTACATTCAGGATATCAACACCGGTGTGAAGTATTCACTGAATGATATCATCGGTGACTCACCCGGCATGAATGAATTGAAGGACAAAGCGAAAATGATCGCCCCTAGTGATATTTCCATCCTGATCAGAGGGGAAAGCGGAACGGGGAAAGAACTGTTCGCCCACAGCATTCACCAGCTGAGTGAGAGGAGCGGCCAGCCTTTCATCAAAGTGAACTGTGCAGCGATTCCGGAGCATCTACTGGAATCAGAGCTTTTCGGTTACGAAGAAGGAGCCTTTACCGGGGCGAAAAAGGGCGGCAAGAAAGGGAAGTTTCAGCTTGCCCACAAGGGGACTCTGTTCCTTGATGAAATCGGTGATATGCCTCTGAATATGCAGGCGAAGCTTCTAAGGGTATTGCAGGAAGGAGAAGTCGAGGCAGTCGGCTCCACCCGTATAGAGCATGTAGACGTCCGGATCATTGCGGCCACGAATCGGCCCCTAGAGAAAATGATGGAAGAAAAGCGATTTCGGAGTGATTTGTATTACCGGATCAATGTCGTGCCATTTCAGATTCCTCCACTTCGAGAGCGGAAGGAAGATATTGAAAGCCTTGCGTCCTTTTTTCTGGATAAATCAACAAAGTCTTCGGGGAAGCGGATCAGTGATTTTGAGCATGAAGTGATGCAAATCTTTCTTTCATACAGCTGGCCGGGAAATCTTCGGGAATTGGAAAACGTCATCAATGCATCGACGTATTTGTCAAATGGAAGCAAGATTGCACTTTCATCCCTGCCATCTTATATGAAGGCTGGGAATGTTTATGATGTGGGATCAAAGACATTGAAAGAAATCCTGGAGGAAACAGAGAAGTCAGTCTTATCGCAGAGTCTGCAAACCCATCAGCAGGATAAACGAAAGGTCGCTGAGTCACTGGGGATAAGTAAATCGAGCATGTATGAAAAGTTAAATAAGTATGAGCTTTTATAATAGGTTGGGGAGTCCGGAAATATGGAAAACAGTCCATAATTCCGGACTGTTTTTGTGTATGAAGAATCATGACCATTTTGTGTCTAAATTGCCTCTCTTGTCCGGAAATTCGGAATGTAAAAAAATACATATTTGAATTTTCAGTAATTTGAAAGTTGGCACGAATTTTGCATGTATGTAGTTGGAACAGAATTTTTGGAAAGGGGAGCGTGCGTGTTAACAAATAAAATGTAAGCGTCACCACTTTTAGAGAACAAAGGGGGAAATGTCATGTTAAGCATGATCGGTCTGATTGGAGGACTCATATTATTAATCTTTTTAACGATGAGGGGGATGAATATCCTGATTGTTGGCCCCATATCGGCATTATTCGTTGCGTTATTAAGTGGAATGCCACTCTTTCCGCAATTAGCCGGTGAGGGGGAAGCCAATCTCGTCACGAACTATATGTCAGGATTCACAAGCTTTGTTGCTGCCTGGTATCTGATGTTCTTACTGGGGGCTGTATTCGGAAAGGTAATGGAAGACAGCGGAGCAGCAGATAGTGTCTCCCGTTTTGTAGTAGAGAAATTAGGGATGAAATACGCTGTGTTTGCCATTGTACTCGCGTGTGCGGTGTTGACATACGGGGGAGTCAGTCTCTTCGTTGTCGCATTCTCTGTTTATCCTATGGCTGTAAGTTTATTTAAACAAGCCGACCTGCCGCGTCGCTTCATCCCGGCAGCATTGGCATTCGGTTCGGTCACATTTACCATGACCTCTGCCGGTTCACCGGAAATCCAAAACTGGATTCCGATTGAATACTTAGGCACAACACCATATGCAGGCTGGGAAGTCAGCTTGATTGTTGCTGTGTTTATGGCTGTATTTGGCTACTGGTGGTTAAAACGCATGATTACAAAAGCCGTCAAAAAAGGAGAGAAGTTTCACTCTCGTGAAGAAGATCCGGTCATTGATGAAGGAAGACCGTTACCAAATCCTTTCATGGGCTTGATTCCATTACTGGTTGTACTCGTTCTGGCTTTTTCATTCCATGATTCTTTAAAGCAATCTGCCTTGATCATTGCCCTATTAGGTGGAGTGATTTCAGCTTATGTGTTGAATCGTAAATATTTCAAAGGCTTCTGGGGAGCTGTTTCCGAAGGAACGGTAGGAGCATTGATCGCCATCGGGAATACAGCGGCCGTTGTTGGCTTCGGTGGAGTTGCCAAAGCTGTACCAGCCTTCAGCACAGCAGTTGATGTCATGACGAATATTCCAGGTTCACCATTGATCGGTGGAGCCATCGCCGTCAGTGTCATTGCAGGTATGACCGGTTCCGCATCGGGTGGTCAGGCAATTGCACTGCCGATCCTTGCTCCGCACTATGTAGACATGGGTGTAAACCCCGAAGCCCTTCACCGGGTTGTCGCGATTTCTTCCGGAGCGCTCGATTCACTGCCTCACAATGGATATGTGGTAACGACGATTCGTTCGATCTGTAATGAAACCCACGGTGAAGCGTATGGGGCAGTTGGTGCGTTGACCGTCATCGTACCTCTTCTCGGATTGGCATTGGCGATTCTATTATTCACCTTAGGAGTAGGTATATAAGAAAGGAGTCATCATGGTAGAAAATAAAGTTGTGTTCATAACTGGGGCAGCTCAGGGAATCGGCTACCAAATCGGCAGGGAATTTGCCGCAGGAGGAGCAAAAGTCGTATTAACCGATCTGCAGGAAGATACCGTTCAAGAAGCAGCAGATGCCCTAAATACAGAAGGATTTGAAGTTCTTGGGTTGCGATGTGACGTAACCTCCGAAACGGAACTAAAAGACGCGATCGCGAAAGCAGTAAATCACTACGGTAAACTGGATGTTTTGATTAATAATGCCGGGCTCCAATATGTATCACATATTGAAGAATTTCCGACAGAAAAGTTTGAGCTGCTTGTAAAGGTCATGCTGACCGCACCGTTTATTGCGATCAAACATGCTCTTCCACATATGAAAGAACAAGGAGGGGGCCGGATCGTCAACATGGCGTCCATCAATGGGTTGGTCGGCTTCTCCGGCAAAGCAGCCTATAATTCTGCGAAGCATGGAGTCATCGGACTGACGAAAGTGGCAGCCCTGGAAACGGCAGAGTACGGTATCACCGTGAATGCAGTGTGTCCGGGCTACGTGGATACGCCATTGGTACGGAATCAACTGGCGGACCTTGCCAAGACTCGAAATGTAGCTTTTGAGAAAGTGATCGAAGAAGTCATCTATCCTCTCGTCCCGCAGCGAAGATTGTTGGATGTGAAAGAGATTGCTGACTATACCATGTTCCTGTGCAGTGATGCAGCGAAAGGGATCACGGGTCAGGCAGTCGTACTGGACGGAGGGTATACGGTTCAATAGATTCGGGAGGGGAACGGCCTTTTAGGAGGCCGTTTCTTTATTTGGGGAGATGGAGGTTGGGTTGGGAGAAAAAGTATATCGACTGCATTTTCGATGGAAACGGCCTTAATAGGATGATAAAAGGCTGGATTTTCAAATTCCAGGACGTCATTCCTACCTGTCACCTCCTCCAAATGACAAAAATCTCATCCAATAACCAATAATAGGCTTGCGCTTCTGTATATTTTTCACTAAAATAGTGAATACATATAATGTTTATCTATATTGAAACGTTGATCAGGAGTAGTAATGACGGCTTTCTGTCGTAGAGAGTTGACGGGTGGTGAAAGTCAACCAGAAGCATCATGAACTCGCCTGCTGAGTTGCAAGTGTGAACCAACAGTAAGACTTGCCGTTTTCCGCGTTAAGGATGAATGAAGCTGAGTGCGCGTACACTAATGTGGGTGGTACCGCGGGAGAATGTACATACAAACTCTCGTCCCAAATATTTATTTGGGATGAGGGTTTTTTTATTTATTTTTTTATGAAAATTAAAGGAGGATCTCAATATGAGTTTTAATCATAAAAGTGTTGAGACGAAATGGCAGCAGTATTGGGAAGAAAACAAAACGTTTAAAGCAACAGAAGAAGAAGGGAAATCCAATTTCTACGCGCTGGATATGTTCCCGTATCCATCAGGCGCAGGTCTTCATGTAGGACATCCGGAAGGGTTTACGGCAACAGACATCCTTTCCCGCATGAAGCGCATGCAGGGGTACAATGTCCTTCATCCGATGGGATGGGATGCATTCGGATTGCCGGCAGAGCAATATGCCCTTGATACAGGGAATGACCCTGCGGAATTCACTCAAAAAAATATCGATACGTTCCGTCGCCAAATTAAATCACTCGGTTTTTCTTATGATTGGGACCGTGAAGTCAATACGACAGATCCAGGTTATTACAAGTGGACGCAATGGATCTTCACAAAGCTTTATGAAAAAGGATTAGCCTATGTGGATGAGGTTGCCGTTAACTGGTGTCCGGCACTTGGAACCGTTCTTGCCAATGAAGAGGTTATCGACGGGAAGAGCGAACGCGGTGGTCACCCGGTAGAGCGCCGTCCGATGAAGCAGTGGATGCTGAAAATTACTGCTTATGCGGATCGTCTTGTTGAAGACCTTGAAGAGGTTGATTGGCCGGAAAGCATCAAAGATATGCAGCGTAACTGGATCGGCCGCTCTGAAGGAGCAGAAGTGAATTTTGCCATCGACGGCCATGACAAATCATTCGATGTGTTCACGACGCGTCCTGATACGATCTTTGGTGCGACATACGCGGTTCTTGCACCGGAGCATCCGTTCGTTGCGGAAATCACAACGGACGAACAACGCTCGAAAGTGAATGAGTACATCGACAAGATCAAGTCGAAGAGCGATCTTGAGCGTACAGACCTTGCGAAAGAAAAAACAGGAGTCTTCACAGGAGCTTATGCGATCAATCCTGCCAACGGTGAGAAAATGCCAATCTGGATCGCTGATTATGTTCTAATGAGCTACGGTTCTGGAGCGATCATGGCGGTCCCTGCCCATGACGAACGGGATTATGAGTTTGCGAAAGAATTCGATCTTCCAATCGTGGAAGTTGTGGCTGGTGGCAATGTTGAGAAAGAAGCATACACAGGTGACGGAGATCATGTGAACTCCGGGTTCCTTGATGGTCTTGGTAAGGAAGAAGCGATTGCTAAAGCAATCTCATGGTTGGAAGAGAAAAACATCGGAACGAAGAAAGTGACATACCGCCTTCGTGACTGGCTGTTCAGCCGTCAACGTTACTGGGGTGAGCCGATTCCAGTCATTCACTGGGAAGATGGTACGACAACGACTGTTCCTGAAAGTGAGCTTCCGCTTGTCCTTCCAAAGACTACCGAAATCAAACCGTCCGGTACAGGTGAATCTCCACTTGCGAACATCAGTGAATGGGTGAACGTTGAGGATCCTGAAACGGGTAAAAAAGGCCGTCGTGAAACGAACACAATGCCACAGTGGGCGGGAAGCTGCTGGTACTACATCCGTTATATCGACCCACATAACGAAGATGCCCTTGCGGATGCGAAGAAAATGCAGGAGTGGCTGCCGGTCGATACGTATATCGGAGGAGCCGAGCATGCGGTACTTCACTTGCTGTATGCGCGTTTCTGGCATAAGTTCCTTTATGATATCGGCGTAGTTCCGACGAAGGAGCCGTTCCAAAAGCTATTCAACCAAGGAATGATTCTTGGGGAAAACAACGAAAAAATGAGTAAATCAAAAGGGAATGTCGTGAACCCGGATGAAGTTGTTGAATCTCACGGTGCCGATACCCTTCGCCTATATGAAATGTTCATGGGTCCACTGGAAGCATCCATCGCCTGGAGCACAAACGGTCTTGATGGAGCACGTCGTTTCTTGGATCGTGTATGGCGCCTTCTTGTAGAAGAGGATGGTTCACTATCCTCTAAAGTGACGGATGCACCGAACAGTGACCTTGATAAAACGTATAACCAAACCGTTAAGAAAGTGACGGAAGACTATGAAGGACTTCGTTTCAATACAGGGATTTCACAGCTGATGGTATTCATCAATGATGCCTACAAAGCGGAAACCCTTCCGAAGGAATACGTAGAAGGCTTCATCAAGCTTCTAGCGCCGATCGCTCCTCATATGACAGAGGAACTTTGGAGCAAGCTTGGTCACGAAGGAACAATCTCCTACGAAGCATGGCCGACATTCGACGAATCGAAGCTTGTGGACAACGAAGTCGAAATCGTCCTTCAAGTGAACGGTAAAGTGAAAGCCAAAGTCATGATCCCACGCGACATGACCAAAGATGACCTAGAAAAAACAGCGATGGAAAACGATGAAATCAAAACACAAATCGAAGGCAAAACCATCCGCAAAGTCATCGCCGTACCTGGCAAACTAGTCAACATCGTAGCAAACTAAACGAGTTTGGTGATATCGGAGGGACGGACCTCGAAATGAGCCTGTTTTGGAGCATAAATCGCTTTAAATCAGCATTTCGGTGAGGTCCGTCCCTCTTTATGCCCTTTTATGGATCCCATGTTTTTGTTCTGGGGACAGGCTTTGGTATAATCTTGGTGAATGAATAAATGAATGATGAAAGGACGTTGAGAAGAATGGATGCTATTAAAACGATTACGACGGATGAGTTGGAGAAGAAGTTAAAGAACGGAGAAGATCTGCTATTGGTGGATGTTCGTGAAGATGAAGAAGTGGAAGAGGGTATGATTCCAGGAGCGAAGCATATCAAGATGGGTGAAATCCCTGAGTCACTTGACCAGTTTGATAAGGGTAAAGAGTATATTTTTATCTGCCGTTCAGGCAACCGCAGCGGAAATGTTGCTCACTACATGCAGGAACAAGGGTATAAAGTGGTGAACATGGAAGGCGGCATGATGAACTGGGCTGGGGAAACTGCAGCGAAGAAATAATGAGTTTTTTAGTGGGAAAGCACATCCTGTTTTGAAAAGGGGTGTGCTTTTTTGTGTGTTTAGTAGAAAATGGGTGGCATTTGGCTATACTTTATAGCGAGATTTGGCTTGTGAAGGGGATTTATCAGCGGAATTTTCATTATAACGGCGAAATCCGAAATATATCAGCGAAATTTTCATTATAACGGCGAAATCCAGAATATATCGGCGAAATCCCAAATTTAACGGCGGAACGCCAAAAACCAAAACTCACTCCCTCACCCAATGTTTAAAAACAAACTATTCTGACAATACTGCTAACAAAAACGATCCGGGAGGGGACTCTATGATCCAAGTAAAAGTCTTTGACTACGAACATGAAAAAGATTTAGAGAAAGATATGAACCATTTCCTCAGCAAAATGGATGATAAAAAGATTGTCGATATTAAATATCACGTAGCAGCGATGTCGGAGGAAGTAGAGGACCAGATCTACTGTTTCTCGGCCATGGTGGTATATAGAAAATAAAAAGGTTGATCACTCACAAAGGAGGATCAACCTTTCTTTTTTGTCTATCAGACCTTCGCTGCATTGTATCCGGCAAGCCGTCCTGTGACGAGTGCAGAGGTAATATTGTAACCACCTGTGTATCCGTGTATATCAAGCACTTCCCCGCAGAAGAACAGGCCGTTCATTTTCTTGGAGGCCATCGTTTTCGGCTCGATTTCTTTGACGGAAACCCCGCCGCCGGTTACGAACGCTTTATCGATGGATAATGTTCCGTTCACATTGAAGGTGAACTGTTTCAACAGTTTTGCAAAGAAGCGGATCTTTTCAGAAGAGATGTGATCGCCTTTTTCATCGTGATCAATTTCGGCACGGTCGAGTAAGAATAATAGATATCTCTCAGGTACAAGACCCTTGAAAATATTCTTAGCTGCTTTCTTCCCATCTTCCTTCACCTGTTTATGAAGAGACTGGAACAGCTGTTCTTCATTTTGATCCGGCATGGAGTCAATCTGCATAGCCACGTGTGTCAGATTCCATTTCTTCATGGCCTTCACCACATATTGACTGCATCGCAAAACGGCTGGTCCTGAAATGCCGAGATGAGTGAAGATCATATCCATCCGATGAGTAATGATCTTTTTACCTTTGGGATTCAGTACGCTTAAATCCACGCTGCGCAAAGACAGCCCCTGAAGCTCTTTTTTCTTCACGAAAGGCTCGTCCGACGTAAGGGGAACTTCTGTCGGAAACAGGTCCGTGATCGTATGCCCGGCCTTCGTGGCCCACGGATACCCATCTCCCGTCGATCCCGTGTGAGGGACGGACTTTCCGCCGACGGCAATCACGACAGCGTTAGCAAGAATGGTTTCTCCATCTTTTAGAAGGATTCCCGTGGTTTCGCCGTTTTCGTACAGAACGTCCTCAACGCTTGTGCTTGTCCTGGTGTCGATCTTCAATTCTTTCATGCGCTTCAAAAGTGCTTCCACCACATCCATGGCCCTGTTCGAGACAGGGAACATCCGTCCGTGATCTTCCTCTTTTAGCTGAATTCCAAGATTCTCGAAGAAGGAGATGATATCTTCATTATTAAACTCAGAAAACGCGCTGTATAAAAAACGCCCGTTGCCCGGGATATGTTTAATGATTTCCTCTACAGGAAGCCGGTTGGTCACGTTGCAGCGGCCGCCTCCTGAAATGGCGAGCTTTCTGCCTAGTTTTGTACCTTTATCTACAAGGAGGACTTTCGCACCGTTTTCTCCGGCTGCAATACTGGCCATCAAGCCTGATGGTCCTCCGCCTATGACGATGACGTCGTATTTTTTTACCATTTTTTTCACCAACTTTACCTATTCGCTTCTCAAAAGAAGTTTCACCTTATTTTAAATGGGATAGGTTTTAAATACAACATTCGAAAAAAATTGTCATTCGAATCGTACAGTAGTAAACTACTGATAGTGTGTAAATTTCGAGTTCGAATTTATTTTGTTTGTTTAACGGGCAACAAGATATATAGAGAGGGATACTATGTCATCTAAATTAATAAGAGGAACGTTTATCTTAACGTTAGGGACCTTTATTTCTAAGTTTTTGGGTCTTTTTTATGTTATACCGTTTGATGATTTGTTAAAAGGTCATGAAGAGGGGGCATCCCTTTATCAATATGGGTATGTGCCTTATACGATCTTTCTGACCGTAGCGACTGCGGGGGTGCCGCTGGCCGTTTCAAAATTCGTTTCAAAATATAATGCCATCGGGGAATATGCCGTAGGGCGGAAGTTATTTAAGTCCGGGCTCTTGCTGATGACGCTGACGGGGGTCGTGTCCTTCCTCATCATGTATGCATTCGCACCGATTTTCGCCGAAATGACGATCAAAAGTGATGAGCAGGTCATTTCCGTCGCGCAGGTGACGACGGTCATCAGGGCCGTGAGTTTTGCCCTGATCATTATTCCTTTCATGAGTTTGATCCGGGGATTCTTCCAGGGTCACCAGTCCATGGGGCCGACGGCGGTTTCCCAGGTCATTGAGCAAATCGTCCGAATCGTCTTCCTTCTTGGCGGAATTTATGTTGTATTGAACATACTGGATGGGACCGTTACAACGGCGATTTCCGTAGCAACATTTGCAGCGTTTGTAGGGGGGCTTGCGAGTCTTGGGGCATTGATCTGGTATTGGTATAAGCGGAAGCCTCATTTAGATGAGCTCCTTGAAGAGGACAAAGGGAATGAAGAAATCTCGTTAAAAGCGATGTACAAAGAAATCATTGCCTATTCGATTCCATTCATTTTCGTAGGACTGGCCAATCCATTATTCCAACTGGTGGATCAGATCACCTTCAATACCGCTATGGCGGATATAGGAAATGCGAAAATTTCCGACCATGCGTTTGCCGTATTGAACTTCTATACGCATAAGCTCGTGATCATTCCTGTATCGCTGGCAACCGCCTTTTCGATGACGCTTATTCCGTTGATCACAACATCCTATACGAGCGGTGACCGGAAAACGATGCGCAGGAACATTGACCAGACGTTTCAGATTCTGTTGTTCCTGACAGTACCGGCCGCTTTGGGACTGGCCTTGTTAGCGGAGCCGATGTATACGTTGTTCTATCATAGTGACGCTTTGGGAACGTCGATTTTACGATCATATGCGCCAGTGGCGATCCTGTTTGCACTATTTGCGGTTACCGCAGCGATTCTTCAAGGGATTGATGAGCAGAAATTCACGATTTTCAGCTTACTTGTCGGCTTGCTTCTGAAGCTTGTCTTGAACATCCCGTTGATTCGCCTGTTTGAAACCCAGGGAGCTGTACTTGCGACGACGATCGGATATGCAGTGGCGATTCTGATCAATCTCTATGTGATAAAAAAATATGCGAGATATCAATTCCAATTGATTTTAAGAAGAACGATGTTTATCGGAGCGTTGAATGCCGTCATGGCTGGGGTTGTACTGGTACTTTACAGCATACTGGTCAAATTCCTCAGTCCAGAATCGGGCTTCCAATCAATTATCCTAGTGGCAATCTGCGGCGGGGTAGGAGCTCTCGTTTACTTCTACTTGAGTATGAGAAGTAAGCTTGCAGACCGGCTGTTCGGTGATAAAATCACGAGGATCCGAAGTAAGCTGCGTATAGGGTAGGGGAAAAGGGATGGCGAGATCATCCCTTTTTTCTTTTTTTTCTAAAGAGTTGCTTACCTGATGGAGCCTATGTTAAGAATAGAAGAATGAGTGAAAAATAAAGAAATACTGACGAATCGAAGGCTGAAACAGACGGAGAGTGAATGAAGTGAGAATAGATAAAATGCTTGCGAACATGGGCTATGGTAGCCGCAAGGAAGTAAAGAAATTATTAAAGGATGGCGGCCTCCAAGTGAATGGGGAAGTCATCAAGGATGGGAAAGTCCATATAGATACGGAAAAGGATACCGTGATGTTATATGGTGAACAGGTGGAATATCGCGAGTATATTTACCTGCTGATGAATAAGCCGCCGGGAGTCATTTCTGCAACGGAAGACTCACAGGATGAAACGGTGATTGATTTACTGCAGATGGAAGATCAAATCTTCAATCCATTCCCTGTCGGTAGACTGGATAAAGATACAGAAGGCTTTCTTCTTATTACAAATGACGGTCAATTATCCCATCAGCTCCTTTCACCAAAACGACATGTGCCGAAAACCTATTTCGCCGTGATTGACGGAGAAGTGACGGAGGCGGATGTCACAGCGTTCAAAGATGGAGTGACATTGGACGATGGCTACGAAACGAAACCGGGAGAGTTAACGATCTTAAAATCGGGTCTAACTTCAGACATCGAGCTGACGATCACCGAAGGGAAATTCCATCAGGTGAAGAGAATGTTCGAAAGTGTCGGTAAGCGCGTGATGTATCTCAAACGCCTGACGATGGGACCACTAAAGCTTGACGAAGATCTGGAGCTTGGTGAGTACCGTGAACTAACGGAAGAGGAAGTAACCCTTCTTAAAGAATATAAACCGGAATAAAAAAACGGGGCGGCACCTTACGATAAAGGTGCCGCCCCGTTTTATTGTTTTTTTAGTCTGCTTTTCTATATGTCCAGCTCCGGCGGCTAGTCCCTCGAGGTCATAAGCCAAGCAACCCATAAAGGCAAAAAACGCCTTTCCGGGTTCCTCGTCTTATGCTTGTCGGGCCTGAGCAAGCCGCCTACGCTTTTCGTTTATGAGGTCATTTTCACTTTTTTCTGTGTAGTTGTCCACTGACCCCGACTTGGACTTTGCACCAAGTCATTATAAGCTAACACGTTGAGATCTCTTTGTATGGTGCGAGGAGTAATGCCAAATTCGTCTACAAGATCTTGAGTTGTTACAGTACCCTTCTGTTTAATGTACATGTATACAGCTTTGATTCTAGTGAGCATACGATTGGTTGAAGGTTTCAAAAAACCACTCCCTCATCATTTTTCCAAAGGCAAAAGACTACATGCGTCGTTTGTGCACCTCACGTGCTCCCATATGTACTATGCGCTTTAGACAACCCCTTTTCTACATTTAGAGTTTACTCATAAGATGTCAGACAATTACATTGTACCCCTAATCCGACAAAATTTCTAGAATATTGTCCAAATTTACAAACTATTTACGTAGTAACTTGATGGTTCTATTCCTAGAATATGAAGAAAATGCTAATATTATGTATTTTTTCTATAATCCTCTCTTTTTAGTCATTCTGCAAGTGAAAAGAAATGTAGAGCCCCTGTTTGGATTTCCCCGACAAACAGTATAAAATGGGAGGTGAAGTAAATACATATAAAGCAGGTGGAAGTATATGAGTATCAATTGGACGAATGAAGTCGAGAAACGGAAAGATGAATTGCTGCAGGATTTGCAGAAATTCCTTCAGATTAAAAGTGTGCTTGATGAAGAAAATGCGACGGAAGAGGCACCGCTCGGTAAAGGTGTGAAGGAGGCACTCTCTTTCCTGTTGACACTCGGGGACAAGGACGGATTCACTCCCAAGAACGTTGATCACCTGGCAGGACATTTAGAGTTCGGGGAAGGGACGGACCTCCTCGGTATCCTCTGTCATGTGGATGTGGTTCCTGAAGGGGATGGCTGGAGCGTCGATCCTTATGGCGGTGAGATCAAAGACGGGAAGATCTATGCCCGTGGAGCGATCGATGATAAAGGCCCTACGATGGCTGCCTACTATGCAATGAAAATCGTAAAAGATCTTGATCCGACGTTTAACAAACGGATTCGCATGATCATCGGGACGGATGAAGAAAGCGACTGGAGATGTGTAGAGCACTATTTCAAAAAAGAGGAAATGCCGACGATGGGATTTGCTCCTGATGCCGACTTCCCGATCATCCATGCTGAAAAAGGAATCGCGGATTATGATTTGGTCCAGGTGAAGCCTGAAGAGGTGACGGAATCTGGGATCAAAGTCCTTTCTTTCGAGTCAGGCCGCCGTTACAACATGGTTCCCGACTATGCAAAGGCCATATTGGTTGTGGATGAGGATCATACGAAATGGGTGCAGAACTTTGAAATCTTCACCAAAGAAGAAGGGGTCAAAGGAAGCTACTATCTTGAAAACGGCGAGCTTGTATTCCAAGTGGAAGGTGTGTCTTCACACGGAATGGAGCCTGACAATGGGAAGAACGCCGGACTTTATTTAGCTGCCTTCCTTTCGAAACTGCCACTATCCTCTCAAGGTAAAGCGTTCTTTGATTTTACGACAAAGCACTTCTTCAAGGATTCCAGAGGGATTCAGCTTGGCGTCAGTTACACGGACGACATTACGGGGGATCTCACTATAAACGTCGGAAAGCTTCGCTATACAGAAGCCGATGGAGGCCGTTTAGGCTTGAATATGCGTTACCCTGTGACATTTGACATGGAAAAAGGAAAGAGCATCATTGAGAACATAGAAGGGTATACCATCGAGAACTTCACTGACAGCAAGCCTCACCATGTGTCTAAGGATGATGAGCTCGTGCAGACCCTGAAAAAGGTTTACGAAGACCAGACAGGTGAAAGAGGGGAATTATTAAGCATCGGCGGAGGGACTTATGCGAGAAGTCTTGAAGCAGGCGTAGCCTTTGGAGCGCTTTTCCCAGGCCGTGAAGATATTGCCCATCAAAAGGATGAATACATGTATATAGAGGATCTCCTTAAAGCGACGGCTATTTACGCCCAGGCCATTTATGAGTTAGCATGTGAATCTTAATAGACACAAGGGGGAGAGTAGAGGATGAACACAGTATTTGTAAATGGGGAACTGATCGATCGCGATAAAGCTAAGGTCGATATCGAGGATCGAGGCTATCAATTCGGGGATGGTATTTATGAAGTGATCCGGGTATATAACGGAAGTACCTTCACCATGAAAGAGCATATGGAACGACTGTATCAAAGCGCTGAAAAGATGAAGCTCTCCATTCCATATGGAGAAGAGGAATTCACAGCCAAACTGCTGAAGCTGATCGAGCTGAACGATGTCAAAGACGGGATCGTGTATTTACAAGTGACTCGCGGTGTCTCAGCACGTCAGCATCACTTTCCTAGCAAAGACGTAGTGGGAAGTGTCGTTGCTTATACAAAGGACTTCCCGGTTCCCTCTCATCAGATGAAGAACGGGGTGACAGCCAAGCTTGTTGAGGATATCAGATGGCTTCGCTGCGATATTAAGAGTTTGAATCTCCTAGGCAATCTTCTCGCAAAACAGGAGGCGGCATCAGAAGGTCATTTCGAAGCGATTCTGCACCGTGGCGATACAGTAACGGAAGGGTCTTCTTCCAATGCCTTTATGGTGAAAGACGGAGTCATTTATACACATCCCGTTACCAACCTCATCCTCAATGGAATCACGAGGAGAGTCATAGAAGATTTATGCCGGAAAAATGATATCGCGTTTCAAGAAGAGACATTTTCCGTTTCTGAGCTGATGGCAGCGGATGAGGTGTTCATTGCCAGTACTACTTCAGAAGTGATGCCTGTAATCGGGGTCGATGGACAGGTGATCGGAGAAGGTAAACCGGGTGCTGTCACGAAAAAGCTTCAGGCGCTATTCAGTGACAGAAAAGGAATGGTAGCTCGTTAAACTAGTTGGAGGCATGACATGTTGATTTGTTCACAGCCATTTATGAAGACAGAACGAAGAATAGAAGACAACCAGCAATTCACGGTAGAGACGGAGGAGCATTTGTATTTGTACAATGATCGAATCGTCACTCCTACGAAGAGCTTCATCATCAAAGATGTGATGGACGTGACAAGCAAACCATTGTCCGCTTACTATACATTTTTGTATCTTCACACAATCGAAGGGGTCTGGACGTTCGTCGTAAAATCTTCTCCCGAACAATTCATCTCACATTATCATCAAATCAAATGAACATAAAGAAAGAGGCTGCTCCGTCTAAGGAGCAGCCTCTTATTATTAGAATCTGAACAGGTCGCTTGATAGATAGCGTTCTCCAGTATCGCAGGCAATGCATACGACCACATCACCAGGTGATAGTTTCTTAGCCACTTCTATGGCTGCGTAACATGCGGCACCTGAAGATGGTCCCACCAGGATGCCTTCTTCGCTTGCCATTCTTCGGGCAATATCATAAGCCTGTTCGTCTTCAATTTTATGGATTTCATCATATACATTCGTATTCAGGATGTCCGGTACAAACCCTGGACTTGTTCCCACCAGCTTATGCTTGCCCGGTTTTCCTCCAGATAGAACCGGTGAACCGGCAGGCTCCACAACATGGACGGCGAGATCAGGATAATGCTCTTTCAATACCTCGCCTGTTCCGGTGATCGTTCCCCCGGTACCTGCAGTTGCCACAAAAGCAGATAACGGCTTTCCAAGCTCCTTCATTGCTTCAACTATTTCAAGGGCCGTGGTTTTCCGGTGGGCATTTGGGTTTGCATCGTTCTCAAACTGCATAGGCATGAAACTGTTGGGAATCTGCTCCGTCAGTTCTTTTGCTTTTTCGATGGCACCAGGCATTTTCTCGTCCCCCGGTGTCAATACCACTTCTGCTCCATACGCTTTCAAGAGGTTGATGCGTTCTTGTGTCATCGTATCAGGCATGACGAGGATGGCGCGATAGCCCCTTGCTGCCGCATTCATGGCAAGGCCAATCCCCGTGTTTCCACTTGTGGGTTCGATGATGGTTGAGCCTTCCTTCAGTAAGCCCTCTTTTTCAGCTTCCACAATCATCTGATAGGCCGCTCTGTCCTTTACACTTTTACTCGGATTGTAGAATTCCAATTTCACATATACATCCGCCCCATCAGCAGGGTTCAATCGATTTAATTTTACAAGGGGGGTGTCCCCGATGAGATCTGCGATATTTTGTACCACTTTCATGTTCATCTTCCTTTCAGAAAACATTCTCTTTCTATCGTACTAATTCAGATAAATCTTATCAAATAAATTAGCTTTGTATTTCATTTTTGTTGCAATTCTCTCTATTCATTCTCTCTCATGACACATTTTGCTAAAATGAAAGTAATATTAGTAGACTTTTGCATTCGTGGCTTTTGAAAAAGTGAGTAGTGGTTGATTTCCGCTTCAATCAACTTTCTGGGAATCGACTTATTACTATAGCAAAATTCGACTGTCTAAACGTTTGAAACCTAACATTTTCGCCAATCATGTGACAAACCAATTTATTTCTGGAGAAGCCTAGCAGAAAGGACTAATGTAGTATGTTAAAAAACCATTATTTCTTTGCACTTTCCCTGCCCCGGGAAACAAAACGGTATTTGGACAATTGCATGCAGCCTTTAAGGGATAGTGGTTCATTCAAAAAATGGGTCCATCCCGAGGATTATCATCTTACCCTTGCTTTTTTAGGGAGTGCAGAGAAGCTTCATCACGTCATCGAAAAAGTGGAGAGTTTGTCCTATTCTTCTTTTTCCCTGACCTTCGAAGGGTTTGGCACTTTTGGGAAGAGTGATTCCCCTAGAATTTTATGGATGGGTGTCAAGCATTCCGACATACTGCACGGGCTCCGGAACACTGTGTATGGTGCCTGTGAAAAGGCAGGCTTTCAATTGGATAAAAGGCCGTTTTCCCCGCACATCACAGTGGGGAGAAAATGGAATGAAGAATTCTCCTTTACAGAAGAGTGGCTGAATGGATTTCAGCCTGTTGACAGCCATACATTGATGGCTGCAGAAATCGTATTATACCGGACGCATATGGACCGGACACCTAAGTACGAAGCGATTCATACCATCCCCTTACAGACAAATTGACCGTCACGAAAGGACCGATTCAATATGGCACAGCTCATTAAGCTTCAAGATTACGTTTCACGATATGAAACGGATTTATATAGATATCCTTCCCAATTTGTCCGATTAAAAAAGCAGCAATGGGAAAAAATGAAACAACATTGGGAAAATGGGGAGATCCCCCCAGTACCACCAGTAAAGGAAGAGAGTGACGAAGAGAAGAATTCCATGAAGGAAAAACTCTTTTCACTGTTTAAGAAGAAAGATGCTGAAGAAGAGGAAGATCCCGTTCCTCAGCAGAGTGATGAAGAAATCCAGTTTGAGGTAGATGCAAATCAGGATATTCACTCGGAAGAAGAATTGAAGCTTTCCTTTTTGGATCTTGTATTTGATTTTCAACTGAGGTGGGCAAGCTCTACCATCACGGAAAAATCCTATGTGGACAACAGTTATCATTATGACGAACGTTTACGCTACCTTCTGCAACGCTTCCCGGATAATATTTTCGTGATGTACAACCCTGTCCTGAAAATAAAAAATGCACCTGTCGAATTAGAGACCATCTTAATCACGCCGACCGGCATTTGGTGTTTAACCTTCCTGGAGTTCGAGGAGGGGACGGCCTATATCGGATCGGGAGAGCGTTTCTGGGTGAAAAAATGGGGAGATATGGAATCGAAGGTGTTGAATCCTCTCATCGGCTTGAAGAGGATGGAGCGGATCGTCCATCAAATCATCAAATTTGCCGGAGTTGAACTGCCTATTTATCAAGCTGTCATCAGCAGGAACGGTTACATAGATTACCCGCAGTCCCCAGTAGGGATCCAGTTCTTGGATAAGAGGATCCATCAGGAATGGTTCCAGCAGCAGCGATCCAGTTCTTCCCCGATTAAGAGTGTCCAGCTGAAAGCGGCTCAGGCTATCATGGAGTATTGCCAAACGACTTCCTTCAAGAGGCTTCAGTGGGAAGAAACGGTATCGGATGAAAACCATGGGTAATCGACGGTTTTGATCAAACGGTTATGGGGTATAATCCATCAGAAACCCGTCTTGATTGGCCTAATATAAAAATACAAGCATATCTTAATGATAAAACACTTGATTTGATGAGAGACACAGAATCATGAAACGGCGGACCAAATGGGTATTTTTTGAATAATATAGGGTAAGTATAATGCTCCCGATATAAGAGCTGAAGTCCGGTTCTTTCCATCGAGTCGGAAAATGTTAAACAGAAGTGGGTGGCAGAAGTGTTAGTCATTAGCAGACAGTATGATGCATTTTTGGATACGTTCAATTCAATCACCATGATTCTCCCATATGATTATCATGAAGGGCATTCGAGTCACTTCACCCTGATCAAGGGGGACGAGAGGATTGCGCTTCATATTGAAGAGAAAATCCCCTTGAATGATGCCATGAAATATGTGACGACCATTCAAAGTGAGAAAATCATTTTAGGAAAATGCTATGAAATAGTTGATGAACATGATACAAGGACAGACCTTCAGATCGGGGCTGTAATACGGACAGAAGAGTTTGATCAACGGTACTATTACGATGGACATGACCTGGGCGTTACATACCAGGATGGGTGCACTGTTTTTAAGGTATGGTCACCGACGGCGACGGAGGTTAGATTAAAGCTTAAGTCCCCTGACGATGAAGAAATTCAGTATCCGTTTGAAAGAATGGAAAACGGTGTATGGGAATGTCGGGTAAATACGGATGTGGAAGGATATTTTTATAGTATCCTCCCGTGTATCAATCTGATATGGGATGAGCTGATTGATCCTTATGCAAAAGCGGTCTCATTGAATAGTGAATGGGGCGTCGTCATCAACCTTGATAATGCGCATGAAAAGAACAAGCCACTCCCCGCATTAACCTCTCCGACGGATGCTGTGATCTATGAATTGAATATCAGGGATTTTTCTGCCCAACAGGAAAGTGGTATGAAGTTCAGGGGCAAGTACCGCGCCTTTACGGAAAAGGGAACGACCACGCCGAATGGATTCTCAAGCGGAATTCAGTACTTGAAGGAACTGGGGGTCACCCATGTTGAGCTGCTTCCTGTCAATGACTTCGATGGTGTGACGGATAACCCCTCAGACACCAGTTATAATTGGGGATACAACCCGTTATTCTTCAATGCACCTGAAGGGAGTTACAGCTTAAAACCTGAAGACCCAAATGAACGGATCAGGGAATTAAAGACCGTGATTCAATGTCTTCACGATGAAAATATCAGAGTCATTCAGGATGTGGTTTACAACCACGTATTTATAAGAGAGGATTCCTCTTTTGAGAAGCTTGTGCCCGGCTATTTTTTCCGTCACGATGAAAATGGCTTACCGTCTAACGGGACGGGGGTAGGGAATGACTTTGCCTCTGAACGCCTTATGGCAAGGAAGTTTATCGTAGATTCGATTTTATATTGGATGAATGAATACGGTGTGGACGGCTTTCGATTTGATTTGATGGGAATCCTGGACGTCAAGACTATGACCGCGATCCGTGAAGAAGTGGATAAAGTGTTACCGGGTGCAATATTGATTGGAGAAGGGTGGGATTTGAATACGCCGCTGCCTCCACATCAAAAAGCCAATCTGCGCAATGCCCATCAGCTTCAAGGGATCGGTCAATTTAATGATTGGTTTAGGGACACCATCAAAGGAAGTACATTTAATCTATATGATAAAGGATTCGCACTCGGTCACGGGCATCTGGAACAGAAGGTGGAGCTCGTCCTTACGGGAAGCGTCGGAATGAGCAGTGGTGAACGGGGACTCTTTAAGGAGCCTGTTCAATCTGTCAACTATGTGGAGTCCCATGATAACCATACGCTGTGGGATAAAATGAAGGCATGTTTAAATGAAGATGAAGAAATCCTAAAAGCTCGGCACTCATTAGCGACCACGATGGTGCTGTTATCTCAAGGGATCCCGTTTCTTCATGCAGGGCAGGAATTTTTTAGAACGAAAAAGGGGATCGAGAACAGCTATAATTCCCCGGTAGAAATCAATCAGTTAGACTGGATCCGAAGAGAAAAATACGATAACGTGGTTCAATATGTCAAAGCCTTAATCCAGATCAGAAAAAGTCACGGGGCCTTCCGCTTCCAGAAGAGTGAGTTGATCCGGGAGCATGTAAAGGTGTCTCACAGCCAGGCAAACCTGATCGATGTTTTGTATCAAAATGTTCATCCATACGGCCCGTGGGATGAAATTCTGATGGTCTTTCATTCGGATACAAAGGCATGTGAGTATACCCTGCCGGAAGGAAATGACTGGATTTGCCTATCGGATGGCAATCGGGCGAGCGTCAGCGGTCTGTATGATTTAAATGAAGCTTCCATCACCCTTGAACCGGTCTCTTCCTATGTGTTTGTAAGATAACAGTTCATTCCAGTGCTTGACGAAAACGCAAGATGACGATAAAATCGTAACAGATGGCTATTGATTTGTATTGCCCAATAGCTGTCTTTTTTATTTTATATGACTCTTAAAATTTAGTGAAATGTAATGATACACATATACAAACATGACAAAGGACCAATAGAAGGTGAATATATTGGAACACTTATTTGACCAAGATTGGGAAATCGTCCCCGCAGGCGGTGCAACCGGAGAAGCGTTCTTTGCTCAGTATCAGGAGCAGAGGTTATTTCTGAAGCGCAATTCTTCCCCTTTTGTAGCTGTATTATCCGCAGAAGGAATTGTACCCAAGCTTGTTTGGACAAAGCGAATGGAAAACGGGGACGTCATCACAGCACAACACTGGTTAAATGGGAGAGAATTAAAGCCCGAAGAGATGAAGGATGAACGGGTGGCGAGGCTGTTGAACAAGATCCACTCCTCGAAACCTCTTTCCACGATGTTGGAACGGTTGGGGAAAGAACCGTTCCAACCGGAGCATATGCTGACGGAAGTGGAGACAGGACTTGAGTTCGATCTTCTTTCATTGCCTGTCATCAGGGAGGCGCTTTTGTTTCTTCAGAAGGAGCTTATGGAAGTTCAACAAGAAGAATATGTAGTCTGTCACGGGGACGTCAACCATAACAACTGGCTGCTGTCTGATTACAACCAGTTGTATTTGATCGACTGGGATGGAGCGATGATCGCAGATCCTGCCTTTGATGTAGGGTTATTGTTATACTGGTATATCCCCGAGGATCAATGGGAAAGCTGGCTGACTCAATACGGAGTCGAGCTGACCGATAACCTGAAGCTACGGATGAAATGGTACGTCGTGGCACAAACAATTTTATCCATCCAGTGGCATAAAGGGAAAGCCCGTTTCCACGAGATGAACCATTGGATTCAATATTTGCACAAGGTAATTTGAATCAAGAGTAGCTGTTCATATCATTGACCCATTGGGACAGATTATCTTTATTCGTCGTAATATGGTTCGTCAAGTCAGGCGATGAAATCCCGCTTTGACTGTACTGGTAGATTTCCTGTAAAACGGGTTTGACGTTTTCGTGGATATCGACATTGACCATCAACGACTTTACTAAGCGCTCAACCTGCTCACATTCAGAAACCGAACCACAGCAATCCGTCGAATGATTGCTTAATATATCAGATAATAACTGCATTTGATTCTGTGAATTTAAAGGCATGGAGTACACCCTTTCATTTTCAATTAATTTAATGGAACCACGTACTTTCAAACAGCCCGATCAAGATCAGAACCGAAAAAAGGAATTCACTACTAGTGTGTGAATTCCTTTTTCAATTATGCGCCCTTTTTGAGGGACGGACCTTAAGGAGCGCTTTGCTTTAATTGGCTCTTGCATAGGACCGAGAGTCATGGTATGTTTTTTTCGATAATAAAAAATGAGGTGTCTACATGCGTTTACGTCATAAACCATGGGCTTCTGAGAAAATCAGTGATCATCCACAGTACGTTGTGGCAGAACCCCAGGAGAAAAAAGGTCAATGGAATAAAGAGTTTGGCAACGATCACCCCCTTCATATCGAAGTTGGGACAGGAAAAGGTCAATTCGTCACGGAAATGGCAAGAGCCAACCCGGACGTTAATTATATTGGAATCGAGCTTTATGAAAGTGTCATCGTCACAGCACTTGATCGCCTGATCGAAGCTGAACTTCCGAACGTGAAGCTATTGAACGTTGATGCAAGAAAACTGACAGAGTACTTCGAATCAGGAGAAGTGGACAGAGTATATTTGAACTTCTCTGATCCATGGCCGAAAAACCGCCATGAAAAGCGCCGCCTGACCTATAAGGACTTCTTGTCCATGTATGAAGAGATTCTGATCAAAAACGGGGAAATCCACTTTAAGACAGATAATCAAGGGTTATTCGAGTACTCATTAAAGAGCTTCTCATGGTACGGCTTGCACTTGAACTTCTTAAGCCTAGATCTGCATAACACCGACTTCGAAGGCAATATCATGACCGAATATGAAGAGAAATTCTCAGCCAAAGGGCAGAGAATCTACAGAGTCGAAGCACAATATCAAAGTGAATAATTGATGGACCCGCAGCCCTGATGTATTTGGGGCTGTTTTTATTTATTTGAAATTGCCGATATGATGTCATGAGAGGAAATGCTTCACGTCCTGTAAAGCCTATTCAGAACAGTTCATTTTTTTGGATTTCGGAACGCCCCTTTTTAGGACACATTTATAACTTAAGCTTAGTCAGTTGATTGGAGCGGAAGGTGCTCGACTCCTGCGGGAAACGCTGGACAGTTGAGACCCCACAGGGCGAAGCCCGAGGAGGCTCACCGCCAGCCCCGCGGAAAGCGAGCACCTGGAGCGGAAATCAACCACCACTCGCTCCGTCATAACAAAACAGCCTTTATTATGGAGAAGACCTCTGCCTACAAGTTATCCATCTATTCTGATAAAATGAAGAGGTATGAACAAAGGAGGAATCAGGATGGAAACGTTAAACGTTGGAGATCTAACGATACACTGGCTGAATGGCGGTGTGACCCATATGGATGGGGGAGCTATGTTTGGAGTGGTTCCAAAACCCCTTTGGTCCAAAAAATATGCTGTGAACGAACTGAATCAGATTGAATTACGTACCGATCCCCTGTTCTTTCAGTGGGAAGGGAAGAATGTGCTGATTGAGTCTGGCATCGGCAAAGGCAAACTGAATGACAAACAAAAACGCAATTATGGTGTGCATGAAGAATCTGAAATTGAAGCATCGCTTGCTACTCTGGGCCTTTCGCCAAACGATATTGATGTGATTTTGATGACCCATATGCACTTCGATCATGCATGCGGGTTAACGAAATATGAGGGAGATGAACTGGTTTCGGCCTTTCCGAATGCCACCATCTATACCTCTCAGGTGGAGTGGGATGAAATGAGGAATCCCAATGTGCGCTCCCGTAATACATACTGGAAGGAAAACTGGGAAAGCATTCAATCGCAAGTGACTACGTATGAAGAAGAGATGGAGGTCCTTCCGGGGATCAAGATGGTCCACACTGGCGGTCATAGTGACGGTCATTCCATCATCCTTCTAGAGAACAATGGAGAGAAGTTCATCCATATGGCGGACATCATGCCGACTCATGCGCATAAAAACCCCCTTTGGGTACTCGCTTATGATGACTATCCGATGACATCCATCGGGGCAAAGGAAAAATGGATCACAGAAGCCATCGAAGGGGAGTATTGGTTCCTCTTCTATCATGATGCGGAGTATAGAGGGATCAAGTGGAATAGAGATGGGGAAATCGTGGATAAAGTAGTAAGGGAAAAATAAGAAAAGGATGGTCCCGTAGATCGGGATCATCCTTTTTATTAAGCTAAAGGGTACACATCTACGACTGTTCCGGTATAAGCATCGGCAATGAATTCATACTGCTCGAGCTCTCCGTCTTTTCGTCTTGAGATACCGCCTTTATATACTTTGGTATTCACGGAGTGCTTCTGATAGTCTTCAGGTTTCATCCCGATCCATGATCCATCGATGTTGCCTTCTTTTTTGAACGAGAGTTTGACGTCTTTTAATACTTTTTCCGCAGAAACGAGGCGTGAGTCATCCAGCTTTTCTTTAAGTAAGTATCCACCCGCTGCTCCGATTCCGAGTCCTAATATGAAAGATTTCCAGTTCATCTGTTATTCCCTCCACAGGCAATTTTTGCGTGAAAGCCGTCAGGATCCGTTCATCCGGTCCTGAAAACTTTCCGGCACTGATCGATAATTTATCATCCATAGGTACATTCTATCAAAGAAAACATCAAAAAGAGAACTGCTTTTATTCTCAATTGGTGGTAAGAGGTGCGAAAGTTCTGTAAAATAAGATTATACATAAAGTAGATTCTTTATAAAAGGGGCATTAGACATGAAACAAGATACGTTGGAATTATTTAAGACATTGACGGAATTGCCGGGGGCGCCCGGTAATGAACATGCCGTTCGTGCATTCATGAAAGAACAATTATCCCAATACTCGGATGAGATCGTACAGGATCGATTAGGCGGAGTATTCGGACTGAGAAAAGGCAGCGAACAGGATCCTGTTGTCATGGTTGCGGGGCACATGGACGAGGTAGGCTTCATGGTTACATCGATTACGGATAATGGAATGATCCGATTCCAGACACTTGGAGGCTGGTGGAGCCAGGTGCTGCTCGCTCAGCGGGTTCAGATCATCACGGATAACGGTCCGATAACAGGCGTGATCGGCAGTATCCCTCCTCACTTGCTAGGGGAAGAACAGCGAAGAAAACCGATGGATATGAAGAATATGCTCATCGATATCGGTGCGGATGACCGGGAAAATGCACGTGAGATCGGAATTAAACCGGGTCAGCAGATTGTGCCGATCTGCCCGTTCACTCCGATGGCCAATGAGAAGAAGATCCTTGCCAAAGCATGGGATAACCGTTACGGATGCGGATTGTCCATTGAATTATTAAAAGAGCTTCAGGGAGTGACCCTTCCGAATACCCTTTATTCCGGTGCGACGGTCCAGGAGGAAGTGGGATTAAGAGGTGCCCAGACGGCCGCCAACATGATTAATCCAGATATATTCTTTGCTTTGGATGCAAGTCCTGCAAATGATATGTCAGGTGATAAGAATGAATTTGGTCAGCTTGGAAAAGGGGCTCTCCTTCGCATTCTCGATCGTTCGATGGTGACCCACAGGGGCATAAGGGAATTTGTGTTGGATACAGCGGAAACAAACGATATTCCTTATCAGTACTTCGTATCGCAAGGAGGAACGGATGCCGGAAGAGTTCACATGTCCAATGAGGGGGTTCCGAGTGCAGTAGTGGGGATTTGTTCGAGATACATCCATACTCATGCCTCCATGATACATGTGGATGATTATGCTGCTGCCAAAGAGCTGATCGTCAAACTGGTGAAACAATGTGACCGCTCTACCATCGAGACCATCAAATCGAATAGCTGATCACATAAAAAAATAGAGAAAGGCTGTCTCATTCCAGTTCTGAGACAGCCTTTTTATAGACAGAAAAGGGAATCTCCCTGTGAGAAATGAGGGTGGATGATGTTGAAAATAGCAATAGGAACAACGAACCCGGCAAAGGTACAAGCCGTTCAAAAGGCCTTTCAGGAACAATACGGTGACGTTCAATTCGAGTGTCTCAAAACCGAGTCCTATGTAAGTGAACAGCCAAGGTCCGACCAGGAGACGATTGAAGGGGCCTTAAACCGTGCCAAAAATGTTCTTAAGGCCACGAATAGTGATGTGGGTATAGGACTTGAAGGAGGAGTAAGTGAATCCCTCTACGGGATGTTCGTCTGTAACTGGGGGGCACTTGTAGATCGGAATGGGACCGAAATCATCGGAGGAGGCGCCAGAATTTCTCTACCGAAAGAAATCAGCTTGGAGCTTAAGGCAGGAAAAGAACTTGGTCCACTGATGGATGAGTATACCCAAAGAACGGGAATCAGAAAGAAAGAAGGGGCCATCGGTGTGTTTACCAATGGTCTCTTGACGAGAGAGGAAATGTTTCATCACGTGGTCGATCTTCTGATAGGCCAGTGGCAATATAAACAAAATAATCATAGGAACAGTCGTCCCTAAGGGTACTTGGCCCATACCAAATCAACCGGTCCTTCATAGGATGAAGTATATCAGACTTTATATTATCTGATAAATTCTTTCGAAGGAGGTTAGAATTTATGGGATGCAATTATTGTAACGACCGAGTTGGCGGCCGTCGTGATGATCGCCGTGACGATCGTCGTGATCACCGATACTGTTGCGATTGGGATAAATTCCTGTTTGGTGACAGAAGAAGAGACAATGTCAGAGGGGCTGAAGACCGAAACAGAGGTTGCAGAGGCAGAAGAGATAACGTAATGGGTGCAGAAGACAACCGTAGACGATGCGGTTGCAATAGAAGAGATAATGTCGCTGGAGCGGAAGATAACCGCAGAAGAAGACATCGAAACTGCTTCTGTCATTTATTCTGGTAATTTGAGTAGAACTCCGTTTAAGCGGGGTTCTTTTTTTTGGCTGTTTTTGCATAAATTGTTGTTACTAATAACAGTTTGTGATTTGCCACCGCTCTATAGGAAATTGTAAGGTGATAGGAGTTGTTTTGCTTGCTGACAGCAATAGACTTATTTTTCTCAACAACTTCACTCTCAGTTACAATCGAGTACTTCATACTATAGAAATTGATTATTAAATGTCAGTGAATTTTTTTGCGGGTATTAAAAAATTATACTTAGACAGTTGATTGGAGCTCGACTCCTGCGGGAAACGCGTGAAAGTTGAGACCCCACAGGGCTTTAGCCCGAGGAGGCTCAACTCACGCCCCGCGGAAAGCGAGCACCTGGAGTGGAAATCAACCATTACTCGCTACATGAAGAATAATATTGTATACGGATAACCAATTATATTAAATAAAAAATCCCTCTGAAAAATTCAGAGGGATCGAACAATGATTATTTTACACCTTTCATCGCTCTTTGGATCATAGGTGAAATCAAGAATAGAATAACGGCTAATGCAATCGCCATTCCACCGATAGAACCAAAGTAAATTGTTTCATTTTCTGGCGTATAGAAGCGGACAAGCTGCGCGTTAAGAGCTTGTGCACCGGCAGATGCCAAGAACCAAAGACTCATGGTTTGAGCAGAGAATGCTTCTGGTGCAAGCTTCGTTGTTGCTGAAAGACCTACTGGTGATAAGCAAAGCTCACCAAGAACGACGATAAAGTAGCTTAGCACGAGCCATAAAGGATTTACCAGTGAACCTTCGCCACCAAGCTGAGCTGGTAACAAGATCACTAGGAAAGATAAACCGGCAAACAATAGACCGAATGAGAATTTCTTCGGAACGGATGGCTGACGGTCACCCAGTTTAACCCACATCCATGCAAACACTGGAGCTAAAATAATGATGAATAGCGGATTCAGTGATTGGAACCAAGCAGGAGAGATGGACATCCCCATGAAGTCAAGCTGTGTACGCTTGTCTGCATATGCTGCAAGGATAGTTGAACCTTGTTCTTGAATAGACCAGAACATGACGGCTGAAATAAATAATGGAATATAAGCAATGACTCTTGAACGTTCAGTTGCCGTTGTTTTTGGACTAAAGTACATCACAATAAAGTAGATGGTTGGAACGACGATACCGAAGATTCCGACGATATTGATGAATACGTCTAATGTAAAGATACCTGCTGGAATTGTAGTTCCTAAGATAATGGCTAAAGCTACTACGACTGCACCTACGATTAATCCATATTTCTTCTTCTCACGTGCTGAAAGCGGGTTTGGTACATACGTACCTGCAAGACCCAAATTGTTCTTCTTCGTTAGCATGAATACAACAAGACCTAAGAACATTCCGATTGCAGCTGCCGCGAATCCCCAGTGGAAACCTTTCGATTCCATAAGACTACCGACAATCAGTGGTGCAATAAAAGCACCTAAGTTGATACCCATATAGAAGATACTGAATGCAGCATCACGGCGGGTATCATTTTCACTGTACATTTCACCTACAACTGTAGAAACATTCGGTTTTAATAAACCTGTTCCGACAACAATCAATACCATTGAAACAAAGAACAGAGATAAGCTCCCTGGAAATGATAAAGCAATGTGACCAAACATGATGAATATTCCACCGTAGAAAACGGCTTTCGAAGTACCGAATACTCTATCAGCTAACCAACCCCCGATAACCCCGGACATATACACAAGTGAACCATAAATGGACATGATCGCTAAAGCTGTATTTTGCTCTAGACCCAGTCCACCTTTAGAAACCTCATAATACATGTAGAATACGAGGATGGCACGCATTCCATAGTAAGAAAAGCGCTCCCAAAACTCTGTGAAGAATAAAGTGAATAATCCCTTCGGATGTCCAAAGAATCCTTTTTGAGGGACACTATCCACAATTTTCTGTTTATTCATTGATGACATGTTACTACCTCCCTTATTCTTTTACTATAATATTTTAATATTTTCTTAAAGTCAAAAAAAGTTTGCAAATGGTTAATAATAACATAAAATGACTATACATTGCCAATATTATGTTATTTTTAAATAATGAAAATTCTTGGGTCTTTGGAGGTTGTACATTTACCCGTAAAAAAACCCCCTCAGCATTGATGCTGCAGGGGGTTTAGAGAATATGGTCATTCTGTTTCGAAAACGTAAGAAAGGGTCCTTAGTGCCTGGTCAATCGACGAAACTGTGACATTCGCCTTATTTGAAAGCTCTTTCAAAGGATGATGAAGTTTTTCGGGACGAATGAGGACCAGGGGCTTTTGTAATGCAAGAGCTGCGCTGGCATCCATTGCCGTATTCCATTGCTTGTATTCTTCTCCGAATAAAGCGACTACCACATCCGATTTTTTCATCAGCAGTTCTGTCCGGAAATTATTAATCTGTGAAGCAGCTTCATCACGGAATATCTTATTAGGCTGTTCACCATGAATTTCTTCCCCAATTGAATCGGAACGGTCATGATTTTCCATTGGACCGACAAAATTTAGAGGAAGTCTCAGTGCCTTCGCTTTTTCTTTTAATTCGTTTCTCCATGTGCTATGTATCTCTCCAGCTAAGTACACGGTAAATTCCATCCTGATCACCTTCCTGTTTTTAGTCATCTTATCATAAATACCCACTCGAAGATAATGTAACCACCTTTCCCATGAAAAAGGCATAATTTCTTATTGGAAGGGTTGTCAACTGGGACTTTGTGAGGGTATCATAATCATAGGTCCTAGGCATGAAGGGAGGAAACGTGAGGATGAAGACGAAAACATCGATCCTTTTCTTTATTCTTATGCTTATTTTAGCAGGATGCAGTACCACGATTGATCAAGAAAAAGAGGAGACAGCAAGCGCAGTGAAGGGTGCTTTGGATTCCAATGAATCAGCCGGTGAAGATGCTGGGAACATTAGCTTTTACCTGCCATTCGGTGCTGAAATAGAAAAAGAATCTCCTAATAATATCATTATTTCAAAAAGCTCTGATACGTTCATACTATTCACTAACCCTCAAGAGGATAAAGATAGTGAACTTCTATATAAAATGGCCATTAATGACAAAGAAACTCTCGTTAAACATGGGACTTTCAAAGAAGACGACCGCTTAGGATACTATGTCATTAAGGAATTACCTGATACAGAAGAATACGAACTTACTGTTGGAGTGGGCGGAACGAAAGTAACGACTCAGTCACAAGTAAAAGACTTGGCGGATAACGCAGAAATGATGATGAAAATGGCAGCTTCAGTTAAACACAAATAGATGATATTCAGACCGAATCTTCTCTGTTAAGGGAATCGGTCTTTTTTTATGCTCTTTTTTGGGGAAGAATGGTGGTAGGAGAGAAAACGTAGGGGGATCTTCCTGCCTAAAGAAAATTCGACATAGAGGATTAATTATTGGAAATCAGGTTGAATAAAATGAAAAAGCTGTAGAATAATTCTGAATCAAGTTGAATAATCTGGAATCCGGTTTAAAAATAGTTGAAATTGGATTAATTCCTATAGAAGAAACAAGCTCATCACAGTTTATCCTTCAAGTCAGACCCTCTTCAGGTAGACTGAATCGCGTGATGGAACCATTCGGACATCATACCCTGCCTAATCGGCCTCTACTATGATTTTTCATAATAAAGAATCAATTTCATCTAAAAGCAAAAATGATAGACAAAATAAACATGTGTCTTTACACTAGTAAAAGGAAAGCTGCATAGAGGAGTGAAGGACATGAAAGCTTATTTACAGAAGAAAGGCATTACGTTTTCTGCTAAAACGTATTTTATAGATGCATTAAGTTATATGGCATTGGGATTGTTCAGTTCGTTGATCATCGGATTGATCATCAAGACAATCGGAGAACAGATCCCTCTTCCCGCTGGGGTCAGTGAATTTTTCATTGAGATGGGGAGTCTCGCAATCAGCCTGATGGGGCCGGCGATCGGTGTAGCGATTGCCTTTGGTCTCGGAGCACCGCCGCTTGTCTTATTCGCTGCTGTCGTGACGGGAGCTGCAGGGGCAAGTCTTGGAGGACCCGCGGGTGCATACGTGGCAGCGGTTCTATCTACAGAAATTGGGAAGCTTGTTAGTAAGACAACGAAATTGGATATTATCGTGACACCATTTGTGACCATTCTAGCAGGATTTACGACAGCTAAATTGATTGGCCCGGGAATTGCTGACTTTATGAGCATGTTTGGTAGCTGGATCAGTTGGTCAACGGAGCAGAGACCGATCATCATGGGCATACTCGTTGCTGCCCTCATGGGTCTAGCGTTGACAGCGCCGATTTCGAGTGCGGCCATCGCCCTCATGCTTGATTTAAGCGGAGTTGCCGCCGGGGCTGCTACGATCGGTTGTGCGGCACAAATGGTGGGCTTCGCCGTCATCAGTTACCGGGAAAACAGGGTTGGCGGGCTGTTTGCCCAGGGAATCGGGACATCCATGCTGCAAGTTCCGAATATCGTCCGCAATCCTCTTATTCTCATTCCTCCTACCGTAGCAGGAATGATACTCGCTCCCATCGGTACAACCATCTGGCTGATGGAAAACAATGCAGCCGGAGCCGGAATGGGTACCAGCGGATTCGTCGGTCAGATCATGACATTCAAGACAATGGGATTCAGTTGGGATGTTGCCATGAAAATCCTTTTGTTGCATTTTGTTGGACCTGCATTCATTAGCCTGTTACTATCTGAATATATGCGTAAACTAGGTTGGATCAAACCAAACCAAATGACGATCGAAACAGGGGGCAAATAACATGCGTAAACTGGAATCAGTGGAAGAATTCCATCAATTGAAAGAAAGCGGAAAACATGTATTCATGTTTTCAGCAGACTGGTGTCCGGATTGCCGGATCATTGAACCGATCCTGCCGGAAATCGAAAATGAGTATTCAGAGTATACATTCCTATATGTAGATCGAGATCAATTCATCGACCTGTGCATCGAGCTGGATATCTTCGGGATCCCAAGCTTCCTCGCATACGGAGACGGCCGTGAACTCGGACGCTTCGTTAGCAAAGACCGGAAAACGAAAGAACAGATCGAGGAATTTATGAACACACTAGCTTCATAAAAAAAGCAAAAGGGATCACTTCATTTGAAGGTCCCTTTTCTTTTTACCCGAAAAAAACAGGTTCCTTTTGTAATCTCGCCATTTTGATGTAAAATGTTATAAGTGAATAATCAAATTTAGAAGCAATGAAGTCGGTTGCTTTCTATTATAAAGGGTACTTAATTTACAAAAAATGTTCTTTGTGAGAACAAGCAAAGAAAAAGAATGAACAAAGGAGGATCAAGTTTGGACATAAAAAAGCTAAAAGGCATACTCCAGGAACGATTAGAGAAACCGAATCGTACGTTTACATATGACCGTGATAAAGACTCATTAAGAATCGAAAACACGGAGACAAAAAAAGGCATCACCATTGCCCTTCCGCCGATTGTATCCAAATGGAAGGAAAACAACAAATCCATCATCGATGAAGTGGTGTATTACGTAGAAGAGGCGCTAAACGTCATGGGAACGGAATCCGATCTTGGCAGCAAACAGAAAAACGTGTTCCCTGTCATCCGTTCCACCTCGTTTGCCACTGAATCCAATGATGGCGTTGCACTCGTGACGGATGATCATACCGCGGAAACGCGCATTTACTATGCCGTGGATCTAGGGAAAACCTATCGTCTATTGGATGAAAACATGTTGAAGGCTGAAGGATGGACTCATGAGCAAATGAAAGAGACCGCCCTTTTCAATGTAAGAAGCCTGCCGACGACAATGAAAAAGGATGAAGTTGCAGGAAATATATTTTATTTTCTTAACAATAATGATGGATACGACGCAAGCCGCATCTTGAATGACTCCTTCTTGAAACAGATAAGGAAGGATGTTCAAGGAGAAATGACGGTATCCGTGCCCCATCAGGATGTACTGGTCATCGGTGATATCCGCAATGAAACGGGCTATGATGTACTTGCCCAGCTGACCATGAGCTTCTTTACGACAGGAAATGTTCCAATTACGGCACTATCCTTCGTATATGAAGAAGGGGAGCTTGAACCGATCTTCATACTGGCAAAAAATCGTAAAAAGGAAAGGGAGAACAAGTAAATGAACGTATTTTATAACTTAGAAGGCATTGGTGATACCCTGATCGTAACTCTGGATCCAGGGTTTGAAGGAGAAGTTCAACACGAAAGAAAAGAAGACGCAGTGCGTTTATTCGATGAAAAATCGGGGAAAACACTAGGCTATAACCTATTCCATGCATCAAAGTATATGAGTGTAAGCGAAGTGGGTCCTGTCGACATGAACGATGAGAAGCTTCAATTGATCAATGAAGCCATCAAGAAGAACGGTTTTGATGAGGTGCTGGAGGCAGATTTCACACCGAAATTCGTGGTAGGCTATGTGTCTGAAAAAGAAAAGCATCCAAATGCAGACAAATTGAACATTTGTACCGTCGATGTTGGCGGTGAAACCCTGCAAATCGTGTGTGGTGCCCCTAATGTTGACAAAGGACAAAAAGTAGTTGTCGCAAAGGTTGGCGCTGTTATGCCGAGCGGGATGGTCATCAAGGATGCAGAGCTTCGTGGAGTGGCATCTTCAGGTATGATCTGCTCAGCCAAAGAACTTGCTCTTCCCGATGCTCCTCAAGAAAAAGGCATCTTGGTTCTTGAAGATAAGTATCAAGTAGGACAACCATTTACTGCTTAAATATGTATACCTGGGTCCGGAGTGGGCCCGGGTATTTTTGTTTTGTATAGGAATTGAACATAACCTGGCCAAGGGAAATACCGGTCTTATTTAGCTCACCTCTCCCAAGGGGCCTGCGCTTTTCGTATTACAGTCTCTTTACACCTATGTTTGTTTCGACACAATCCCTTAACAATTCTCTTAATCTATCGAAATGACTCGAATTTTTCTCTTTAACTGATAAAATAAAAGTAAGTATGAAAGAAAGAGTGATGTTTGTGAGTTGGATTAAAAAAATATTTGGTAAATTATCAGATAATGACGAACAATTAGAAGAGTATTATGATGAAAATGACGACGATGTTCAGAGAATCGAACCGACGAAGCCTGAACGTAAACATATAGCTGGACCAAGCCATTCACGTGATGTAGAAGCAAGAATGACCTATCAATATCCTAAAGGGAATTTCCGGTTCCCGCTCATTTCCGATGGAGAGACCAGGGAACGTCCGCGAAGGGCAAGAAGAAATCAAGAAAAAGAAGAGAAACAGAATGAGCAGGAGCCGAAGCCGAAGAGTCAAAACCATTCTGTAGCTAAACGAAAGTGGAAAGAAGAAAGCCCTACTACTTCTGTAAAACCGAAGAAATCGCCGAAAGTGGAAAAAGGAAACAGCCGTCCGTTTACACCAACAGAAATTCCGTCACCCATCTATGGTTTTAAAAATAGACCAATCAAAAAAGAAGAAAATGTCGAATACGAGCTGAAGAAATTTTTACATAATGAAGAAGAAAGAAAAGAAGCAGTCATCGATCATAAAGCTCAAAGAATCGTGGAAAACTCCCTTTTGTCGGGAGAGGAAACCTCTTCACCTGTAGGAAAGAAAGAGGAGCCGACTTCGAATGGATTAAGAGGAGGTACATCAGACATTCCACCGGTTAAGTTTGAAAAAATACCAAAAAGCGTTGTAAAGGAAACAGACCATCACGATGAGGAGATAACGAACAGTGAAGTAACTTCTCCTATAACATCAGAGCGCATTTCACTCATAACGGAAGCGGCGGATGAAGAGCCTAATATATCTATTATCCATGATCAGTCCACTCCAGTTGGATCAGATGCTAATCTGGAAACAACAAATCCAGTCAAGGAAGAACCTGTCAGCGAAGAAAGTCCTTCTTTTGAGGAGGAAATCCCAGCTGAAGAATCCGTTGTAGAAGAAAATTCTACAGAAGAAGAGACGGAAGCGGTCGTACCTCCAGAACCAATTAAGGAAGAGGTGGAAGAGGTCGTACCTCCAGAACCAATTAAGGAAGAGACGGAAGAGGTCATACCTCCAGAACCGATTAAGGAAGAGGTGGAAGCGACCACACCTCTAGAACCAATTAAGGAAGAAGCGGAAGCAACCACTCCTAAAGAACCGATCAAGGAAGAACCACAAAGGCGTAAAAGGTCACATCTTCCTTTTAACGTATTAATGCTAAAGCAAGATAAGCGTCAGATGGATACTCGTAAGACACCCGGATCTCCTTCAATGGAGAAAAGGAAGACAATAAAAACGGAACAGAAACCTTCTGTTCAGGAACATACAGAAAAACCATCAGAGGCTCCGCGTCCACAAGAAGAGCAGCCTACTCAACAAAGTCAGGTTCAAGGGGAAGAAGCAGTCAAGAGCTATAGTGAGTTAAGTTCATCTACGAAAAGAGCCCGAGATTATGTTTTTCCAGAAATGGATTATTTGATGCCCCCTGTTTCGAAGGAAATGAGTGAAGAGTGGCTGGATTCTCAAAGACTATTACTTGACGAGACCCTTCATAACTTCAACGTCAGGGCCAAAGTGGTCAATGTGACGCAGGGTCCGTCTGTCACTAGATTCGAAGTTCAACCGGAACCAGGTGTGAAGGTCAATAAAATTACGAATCTGACAGATGACATCAAGTTGAGCCTCGCTGCAAAGGATATCCGCATGGAAGCTCCAATCCCGGGTAAGCATACGATCGGGATTGAGGTGCCGAACAGGGAGAGCCGCCCGGTCTGCATCAGTGAAGTCATTGCAAGTCCTCAGTTCCAGGAGCCGTCATCTCCATTGACAGCCGCCCTTGGACTGGATATTTCCGGCCAGCCTATCGTGACGGACTTGAGTAAAATGCCTCATGGTCTTATTGCAGGTGCTACCGGTTCCGGAAAAAGTGTATGTATCAACTCGATCCTTGTCAGTCTCTTGTACAAAGCATCACCGGATGAACTGAAGCTACTCCTCATCGATCCGAAGATGGTGGAGCTTGCACCGTATAATCGGATCCCTCACCTGGTGAGCCCAGTGATTACAGATGTGAAAGCTGCGACTGCAGCCCTTAAATGGGCAGTGGAGGAAATGGAAAGACGGTACGAACTATTCGCCCACACCGGTGTAAGGGATATTAAGCGTTTCAATGAGCTGGCCAAGCGGAATGGACAGTATAGCGATATGCTTCCATACCTGGTGATTGTCATCGATGAGCTGGCAGACTTAATGATGATGTCCCCAGCTGACGTGGAGGAAGCGATATGCCGGATCGCCCAGAAGGCACGTGCCTGCGGGATCCACTTGATCATTGCCACACAGCGTCCGTCCGTCGATGTCATTACAGGCTTGATCAAGGCGAATGTGCCGACAAGGGTCGCATTTTCCGTTTCTTCAAGCGTGGATTCTAGAACGATCATAGATGGCAGCGGTGCGGAAAGGCTGCTTGGGAAGGGAGACATGCTATTCCTTGAAAATGGATCATCCAAGCCGGTCCGCCTGCAGGGAACGTTCGTTTCCGATGATGAAATCGATGAGATCATCCGTCATGTAAGAGAGCAGAGAGAGCCGGATTATATCTTCCAACAGGATGAATTGATTAAGCAGGCACAGGTGACCGAGGAAGAGGACGAACTGTTTTTAGAAGCGTGTGAGTTTGTCGTCGACCAGGGTGGTGCTTCGGCTTCCAGTCTGCAGCGCCGTTTCCGAATCGGATATAACCGCGCGGCAAGATTGATGGAAATGATGGAGAGTAATGGAATTATTTCTGAGTCCAGAGGCAGTAAACCAAGGGATGTCCTCATTTCTGAAAGTGAATTGGAGACATTGGCATAGACTAGTACAAATATTTAATACATGGTATTCTGTTTATATCTGTCCTTGTTAGGACGAATAAGCAGAATACCTATTTTTGTAGGAAGAGCCATAAGGAGCTTTAAGAATGAAAGAAATAGAATTGAAACTTCAAGGAAAACTCAACAGGTTGACCAATCATACATTCAAGTTTGACGAAAGAATCAAGGATGGCTGGTTTTCAGCTGTCTATTTTTTGAAAACGAAGGAAATCGCCAAGAAGAAAAAGCCGGATGCATATGTCACTATGCAATTTTTTCAAAAGACTCACGCCGTGATATGCGGAACCGATGAAGTCATCGCCCTTCTGCATACATTCGCTGATAACCCGGAGAATCTTGAAATCCATTCCTTAAAGGATGGAGACCAGATCTCTCCGTTTGAAACGGTACTGACCATCAAGGGGCGATACCAGGACTTTGGTTATTTAGAAGGCATCATCGACGGCATCCTTGCCAGAAGAACATCCGTGGCGACGAGTGTTTACAATGTCATGAAAGCCGCTTCCCTTTCCGGGAAACAAAAGCCCGTCATCTTTATGGGTGACCGAGATGATCACTTCACGCAGCAGGCGGGAGACGGTTATGCAGCCTTCATCGGGGGATCCACAGCCCAGGCGACTCACGCCATGAACGAATGGTGGGGAAAGAAAGGGATGGGGACCATGCCACATGCCCTCATCCAATTATTCAACGGTGACATTGTCGAGGCAACGAAAGCGTACAAGGAAACATTTCCTGAAGACGAGCTTATCGCCCTTGTCGACTACAATAATGACGTCATTACTGACTCATTAAAGGTCGCGAGAGAGTTTGGATCGGAATTAAAAGGGGTAAGGGTAGATACATCAAGAATGATGATCGATAAATATTTCCTCAGGAATCAGCACGTGCTTGGAACCTTTGATCCACGCGGGGTCAATATGCAGTTGATCAATGCATTGAGAGACGCTTTGGACGAAGAAGGATACCATCACGTTAAGATTGTGGTATCAGGTGGTTTTAACGAAGACCGCATCCGTCAGTTTGAGGAAAATCAAGTTCCTGTCGATATGTACGGAGTGGGAAGCAGCCTTCTCAAGATCCACGTCGGGTTTACAGGTGACAATGTCGTCATTGATGGTTCTCCTGAAGCGAAGGCAGGAAGAAAGCTTCGTCCGAACCCCCGTCTGGAAAAAGTAGAATTCGAATAGGTGAGAACATGCAGGAAAGCACGTTAGATCTTGAGCGATTCAGACAAAAAAAACAGAAGATCGCAGAAGAACAGGTACAAGATCTCTACCGGAAAGCGTTTGAATACGCGCTCAAGGAAACAAATATAAGGGAAAAGGTGCGGGCGAAGATGATCTTCTCCAATCGTTTCCTTCACCAAGATCAGACTCGTTTAGCCGGAAGAGTGGAGAAATTATTTCAAGAATGGTTTTTGTTCGACTATAAGACCATCAAGGGACAAACTCTATTCTTTCAATTTCTTCAGTCATATCCGCTTCATGAATCAGCGAAACTACTCGGTGCCGTTGTATTGACGGCAGCCTGGGAACCCGTCACAGTGAAGGAAAAGGATGGAGTGATCCTCCGCTGTCAGCATCTCATCCATGGAGATGAGGTCTCTGTTAAAATCAACCCTGATTGTCTGGAAAAGGAAATCCATGAAGGACAGTCCTTTTTCGTGAGGAAAGTCCCTCTCGTCGTACATGAGTGGATCTTAGGTCCTGTTTTTCCTGTGCATTCCGAGGACATACGGGAAAAACTTAAAGATCACTACGGTCAAATGAATCAAGAAACTGGGGTATTATGGAGAACATTTTTGAAAGAAGAAGCCCCAAACTTTATTCTACCCAGTCTTTCATAGCTTGTGCATGGTCAGGCATTTTAAAAAATGATATAATGTTTCAAGTTGAAGAAAGTTCGCTTTCTTCTATACTCAGAATATCGAAAGCGAAAGACCGATGGCAAAATAAATATTGATTTCATATAATGCTTTTAGATAGACGATTGTTGGAGGTTCTATTATGACGATATATCATTTCGTAGGAATTAAGGGGTCGGGCATGAGTGCGTTAGCCCAAATACTCCACGATATGGACTACGAGGTCCAAGGATCTGACGTAGATAAGTATTTCTTTACACAGAAAGCCCTGGATGAATCAAATATAAAAATTCTCCCTTTCCAAAAAGAAAACATTGGAGGGGATATGCACGTGATCGCAGGGAATGCATTCCCTGATACCCATGAAGAAATCCAAGAAGCTGTGGAACAAGGACTGCCTGTGACCAGATATCATAAATTCCTTGGTGACTTCATGCAGAAATTCACAAGCGTAGCCGTGACGGGCGCACATGGAAAAACGTCCACGACCGGACTGTTGGCACATGTCATCAGTGGGGCAAAGCCCACTTCCTTCCTGATCGGGGATGGAACGGGTAAAGGAGAAGTCGATGCTCAATATTTTGTATTCGAAGCATGCGAATACCGCCGTCACTTCCTATCCTACTTCCCGGATTACGCCATCATGACGAACATCGATTTCGATCATCCCGACTATTTTGCCAACGTGGATGACGTCTTCTCTGCGTTCCAGGAGATGGCCATGCAGGTGAAAAAAGGAATCATTGCATGCGGAGATGACGAGCAGCTGCAAAAGATCCAGGCTCAGGTCCCAGTAGTATTCTACGGCTTCGCCGAGGAAAATGACTTCCAGGCGAGAAACGTATCAAGGGACAGTTCAGGTACTTCATTCGATGTGTTTGTCCGTAATGAGTTTTATGCTGCATTCAAAATCCCTACATTCGGCGACCATAACATCATGAATGCTCTGTCCGTCATTGCGATCTGTCACTATGAGGAACTCGATACAGCTGTCGTACAGGAACGTTTAAGCACATTTAAAGGAGTCAAACGCCGTTTCTCCGAAAAAGAAGTGGGCACGCAGATCCTGATTGATGACTACGCTCATCATCCGACTGAAATCAAGGCAACCGTTGACTCGGCCAGACAGAAATATCCTGAAAAAGAAATCATCGCGGTCTTCCAGCCGCACACATTTACACGTACGCAAACCTTCCTTTCTGAGTTTGCTGAAACATTGAGTCTTTCAGACAAAGTGTACCTTTGTGAAATCTTTGGTTCTGCCCGTGAAAACCATGGGAAACTTTCCATCCATGATCTAGAGAGCAAGATTGAAGGATGCGAAATCATCGATGAACAAGACACGACTGCCTTGCTCAAGCATGAAAATGCCGTCCTTATTTTCATGGGGGCAGGAGACATTCAGAAATTCCAGCAGGCGTATGAAGAGACGCTTGGGGCACAAGTGAAGGAAGAAAAATAAATGGAGAAACCGGTTCTTATGGGAACCGGTTTTTTTGTTTTTGTCTGATAGTGGGGAATTAACAGGAGAAGAAGGGTCGGGATTTAACAGGTAAAATTGGGTGAAAGTTCAGCAGGAGAACATGCGTCGAAATTCAGCAGGTGAAAATGCGTCGAAAATCAACAGTTGAAATCAGACAAAAATTCAACAGGAGAATTCCCAACAAAAATCACCTGTCAAAACCAAGAGATACAGAAACAAAACCACAAAAAAACCACCATCATTCATCATGACGGTGGCTCTCATTCTTACTTCAAATTCTCCGGATTCAACACTTCAAGTTCTTCCACGACAAATCTTCCGTCTTTACGGATCAGGACATCGTCGAAATAAATTTCGCCTCCACCGTACTCAGGACGCTGGATCATCACCATGTCCCAGTGGATGTTGGAGTGATTTCCATTATAGGCTTCTTCGTAACATTCACCAGGTGTGAAGTGGAAGCTGCCGTCGATCTTTTCGTCAAAAAGGATGTCCTGCATCGGGTGCTGAATGAACGGATTCACACCAATGGCGAATTCCCCTACATATCTTGCCCCTTCATCTGTATCAAAGATTTTGTTGATTCGATCGGTATCGTTTGCCGTAGCTTCCACAATCTTACCTTCTTTGAATGTCAACTTCACATTTTCGAAAGTGAATCCATTGTAAGGAGATGGTGTATTGTAGGAAATGACGCCATTTACGGAATCTTTCACTGGTGCGCTGTACACTTCGCCATCAGGAATGTTCAGACGTCCTGCACATTTCACGGCTGGGATGTCCTTGATGGAGAATGAAAGGTCCGTCCCTTCTCCTACAAGGCGGACTTTGTCTGTTTTATTCATGAGTTCAACGAGGTTATCCATGGCTTTGTCCATTTTGCTGTAGTCCAGGTTGCATACGTCGAAGTAGAAGTCTTCGAACCCTTCTGTGCTCATGTTTGCAAGCTGTGCCATAGATGTAGTCGGATAGCGGAGTACAACCCATTTTTTCTTAGGAACTCGAATTTCTCTATGTACTTTCTTCCCGATTGTATTGCCGTGGATCTTCATCTTTTCGTCAGGGACATCGGATTGTTCGCTGATGTTGTCACCTGCACGCAAACCGATGTATGCATCCATCTGCTCCATGACGTTCGCTTCGAAGCTTGCGATCATATCGTATTGCTCTTCCTGTGCTCCCATTAATAATGCACGGTCTACTGCGTGGTCTTTGATGGATACGAATGGATATCCCCCGACCTTATAAGCTTCTTTCACAAGTGCCGTCACTAGTTCGCGCTGCAAGCCGAAGTTTTCAATCAATACTTTTTCTCCCGGCTGTAATTGAACAGAATATTGAATTAAATTTTTAGCCAGTTTTTCAATGCGTGGATCTTTCATTCGATCTTCCCCCTTGTTTGTGGTCAGTATTATTGTACCCTAAAATGTTGTGGGATGAGAGAGCCGAAATGAGAAATGCTCCTCCAAGTGAATATTTTTTTATTTTTCATGCAGGAAAATTCCTAACGAAGGAGAAATACTAGTATAATGTTTAATTGTTCATCATAAGGGTAAAGAATTTTTATACATGGAGGTGTGGCATATGGAAATAATTCTTTATCTGAGCGTTGCTGTAATAGCCGTTGCATTTTTTATTTTAGTTTTGAGTGTCATGAAGACTTTGAAGTCACTCGGCTCAACCTTGGACAGTGTTTCTACGACATTGACCGGCCTTGAGAGCCAGCTTCAAGGAGTAACAAAGGAATCTACAGAACTACTACATAAAACAAATTTATTGGCTGAGGATATCCAGAAGAAATCCGAGGATCTAAACACGGTTGTTTATGCGGTAAGGGATGTAGGGCATTCCATCCAGAACCTTAATAACTCAGTGAAGAAGGTAAGCACATCCATTTCAACCGAACTGGAGCGTAACCAGGGTAAGATTTCACAAGTGGTTCAATGGGGTAATGCATTTATTGAGTTAAAGGACAAATGGAAACAAAAACAGGAAAAACAGCCAACACAACCTGATGTTGCTGAGGTAGCTGTTCCAAACCAAGCATCCAAGGAAGTTCGATCTCGAGAAAAATTAGTTAAAAGAGCAAGATCTTATAACAATTAGAGAGGGGAATTTTTACATGACTCAACAGTACAATCAAAACCAGAACCAAAATCAGGCAAACGACAGCAACAACATCAACTCAAAGGATTTCATGATCGGAACATTGATCGGGGGAATCGTAGGAGCTGCAACGGCCCTATTACTCGCTCCTAAATCCGGTAAAGACCTTCGCCACGATATCAATGAGCAGGCTGGCGTCCTGAAAGAAAAGACAGGTCAGTGGAAGGACACGGCTGTTGAGAAGAGCAATGAGTTTGCCGCAGTCGCGAAAGAAAAATCTTCTGCCCTTACAAAATCAGTACAAGAGCAATCCAATAATGTGGTTGGGAAGCTAAAAACATACCGTTCCAACAATAAAGAGCTGGAGGAAACAACAGATGAGCTGCAAGCTGTTCCTGTAGGTGAAACTTCACCTGTCGAAGAAACAGAAGACGTGAATCAAAAGCTCGAGGAAACGAAAAAGGCATTCGATGAAACTGAAAAATCATACAATCAGTAATGATTGATTCCAGGGACGGTGAAGTGATATGATTACTTCACCGTTTTTTTGTTGGGTAAAAATCAACTACAGTTTCAAGGAAAGGAAGATATAGATGAAAAAGATTGAAACCGTTCAGGAGTTTGAACAACTATCCGAAACCAATTCACGATTCTTCTTCATGAAACACAGCTTGACTTGTCCGGTAAGCTCCAGTGCTTTTAAAGAATACCAGTCATTTCTGAACAAGCATGAAGAGGAAGAAGGATATTATCTAGCCGTTCAAGAGTCGAGAGAATTGTCCCATCATATTGCTGAGAAATACGGCATCAGGCACGAATCTCCCCAAGCCTTCCTGTTTATCGATGGAAAACCAGGTTGGAACGCTTCCCATTGGAAGATTACCGAAAGTGAATTGGATAAGCTATAAGGAAATGGACTCTGATTTCATCAGGGTCTTTTTTTATTGTAAACAGAGTTGAGAAAGGGGAAGTGGTTAATTGTAGCAAGCGCTTTTTCACCCTGTCATCCAAAATTTGTTGAGAGGATGGGGAGGACTGCCTCGACTCTGTGAGAGGACATTTGTAAATCAAGGCATGTAAAACAACTGGATTTGATAATTTTTGGTAATTTCGTCCTCTACGTTTATTCCTCTTCCTACAGGGAAAGTAACTTGTAAGAATAAAAAACGATAAATGGAGGATCGATTCATGACACAACCTGTACCTTATGAAACCGGGACAAGAAATACGACGAAAGTGAAAAGTCAAAGAAATGGAAAGCTTGTGAAGGGGATGGTCGTGGGAGCCGTCGTTGGTGGAGCCATTGCCATGCTGGATAAAACCACGAGAAAGAACGTCACTTCCAGAACATCAGACATGAAGGATTCCACAATGGATATGATAGAGAAAGTGAAAGAGAATCCTTCAGGAGTCGTGAATGACTGGCAGGACCGCTTGAAATCAGCGACGGGTGTGTTGAAGGAAGCGATTAGCGACGCTCAGAGCCTGTATGAAAAGGTGAATGATGATGTGATAGATCAAGTGAATCAAATAAAGGATGATTCATCGGAAATGATTGCCACTACGAAAGAAGCGGCAGAAGAATTGAAGGACATTGGCGGCAAAGTGAAAGAGGCTGGGGAAGAAGTGACGGGGGAATCAGAGAACATGACAAGTTCTACCTCCACTGAAGAAGACAACACCATTCATCCGACGAACCGTACGAGCTCCATACCTGGACAAGTTGGATCATAATAAAAAAACTGGCGTAATCGCCAGTTTTTTTGGTTTCTATCATCGTGATCCTTGAGGCCAGAGGATTTCCAGTTGATCTCCCTGTTGAATGTCTTCATAAAAAGTCGTTTCCACGCCATTTTTCAAAAGAATGAAGTTTCCGTTCGAGTGAGAGGGCATGTTGATTTCCACTGCATTAAATAGATCCTGAAAAATAAATGAGCCCGTTTGCTGTTCTTCTATTTCAATTGAATCACCGGAGTATAAACGATCGTCCATTCCGAGCTTAGTGCCGTTCCGTGTGATTCGGCTGCTCTCTTTCGTAAGGAATACTTCTTCCCCGTTAAACGTGATCCTGATTGCCGTTTCCGTGGTGAGCTGCTTTTTGACGAGAAGATCCTTTACGGTAGGGGTGATAGCTGATTTGAATGATATGACGTCACCATCCTTGATCTTTGCCGAAAGTTTAGTCTCCATACCGTGTATGAACACCTTCCCGCTATAAACAGGGAAGAACGTCTCTACACCATTGATGGAAATGCGAAAAGGTTTGATACCCTCCAGCCAATCATGATAGCCGACATGGGTCAGCAGATCCATTAAGGTATCGATCCATTCGATTCGAATCACATCACGATCCTGGATGATCTCGTCCATTGATCCAGTCTGATTGTCTCTGAACACGAGGGGAGTAAACAGATGCGGTTTCCCGTCTAGGACAATATGTTTGGATGAAGAGGTATCAACCAGCTCGCCAATCGTAACCTTCGGCGAAGAACCGTCCACCCCTTTATGGACTGTGATCCGGTCATGGTTCTGGATCGTTTCATCTAGTTCACTCGGCATGCCGTTTTTCTCAATGAGTGGAGGCTGACCGTGACCGCCGGGCAATGTGATGTCCTGACCATTGACGGTTACAAAGAACGCCTTCCCCGGTGTTCCATGGTATTTGGTTAATTTTAGACCAGCTGCCAGGATGCAGTCGCCAACGGTCAGATCCTTTACTTCGAATAACCTTACAGGCTGGTCGTTCACATACGCTGTCACATATTGAACAGGTGCCTGCTTCGCTGCAATGGCGATTCCGATCGGTGTGACAAGCTCCGGACCTTTTTTTACGTCATCCGATAAGGTGACATTTTGAATCGCCTCCACGCCTCTGACAGCTGCACGATTGTGAGGCAGTTCAAGGAATGAAGCCAGTCGGCCGGGCAGTTCGGGCGTCAAGCTTCCTCCTCCTACGAGCATAACGGCCTGTGGGGGTTTTCCGTTGTTCAAACGAAGGATTTCCTTTGAAATCTCTCCGGAGAGCCGGTCCACAGCCGGTGAGATTTTCGCTATCACTTCTTGTGAAGGGAGGTTCGTTTCAAAGCCGAGAATATCGGTGACTGTAATCTCTTCAGAGGACTGAAGGGCCCTCTTTGCCTGTTCTGCCAGTGGGAAGTCCAGCAATAATTCATTGCTGATCGCTTCCGTTATTTCGTCTCCCGCAGTCGGGACCATCCCGTAAGCGATAACGGTCCCCATATTGGTGATGGCAATATCGGATGTTCCCGCACCAATATCCACGAGTGCAACGTTCAGGCGTCGCATGGACTCGGGAATAAGGACATTAATGGCTGCAATGGGCTCCAGTGTCAAGGCTTCCATCTCCAAATCGGCACGATTCAGTGCAGCGATCAGGGAATCGACAACCACACGCGGAAGGAAGGTAGCGATGATCTCGACGCTCGCTTCATCCCCTTGCTGATCGATGAGACTTCCGATCTCCTCTCCATCTAACCGGTAGAAGAGGACGGAATAACCAACACAGTAATAATGGTAGCCCTTCGCATCATGTTCATGTTCGGCAGCTAATGCCTGTGCCTGTTGAACGGCACTTAATTCCAGATGCAGGATATCATTTTTCTGAAGTAGGGGTTTACCCTTGATATTGGACGAGGCAAGAGCCGTTTCCGTTTTAAGGGCCCGTCCAGCTGCTGCGACGCACACTTTATGAAGGGGGCCGTGTTTTGTTTCCAATTGTTTCTTGATGGAGGAAATGACCTCCGCCACGGCGGGAACATCATGAATTTGTCCATCGAGCATGGCTCTCTTCTTATGTTCTTCTATCAATATATCTGAAACTTGAAATATTCCGTCTATTTCTTCTAAAATAATACCTACAACGGATCGGGTTCCGATGTCTAATGCAAAGATTTTTTGCTTTTTTTTCAATTCGTGTTCACCCACTTTAGCCTATTCTCATACTATACTAAATACTTTAGTGCTTAAAAGCGTCTAACTAATAAAGAATTTTGTCGTGACATTTTAGATCTGTTCTATTATAATAAGTTTCAATATCAAAAATGTATCATACTTTCTTAAAACTATAACAGTTTTTACGTATGAACAGGATAAAAAAAGAAAGGGTGCTGTATTGTGAGTAATCAAGAGCTCGATCAATTACGAAAACAAGTCGACGAGATGAACTTAAAACTATTAGAAACCATCAATGAACGTGCTAAACTCGTTCAGGAAATCGGGCGTGTCAAGGAGACTCAAGGAGTATACCGCTATGATCCTGTTCGTGAAAGAGGCATGCTTGATCTGATCAAGGAAAATAACGATGGTCCATTTGAACATTCGACCATTGAACATATCTTCAAAGAGATCTTCAAAGCCGGTCTTGAACTGCAAAAAGACGATCATCGTAAAGCATTGCTCGTTTCCCGTAAAAAGAAACCGGATGATACAATCGTCAATATTAACGGAGATGCGATTGGAGATGGAAAACCACACTTCATTTTCGGACCATGTGCCGTTGAATCTTACGAACAAGTGGCGGAAGTGGCGAAAGCCGTTAAAGCAAAAGGATTGAAATTGCTTCGAGGCGGAGCGTTCAAACCGAGAACATCACCATATGACTTCCAGGGCCTTGGAATTGAAGGCTTAAAAATTCTTAAAAAAGTGGCAGACGAATACGATTTGGCTGTAGTCAGTGAAATCGTAAACCCTGCTGATATCGAACCGGCATTAGAATACATCGACGTCATTCAAATCGGTGCAAGAAACATGCAGAACTTTGAACTGCTTAAAGCAGCGGGTTCCGTGAAAAAACCTGTATTGCTTAAGCGTGGTTTAGCGGCGACGATCGATGAATTCATCAATGCTGCCGAATATATCATCTCACAAGGAAACGGCGACATCATCCTATGTGAGCGTGGAATTCGTACGTATGAAAAAGCGACAAGAAATACACTGGATATTTCAGCGGTGCCAATCCTTAAGAAGGAAACGCATCTACCGGTATTCGTGGATGTTACGCACTCTACAGGACGCAGGGATCTATTGCTTCCAACGGCTAAAGCGGCAATTGCCGTCGGAGCTGATGGAGTCATGGCAGAAGTTCATCCTGATCCTGCCGTAGCGTTATCCGACTCTGCTCAACAAATGGATCTGGATCAATTCGATCATTTCTACCAGGAGTTGTTGAAGGGCAGAACGATAGAAGTATAATAGTTGAAAGGCTGAATCCTTTTTAGAGGGGATTCAGCTTTTTTTATGGTTAAAATGAAGTGCAGCCTATGCGGACTAGTACGGGTATCGGCGAAAATTTCATTTTAACGGCGAAATCTAGGAAATAACGGCGGAAATTTTATTTTAACGGCGAAATCCAGGATATAACGGCGAAAATTTCGTATTAACGGCGAAATCCAGAATATATCAGCGGAAATTTCGTTTTAACGGCGAAATTCAAGATATAACGGCGAAATTCCAATTTTATCAGCGAAATCCAAGATATATCAGCGAAAATCCAAATATAACGGCGAAACCCAGGCACCCCCCATACCCATACATTCAAAAATACCCCCACCCAACTCCCCACTAATATGCTATAATAATCTTTTTGCATAAATAAAAGCCCGCTCATTGCAGGAATATGAAGACTATCGTATGATTATCTACATAATTGCAGATAAATAACCTATATAAACACTAATGTGAACATAAATATGTGCATTTTTTAACAAACTATTGTAATCGCTTTTTTCTTTAGGTTTAATTGGTGTAGAATAAGGTAAATGAGTAGAAGAGTAAAGGAGTGTTAGCTATGAACGTGACAATATATGATGTAGCAAGAGAAGCCAATGTATCGATGGCGACGGTTTCCCGTGTTGTTAACGGAAATCCGAATGTAAAGCCGGCAACGAGAAAGAAGGTATTGGAGGTCATCGATCGCCTTGGATACCGTCCGAATGCAGTAGCAAGAGGGCTTGCGAGTAAGAAGACGACGACGGTTGGGGTTATCATCCCTGATATTTCGAACATTTTCTATGCTGAATTGGCACGCGGGATTGAAGATATCGCGACAATGTATAAATACAATATCATTTTAAGCAACTCGGATCAGAATGCCGAGAAGGAGCTTCATCTCTTGAATACGATGCTTGGAAAGCAAGTGGACGGCATCCTGTTCCTTGGGGGACACATTTCAGAAGAGCATGTTCAGGAGTTTGAACGTTCTCCGGTACCAATCGTATTGGCGGGTGCAGTGGAAGAAACGAACAAGATCCCTTCTGTGAATATCGATTACAAGGCAGCGTCCTTTGACGCAGTGACGGATCTGCTTGAGAAGGGTCACAAGCGCATCGGATTCGTAAGCGGTCCGTTCCACGATACGATCAATATGAAATTCAAGCTGGAAGGATACAGGGAAGCTCTTGCCAAGGCAGGCGTAGAATACAGCGATGACCTTGTCGTTGAAGGTGAATATACGTATGACTCAGGCCTGGAAGCATGGCAGAAGTTCTCTGAGCTTTCGGACAAGCCGACAGCCATTTTCGTCGGAAATGATGAAACGGCTCTTGGTGTCGTTCACGGTGCTCAGGATCAAAACGTTTCCATCCCGGAAGAAGTAGAGGTCATCAGCTTCGATAATACACGATTAGCGCTTATGGTAAGACCTCAACTGACTTCTGTCGTACAGCCTTTATACGATATCGGGGCAGTGGCCATGAGATTATTAACGAAATATATGAACAAAGAAACAGTCGACGAATCGACGGTTGTTCTTCCTCATCGACTTGAGCACCGCAACTCAACAAAATAAGAAGTTTGTCGATATAAAGGACAAAGACAAACAGAACTTAATTTTGTAGGGAGAGTCAAAATGAAAAAGCTTGATGTTCTTACACCAATCGGGGTTGTAGTAGGGTTTCTATTCGTTGCATTCGCCATCATATCGAATGCAGGAGTGACCGGCTTCAGTTCCTTCATCGATCTTCCGTCCATGCTTGTGGTCATCGGCGGATTGATTGCGGCCATGCTGGTCAGCTTTTCGATCAGGGAATTGAAGCAACTTGGTAAAGTAATGAGGGAATCCTTTCGTGATGTGGAGTACGATCTTCACGATCTGATCCGGACGTTTGTAACACTATCAGAAAAAGCAAGACGTGAAGGCCTTCTATCACTTGAGGCAGAAGTAGAAGCAGTCGAGGATCCTTTCATTCGGAAGGGAGTCCTGCTCGCCGTCGATGGAGTCGAGCAGGACGTCATCGTCGATATTATGAATGCTGAGATCATCGCGTTAGAAGAGCGGCATCGTAAAAATAAGAGTTTACTCGATAAGGCTGGAGAGTATGCGCCTGCCTGGGGGATGATCGGTACGTTGATCGGTCTCGTCTTAATGTTGAAGAATCTGAATGATCCTTCTTCATTAGGGCCGAATATGGCGATTGCCCTGCTGACGACACTGTATGGCTCGTTGCTTGCCAATCTTGTGTTCCTGCCCATGGCATCCAAGCTTGCGATGAAGACAGAGAAAGAAGTATTCATGAAGCAGATCGTCATTGAAGGGGTCATCGGGGTACAGTCCGGTCAAAATCCTAAAATATTGGAAGAAAAATTAAGTGTTTTCTTATCACAGGAAGAATTACAGTTGTACTCTCTCAAGAGAAATGAAGGGACATTAGAAGATGAAGCGTAGGAGAAGACCAGCATCAGAGCCTAAAGGAGCTCCAAAATGGATGGTTACGTTTTCTGATTTGATTACTCTTATTCTTGTATTCTTCATTCTATTATTCTCCATGTCTCAAATTGATATCGTGAAATTCAGGACCATCGCTGATTCGTTTCAGCAGAGGCAGATCCTTGAGTTTTATCCTTCTGTCATTCCTTTTGATGATCCGTCTGCAGAACCTGAAATGGAATCAGATGACTCACAACAGCAGGGAAGTGAGGATGATCAGGATTTAAACGCGCTACTTTCAAATATTCAAAGCTATTTGAAGGAAAATAAATTGAATGACGTTATTGTAGCAACCAGAACGGAACGTGGAGTCGTGCTTGTACTCCAGGAGCAGGCACTGTTTGACTCAGGTGAGGCAACGGTCCTTCCGGCTGCCTATCCGTTTTTAAATAAAGTGGGCGATTTATTAACAAGGATCCCGAATTTTGTAAAAGTGGAAGGACACACGGATAACCGTCCGATCGATACATACCGGTTCCCGTCAAACTGGGAGCTCTCGTCTGCAAGGGCCAGCAGTGTAATCCGATACTTAACGAAAACCGAGAACCTGGATCCAACGCGGTTCATTGCTGTCGGATATGGGGATACTCGTCCGATTGCACCGAATGATACAAGTGAAAATCTCCAAAAAAACAGGCGTGTCGAAATCATCATCACCGATCCTGAATTTGAGGAACAATAAAAAAAGCAAGGACTTCTCCGATGGAGGTCCTTGCTTTTTTACATTATTGATAGTTGATGACGGCTGGGCTTGGATCCATTTTCAGCACCTCTTCAGGTGTAAGGACAGGTACGTCTTTTTCATAGAAAATTTTGAATGCACCATACTGTGCCGGTTCATCACGAATGTATCTCCGGTAGAGGGCCTGCTTATCCGCAGCTGCTCCCCACCCGTCAAAGTTAATGGCGACTTCAACGTTTTCGGTCGGTTCGATCGCATCTTTATTGAACAAGACGGGGCCGGTGAATTGGTGAACGAGGACCAATTTATCCGGGAGGTTGTTCTTTTCGGCAAGGTCAGAGATATACTCGACTGCCTCCTGAATGTCCCGACCATCTACTTCACCGAGATCCTCTCCAGGCTTTTCTCCTTGTGCTACATGGAATTCCGTATCAATCGCCAGGTGGACGTTCGGGTGCTTAAGCCATTTCTCCACCATTTTCACCTGATTCATGACCGTATCCGTTCCAAGTTGAATATCAAGTAAAACGAGTGCATCATGCTTCTCGGCAAGCTTCACGTACGTTTCAATATTTTCCTCAGACGTCATCTGCACATAATCTCCATCTTTCCCCGGTGCACTCTGGGCCATGGTGGTAATCAATTCGATCGTCGGTACCGCAGGACGTTCAGGATCTAGGTCCGAATAGACCTGAGCTTGTTCTTTTAGCTTCTTTATGTATTCTTCAGGTTCCAGCTGGCCAAGGATCCCCATATGTTTTGATGCGGGTGTCCCGTAATAGGTAACCAGACGGTGATCTTTTAATGGGCCATCAGATAAATCTTCCATCTCGGTTGATAGAGTTTCACCAAAAGGCACCTTACGCTCTGGCTGTTCCTTTTGCCCCTCTTGAACTGGCTGAGTCTGGGACTCTTTAGTGAGAGTTTCCTTCAGTGATACAGCACCTTCTGTCGGTTCAAGGGGTTTATAAGGCTGTTCAGGCTCTTCAGGCTGTTGTTCTTTTTCAGGTGCCTTTTGTTTTTCCTTCTCCACGCTAGATTTCTGTTCTGAAGACGTTTCTTCTTTTTCTTTTTCCTTCGTCGCAGTTTGGGAGGAACAGGCTCCCAGCATGAGCGATACAGTTAATATTATCGGCAAATATTTTTTCATTGCCTCACACATCCTTTTTTCTTAGAAGATTATGGAGGAGTTTAACACATTTTCCTGTACAAGAAAGCTATGTAAACAAATTGATAGATTAATTTAATCAGAAAGTAAGTGCCAAGCCCCTGGTACATTATGGAGGGCTTGGCACTTATTCTATCATTCTTCCAATTTAACTGTACATGATGACGGCTTGCTCTTCAAGCTTAGAAGGTGAATGATCCAAAAGATGGTCAAATCTTCTTATGTTTGTCGTCCCAGGGCGAGCCCCTTCCGCTTTTCTGTTGTCCAGCTCCGGCGGCTAGCCCCTCGAGGTCATAAGTCAAACCAACCAAAAAGGCAAAAAGCGCCTTTCCGGTTGGTTCGCCTTATGCTTGTCGGACCTGACCAAGCCGCCTCCGCTTTTCTGTTTAACTAGTTGGTTTTTGTCTCATTTGCTGCCGAATGGAATAAAGGGCTTTTTCAACGGTCTGTTTATTCTTTTCAGTGATTTCATCTTTCCTCGGTATTGGCTTGTAGATGTCAGGGGCGTCCGTCCATTGTGTTGGTAAGGGGACTCCTGCTTTATTCTGCCAACGTTCAATCCATTTGTCAGGGAAGGAAGAGGTGTGGTCCATCCGGCCGGTCATTTCCAGCCATATCAGACTCCACGCTCTCGGCACGACCCGCCATATGTCATAGCCTCCGCCACCAACGGCAATCCATTTCCCGTCGCAATACTCATGTGCTAGTTCATGTGCGATGCGGGGGATTTCCCGGTAAATATCCATGGTGGCCGAAAGATGGGTAAGGGGATCATAATAGTGTGCATCTGCCCCGTTCTGGGTCAGGATGACGTCGGGCTTGAAGTATTCCATCACTTCCCGGAAAGACGTTTCATACGCATCGAGCCACGATTCATTTTCGGTGAAGGCATCGAGAGGGATATTGAATGAATACCCGTAGCCTTTTCCGTGACCGCGCTCATTAATGTTGCCTGTCCCGGGGAAGAGGTATCGCCCAGTCTCATGAATGGACAGGGTGCAGACAGTCGGATCGTCATAGAATGACCACTGAACCCCGTCTCCATGATGGGCATCGGTATCAACATACAGAACTCTTGCCCCGTATTTTTCCTGTAGATAGCGGATGGCTACGGAGCTGTCGTTATAAATACAGAAGCCCGATGCCTTTCCTTTGAAGCCGTGATGCAAACCGCCCCCGAGATGAAGGGCATGCTTTGCTTTACCGGTCATGACCTGATCTACTGCCGTCAACGTACCCCCAACTAAATAGGCACTCGCTTCATGCATGCCTTGAAACATCGGGGTATCCTCTGTTCCGATTCCGAATCCTTCAGCCTGGTCTTGAGAAAGCTGGCCTGAACTTGCTCTCCTGACAGCGTTTACATAGCTTGGATCATGATTAAGGAATAACTCTTCATCTGTAGCCATCCTCGGGGGGACGATCTCATCCGGTTGAAGGGCATTCACTTCTTTCAGCAAATCCATCGTCAACGTGATCCGGGTTTGATTGAAGGGATGCTCATCAGAGAACCGGTACCCGAGGAGCTCATCTGAATAGATAAAGACCGCATCCTTGGTCATGATGAGATTCCCGGCATGTTTGGCCATAACACGTCATATCCTTCTTTCTTAAGATCGCTGATCACGTTCATCGGATTCATTGTCCGTACCCGGAATACAAGGATTTTAAATGCTTCGTCCTTTTTATCCGGATAAACGAGGACGCTCTGGATATTGGAATTGTTCCGTCTGATGATTCCTGCCACTTCATAGAGGATGCCCGCCTTATGGGGGACCTTCACTTCGATTTGAGAGCCGGGCTGATGGGCGCCGGTCAATTGGATAAGCGTATACAGCAGGTCTGTTTCGGTAATGATCCCGACGAGTTTGTTCTCCTTCAGGATCGGAAGGCAGCTGATATGATGCTCATAAAAAAGAGCCGCGACCTCTTCGACGAAATCCAGTGGATGTCCCGTGATCACTTCCGTCTTCATGATGAATTTAAGAGGGTTTTGTAACTCGGATGTACTTGGCCCATCATGAAAAATGGAAGGCGTCCCGTCCTTCACATCACGGTCGCTCACGATTCCGACGACTTCCATATCGTCATTGGTGATCGGGATGTGCTTGATTTTTTTGTCCCGCATCAATTTGATGGCCGATTCAATCGTATCGTCGGCTTTCAATGTTTCGATTGTCGTTTTCATTATTTCTTCTACAATCACGTTCTCCACCCCTTCTAGAAAACTGTTACGTTAATACATGAAACGATTCATAAACCGCAGCTGGTCGAAGCGTTGAATGGAATCTGCATCCACCCTTTTTCCGATCCTCGCCATTAAACAATTTGCCGGATGGGAGCTGATTTCAGGGTCATCGGTTGCATAATATTCCAATCCGCCGGCGTTCATCATCTTCTCCATCACTTTCCGGTATTCCCATACGTTCAAACCGGTTCCTTTGAGGTCCCAGTGCCAGTAATATTCAGTTGTAATGACGATGAAGTCTTCCATATGATCATCCATCATGGATACCTTTAATAGATTCTTTCCGACGGCCGCCCCGCGGAATTTAGGAATGACTTCGATGGCACCAAGCTCGATCAGATTCTCCATTTTTCCCTGTGACCAACGTTCAAGGGGATCAGGATATAAATATGTAACATACCCGACGATCGTATGATTGTCCCTGGCAATCAGGATTCGCCCTTCTGGTAAACTAGCGATTTCTACAAGTGCTTTGTGCTGCTGGGCAGGAGGTCTGAAAGCGACCAGGTCCTCATGGAAATCAAGACGGGATAATTCTTCCGCCGAAATCGGACCTTCAATAATGATGTTTCCTTTTGACGTTTTTAATTCTGTTGCATTATAGGTTTTTTTCAATTTCATCTGGACACCACCTAAAGATATTCCTCCATTTCATTATACATGAAATTAAAAAAGAGAGAGCGCTTTCACGAAAAATTCAGACGTTTTGATGGGAGATGTTATTCTGGAATACCTATAGAAGACAGCATTCTAAAGGGGTTTTTAGCAAAAATCATCGAAATACACTACATGGCAGATTTTTTAAAAAATTGAGAAAATATCGGTTTTATACTATAATAAGATTGTAATTTCTTACATAAGGGGGATGCGGTATATGAAAGTGGAAGCGTTACCAGTGACAAAGGGAAACTATAATCTTGAAAACTATGAAAATACGTACGAATCATTCGATTGGAAAGACGTCGAGAAAGAATTTTCATGGGCGGAAACAGGTCGGGTCAATCTGGCACATGAAGCGATCGACCGACATGCAGTATCTTTCAGGAAAAATAAAGTCGCTCTTTATTACCGAGATGCAGAACGTGATGAAAAATATACGTACTCTGATATGAAGAAGATGTCGAATAAAGCTGGGAATGTATTAAAGCGATTCGGGGATGTTGAAAAAGGTGACCGTGTCTTCATCTTTATGCCGAGATCTCCTGAACTATATTTCTCCGTACTTGGGGCAATCAAACTGGGCGCTATCGTAGGTCCTTTATTTGAAGCTTTCATGGAAGGGGCCGTCCGGGATCGCCTGGAGGACAGTGAAGCAAAAGTACTGATCACCACTCCTGAACTGTTGAAGAGGGTACCCGTAAGTGAACTGCCGAATCTGAAGCATGTATTCCTAGTTGGCGAAGATATCGAGGAAGACGATGTTCATGTGGACTTTATGAGTAAATTTGCAGAAGCGAGCGATAAGCTTTCCGTCGAGTGGGTGGACCGGAACGATGGACTGATCCTTCACTATACATCAGGCTCGACAGGTAAGCCTAAAGGGGTCCTTCACGTTCATAACGCGATGATCCAACATTATCAAACGTCCAAATGGGTACTGGATCTTCAGGAAGAAGATGTGTACTGGTGTACGGCGGATCCAGGCTGGGTCACAGGGACTTCGTACGGTATTTTCGGTCCATGGCTGACAGGTGCCTCCAATGTCATCGTAGGGGGACGCTTCAAGCCCGAGAACTGGTATAAAACGATTGAAGACTATGGTGTGACGGTCTGGTACAGTGCACCGACTGCCTTTAGAATGCTGATGGGTGCAGGGGATGAAGTCGTAAAGCAATTCGACCTGAGCTCGCTTCGTCACATCCTGAGCGTAGGAGAACCGTTAAATCCGGAGGTCGTCCGTTGGGGGATGAAAGTCTTCAACCTTCGCATCCATGATACGTGGTGGATGACAGAAACAGGCGGACAGTTGATCTGTAACTATCCGAGCTTGGAGATCAAACCAGGCTCCATGGGGAAACCATTCCCTGGTATCAAAGCCGCGATCGTCGATGACCAAGGAAATGAAGTGGCTCCTTACAGAATGGGTAACCTGGCTATCAAAAAAGGCTGGCCATCGATGATGAACCAGATCTGGAATAACCCTCAGAAGTATGAATCATACTTTATGCCGGGCGACTGGTATGTGTCAGGGGATTCTGCTTACATGGATGAAGACGGATACTTCTGGTTCCAGGGCCGGATTGATGATGTCATCATGACGTCCGGAGAAAGGGTAGGTCCTTTCGAAGTGGAGAGTAAGCTCGTTGAACATCCGGCTGTCGCTGAAGCAGGTGTCATCGGGAAGCCTGATCCAGTCCGTGGTGAAGTGATCAAAGCATTCATCGCCCTTCGCGACGGATATGAAGTGACAGACGAACTCAAGGAAGAAATCCGCCAGTTTGTGAAAAAAGGGTTAGCAGCCCACGCGGCACCTAGGGAAATCGAATTCCGCGACAAACTGCCGAAAACACGAAGCGGAAAAATCATGCGCCGCGTCTTGAAGGCATGGGAGTTAGACCTGCCTACAGGTGATTTGAGTACGATGGAAGATTAATAGATGGACCCCTGCTCTTGATGAGTGGGGGTTTTTTTGTTGTGGGGAAGAGGGAGAGGAGGGAGTAGAGGTGGTCGGTTTATGTCGAATGGCAGATAAATCGGGAAATTGGCAGATAAAAATAAAAAATGGCAGATAACCTGAATTTTCGGCAGATATATCGTAAATATGGCAGATAAATCTCCCAAACGGCACGAATACCCCATCACCGCCTAATCACACAAACAAAAAAGAGGGAAACGTCATCACGTTTCCCTCTTTTCAACACGATTTAGTTCTGCGCTGGTGGTTCACCCGGTTCTGTCGGCGGTTCTGTTCCGCCATCGCCTCCTCCGCCGTCACCGCCGCCATCATCCTCTGGTGGTGGTGGCTCTGGTTTGTCCGGCTTGTCCGGTTTTGGCGGGGGATCAGTTGGTTTGTCCCCAGGCGGTTTCGGATCTGTACCCGGTTTTTCCGGTTTAGGATCCGGTTTCGGTGTTCCAATTTGTACCGTGTTGGAATGAGCGGACTCTTTGCCTGCTACATCGACTGCAACAACAAAGTATTCACCATTTCCAACGGATACAGCATAACTGGATCCGGACTTGACGCTTCCGACCTTACTGCCGGATGTGCTGTAAACGCGGTATCCGACGACATCGCCGCTTGCAGAAGCTGTCCAGGTTATTTTGTTACCGTTACCGCTTGCTTTGACGGTTCCTGGAGCAGCTCCGTCATCAGAAATCTTGTTTTCCGCGATAAGGACATTTTTAAATCGTTCATCCCCATCCGGAATCAGTTTATCCGGATCTCCAGGTACAGAACCAAAGATGTTTTTCACAAAGTCAGGGTTTAAGATGACTCCAGGCTGTGAAAACTCTTCAGGTGTATTTGGCAGAGCCAAGTATTTCTTTCCGTTCACCATCACGTATCGGCTCATGAGTAAGCTGTCATCCGTTTTGGTTGGGACATATTTTGCATTGAATAAATCACTCTTTACGAGTCCTGCCTGACTGCAAGCTTCTGATGGAAGCAGTCCAGAGATCGAACAGAAGGACCTTCTAACAACTCCTTCAGGTTGCTGGAATGATGCATCGGGATCGATGAGATCTGGAGCCAGGTCTCGAACATCATTCAGTAAATAAGACCATAAACGGATATTACGTAATCCGTAATGCCCGTATTGAGCTCTGGATGCAGCTGTATTCAAGGACGAAGGTGTGTCGTAACCGAACCAGGTCCCGAAGGTGATGCTCGGATTCGTTGCCACAAACCAGTGGTCTTTGTAATCCTGACTCGTTCCGGATTTACCGGCCCAGTCCGAACTGAAATTCAAGAATGTTTTAGCATATCGTCCGGTACCAAGGTTATGATCCAGTGTATCCCTCATCATATCAATGGTTAAGTAGGCGGTTTGCGGACTGAAGACATCCACCGGGTCTACCTTGTGCTCATAGACGACCGTGCCATCTTTATCGACGATTTTATCAATCATGAACGCATCGATGAATTTTCCACCATTTGCGAACGTCGTGTAGGCATTCACGTTTTCTTCGACGGTGACACCCGTCGTGGTTGCCCCGAGAGTAAGGGACAGGTTATTGTCATACCTGCTTGAAAGGGAAGTGAATCCCATTTTCAGTAGAAACTCTTTAAATGGATTCCGGTTATAAATATTCGCATACGTTCTTACGGCAGGAATATTCAAGGATTCTGCCAGGGCGAACCTTGCAGGGAAAAGTCCGCGCTCTCTGAACGAGTAGTTTTCCGGTTGCCAGCCATTGATGTTGACAGCAACATCAGGAATAGGTGAACCTGGTGAAATATAACCGTATTCCAATGCAGGCGCATACGCGAGCAAAGGTTTCATAGTAGATCCGTTTGATCGATGTGATTGTGTGGCATGGTTGATCTGTTCCAATTTGAAATCACGTCCGCCGATGAAGCTGATGATGCGGCCCGTTTTATTCTCAATCATCACGGCGCCAACTTGAACCGGCTGGGGCACTTCTACATCTTCACCTGTTTCAGGGTCTTTTTTCGTGATGGTTTTTGTAGGCCCGTACATATCATATGCGTCTTTGGTTTTCTGCATTTGATCATAAATCTTCTTGTTGATGGTCGAGTGAATTTCATACCCGCTTTGACGGACATTGCGGTCAGCCAAAGTATGGTACTTGTCTTCAAGCTCATCATTGTTCTCGAGATCCTGTTCAGAGTAACCATCTTTTTTGGCAAGAACATTTTTCATGATATCCACTGCCCGGCTTTCAAGTTCGGCAGTCAGCCATGGATATTGCTCCTGTGGTGATGGCTTCGGCTTTACAAAATCTTTTGAGATATCATACGCAACGGCATCATCATATTGCTTTTGCGTAATATATCCTTCACGGTGCATCCGGTAGAGGACCGTGTTTTTACGGTTCATCCCAGCTTCGAGGTTCTCTTTCACTTCTCCGTTATTCTTAAATGGTGTGTAAGAGAATGGAGCCTGTGGAAGACCGGCAATGAAAGCTGCCTGTGGCAGGGACAAATCCTTTGCTTCCACTCCGAAAATTCCTTTAGCAGCCGATTGAACGCCTGCGATGTTTTGACCGGAAGAATTTCTTCCCAGAGTCGCCACATTCAGATAGGCTTCCAGGATTTCATCTTTATCAAAAAATCTTTCCAATCGAAGAGCGAGAAGGATTTCTTTCGCCTTTCTCTCAAATGATACTTCATTCGTGAGGATTTGGTTTTTGATCAGCTGTTGAGTGAGTGTACTTCCGCCCGATTGGGTAGAGGAATTCGTGAATTCCTGTAGTACGGCACGCATGATCGCTTTCGGTACGACACCGTTATGTTCGTTGAAGTATTCATCTTCAGTGGCAATGACGGCATGTTGAAGATCTTCCGAAATATCTTCAAGCTTTACTTCTTCACGTTCCAGGTCTGTCCGAAGCTTCCCCAGATACACGTCATCAGAGAAGTAAAGACGTGAGGTTTCCTCATAGTTGTAGATGTCCTTTTTCATTTGGTCATAAGGACGGATCGGTTCTTCCTTGACGAGTGAAGCGAAATAACCCGCTCCGACTCCTCCTGCAAAGGCAAACCCCAATACAAAAATTACGACCACGATCAGTGACAGGTTCCAGAATACTCCATATGTAATTCTTGCTCGTTTTTGAAATCTAGTATTTGAAAAGAACCTGATTGCAGGGTCTATTTTTTCGAGAAATTTGTTCCATTTTTCCTTCATATATCATTCCCCCCAGAACATTCCCATTATAGCATAATAACAGGAAGACTGTCGTAAAAAGTCAAATAAAATGGACTTTTGTTTCGCGTTTAGTTGACTATTATTTTGGAATATGGTAAAAACCTAGTATAGTGAAATGAATGATAATCCGTCATAAATTCGGATTTCTGTACAAAACATAAACGCAATGAGAGGAATAAGTAGTCTGCCTTCCCTGTTATGAAGAGAGTCAGTGGTTGCTGTGAACTGACACAAATGGCCGATGAATTACATCCTGGAGCTTTTGCTGTGAACTTGATAGTAGCAGCAAACGGTGAAAGCCGTTATCTTGAATGAGTGAAGGATGTTATTCCTTAATTTGGGTGGTACCGCGCGACAGCGTCCCTGCATATATGCAGGGACTTTTTTGTTGTTTACTTGTTTATCTAAAGGAGGAAAAAGAGATGGATTTACTTAAAGACTTGGAATGGCGTGGGATCACGTATCAGCAAACAGATGCAGAAGGATTGAAGGATTTATTGAATAAAGAAAGCATTTCGATTTACTGCGGAATCGATCCGACAGCGGACAGCATGCACATCGGGCATCTGCTGCCATTCCTGACGCTTCGCCGCTTCCAGAATAAAGGGCACCGTCCTCTTGTGTTAGTTGGAGGGGCAACGGGCTTGATCGGAGACCCGAGCGGGAAAAATGAAGAGCGTAAACTGCAGACCGTGGAAGCAATCCAGGGGAATGTGGAAAGCATTAAAGGACAGCTCCAAAGCATCTTTGATTTCGAAGGGGAAAACGGTGCCGTCATGGTGAATAACTATGACTGGATCGGAGCGATGGATGTCGTGACATTCCTTCGTGATTTCGGTAAGCATGTGGGTGTTAATTACATGCTGGCGAAAGATACGATCTCATCCCGTTTGGAATCAGGAATTTCATTCACTGAATTTACGTATACGATTCTACAAGCAATGGACTTCAATCACTTATACGATCACTACAATTGTAAGCTTCAGATCGGTGGAAGCGACCAGTGGGGGAATATCACGACTGGTCTTGAACTGATCAGACGTACACATGAGGAAGAGACGAAGGCATTTGGCTTCACGATTCCACTGGTAACGAAAGCTGACGGAAGTAAATTCGGAAAAACGGAAAGCGGAGCAGTTTGGCTCGATCCGAAGAAGACGTCTCCGTACGAGTTCTATCAATTCTGGATCAATGCGGCCGACGCGGATGTGATGAAATACTTGAAGTACTTCACATTCCTTTCTCACGAAGAAATCGATGCGCTTGCTGCTTCCGTTGAAACAGAGCCTCATCTTCGAAAGGCACAAAAGACGCTTGCTGAAGAAATGACAAAGCAGATCCACGGGGAAGAAGCGCTTGATCAGGCGATCCGTATCACTCAAGCTTTATTCAGCGGAGAGATCAAGTCATTATCAGCTTCTGAAATAATGGAAGGATTCAAAGATGTCCCATCCTTTGAACAATCAAAAGGGGAAGAAATCGGATTGATCGATCTACTCGTCAATGCGAAAATCTCCCCATCGAAGCGTCAGGCACGTGAAGATGTAGGGAACGGTGCCATTTACATCAATGGAGAGCGTATAACTGATCTTCAGCATGTAATGGGTGAAGGTGATATGATCGAAGGACAATTTACGATCATCCGCCGCGGAAAGAAGAAATATTTCAGAGTTCAGTACGTATAATAGAAAATAAAATCTATCAGTGCGGTATCCGTTTCTCTTTTTGTGGAGCGGGTGCCGTACTTTTTTTGTGTGGGGAAAAGTCCGAATTGAAAATAAAAGTGTTAGATTTGAAAATAAAGTTGAGAAATTGAATTAAAAGTGTTGGATTTGAAAATATATGCTTCTCCTACCCTTAAAGTAAAAAGCTCTTCTGGCAAAGATTTTTCTTATTCATGTACAGACTATAGTTAGCTCTGTGATTTAGGTTATGCCGGAGGGTGATGAAAGTGTTGACAGAGCAAAATGGTTCAGAAATATCAATTAAGGGAGAGTAGTGGCCTGTTAACTTTAATTGTCAACCACTACTCGCTACATTCAGAAGTAACAATGTTATGAAAATAGCCATACAAAAAAACACTGCCCATAAAATGGACAGTGTCTCTTTCACAAAGATTAACGAGAGTAGAACTCAACGATAAGAGCTTCGTTAATTTCAGCTGGTAATTCAGAACGCTCAGGAACGCGTGTGAAAGTACCTTCTAATTTGTCAGCATCGAAAGTTAGGAATTCAGGAACAAAGCTGTTCACTTCCATCGCTTCTTTGATGATGTCAAGGTTACGTGATTTTTCACGAACTGAGATTGTTTGACCAGGAAGAACGCGGAATGAAGGGATGTCTACGCGAGATCCGTTCACTGTAATGTGACCGTGGTTAACAAGTTGACGTGCTTGACGACGAGTACGAGCAAGACCTAAACGATAAACAACGTTATCCAGGCGGCACTCAAGTAGCGCCATGAAGTTTTCACCGTGTTTACCTTGTAATTTGCCAGCTTGGTCAAATAGGTTACGGAATTGACGCTCAGTTACTCCGTACATGTGACGAAGTTTTTGCTTCTCTTGAAGTTGTAAACCGTACTCAGAGATTTTTTTACGTTGGTTAGGACCGTGTTGTCCTGGAGCGTAAGGACGCTTTTCTAATTCTTTACCCGTACCGCTTAGAGAGATTCCAAGACGACGAGATAATTTCCAGCTTGGGCCAGTATATCGAGCCATGAGAGACTCCTCCTTTATTGTTTTTATTTTGTTGTAAAATAAAAACACCTGTGAATAAACAATTATGTGCATTTTGTTTTCATGTACCTTCGCCCTAGCAGCAGAGGGTTACAAGATACACCTCAACGTAGAGGAACAAAATACGACCATAAAGGACTTCACTGAAGCTGCATTATTTTACACAAAGAATATTATATGACGCGATAGATTGGAAGTCAAGAGAGTATTTCAAATTTCCTTGAAGTCTAAAAACAAAATAGTCCATAAGTCATTTGTTGTGATATAATGAAAGAAGAAAATTATGTTAAATAGGTGAGCAGATTTGCAAGAATCAAAGAGAGAGAAACGTCTTCGATTTCTATTGATCGGTCTGTGTCTCCTGGTCGTTTTGGGAGGATTCCTATACTCCTCCAACTCATCAAAAAAAGTTGATGGGAAAACATCTTCCATTCAAGCCGAAGTCCTGTCCAAAGGCAGCGAAACAGAGAACCCTGTCATCGCGGTGGCGAAGATGGTCGAGGAGCAGCCGGTTCTTGTCATATACGAACTTGATCGAAATAACCAATTTTTCTTTAAGGTATTACATAGCGTATCGTTACAGAATACAGTGAAAACAATGAGCATTGCAAAGGAACATAATGGAATCTGGGTCCAGTTGGAAGAGAAGAACTGGGTGTTGTTTTCCGAATCTTTGGAGGTTTTGCAAGAAAGGGAGGATGGCCCATCATCCGTTACGACAAGTCGGCATCCTTTTAATATAGAAGAAGACGGATTCATCGGCATTCCCCGGGATGAAGGGGAATCACTCCGACTAAACCTATCAAATAGAAGCGGGAAACCGAATGATATTCATTCTTTATCAGTAGACGATTCAATATGGATGGTTGTCTTTCAAAAGGATCTGGTATTGGCCAGGAGCCAATGAAGTAAATCGTTTCACAAACCTTTCAGGTGTGGGTGAGAAATATGTACGTAATTCAACATGCTTTGCACGAATACAAGTCAAAGCTATTCGATTTAATATATGAAGAAATGTCGTCGGAGGTAGATCAGTCTGTTCAATTGCAGAAGTGGCTGACGGTTGTGAAGGACTGCCTCGGGATCGATCGGGCTTTTTTATATTTTTATTCAGGCTCGACTTATTTCCTGTATCATCCCGATCAGAATTCGGAGGCTCCCTTTACACTTGCTGAAGTGAAGGAGGAGTATATTCTCCGTCCCATTTCAATAGAAAAAAGGGACCGCTCATCCATTAAGTTCCACTTTACGAAAAAGGATGGAAGTCCACTGGCGATCCTTTTAGTGAAAAAAGAGGATACAGGCGAGTGGACAGATGAAAACTGGATGCATTCTTTTTGGAAAGTGAGCAATCAGTTTTTACAGCATATTGGGGGTATCCAGACCGTACTGGAAGACGAAAGGAGATATCGGGAACTATTCAAAGTGACGGAGATTTTCCATTCAACCAGGGATGTGCGCACGCTTCTCGTACAGATCATCGAGACGCTGAGAGAGGTATTCCCGGTAGATGAGTTCCACTTATTATTGTCGAATGACCGGTATGAGTTCGGGGAACTCCCTATTAAGAATTTCGACTTTGAGGAAGCAAACGAATCAGCCATGCAGGCATTTGTGAATGGAAGCATCGAATCAGGGGAAGAGGATGTCCTGTACGCACCTTTAAAAGGAAAGCAGGGGATTTATGGGGTCCTTGAAGTGAAGTCCGTGTCCCATGACACTTTTACAGATCATAAGATTGAGTTCATTCGCCTGCTTGCGTATACGGCGGGGAGTGCCCTGGAGAATGCCAAACTCTATGAACAGTCGAAAAGGCTCATCACCGATCTTCAACTCATCAATGAAACGTCCCATCAATTGAATCTGAATTTACGGTTGTCGGAAACCGTCATGTTCTTAAAGAAACAGATTAAACGTTCTTTTCAGGCATCCGCCATTGGATTTGTACTCCTGAAAAAAGGGGAGTACACCATTATGGACGAAAGCTCGTCTATCTTTTTTGAAGAAAAAGGCAGGAACTATATTTCGTACGTAAAGCAACGCATCGAAAAGGAAAGGGATGCCATCTTTTTAGGAGATGTCAGCGACCGATTCGAAAAGGCAGACTTCCCTTCGATCATGGCCGCTCCCATGATCCAAAATGAAGCCCTGATCGGATTCTGTGTGGTTCTGCATAAAGATCCTTATATGTTCTCTTTCGATATGTATAAGCTTCTGCAGTCGTTCATCCATCATTCGACCCTTGCCATCACCAATGCCACTCTTCGTGAAAAACTTGAGCATATGGTCATCACTGATCATATGACCAAATTATTCGCGCGGAACTATTTGGATGACACAATGGAAATCTCCATGAATCAGGATGAACTGGGTACATTACTACTGATTGATATAGATGATTTCAAATCAATCAATGACACGTATGGCCATCAAATTGGTGATGAAGTAATCATCGAAGTGGCAAACCTGATCAAAGGCATTGTCAGTCATCATGGCTTTGTTGCCAGATGGGGAGGGGAAGAATTGGCGGCCTATCTCCCTTCCATCGGACGTGAAGAGGGCCTTGAAATCGCCCGGCGCATCATAAAAGAAGCCCCTCTGAAAACCGATCCATCCGTCACCCTGTCATGCGGCTTATCCATTTGGAGAAAGAAGGATGACACATGTCCGAAGTCCGTGAAGGAACTAGTGAAAAAAGCGGACGAAGCGCTCTACCTTGCGAAGAATAACGGAAAGAACCAGGTAGTGAAAGATTGTGATTGAGATTATGCTAAATAAAGAATGAATCGGGAAGAGCCATATTTGGTTCTTCCTTTTTAATTAGCTCATCATGAAAATTGGTGTTTAAAAGCACCGAGACACAGTAAATGTAACTAACTGCATTGCTTTTTAGGTATAGGAATCGATCGCCGGTTGCGGAAATCAACCAACTCCTCGCTACATAAGTAGCAGTGTTGACAAATCAGTTTTAAATGAAAAACACCACATTTCCCTTTACCACTTTAATGTAACCGCTTTCTTTTTCTCCGTAGTTATCATATTCTAGAATAGTAGTTACTTAGACTTAAAGGGAATACTGGGAGGAATACTGAATGAAAGAAGAGAAACGTTTTGAAACACGGGTGATTCACGAGGGGTATCAATCGTCTCAACATTTTGATAGTTTAGCGCCCCCTTTATACCAAACTTCAACTTATACCTTTGCAAATGCGAAACAAGGGGAAAATCGATTTGCAGGTGAAGAAGAAGGATATATATATTCAAGACTGGGAAATCCGACGGTATCCATTTTGGAGGAAAGGATGGCTTCATTGGAAGGCGGGGAAGCTGCTCTTGCCTTTGGTTCCGGTATGGCGGCTGTCAGCGCGGTTCTGTTTTCGCTGACAAAATCAGGGGATCATATCCTATGTTCTCAAGGGGTGTATGGATGTACGTTCGGTCTTCTTGAGCTCCTTCAAGAGAAATTTGCCATAGGGCATGATTTCTCTTCCATGGATACAGAGGAAGAAATCCGGGGGAAAATAACGGAAAACACAAGCTGCATTTATGTGGAAACTCCGATCAACCCGACTATGCAGCTCATTGATCTTGAGCTCGTTGTGAAGGTTGCGAAGGAAAAGGGGATTCCAGTCGTAGTGGATAACACATTCTGTTCTCCGTATCTTCAACGTCCGCTTGAGCTAGGGTGTGACATTGTCATCCACAGCGCAACGAAATATATCGGTGGGCATGGGGATGTTGTTGCAGGTCTTGTCGTCGGCTCGCAGGAGAAAATGGCGGAAATCCGGATGACCACTCAAAAGGATATCGGTGGAATCATTTCTCCTTTCGATGCATGGTTATTGCTTAGAGGGTTAAAGACATTGGCCGTGCGCATGGACCGACACTGTGATAGCGCTGAGAAGATTGCCGATTTATTAGCGGGACATCCCGCGGTAGAAACGGTCATCTACCCTGGACATGCCAATCACCCTCAACATGGGGTCATGAAGAAACAAATGAAAAAACCGGGCGGGATGATTTCCTTTACGCTGAAAGGCTCAAAGGAAGAAGCGCAGAAGTTCATGGATGATCTTGACATGATCAAAATCGCTGTCAGTCTTGGCGATGCTGAAACATTGATCCAGCATCCCGCGACGATGACTCACGCCGTCGTGCCTGAAGAGTCTAGAAAGAGCATGGGAATCAATGATTCTCTTCTGAGGCTCTCCGTGGGACTTGAAGCACCTGAGGATATTTGGAATGATTTATCCCAGGCGTTGGATAAGGCGTAAGGCAAAGTGGAAGTAGCCTAAATTCTATAAATGAAACAAGCGCGTGCCACACACAGGCACGCGCTTGTTAACGTTCAAATCATTCATCATTCATTGCTTGATCGAGGGTCTTTAGGTTTTTCTTCATCAATGTCATGTAGTTTTCACCGTTTTTAATGTCCGATTCTGTTAATACAGAAAGGTTATGAATTTTTAATGGCTTTGCATTGATTTCTTTCTGGATGATCTCAGCAACCCGAGAAGTGACGTTTTGTTCAAAAATCACATAATGAATAGAATGCTCTTTGGCGGTTTCGATGATTTCCTTCAATTCTTTCTGGGAAGGCTCGTCGGTAGGAGAGAGTCCGGCAACAGCCAGTTGTTCAATTCCATAGGCGTCCTCCCAATACCCATATGCAGCATGGGAAACAAGGATCTCTGGATGGTCACTTTCTTGAGCCAATGATTTAAATTCAGCATCAATACTCTCTAAATCTTTTTTTAAATCGTTGAAATTCTGGTTAAATGCATCTTTATGTTCTGGTTGAAGATCAATCAGAGCGTCACGGATATTCTCGGCCAATCCAATGGCACGGTTTGGATCTAACCAGACGTGTGGATCATAATCCCCATGATGATGTTCCGCTTCATGACCGGTATCGTCCTCTTCGTCGTGTTCCTCTTCATGATCGGCATCGCTCTCTTCGTGATGTTCCTCTTCATGATCTCCTTCTTCAGAGTGATCATGAGAGCTTGCGATGACATCGACTCCCTTTGTCGCCTCTACCATGATTGTATCCTCGTTTTCTAGGGATTTAGTGATTTTTTCAGCATAAGACTCCATCCCAAGGCCGTTATAAATAAACAGATCTGATTCTGCGATGCTTATCATATCTTTAGAGGTTGGTTCAAAGGTATGGGCATCAGAACCAGGGGGAAGCAGGGACTCTACCTTTACGAGATCGCCTCCAATACGTTCGCAAAAATATTGAAGGGGATAGAGGGAAGTCATGATGCTTATTGACTCTTCAGCATCAGAATGACTGCCGTTATTCCCTGTGGTTTTAGCCTGATTACAGGCAGAAAGAAACATGGATAAAATTAGAACAAGTGAAATGAATAGGTATTTTTTCATCGTTAACTCCTTTTTAATGATTTCACACACTACTTTATCGTAATCATTCCGTTTTGTAAATAAGAATGATTACGATTTGTTTTGAAATTTTCATTGCACAACGATCATTCATGTGTTTAAATACATTTAGTACTTATAAAACGAAATCGTTACGTTTTGTGAAGGGTAGTAGTAATTTTTTTAAAAGGTTCATAGTTGTGGGGAGTATTCATGGATATTCAATCGTTACATAGCGAGTAGGGAATCGGTCCAGTCTCACGGAATATTTTGGGTGTAAGGAGAGTAGCCATAAGAATCATAGCCTGTTTAAATCGTAACGATTTTGATTTAAATATGGGAGGATTGTTAAAGCATGAAAGTACCAGTAACAGTATTAAGCGGTTATTTAGGGTCAGGAAAGACGACATTATTAAATCATATTTTACATAATCGGGAAAATCGGAGAATTGCGGTTATTGTGAATGATATGAGTGAGGTGAATATTGATGCAGCTCTTGTCAAGAGCGGGGGTTTTACCAGGACGGAGGAAAAATTGGTGGAGCTTCAAAATGGTTGTATCTGTTGCACGTTAAGAGAAGATTTAATGATAGAAGTAAAGCGGTTGGTCGATCAGGGGGATATCGATTATATCGTCATTGAGTCCACCGGGATTTCTGAACCGATCCCAGTTGCCCAAACCTTCACGTATTTGGATGAAGAAATGGATATTGATCTTACGAGTAAAACAAGACTGGATACGATGGTGACAGTCGTGGACGCCAATCGTTTCTGGCACGACTTTGCCAGTGGAGAAACCTTGCTGGATCGTAAGCAGGCAACAGATGAGGGAGATACAAGGGAAGTAGTGGATTTGCTTATAGATCAAATTGAGTTTGCCAATGTGGTGGTGTTAAATAAGATTGATTTAGTAGAAGAAGTGGATGTTATCGAATTAACAGCTATTCTTCAAAAGCTGAACCCTGACGCAAGGATCATTCATGCTACGCACTCCAATATACCATTACACCAAGTACTGGATACCAAATTGTTCGATTTTGAAAAAGCAAGTCAGGCAGCCGGTTGGATAAAAGAATTACAAGAAGAACACACTCCTGAAACCGAGGAGTATGGTATTTCTTCCTTTGTGTATCGTCGAAAGAAACCATTTCACCCCGAACGATTCATGAGATGGATGAAGGAATGGCCTGTTGATATCGTAAGGGCAAAAGGATTCTTTTGGCTACCAACCCGAAACGACATGACCGGTTTATTATCCCAGGCAGGACCATCGATTATCATCCAGGGAGCTGGGGAGTGGGTGGCTGCTTACCCTGAACAGGAAAGGAAAGAAATTTTGGCTGAAGAAATAGAATTAGCGGAAAAATGGGATCCGAAGTATGGCGATCGAATGAACGAAATCGTTTTTATCGGTCTAGAGATGAACAAAGAAGAAATAGAGAAGTCATTAGATCATTGTTTGTTAACGGAGAGGGAAATGGAAGAGGATTGGACTGCATTCAAAGATCCGATTCCTGCATTTATAGTAGAAGGTTAATTGAAATTCACCGTGCCATTATGTTGAAGTTGATCTTCAGTTACATAAAAATGTACGGATTTTATAAAAACATCAAAATATGAATCATAAAGTAAATCAAGAAAGAATAGAAGTAATGCAAGAGTTAAAACGGAATGATTACGTTTAGTGAGAGAGGAGGTTTTATGTTCTTTGAATAAATTAAAAAAGGTAGGACAGGACCTGACGGGTCTATTCCTTTTTACTCTGATCATCGGATTGTTTTTAGGCGGTGAATGGATTAAAGGATGGGTACCGGATGCTTTATTAGGAAGTTCTTTGGTTAATGTCATCACCATCTTCTTAAGCATCCTATTAGAGGCCATTCCGTTTATATTAATTGGAGTTTTTGCATCGGCACTGATACAAGTATTTGTTTCTGAGAGTTTATTGCAAAGGCTGGTTCCGAAGAGGTATCCGTACCTGGCCCTGTTCCCTGCGGTTTTAGTAGGTGCCCTGCTGCCGGTTTGTGAGTGTGCCATCGTACCAGTGGCCAGAAGGCTGATCAAGAAAGGGATGCCGACACACCTCGCCATCGTCATTATGGTGACGGCTCCGATTCTGAATCCGATCGTTCTGATTTCGACCTACTATGCGTTTCAACATAATCTTACCGTTGTCATTGGAAGAATGTTGATTGCGTTCGTCGTAGCGCTTATCATTGGGGCATTATTGTACAAGCTATTTGGCAGGCAGAATCCTCTTAAACAAAGTAGCCGCGATCATGAGCACCATCATCACGACCATGATCATGACCATTCAAGCAATAAATTAATGGAAACACTGGTTCATGCCAGTGATGAATTTTTTGATATGGGTAAATTCTTAATCATCGGTGCTTTATTGGCAGCCGTGTTTCAAACGTATATCGATCGTGAAGCCATTGTGGCATTAGGCTCCAACGATTGGGCAGGACCTGGGGTTATGATGGGGTTTGCATATGTTATGTCGCTATGCTCTGAAGCCGATGCATTCGTTGCTTCTTCATTTGGTAACCTGTTTTCAACTACGTCCCTCCTTGCGTTTCTTGTATACGGTCCGATGATCGATTTCAAAAATACTTTATTGATGCTTGCCTATTTTAAAAAGCGATTTGTCCTATTATTTATTGTAGTCGTCACTGTTACCGTTTATCTCAGTATATTGGTTACTCAATTTTGGTTATAGGGAGGGATAGTAAGTGAATTCATCCGTTCGATTTCATACGTATTTACGGGGAATTATATTACTTGGCTATGCATTACTGCTGCTTAAACTATTTTTAACCTTCAATCTTCAGTACTTCATAGCCCCGAAAATGAATGGATATATGTATTTTGCATTGGGAGTGTTTCTTTTATTGGGGGCCATTCAGGTCATTCGTGGAACGTCCTCGAATATGAAGAGTCATTCATGTGATTGTGAAGGACATGAGATGCCGAGAGGGGTCATGAAGTCTTTCATGATCTACACCCTGTTTGTTTTCCCTATCGTTCTTGGTTTCCTACTGCCTGATAATGTACTCGACAGTGCTGCAGCGGCGAAAAGAGGGGTAAAGATCGGAAATACGATGTTTTCTACGCCACCAGCGATTGGAAATCAATCCGAAAATAGCGAGGAGCCAAAGAAAGATTCCAAGCAAGGTTTGCAGCCAACGCTGGATTCATATGAAGACTTCCCGGTTGAGAAAGACTTTGATAAGCTCAAAGACATTGTCAGGAGTAAAGAGAAAATCATCGTGCGGGATGAACAGTATGTTCAAACGCTCAGTATAGTAGATGAAAAGCTCGATCAGTATGTTGGAAAAGAAGTGCAGCTGACAGGATTCATTTATAAAGATGAGGGCTTTGAGAAGAACCAGGCGGTCATTTCAAGATATGTTGTATCTTGCTGTGTAGCGGATGCATCTGTCTACGGTTTATTGGTTCAGGATCAGGACATGGCAGCATTGGAACCAGATACGTGGGTTAATGTAAGTGGAATCATTGATGCCGTGGATTTCAATGGTCGAACCATGCCGGTCATTACGAATCCGGTGTTTGAAAAAGTCGAACAGCCAGAGAATCCATATGTGGAAGAGTTTTATATCAAAATCGAATAGTCGATAAAAAACAGGAAGGTCCCGCGATAGAATGGGACCTTCCTGTTTTTGAATTTTATTCTTCTAGATAGGCTTGCTTTGATTTCTTCGCACTGACCCCATAAAGCTCAAACATCATACCGTAGATGAACACAGTCAAGAAAACCGAGCTGACCATGTCGAGAACGAAATGCTGTTTTACAAAAAGGGTCGACAGGATGATCAACGATCCCATGATCGGCACAAAGACAGAGTGGAATAGGTGTTTATCCCTAATGTTGAAATTGCCGAGAATGATGGCGAATGTCGTTAAGACATGGATGCTTGGAAACGCATTATATGGCTGATCATGACTGTAGATCATCCGGACGAGGTCGACAAATAAGCCGTCTCCCGTAAGTTCCGGGCGGGGGACCGTGGTTTGAAAATAAAAGTAGATCACAAAACAAATCAATTCACCGATGACAATGATGCCAAGTGTTTTAAGGAACGTCTGGACGTCTTTAAACCAAAAATAAAAAAGGTATCCTAAAATAAAGGCGTACCACAAAATATACGGCACAATGAACGCCGGTACGAACGGAATCCATTCGTCGAGTGTTGTAGACAGAATGACCGCTTCACGGGCATCCGTATTCAATAGTGTGTACAGATAGCCTAATGCCGGCATCACCAGCAGAAATAATAAATAGGGTAAGTCTTTTTTCTTTTCACTCATACTACACCTCTTTTTACCCGTACTCTATTCTGGATATTGTATGGGATAATCCAGTGTAAAGTTCTCATGTACGTTACTCTTTTCCCTATTATGGAAGGAGGAAAACGTGAACTTTTTAACAAGTCACCGAATTTCTTCCAGTAAAAAAAGACCCTGCCGGTAACGTTGTATCCCGGCGGGGTCTTTCTTAAAAAACATCTAAATTAAATATGTCTTAACAGCTCGTCCACAAAGATTTCTAAATATTTCTGATCTTCTTCATCAAATCTAGCTTTTTCAGGACTGTCGATATCCAGGACGCCGATCAGTTTCCCTTCCTTCACAAGAGGAATGACGATTTCCGACTGTGAGGCAGCGTCACATGCGATATGGCCAGGAAATTGATGGACATCCTCGATTCGAAGCGTCTTTTGCTCACCTGCAGAAGTACCGCATACTCCTCTTCCTAAAGGAATCCTTACACATGCAGGGAGTCCTTGGAAAGGCCCGAGTACCAGTTGATTGCTTTCTTCTTCATATAAATAAAATCCAACCCAGTTGATGCGATCCATAAATTGATTCAAAAGGGCGGAAGCATTGCTCAAATTCGCGATTTGATTTGGCTCACCTTCTAATAAAGCCTTCAATTGTTTTGTAACAAGTCCAAAGCCCTGTTCCTTTGTACCTTGATATTTTTCTGCTTGAAACACTATAAACTCCCCCAATTCTACAAAATGTGAGTTATTTCATGTCAAAATGTTTCCGCAAAGCCTCCGAGCAACAAATCCTGTCGAGAAATACTTAAAGGAAATCCATGCGAAAACACGAATTCTTTGTGTAAACAAATGATAATAGAAATATCTATTGAACCATTTTTAGCATAATTCTTCATAACCTTCAATGATTTCGTTTCTTTTTTCTGATGAAGTTTTTATATATTCACTCTCGCCACTGTTTTTTTCATTCGCCTATTATATTCGAAAGAAGGGGAAATATGAAAAAACTAGATACCTCCAAGTCGACGAAAGAGTCCATTTTTAAAGCGGCAGTGTACCTTTTTTATGATCATGGTTTTGATGGGACGTCCGTCAGGGATATTGCGAAGAGGGCGAACGTAAATCCAGCAACGATTTCCTATTATTTCAAGGGTAAGCAGGGGATATTGGAAGCGTGCTTCACCCATTTCTTCGAGCCGTATTTACGCTTTCTGCAGGAAGAGGTGGAAGCGTTGAATTATGTCAGTGCCGATCTCTGCCTGAAACGGGCGGTCTACAAAATACTGAAATTCCAAAGTGAAAATCACCAATTGGCACGTTTCATCTGGAGGGAAGTGTCTATCGATTCACAGGTTGTTCGTGAAATCATTTCTTCCTATTTAATGAAAGAAAGGCACTACATGAAACGTCTGTTTGAACAAGGAATGAAGGACCATGCATTGAAGAAACAGCCGGTGAGCTTTCTCGTGATCCAGCTTAAGTCGATGCTGACGATGCCGTTTCTTCACAGTCAGCAATTAAGGGAAGTGTGGCAGATGTTCCCGCAGGAATATTACTTTATCGATCAATATTATAAGAACATTGATCAATGGATTGATCTCCTCCTCGTATCTGAAGCGAAAGAGGTCATGAAGAAAGAGCTTATCATTTGAATGAAAAGAACTCTTCTCCGTTTGAAGAAGAGTTCTTTCACTTTATAAATCCATATCGGCTCTACCCTGATCAAGGCCGTTCGACGTGTGAGCATCAGAACCATAGACCGTTTTGATTCCCAACGCACGGGCTTTTTTCACGATTTCCAGTGGCGGATAGGACTCACCGCAATAAGGCTTTACAAATCCTGCCCCATTATAGTCTAGCTCAAGATCTCTATCGGCCACTTCCCGAAGGATGATCGACATTTCATCCGAGAACGAATGGGAAGCTGGGTATAGCTGCTGAAATTTCTTTACAAGGGTAGTGTGCCCGATTCTCTTAGGTTTAAATTCGCCTAAGTCGGCCCGAATGGATTTCAGTACCGTCTCATAATAACGTGAATAAATCGCATCAACCGACCCGTAATAACCAATCATCGAATGAAACACGTCTGGGCTGAAATCCAGGCAGTCCCACTTTCCTTCATGCTGTAAAAAATGGACAGAAAGAATGCTATCATCCATCCGAGCTCCGTAGGTTGCAAGAAATTCCTTTGTTTCATGTTCGAATCCTTCAATATAATCAACCTCAAGCCCCGAGCGGATGATGATCTTGTCTTTATATTTTTCCTTCAACATGTCCAGTGCATCGAAATAATCCGTAAGGCGGGTCAAATCCATTCCACTGTCCTGATCAGGCGTCGTATCCGAGAAACCTTCAGGCAGCGGAGCATGCTCCGTAAACGTTATGGCAGTATAACCAAGAGAAATCGCCCTCTCAACATACATCTCAAAAGAATCCGTACTTCCATGCGGACAAAAAGGCGTATGAACATGCCCGTCGACTTTTATCATGAGACTTCACTTCCTTTTGCTATAAATTTATTCTGTTAAAAGAAAAAGAACAGAGATTTAGTGAAGATGATAGGAAATAAACTCTCAAATCACGGTAAGAATTATTTCCTTATATTAAAGAGATTATAGATTCTAAAAAGGTTGATTGAAGCGGAAGGTGCTCGACTCCTGCGGGAAAATAGAAAAGCGGAAGGGCTTTGCACAGGGGCGACAAGCATAAGACGAGTCTGCCGGAAAGGCGTTTTTTCCTTTTTGGCAGACTTGGCTTATGACCTCGAGCCCCTAAGCCCTGCAGCTGGACATCTTGAAAGCAGGAGGAGGCTCACCGCCAGCCCCGCGGAAAGCGAGCACCTGCAGCGGAAATCAACCAGCACTTGCTAATAAAAAGGTGAACATTTGGCATCAAACAAAATAATCATGTCCATTTTCTTTTGAATTTGCTAAAATTGACGTTTTATCACTGAAAAATTAGAAATTAATAGTCAAAAAATGTCGTTAACATGGTATCATTATAACAATGACAAATTATTAATGAAACATTCACATTCATATAGATGTCTACTGAATAGTTGAACAGGGGGCTTAAGATGCAATACGTCATCGCTGGAATAATACTTATCTTAATCGTATTCCTTATCGGATTTATCTCTAGAAAGAAATATTACGCTGAAATTGATCGCTATGAAGCCTGGAAAATCGATATTATGAACAAACCGGTTTCAGACGAGCTTTCCAGAGTAAAGCAACTGAATATGACGGGTCAGACAGAAGAATTGTTTGACGGCTGGAGACAGGGATGGGATGAGATTGTTGCTGTGCAGCTTCCTGAGGTTGAAGAACTACTATTCGATGCAGAAGAGTACACCGATAAATTTCGATTTACTAAAACCAAAGAGGTCCTCGCCAAAATCGATCAGGTTCTGACCGAAACCGAAGAGAAGATTGAACAGATCCTGAAAGAACTGAATGAACTGGTCGGCAGTGAAGAAAAGAACCGTGAAGAAATTCAGGCTCTTCAGGAAGAATTCCGAAACAGCAAGAAGCAGCTCCTCGCGTATCGACATACATACGGTCAAACGGCTAAGCACATAGAAAATCTCCTCGATCAACTTTCTGAACAAATCAATGAATTCAATGATCTGACTGAACAGGGGAATTATCTTGATGCACGGGAAATCGTCCTTAGCCTTGCAGAGGAATTAAAAACAGTTTCCTACAAGATGGAGACAGTGCCGAAACTGATCACCGACTGTGAAAATGTCCTGCCTTCCGAACTGTCCGAGCTTGAGGCTGGATATATTGAAATGAAAGATCAGGGCTATATCCTTGACCATATTGAAGTGGACAAAGAAGTGGCATCCTTAAATGAAACGCTACAACAATTCAACAAGAATCTTGAAGAGCTTCAGGTAGAAGAAGTAGAAGCGGGCATACAGGAAATCAAAGTCAAGGTCGAGAACCTCTATGATTTACTGGAGAAAGAAGTTCATGCCAAGCATTTTGTAGAGCAATATAGAGACCAAACGACTGAAGGGCTGATCAAGGCCAAAGAAGATAATGATGACATTCAATCGGAAGTAAGCATCGTGAAACAAGGGTATCATCTTCATGATACAGACCTTAGTACGCCGAATGAGATCGATAAGAAAATCATTCAGCTTTCTAAGCGTCATGAAATGCTGATGCAAAAAGAAGAAACGAATGCTACCGCGTTTTCGAATCTGAGTGATGAATTGAAGGAAATCAGAAATGGACTCGAAGAGCTGAATCAGCAGCAGAGTGAATTCTCCGGCTATCTGCAGAATCTTCGGAAAGATGAATTAGCCACTAGGGAGAAAATTCAGGAACTCAAGAAGAAGGTTGCGGAAGCAAGCCGCATGCTCTCAAAGAGCAATGTACCTGGATTACCGGCTGATTACAAAGATCTTCTGGATGAGGTACACCGAAAGATCGAACAGGTGAATGCGAGCCTGACGGAAAAGCCTTTAAATATGAAGTTCGTACAGGAAACATTACTAGGGGCCGAAGATACCGTCGATCATTTCTATACGAAAACAGGAGACCTGATCGAGAATGTCCTCCTATCGGAGAAAATCATTCAATACGGCAATCGTTACCGCAGCAAATACAGCTCCGTACGTGAAGGGCTTCAGACGGCTGAAGAAGCATTCCGTCAATATGATTATCGAAAAGCACTGGAAGAAGCGGCCACAACCATCGAGAAAGTGGAGCCGGGCGCTTTGAAGAAGATCGAGAAAATGATGGATCTTGAGAGTGAATGATAAATAAAAGGACTGATGTAGTTTTATCTACATCAGTCCTTTTTTTCGTAAAGTGACGGAAATCAGCTTGCTTCGATTGTCCGTTTTGTTTGTCCTGCAAGTGCGGCAATGATGAATCCGATGATGGCCCCGATCATGGCCGGAACGATCCAACCGATTCCTTGTGTATAGAATGGCAGGAATTCTAGTGATTGACTGACAGCTGTCACATCGACGCCAGCCGTTTTGATGCCATCAATCAAACTGATCAGTCCAGTTGGAATCAAAGCACCCACATAAACGAGGGAGTAGCCGTTAAATCCATTGTGCATGAACGATAGAAGTATCAAGACGATGGCCAATGGATAAATGAAGATCAACACAGGTAAAGATACAGCAATCAACTGAGTCAATCCGATGTTGGCAATGATCATACTGAATGCAGAGATGATGATGACCAGTTTCGGATAAGATACTGGAAGGATCTTCGCGAAATACTGTGAACATGCAGAAACAAGTCCGACGGATGTCGTAATGCATGCAAACGTAATCGCCAGTCCAAGGATGATCGTACCCATCGATCCGAATAAATGGCTTGCTGCAGCGGAAAGAATCGCTCCACCGTTGGCTTGGGCACCGATGGAATCCGTGCTGCTTGCACCGATATAGCTTAAGGATAAATAAACAAGAGCAAGTCCGGCAGCCGCGATGAATCCAGCGATGATCGTGATGCGAGTCAAACTGGATTTACTTGTGATGCCGCGGTCTTTAATGGAGTTGATCACCACAATCCCGAACACAAGGGCTGCGATCGTATCCATCGTAAGGTATCCATCAATGAATCCCTTGAATAATGGACCATCCTGATACGCTTCGTGAGGTGCACCGAAATCCCCCATCGGACTGATGATACTTTTAACTACCAAGATGGTCAGGATCACAATCAGGGATGGTGTCAGGATCTTCCCGATTCGGTCCACGAGCTTAGATGGATTCATCGCAAGCCATGCCGTCAATCCAAAGAAGATGATCGTGTAAATCAGTAAAGGAGTGCCGTATTTCGCTGTTTCTTCCGGTAAGAAGGGAATGACCCCGATTTCATACGCCACAGTACCGGTACGTGGAATTCCAAAGAACGGCCCGATGGCCAAATACATAACAATGGTAAAAATAAGTCCGAAAAGCGGGTGTACCCGGTTGGCAAGGGTTTGGAGGTCACCTCCGGATTTCGCAATGGCGATGACGCCAAGTAAAGGAAGGCCTACTCCCGTTATAAGAAAGCCAAGAATCCCCGTCCATACATGTTCTCCTGCCTGTTGTCCCAGAAATGGTGGGAAAATCATATTCCCGGCACCTAGGAATAGAGCGAAGAGCATTAATCCGATCGTTAAGATCTGGCTAAATGATAGCGCTTTCTCGTTCATATATACCCCTCCGTTTGTAATCGTTATCATAAGCAAAAGATATCGTATCATAAGTGTATAGAAAAATGTCGAAATACTAAATAGTCTTGCAATTTAGTATATTTAAATAACTTCTGCTCTTATTTCCTTTTAGATTCTCGCAAAAATCCTGTCACTTTTCAATAATAATTTTTGGAAAATGAAAAATAATTTATTGTGAACCATTTGTTGGATTCTGTTTCTACTATAATTTATCCCTCAGCCGAAATGAATTTCATTTGGGATAGGGATGATTTATGGTAAGATTAGTGATTGAGTAAAGTCAGTGTCATGTAGAAGAAGGTGTATACGTTGATTTATTTTGATAATAGTGCGACAACCAAACCATATAAGGAAGTCCTGGACACGTTCCTAAAGGTAAACGAAAGCTATTATGCCAACCCATCTTCCATCCATTCATTCGGTGGCCGGGTGGAAAAGTTAATTCAACAATCAAGGGAGCAGGTCGCTTCTCTATTAGGTATAAAGGCAAAAGAAGTATTTTTCACCTCTGGAGGAACTGAATCAAATAATCTTGCAATAAAAGGAACGGCTCTCCAATACGGTCACAGAGGGAAACATATCATTACGACCAATATCGAGCATCCTTCCGTCATCAACGCGTTTAAGCAATTGGAAGCATTCGGGTATAGCGCGACGTATCTGGATGTGGATGACCAAGGCAAGGTCCGTCCCTCCGACGTGGAAAAAGCGATACAGGAAGATACGATCCTCGTTTCGGTCATGCAGGTCAATAATGAAATCGGAAGCGTGCAGCCCATCAGGGAAATTGCGAACATCCTTAAACAACATCCAAGGATCCTTTTTCATGTCGATGCTGTTCAGGCATGCGGGAAAGTCCCTCTTATTCTCGACGAAAAGCTTATCGATTTATGCAGCATTTCCGCTCATAAAATCCATGGTATCAAAGGGACCGGTATGCTATTTGTAAGGGAAGGGCTTGAGCTCTCGCCAATCCTTTCTGGTGGGGAGCAGGAAGGAAACCTTCGCAGTGGTACGGAAAACACAGGTGGAATCGTATCCTTTGCAAAGGCACTCAGGATGCATACAGAAGAAAGTAAACAGAAGTTGGTTATAATGGAAGAAAACCAACAATTTCTTAGGAGAGAGTTGGAGAAAATCGAGGGTGTGACGATTCATACACCAATAAATGATCACGCTCCACACATTTTGAATTTTTCAGTTCGGGATTTTAAAGGAGAAGTGCTGATCCATGCCATGGATCGTCATGAGGTGTATCTCTCGACAACAAGTGCCTGCTCATCAAAGCAAAGTAAACCGAGTCAGACGCTTTTATCCATGGGAGTACCGGACAGCCTTGCAAGCAATTCCATCCGGATCAGCCTGTCGTTCCATAATACAATAGAAGAATGCAGAGAATTTATTACATTACTCAAAAATGAAATAGATTTATTACAACACACAATGAGGAGATCAAGATGAAATATAATCGCATACTCGTAAGATATGGTGAAATTTCAACCAAAGGACGAAACCGTAAAATGTTCACGGCCAAGCTTCGTGAAAATATACTTCAAGCATTAAAGGATTTCCCGACGATTTCCGTTTCAGCGAGCAGGGATCGCCTTCATATCCAATTGGGAGACGAAAACGGGGAGGAGATCATTCCGAGACTCCAGAAGATCTTCGGAATCCAGTCATTCAGCCCTGTCGTGAAAGTCCCTCAGGACATAGAGGAAATCAAGAAATCGGGACTGGCCCTCGTCGAAAAGAGCTTTTCACCCGGAACAACCTTTAAAGTCTCTGCCCGTAGAGCCGATAAAAAGTTTGAACTGGATACCAATGAACTGAATTATGAGGTTGGATCCTACATTCTTCGCAACCTGGACGGACTCAAGGTGGACGTGAAGAATCCCGATATCCAGCTCAATGTAGAAGTACGAAAAGAAGGCGTCTATCTTTCCTCTGAAATTTACCAGGGATCCACCGGGATGCCAGTCGGTGCCAGCGGGAAAGCGATGCTTATGCTTTCTGGAGGAATCGACAGCCCCGTAGCAGGTTACCTTACGATGAAAAGGGGAGTGGAAATCGAAGCGGTCCATTTCCACAGCCCGCCATTTACAAGTGAACGGGCAAAACAAAAGGTCATCGATCTTTCGAAGAAGCTGTCTGCTTTTAGTGGAAAAGTGAAGCTGCACATCGTCCCGTTTACGAAGGTGCAACAAACGATCCATGATCAGGTCCCGGAAAATTACACCATGACGTCGACGAGACGAATGATGCTGCAGATCGCGGACGCCATTCGTGAGAAGAATGAAGGACGCGCGCTGATCACCGGCGAAAGCCTCGGTCAGGTGGCAAGTCAAACGCTTGAAAGCATGGAAGCAATCAACGCTGTCACCAATACACCCGTATTAAGACCGCTCATTGCCATGGACAAACTGGAAATCATCGATATCGCCCAAAGAATCGGTACCCATGACATTTCCATTCTTCCATACGAAGATTGCTGTACGATCTTCACACCGCCGGCTCCAAAAACGAGACCAAAAAAAGAAAAAGTGGAGTATTATGAAAGCTTCGTTGATTTCGAATCTCTACTTAAAGAAGCAGTAGACGGTACAGAAACGATCACAATCGACGGTTCAACGGGTTCAGAGTCAGAAAAAACCTTTAACGAATTACTCTAAAAATTTAGGATAATTTACCAACGATATTCCTTGTATGAAGCCATGTGTTTTTACACATTCTATATTCAACAAGGAGGTGAAAACACATGGCAAACAACAGTTCAAATCAATTAGTAGCTCCAGGAGCTCAACAAGCAATCGACCAAATGAAATACGAAATCGCTTCTGAATTCGGAGTACAACTTGGTCCAGATGCAACAGCACGCGCTAACGGTTCTGTAGGTGGTGAAATCACTAAACGTTTAGTTCAAATGGCTGAACAACAAATCGGTGGCGGATACTCTAAATAATTAAATACAATGGCTACAAAGGAGCGGGATTCCCGCTCCTTTTCTATTTTTTATACAAAATACTTTAAAGCAGCGAGTAGTGGTTGATTTCCGCTGCAGGTGCTCGCTTTCCGCGGGACGTGAGTTGATCCTCCTTGGACTAGCACCTTCCGCTCCAATCAACTTTCCAAGTGTATTCTTATACTCACTCCAATTACATCATTTTTAGAGATTGAAGTGATCTGTGTTAGCTACTTGTACTAATGCTTTTTCTTTATTGTTTTTTTAAAAAAGCTGAAAATAATTGCACCATACCCATATAGATATGCTCCCTTTGTCGAATAAACTCACATTTTGAAGGTAATCGAATATAACCAAACAATTTAAAAAATTTAAATTATTTTGTATAATAGAGAAGAATCGACAAACAAGGGGGAGTCAGAAGTGAAGAGGGAAGAATTGATTGCACCGGAAAAATACAATCTGGTAGAGGAAGTAGAGAAGTTTGCAAGCGATCAAGAGAAGCTTGCAATCAAATGGGAGAATGAAGAAGGAAATAAAGAAGACATTACATATGCGCAATTATTGAAAAATGTAAATAAAGTTGGAAACGTTTTCTTGGGGACGGGTCTTGAAAAGGGAGATGTCATCCTTGTCATGGTTCCACGTCTGATCGAGGCGTACGCCGTATATCTGGCCGCATTAAAATCCGGGCTCGTGGTGATTCCTAGCTCTGAAATGCTTCGTACGAAAGATCTGGAATACCGCATCGATCATGGAGACGTAAAGGGGATCGTAGCTTATTCGCCATTCGTAGAACAGTTCGAGAACGTAAGGGGTATGGAAAACCTGAAGAAGTTCGTAGTGGGTGAAAAACAGGAGGGCTGGATTGCAATTCGAGAAGAGATGAAATCCGCTTCTGACGAATTAGCCTTCGCTGATACAAAACGTGATGACATGGCGTTCCTTTCTTACACATCAGGAACGACGGGGAATCCCAAAGGAGTTGTACATACTCACGGATGGGCATACGCTCATTTAAGAACAGCAGCTCGTGAGTGGTTATGCATTGAAGAAGGTGACACAGTATGGGCGACGGCAGGTCCTGGCTGGCAGAAGTGGATCTGGAGTCCTTTCCTGTCTGTCCTTGGTTCAGGAGCTACCGGGCTTGTCTATCAAGGGAAGTTCGACCCTAATAAATACCTTCAGATGCTTCAGGATAATCAAGTCAATGTTCTGTGCTGCACCCCGACGGAGTATCGTCTGATGGCAAAAGTGGATAACCTGGGAACTTATAACCTTGATCACCTGCACAGCGCCGTTTCGGCAGGAGAGCCGTTAAACAGGGAAGTCATCGATGCATTCCAGCGACATTTCCAGATCGAAGTCCGTGATGGATACGGGCAAACCGAAAACACGCTCCTTGTTGGAATTATGAAGGGCATGGAACTGAAGCCGGGATCCATGGGGAAACCGACACCAGGAAACCGTGTTGAAATCATCAATGAGGAAGGCTATCCATGTGAAGTAGGTGAAGTAGGGGACATCGCGGTTCACGTAGAAACACCTGCCCTGTTCAAAAATTATTATAAAGATCCTGAACGCACGGCCATGCAGTTCAGGGGAGATTATTATATTACTGGAGACAAAGCTAAGAAGGATGAAGACGGCTACTTCTGGTTCGAAGGCCGCGGAGATGACATCATCATCAGCTCAGGTTACACGATCGGACCATTCGAAGTGGAAGATGCACTGGTCAAGCATCCATCCGTACAGGAATGTGCCGTTGTTGGAAGCCCTGATGAAGTAAGGGGATTGATCGTAAAGGCATTCGTCGTATTGCGCGAAGATGTGGATCAAGGAGATCCCGAACTGATCCCTTCCCTTCAAGAGCATGTGAAAAGCTTGACGGCACCTTATAAATATCCGCGTAAGATTGAATTTGTGAAGGAACTGCCGAAAACGACGTCCGGTAAGATTAGAAGGATCGAGCTGAGACAAAAGGAATTAAGTTCAGTGAAAAACTGATCACCGATAGGGAGCCTATAAGGCTCTCTATTTTTATGGTTTTTTTCATTTCAGAATTTTTCTATAATATGATACATTTGAGCAATAGACTTTTATGAAAGAAGGAAATGCATCATGGGTACTTTATGGAAAAACGGAACCATCTATACAATGCAGCAAGAAGGTCATCAAGTGGAAGCGGTCTATACGGAAAATGGCCATATCAAAGGATTAGGCACTTCTGATGAATTGGAGCAGAAGTTTACGATTGATACAGTGGTGGATCTAGATCAGAAAGTGATGTTCCCTGGATTTGTCGATAGTCACATGCATCTGATCGGTCACGGTGAAACGTTGATGAGGCTGGATCTTTCCAGTATGAACAGCAAGCGTGAAGTACTGGACGCTATTACGGAAAAAGCTGATGGACTGGAAAAGGGGAAATGGATCATTGGGGAAGGCTGGAATGAGAACCTGTGGAGTGATGCGGCCGTATTGACGAAACAGGAGATTGACGCAGTCGTCCCGAATCATCCGGTTCTATTGAAGCGGATCTGTCGCCATGCCATGGTCGTAAACTCGCTGGCACTGATGAATGCCGGAATCGATGAACACACTGCGAATCCTGCAGGGGGGCTAATCGAAAAACATGATGATGGAACGCTCAATGGATTATTAAAGGATAAGGCACAGGACCTGATGATCGATGCCCTGCCGCCCATCTCATCCGAGTATCTCGTCGAGGCCCTGACAAAAGGGATCGAAAGCTGCTGGGAACACGGATTGGTCGGTGGCCACACCGAGGATTTGAGTTACTACGGAAACTTCAAGAAAACGTATAATGCTTTTCTTGAAACCGTCAGCGATAAGAAGTTCAGGGCCCATCTCCTTGTCCATCATGCAGTGATTGAAGATTGGAAGGAAGATGGCCATCACTTCCTTGGAGGAAATGAATTCATTGAATTCGGTGCCATGAAAATTTTCGCAGACGGAGCTTTAGGTGGCAGAACGGCGCTCCTGAGCTATCCGTATGCCGATGATCCAAGTACGCACGGTGTCAGCATCCACACAAACGAAAGGCTTCTGGAACTTGTGAAAAAGGCAAGAAAGTACGAATTGCCGATCGCGGTCCATACAATCGGGGATCAAGCCTTTGAAAATGTTGTGGATGCAATACTAGAGGCGCCATCCGTTCATAATAGACGCGACCGTCTCATCCATGCCCAGATCCTTCGTAAAGAATTGATCGAGAAAATCAAAGGGCTGCCACTCATCCTTGATATCCAACCGAGATTTGTGGCGTCGGATTTCCCATGGGTGATCGACCGGTTAGGGAAAGAAAATATGAGGTTTAACTACGCATGGAAAACACTCCTGGAAGAAGGGATCCCATGCGCCGGCGGATCGGATGCACCAATCGAACCGATCAACCCGCTCTGGGGCATCCATGCAGCCGTCACCCGTACCAACCCGCTGGATCCTGATAAAACCGAGTATAGACCTGAGGAAAAGCTCACCATGTATGAAGCAATATCCCTTTTTACAAAAGGAAGCGCGTATGCCTGTCACCATGAAGACGATCGTGGAGAGATCAAGGAAGGCTACACGGCCGATTTTACCGTATTGGATATTAATCCATTCGAAGTGGAAGAAGATCAATTACTCGGCAAAGTCGTCGACATGACCATCGTGGACGAAACCATCGTATATAAAAAAAATAAATAATCGTTGCCCCCAAAACTATTCACCGATATAATGGAGATATTTCGGGAATAGAAATAGTTTTGGGGGTGTTTTTTTATGAAGCAAGATCAAGCCGGAATCCTGTATACGGCCTTTTCCTATTTTCTGTGGGGGATCCTGCCGATCTATTGGAAATGGCTGAATCATGTATCAGCAAATGAAATCCTCGCCAATCGCATCTTCTGGTCATTCTGGTTCATGCTCCTCTTCTTGTTCGTCAGCAAGCGTTGGAAGGACTTTACCAGCTATTTAAAAACATCACTGACGAAAAAGAAGCAGCTATTCGCCCTGCTGCTTGCTTCATTATTGATCAGTACGAACTGGTTCATCTATATATGGGCCGTGAATACAAACCAGATGGTCGAAGCAAGTCTAGGTTACTATATTAATCCTCTGGTCAGCGTCCTGTTGGGCGTATTCATCCTGAAAGAAAGCCTGTCCAAGGCTCAAATCGTTTCATTCGGATTAGCAGCTATCGGTGTTCTGATCCTGACGATTTCATACGGGGAATTCCCCTGGATTGCCATCGGACTCGCCTTCTCATTCGGACTATACGGCTTAGCCAAAAAGCTCATCCAGGTCGAATCATCCATCGGACTCACACTTGAAACGATGACCATCGCGCCGATCTCCTTGATCTACCTAGGCTACATGTACAACGAAGGAACCCTTTCCCTTTTCCATGTATCGGGAGGGACGGACCTCTTACTCATGGGAGCAGGGGCTGCAACGGCGATCCCATTATTGTTCTTTTCAAAAGGCGCACAGCAGATTCCTTTATATATGGTCGGCTTCTTACAATACATCGCACCGACGATCACCTTGATCCTCGGCATCTGGATGTATCACGAAGAGTTTTCGATGACCCATCTCGTTTCATTCATGTTTATCTGGCTGGCATTGACGATCTTTACCGTTTCGCGGGTGCAGTATGCAAGGAAGCGGAGGAGAGAGGCTAGGTTGTCGGCATAATGAAGAACGCTCCAGTTTTAGAACTGGAGCGCTTTTTTGGTGTGCGATTTAAATGGAGATGGTGGAAGTGGCACGAGTTTGGCGTTAAGTGGCACAACAAACGATTAAAGTACCGCAACACTCATTCAAAGTGCCGCAACAATAAGCCGAAGTGCCGCAAAACCCGTTCAAACTGCCGCAATCCAACCAAAATTCAGCACAAACTAACTCATTTGCAACCGCCACACCCCTCAAAACCTATAAAAACGACCGCTTCACTTTCTCCCAGAACGAATTATCCTTCAATTTCACCGTTTTAATAATCTTATCACTCAATTTGGCTTCGACTTTTTCCACATGCTGAATGCTTAATGCTTCATTGTCCATTCCCATTGCTGGATAATCGTTTCCGTCTTGGACGATCTTCAGAACCAGGCGGCGCTGACCGCTGACAATGAAGGAAGATCCAAGGGTACGATAACGGTTATTGTTCAGGGAAGCCATTTCGCTCACCTGAATGCAAGGGAGCATCGGATCGACGACGGCACCGTTGACGGATTTATTGTAAGCAGTGCTTCCCGTCGGGGTGGCGAAAATCATGCCGTCGCCTCTGAATGTTTCGAAATGTTTGTCGTCGATGAAGACGTCCATGACGAAGGTCTTGATGATACCGGAGCGGATGCTGAATTCATTCAGGCAGTGAAAGGATGTCTGATTATCGACGGTCACTTCGATGGTCGGATATTTGCGTACTTCGATCTGCTCGGTTGTCATGGCTTCGATCATCTTGGATATGTCATTAATATGGAAGTCACAGTACATACTCAAGGTGCCGCCTGTTGAAATGCCCGCATACAGGCAGTCTTGTCTGAAACCGGTTTGACGGACGGCCTGCAGGAAGGTTCCGTCGCCTCCGATACTGACAATGATATTAGCGGTTTTTGGGGATTCGACAATATTGAAATCATAACGCCTTGCCAATTCAAACAATTGATCGAGCTTTGTCTGCATTCCTTCTTGTTGCAGTGCATAGAAATAAATATTTCGACGGTTACTCATAGTATGTACCTCCCAGATAGATAAAAGATAATTTTTCCAATTTCCATCAAGTTTTGCTAGAATCTAACTTAGTGAATATTCTATCATGTTTACGCGTGAGAATGATATTCATATCCTTACATAAGATAGGGTAAACAAGGGAGGAATATACAGATGAATGCAAAAAGGTGGACGGCATTAGGAATCGCTGGTGGATTATTCTTTGTTTCAGTAATCGTCAACTTTGCGACCTCTGCTGTGACAGGTGATGTGAATCAAGCATTTGAAGACATGTTCGGAGGGACGGACACCCCTTTCTCTGAAAAAATCATCGATGAAGGAAATGCGAACAAACGGATCGCGGTCCTTGAAGTGGAAGGTGTCATCCAGGATACGGGCGGGGCAAGTTCCTTATTTGAAAGCCCGGGTTATAACCATGAGCTTTTTATGGATAAACTCGATGCCGTTGAAAAAGATAAATCCGTTAAAGGGATCATTTTGAAAGTGAATTCTCCAGGCGGCGGAGTGGTGGAAAGCGCACAAATCCACTCGAAGCTGGTCGAGATCATGGAAAAGACGAAGAAGCCGATCTATGTATCAATGGGCGGCACGGCAGCTTCCGGAGGCTATTACATATCGGCACCGTCTACAAAGATCTTCGCCAGCAAAGAAACGCTGACAGGTTCTCTTGGTGTGATCATGCATAGCATCAACTATTCAGAACTCGCAGAAAAATACGGAGTTGATTTTGTCACAATCAAAAGTGGACCGTATAAAGATATCATGAGTCCAACACGTAAGATGACCGATGAAGAACGTAAGATCATTCAATCCATGATCGACAATTCTTATGAAGGCTTCGTGGATGTCATTGCGAAAGGCCGTGATATGTCGGAAGCGGATGTCAAAAAGATCGCAGACGGACGTGTGTATGATGGGATCCAGGCGAAGGAAGTCAATTTGATTGATGAATTCGGTTATGTGGAAGACACGATTGAAGCGATGAAGAAAGATTATAAACTAAAAGATGCACAAGTATTTGAATACAGTGCAGGTGACCCTTTCTCTGAATTCTTCAGTATGGGTGCAAAGAAAATGATGGGTCAGGATATGGAAGCAGCGGCACTGATGAAGCTTCTTTCGCATCCGAATTCTCCACGATTGATGTATCTATACTCTGAATAAGGAAGGTGAATGAAGTGAGTGAAAGCTTTGAACAAAACGAAACACGGGAACATATCGAAGTCCAGTCGACTTCACCTGACTATTCAGGCATAATTCCGCGTGACGGTTATTACCTGGCAGGATTCTGGATCCGCTTCTGGGCCTATCTTGTGGATCTGATCGTCATCGGAAGCATAACGCGACTGATTGTGAATCCGATTTTTAAACTATTGGACATTTCCTTATCCGACGGCTCGATGTTTGCGCCGATCTCCATTTTGACGAGTATCGTGTTCTACGGGTATTTCGTTTTAATGACAAAATACTTCAGTCAGACGATTGGGAAAATGGTGTTTGGCATCCGGGTCATTCAGCTGAATGGCGCGAAACCCTCATGGGGAACCATCCTGTTCAGGGAACTGATCGGCCGGTTCATCTCCACGACCGTCTTTATTTTATACGTGGTCGTGGCGTTTACGAATAAGAAGCAAGGAATCCATGATTTGTTTGCGGATACCACTGTGGTTCAGGAAAAGAAGAAGCTGGAGTTTACTCCGGCTGTATGATGAAGAGAAGCAAACCTGCTGATGAGGCGGGTTTGTTTTTTTACCTTTATGTGGAAAAAGACGCAATTACGTGGTGGAATGACGCAATTAATGAAATAATGACGCAATCAAGGGACGAAATGACGCAATTAATCAAAAAATGACGCAATCACCACCCAAAATGACGCAATCACCCTCAGGACCCTGCCCCAAGAACCACTTTTCACTGCAAATTCCACCCCACCAAGTTTATTTTCCCCCACAAAGGCCATAATAAGAGGTTGAAGGGTGTGAATTTATGAGCTGGTGGATTTGGACGTTAATCATTATTGCGGCACTTATTATTTTTCTATTATTCATTCTTATTATCACGAAGCTGACCATCACGATTTCCTTATACCATGGAAATGACAATGATCATTTTAAGGTGAAGCTGAGGGCCTGGTTCGGTTTGATCAAATATACGATCGATATTCCGCTGGTGAAGCTTGATGATGATGGCCCGAATGTTGTCGTCGAACAAGAGACGAAGAAAGGGAACGAGAGCAATCCTTCCAAGGAAAAGGCATCCAAAAAGAAAATTACGCCCCATGATTTTATTGCGAGTTTAAATGATACGAAGGAAGTCGTTCTTCACGTCCAGTCCATGCACCGGATCATCAGGGGCTTTCTTAAGAAAGTCAAATTGGATCATGTCCATTGGAAGACTCTATTTGGCAGTGGGGATGCAGCATCGACAGGGGCGTTAACCGGGATGATCTGGGGAATGAAAGGGAGCATCATCGGAATCTTGAGCGGGTATATGCGCCTTCAATCCATGCCTGTCATAGAAGTCACGCCGACATTTCAGCATGCGGTGATTCAAACGCAATTTTCATGTATTATCCAGTTTCGCATAGGGAATGCTATCCTAGTAGGTTTAAAGATACTTCGGTACTGGAGAGGCGGCAGGGCCAGGTTTAAGACGAAGCCCCTTTCCACCATTTCTGGAGAAAAACATTCAGTTTAACTAGGAGGTCTTCACATGTCAGAACATCCGATTGAAGGTCTGATGACCACGGCAATGGAAAATTTAAAAGAAATGATCGACGTGAATACGATCATCGGTGATCCCGTTGAAACACCCGATGGAAGCGTCATCCTGACCGTTTCAAAGGTAGGATTTGGATTTGCTGCAGGTGGTAGTGAATTTATCATCGACGGTAAAAGTAAGGACGACAGCGGCAAAGGCGCAGATGGAGGCAATGGCGGAAGCAATCAATCTTCCCAGAAGCAGCAACCGTTTGGCGGAGGTAGCGGGGGCGGTGTCTCCATTACGCCGATCGCGTTCCTGATCGTCAGCTCGAAAGGAATCAAAATGCTTCATTTAGATGAAAGCACTCACTTGATTGATCGCCTGCTGGACCTGGCTCCAGGTGCCATTGAGAAGATTCAGGGCATGATGAAAAAGGACGACAACAAGCAGGATAACAACGGTCAACACAATCAAAATCATAAGCTGGATCTATAAAGGATAAGGAGCTTACTCGTCATGAGTGAGCTCATCTTTTTTTGTAGAAGTGACCCCTATGATTTGCTTTCCCCCTGACTTTTTCTGTACTATGAAAATGTACATACTATTTATAGAGGAGGAACAAATAATGGCAAATATCACGTTTAAGAACAACCCTGTCACTCTTTTAGGTAATGAGGTAAAAGTAGGAGACAAAGCACCCAACTTCACAGTATTAGCTAATGATCTCTCAGAAGTCACACTGAATGATTCCAAGGGCAAGGTACGTTTAATCAGTGTCGTTCCTTCCATCGATACAGGTGTTTGTGATGCACAGACACGTAAATTCAATGAAGAAGCAACGAAATTTGATAATGTAGAAGTATTGACGATTTCAGTGGACCTTCCATTCGCTCAAAAGCGCTGGTGCGGAGCGAACGGAATCGAAAATGTCCAAACGTTATCCGATCACCGCGACCTTTCATTCGGTGAAGCATTCGGCGTACACATCCAGGAGCTTCGTCTTCTTGCACGTGCTGTCTTCGTTGTAAACAGCAATGATGAAGTAACCTATGTGGAATATGTAAGTGAAGCAACGAACCACCCGGATTACGATGCTGCCGTTGAAGCAGTGAAAAACGCGAAATAATCCTGTCTAAACAGAATATTTCTCACGACATGCTGACCTGACTTTCCGATGGTCAGCATTGTTTTTTTACAAACACAAGGGACAACGGTACAATAGATGAATGAAATTGAGATAAAGGAATGAATGCCGATGATTAATTCGCCAGTCGAATCATTATTTGGAATAATAGATGAAACGGCTACCTTACTGCAAGAGGAACTGGCTTGCAGTTATTTAGAAGCCGTGGCCGAAACGGGGGAAAACCTGTTTCAGGGGGATGTCCTTCAGGAAGAAGTCAGTGAACTGACGAAGAAACGTCTTAACAAGAAATATGATGAAGTGAATCTTCCTCAACTTGAGAATGAAAATATCCGTAAAGCCTTTCAATTCGCGATTTTAAAAGGAATGAAAGAAAACGTACAGCCGAACCACCAAATGACGCCGGACTCACTTGGACTTTTCATCAGCTATCTCGTCAATAAATTCACGGCAGACATGAACAAGCTGACAGTTCTTGACCCTGCAATCGGAACCGGGAACCTGTTGACGACGGTCTTAAACCAAATGCCGGGAAAAGAAACCCAGTCCATTGGTGTGGAAATTGACGAAGTGCTCATCAAGCTCGCGTATGTGGGAGCGGATCTTCAGAAGCATCCACTGCAGCTCTTTAATCAGGACTCACTGGAACCGTTGTTCATCGATCCCGTCGACCTTGTCCTTTGCGACCTGCCGATCGGGTATTATCCGAATGACCTGCGTGCCCAGGACTATGAGCTGAAAGCGGGAGAAGGACATTCATACGCCCATCACCTGTTCATCGAGCAAAGCCTGAAGCATACGAAAGACGGAGGATACCTGTTCTTCATCGTGCCAAACGGATTATTTGAATCCCCGCACAGCGCACAGCTTCAAGGGTATTTGAAAGAGAAAGCTGACATCCAGGGCTTCCTGCAGCTGCCGCTTTCCCTGTTTAAAAATAAAAACTCGGCGAAGAGCATCCTGATCCTTCAGAAGAAAAAAGAAGGAATCAAGCCTCCTAAAGAGGTACTGCTTGCGCAACTACCAAGCCTTTCGAATCAGAGAGCCCTTCAGGACATCCTATCGAAGATCGATCAATGGTTGGTACAGAATAAATAAAGACTGCCTTTGGGCGGTCTTTTTTTGTTGGTGTTTTATTGGTGTGGTGTTGGGGGTATGCAGAAGATGAGGAGTTTATCGACCTCTTGTTTGGATTTATCAACCGTTATCTGGATTTATCGACCTTTTGAGAAATATATCAACCTTTTTTCATTTTATCAACCGTATTTTCAATATATCGACCGTTTTACGAAAAGCGACAAAATCTGCACCGATTCTTACACCACGACATGTCCAGCTCCGACGGCTAGTCCCTCGAGGTCATAAGCTAAATGGACCAAAAAGGCAAAGTACGCCTTTCTGGCCCATTCATCATATGCTTGTCGGGCCTGACCAAGCCGTCTCCGCCTTTCGAAGGTCCAGCTCCAGGGCTTAGAGGCTCGAGGTCATAAGTCAAGAACACCAAAAAGGCAAAAGGCCGCCTTTCCGGTGTTCTCGCCTTATGCTTGTCGCCTCTGGGCAAAGCCCTTCCGCTTTTCGTATTCAAACTTTTGCGAAAATATTTAATTTAACATGAAAACGATGTCATTTCAAGCTTTTTCTTGAAATAGGGTGGAGTCAGTGATTTAATGGGGAATTGAGAGATAAAAAACGATTCAATGAACAGAATAAAGTAAGAGTCGATAGATCGAATACAAAAGGAGCGATACAACGTGGCAAAAAAAGTGATTGCAATTAATGCTGGAAGCTCTTCCTTGAAGTTTCAGCTTTTTGATATGCCTGAAGAAACGGTCATTACTAAAGGTTTGATTGAACGTATCGGATTGAACGATGCGGTTTTCAATATTACAGTGAACGATGAAAAACGTGAAGAAGTAACGGATATCCCGAACCATGAAGTAGCCGTTAAAATGCTGCTTGAAAAGCTGACAGGCTTTGGCATCATCAAGTCACTTGATGAAATCGATGGAATCGGTCACCGTGTTGTTCACGGCGGAGAGGTTTTCAATGATTCCGTTCTGATCACAGACGAAGTCGTGACAAAAATCGAGGAGCTTTCTGACCTGGCTCCACTTCATAACCCGGCAAACTTAACAGGAATCAAAGCATTCCAAAACGTATTGCCGAATGTTCCTGCGGTTGCAGTGTTTGATACGGCGTTCCACCAATCTATGCCGGAAAGCTCATTCTTATACAGCCTTCCTTATGAGTACTATGAAGACTTCGGCATCCGTAAATATGGTTTCCACGGTACGTCCCATAAGTATGTATCTCAGCGTGCGGCTGAAATGCTTGGCCGTCCGGAAGAGCAAGTACGCCTGATTTCTTGTCACCTTGGAAATGGTGCAAGTATCGCTGCTATCGAAGGCGGTAAATCCATCGATACGTCCATGGGCTTCACCCCTTTAGCTGGGGTTGCCATGGGAACTCGTTCAGGTAATATTGACCCGGCTCTTATCCCGTTCATCATGGAGAAAACGGGATCAACAGCTGACGAAGTATTAAACATCCTGAATAAGAAGTCCGGTATGCTTGGTGTATCTGGATTCTCAAGTGACCTTCGTGACATCGAGCAGCAGGCTTCAGAAGGTAACGAGCGTGCGGAACTGGCTCTTGAAGTATTCGCCAACCGTATCCATAAATACATCGGTTCGTATGCATCTCGTATGTATGGTGTAGACGCGATTGTCTTCACAGCGGGTATCGGTGAAAACAGTACATTAATCCGTGAAAAAGTCCTTCAAGGCTTGGAATTCATGGGCGTATACTGGGATCCTGCTCGCAACAAAGTACGTGGAAAAGAAGCATTCGTCAACTACCCACATTCACCAGTTAAAGTTATGATCATTCCTACGAATGAAGAAGTCATGATTGCTCGTGATGTTGTGGAAAAAGGGAATATCTAATAAATGAAACGGGGCCGCCTTGGATGGTGGTCCCGTTTTTTTTAGTATAATTTAGTCAGTGGTTTTATACTAACTGAGATTTTTCGACAAAGAGCTTAAATAATTGATATCCGGCTTATATATTAGGATTCCGGCTCATATATTAAAATTCTGGCTTATAATTTTAAAAAGTGGCTTATAAATGATTAAAACTGGCTTATATAATAGTATTCACACGTCCGGTATAGGGTCAGGGGTATGGAATTGGGGTATATTAGTTTTGAAAAAAGCTCTTTTTATCAAAATCAGTCGAATGCAACGGATAAAAATAGATTTTATTACCTCACAATTATAATTTACAGACTATTCCCACCACTCACCCCACAATCAAAGAATTCTCCCACCCACATATGATATACTATACGTAATTCAAGGAATGTTAGGAGTGGGGAGAAGTGAACTGGTCAGAACGGGATAAGCAGGTATGGCAGTCGATCAAAGCGTGGAGAGATGAACTATATGAATATGAAGCGAATGATTTGGAGCATACATATGTGAAGTGGTTGGATTACGCGTTTGAATCGATTCCTGAAGATGTTCAGGAGCAATTTTTTCAGCGGCTGGATGGCTGGTTGTTTCACATGCACTCTCTGATTCAAGGTTCACAGATGCAAAATGATGCACGTGAGCGCATTCTGGTGACGGCGCGGGCCTTTAATCAGGACATTCAGACGGTGGAGGATTTGCATTATTTAACGATTGATCAGCTTCATTACATAGCGGAACAGCATGCGGGACGACACCGCATCTACTCCCTGCTTCAAGGAGGAGTGACGGGGACCGGCGGCTTGGTGGCACTTGGGTCGGATTTGCCGGCGATGCTCGTCATCAATCTCCGTTCGGTACAGCTTATCGCGATTACCTATGGATTTGATGTTCAGACACCGTTTGAAATGATGACGTCATTGAAGGTGTTTCATGCAGCGACCCTGCCGGCAAGACTTCGGGCCCTTGCGTGGGATGACCTGATGGAAGACTTGAACAAGAAGGATTCCAATTACTTCTACGATGGATCGGAACAGCTGACGGATTACACGTGGCTGGAAGGATCCATGAAGCAGGCGCTGAAAGCGATGGCGATTACCATGTTTAAAGGGAAGAAGTGGTCGGGTCTGCCTCTCGTCAGTATTGCTATTGGAGCGGGATCCAATTATCAGCTTTCGAGAAAGATCACTGATTTTGCGGAAAAGTATTATCAGTATCGCTATTTGCGTGATAAGAAAAATGAACAATAATAAAAAGGGAATGATGTGGTCATCACATCATTCCCTTTTTGTTTTTTCAGGATTGGTTCGGTACCAGAGCCATAAATCATTGATTTCCGAAGCCCGTTCAGAGATTTCGTTGTTGATTATACAGGAACGTTCAAAATCATCTTCCTGAGCCAACTCCTCCTGCAGGCGTTCGATCTCCACATCGATTTCCCCAATCCGGTCCGGAATCGTTCCCCGTACACGCTCCCACTCAAGGAGAATCACTTCCTGTTCCTCCGAAGAATACATCGTCCATTCCTTCAGCATAACGGGAAGGTGGATTCCAAGTCTTTGATCATATGAAAAAAATTCGTTCCTCATCTTTCTGGATGCTCCTTACGTTTCATTCTTCTTTCATCCTACAATAATTATGCCCGTAAGCCCAGTCCGAAGGGGATCTCACAATTTGTCCATAAAATAATTATACAAATTGATGAATAAGTATTGATGTATTTCTTGTAAACTGCTAATATAAATTCATCTTAAAGAATAAATATTCATTTATATAGAAAATCAACAGGAGGAGATACGGATGAGTAAAAAAGTGGTTTTAGCTTATTCAGGTGGTTTAGATACGTCAGTTGCGGTTCAATGGTTAAAGGAAAAAGGATATGAAGTCATTGCATGCTGCCTGGATGTGGGTGAAGGAAAGGACCTTGATTTTGTACAAGAAAAGGCATTGACGGTGGGAGCGTCCAAAAGTTATGTGATTGATGCGAAAGAAGAATTCGCGAATGATTACGCGCTTATCGCTCTCCAAAGTCATGCACTGTACGAAGGGAAATATCCACTGGTGTCCGCTCTATCAAGACCGTTGATTGCGAAAAAACTTGTGGAGGTTGCGGAACAGGAAAATGCAACGGCTGTGGCACATGGTTGTACGGGAAAAGGAAATGATCAGGTAAGATTCGAGGTGTCCATCGCGGCATTGAATCCATCTTTAGAAGTAATCGCCCCGGTACGTGAATGGAAATGGTCACGTGAAGAGGAAATTGAATATGCGAAAGAGAAGGGGATTCCAATCCCGATCAATCTGGATTCCCCATACAGCATCGACCAGAATCTTTGGGGCAGAAGCAATGAGTGCGGTGTCCTTGAGGATCCTTGGGCTGCACCACCGGAAGATGCTTATGATCTAACAGCGAGCATTGAAGAGTCACCGAATGAAGCGGATGTAGTTGAAATCACGTTCTCCAAAGGAGTGCCTGTGGAACTGAATCACGTTGCGTATCCTTTGGATGAGATCATTGCGAAGCTGAATGTGTTGGCTGGTAAGCACGGAGTTGGACGTATCGACCATGTGGAGAACCGCCTGGTTGGGATCAAGTCACGTGAAGTGTATGAATGCCCGGCTGCCATGACCCTATTGAAGGCACATAAAGAACTGGAAGATCTGACATTGGTGAAAGAGATTGCTCATTTCAAACCGGTGATCGAGAAAAAAATGACCGAATTAATCTATGAGGGACTATGGTTTTCTCCATTAAATAAAGCATTGAAGGCATTTCTGGATCAAACGCAAGTGTATGTGAATGGTGTTGTACGCGTGAAGTTATTCAAAGGCCATGCCATCGTGGAAGGAAGAAAATCACCGAACTCCTTATATGATGAAAACCTTGCAACGTATACAAAAGCGGATGAATTCGATCATGATGCTGCCGTTGGATTCATTCAACTATGGGGTCTTCCAACAAAGGTGTCTTCCATGGTCAATGCTGAAAAGAAAGAGAAAGTGACCCTATGAGCAAGCTATGGGGAGGACGTTTTACCAAAAAGCCTGAAGAGTGGGTGGATGAATTCAATGCATCCATCTCCTTCGATCAGGAGCTTGTGTTAGAAGATATTGAAGGCAGCGTCGCACATGTAAAAATGTTGAAGAAGTGCGGGATTCTGACGGTGAGTGAAGCCGATCAGATTCTCGATGGACTTCATGTGCTGTACGGTAAGGCTGAAAAGAATGAGCTTGAATTTTCCGTGGAGTATGAAGATATTCATCTGAATCTGGAGAAGCAGCTGATTGACTTGATTGGCGAAGTCGGCGGAAAGCTTCATACAGGTAGAAGCCGTAATGATCAGATTGCGACCGACATGCATTTATTTTTAAAAAGACGAGTGGAGGAAGCCGTTAAGCTCGTTGAAGATTTCCAGAAAGCCATCATCGTGCAGGCAGAAGAAAATGTGGAAACGATCATTCCGGGGTACACTCATCTTCAACGTGCCCAGCCGATTTCGTTTGCCCATCATCTCATGTGTTATTTCTGGATGCTGAACCGCGATAAGGAGAGATTGCAGGATTCCCTCAAGAGAATCGACATTTCTCCACTGGGTGCCGGTGCACTGGCGGGAACGACTTTCCCGATCGACCGTGAATATTCTGCCGATCTCCTTGGCTTCGGTTCGTACTATGAAAACAGTCTTGATGCCGTAAGTGACCGTGATTTCATCCTGGAATTCCTGAGCAACAGCTCGATCATGATGACTCATCTTTCACGCCTGGCGGAAGAGATGATCCTGTGGTCTACGGAAGAGTTTCGATTCATCGAGCTTGATGATAGTTTCACGACGGGAAGCAGCATCATGCCGCAGAAGAAGAACCCTGATATGGCGGAGCTTGTCAGAGGGAAGACGGGCAGGGTGAATGGGAATCTCATTTCCCTTCTTACTGTGTTAAAAGGTTTGCCGCTTGCCTACAACAAGGACATGCAGGAGGACAAGGAAGGGATGTTCGATACGGTGAAGACCGTGGTGGGATCCCTTAAGATCTTCACTGGCATGATTTCGACGATGAAGGTGAACAGTGAACAGATGAAGGAAGCGGTCGGGAATGATTTCTCCAATGCGACGGAGCTTGCTGACTACTTGGCAACGAAGGGGATTCCTTTTAGACAGGCTCATGAAATTGTTGGGAAGCTTGTGTTGTATTGTATTGAGAAGGGCTGTTATCTGAAGGATGTTTCTTTGGAGACGTATGGTGAGTTTTCTTCGTTGATTGAGGAGGATATTTATTCGATTTTGACTCCTTATTCGGCAGTTGAGAGAAGGAATTCGTATGGTGGTACTGGGTTTGAGCAGGTGAAGGTGCAGATTGAGAAGGGGAAAGCTCAACTGGGGTCTTTTGCAGAACAAACTGTGTAGAAAAGAGCGTGCTAGAAAACCGATGCCATTAGTGGGTGCTGGTTGATTTTCGCTTCAGGTGCTCGCTTTCCGAGGGGCTGGCGGGGAGTCGAGCACCTTACGCTTCAATCAACTTGAAAAGTTTTGATGTAAAGCATAAAAAAGAACGGTTAAGGGAGGTCATTCTCCTTCATCCGTTCTTTTTTTGTGGAAGTTAATAAATCAATCTTCCACTTCTTCCGTTCTGACAACCAGAACGTCGCAGTGTGCAGCTCTGGTGATGTGTTCTGATACGCTACCGATGAGGAAGCGTTCGACGGCGTTGAGGCCGGTGGCTCCGCAGATGACGAGGTCTGCTTTGACGTTTTTGGTTGCTTCTCTTGGGATGATCACTTTCGGGGAGCCGTACTCGACATAGGTTTTGACTTTGGTCAATCCGGCTTCGGTCGCTTCTTCTTTGTACTCGTTTAACAATTCTTCAGCATACTTGATGGCTCTTTCTCCTACGGTGCGGTCATAGGATTCGATGGCGGCGAAAGAGCGGGTGTCGATGACGTGGATCAGGGACAGAGTGGCGTCGTTCCGTTTGGCGATGGCAATCGCTTTTTTGAAGGCCCATTCTGCTTCCCTTGATCCATCTACAGCTACTAATATGTTGTGATATTTTAAACTCATTGTGATCCCCTCCTTACAGTTATCATACTATATTTTCCCACTTATATCTGTAGCTAATTTTCGAACAATAAAGGGGAATAGACTACTTATTTTTATAGGGGGCATCACCATGAAGAAGAGGGATCCGAAAGAACAGTTCACGTATGATGAGAATGCGAATCAGCAGGTAAGCCAGCAGATCATGGATTCGTATACGAGCGGTGTCATCGATACGGAAAATGGTCAGTACGGGACATATGAAAACGAAGAATACGATAAGTAGATAGTAGAAAAAGCCATCACTAGCACGGTACCGTGTCTGGTGATGGCTTTTTACATTGTTGACGTCACGCCTCTCTGTATACCACCTCAACATCGCCTTTATTCTCATGCATCATAAACAATGCTTCAGCTATCTTATCTCCTGAAAAATAGGTGTCTTCCTGAACATAACCGTTGATGGTCAGAGTCCCAACATATACGCCTTTTGAACTCAATTCCTGATGAAGGCTGTGAGCCAGGTTCCTGAGTCCTGCTTTCCCGACTGAAAGCGAGGCGACATCAGCATTTGGGTGCAGGGCTAAACCGCCACCCGTCAATAGAATCGATCCTGTTTCTTTCTTTATGAAAGGAAGGACTTCCTGAACAGCTGAAAGGGCTCCGGCTACGTTCACCTTAAAATCGTAGACGAAATCTTCCGTGCGGATAGTCGTTGGTTGACCCGGTCGGATGGATGCGGCATTGTACAGAAGAACCTCGATTTCATCACCGAATTCTGCCCTGACTGCAGAAAGGGCGTCCTTCAAGGATGATACAGACGAAACATCTCCTTGAAATCCTTTAGCGGTAATACCTTGAGCTGCCAACTCACTTTCAAGCTTTTGCAGGGATGAAAGTGTCCGTGAAATGAGTGCCACCTTGTATCCTTTTAACCCAAAATTCTTCGCTGCCTCATAGCTGATCCCTTTTCCGGCACCTATGATTACGATCGTTTTATTCATAAAGAATTCCTCCAATAATATATATTTGTATATACAAATGAATGGGTAAAAAAAGAGCGCCTACCTACGATCACTCTTTTTCAAGCTTCAAACTTGCTTCATGCAGCATCCGGCTTAAATCCAGGCTGAAATCCTTCCCAAGTGTTTGGGAATAATCATCGTACATCTCTTTAATGGAAACACGGAACTCCCGATACAATTCTTCTCCCTCATCGGTTAAAGAAATGAAGGATTGCTTGCCGGACATTTTCCGCAGGACGATATTTTTCTTTTCCAGTTTATCGATGAAACGTGTACTGGTGGAAGGGGCAATGGCCAGTTTCTGGCACAGTTCCTTCTGTGTGATCCCTGGTTTAAAGTGAATGACCATAATCATATAAAAATACGATGGAGCAAGTCCTCCGGCATCCAGGTATTTTTCCGCAAGCTTGGTGATGCTCCTGGCAAACCGGCTCGCCGTGAAGTATAAGCAGTGAATCAGAACGCTTTCTTCTTCGTTCATTGAATTAACACCCTTTCATTTGTATGTACAAACTATCACAGATTAGAGTGCCATGTCAACATAAGCGATGGTTATCATCTAACTTTCGATTTTACTATTATCCTCCCCTACCACTTTTACAGTAAAATGAAAGGTAGATATCGGAAGAGGGGGGCTATTCATGAAAGCAGTGATTCAAAATGAGTTTGGCGATTCTGGGGTACTCCAATTGGTGGATGTCGAGAGTCCGAAAATCGATGAAGATGAAGTGTTGATTCAAACGGCATATACCAGTGTGAATTATGCCGATATCAAATCAAGGAAAGGGAACAAAGGGAAGGGGAAATTCCCTTTCACACTTGGTCTTGATGTAGCGGGGACCATTGTTGAAGCAGGGAAATCCACTGGATTTGACGTCGGGGACCGTGTCATCGCTTTTCCTATAGGTGGTTCCTACTCTGAATATGTGAAAGCCAATAAACAGCTGACATATAAAATTCCTGAGAGCCTATCTTTTGAACAGTCGGCTGCCATGCCGACCGTATCGATTTTGTCCTATATTCTGTTACATGAAATTGGTCAGGTGAGAAAGAGTGATACAATCGTTGTCCATAGCGGAGCCGGGGGTGTCGGTTCTATGCTCATTCAATTAGCAAAGCTAGCCGGAGTCGAAACTATCATCGCAACAGTTGGAAACTTGAGCAAAGAAGACTATGTAAAGAGGCTGGGAGCAGATCATGTTTGTACATATGACGTGTTTGCAGATGAAGTGCTCCGACACACGAGTGGCCAAGGGGCACATGTCATTTTCGATTCCGTTGCAGGGGATGTCACCTCCCGTAGCCTGGAATGCCTCGGTCTGTATGGAACCCTCGTCCAATTCGGCAACAGCAGCGGCAGTGCGGGTCATTTTACAACAAGCGATGTACATTCCTCCTGCCGAAATGTTAAAGGCTTCAGTCTTGGGACGACGAGGAAACATCGCCCGGAAGTGTTGGCGCCGGCAGCTGAAAAGGTCATAGACTTATTTGCATCGGGTAAAGTCACGCTACCTATTGCGAAGATTTTTGATTTGAGTGAGGCAGCACAGGCTCACAATTTAATCGAGAGTCGTGAGTATGAGGGGAAAGTACTGATAAGAGTCTGAATGGGAGAGCCTGTCTTCAAACAGGCTCTTTTACTTTACACCTGACAGCCCCCGATTGATGAACCGGTGCAGAATCCCCGCCATTTCGCCAGGCGACTTATCCATCCCGTTTTCCAACCAGTTTTTAATCACATGAATACTTCCACTCACCATGAACATGTTGATGTAGTCATAGGTTTCCTGGTCGATTCTGTCATCGGTGTGCCAGTTTTTAAAAATGAATTCATGCGTGATTACCATGCCTTTTTTCAAAAAATACATATCCGTGTTCTCGCTGAGGAGCGTTTCGCAGATGCCTCGTTTTTCTGCAAGGTATTCAAATAGCTTCTCGGTCATCTGCAGGGCTTCTTCTTCTTTTGAAAAGTTGTATTGGCCGAGTGTTACGGTCAGGTCTTCGATGAATTCTTCTTCTATTTCTTCCAGTAGTTCGTACTGATTGGCATAATGGGCATAATAGGTGGATCGGTTGATGTCTGCTGTTTCACAGATTTCTTTGATGGTGATGCTTGAAATGGTTTTATCCTGTAAGAGCTTCAGCAGGCTGTCTTTTAAAACCATGCGAGTATATTTTTTTCTTCGGTCCATTTTCGAGTTCAAAGAACCACTTCCTTCCCAGGTTCCTTCGAGTTATCCAACACACGTGAAAGATGTGTTGAGTATTGAACATTCCTTACACAACTGTCCGTTGAATATCCAACACTGTGTTTATTATAATGATAAGGTGAAAAAGTGAAACAGACAAGAGAGGTTGAAGGATGATAAAGATTGCTTCTTGGATCATAAAGCATAAAAAAGCGGTATTGATTGCGTTTATTCTGGCGACAGTTCTGTCAACGGTGGCGCAGTTTTTTGTGAAGGTCAATTATAATATGGTCGATTATCTCCCGGGTGATGCCCAGTCGACACAGGCTTTGGACGTCATGGAAAGGGAGTTTACCGGGGCCGTTCCGGATACAAGGGTCATGGTGACGGATGTGTCCATACAGGAAGCACTCACCTATAAAGAGAAACTGGAAGCCATTGACGGGGTCACGGATGTGATGTGGCTTGATGATATGGTCGATCTGAAGACGCCTTTGGAAGTGGCGGATAAAGAAACGGTGGAGAATTACTATAAAGAAAGGAACGCCCTGTTTTCCATCAGTGTCCGGACCGGGGATGAGGTGCGAATCACTGATGAGATTTACGAGTTGATCGGTGAAGATGGTGCGATTGCAGGTGAGGCGGCCAATACGGCAAGTTCTCAGAAGATGGCAGGGAATGAATCGATGTATGCCGGAATGCTCCTTGTTCCCCTCATCATTCTAATCCTGGTCGTTTCGACAACTTCCTGGATCGAACCATTGTTTTTCCTGACAGCGATCGGGGTGTCAGTCCTTATCAATCTGGGGACGAATATCTTCCTCGGGGAAGTCTCCTTCGTCACCCAATCGGTGGCACCGATCCTGCAACTCGCGGTGTCACTGGATTATGCGGTATTCCTGCTTCACAGCTTCTCCGATTACCGGAAGGAGACGGACGATCCTGAAGAAGCAATGAAGCTTGCCATGAAGAAGTCGTTCCCGGCAATCACAGCAAGTGCGGCTACCACTTTCTTCGGATTCATCGCCCTTACATTCATGAAATTTCAAATCGGTTCGGATCTCGGGGTGAACCTCGTGAAGGGGATCGTGCTGAGCTTCATCAGTGTGATGGTATTCCTGCCTGCACTAACGCTTATTCTTTATAAATGGATGGATAAGACGAAACATAAGAGTTTTGTTCCGAGCTTCACTGGTATCGGGAACAAAGTACTGAAACTGAAGATTCCAAGCCTGATTTTCGTGTTGGTCATTCTGGTCCCGGCATTTCTGGGGCAAACGAATACGTCCTTCATTTACGGGACGGGGGAACAGCCCGAAAACACCCGTGTCGGAAGTGATTTCAAAAAGGTCGAGGAGGCGTTCGGGGAAACGACACCCATCGTCCTGCTGGTCCCTAAAGGGGATATGGCAAAGGAAGAGAAGCTCGTGGAGGACATCGAGTCCCTTGACTATGTGACGGGGGTCATGGCGTATGTCAACCAGGTGGGTGCAGAGATCCCACCTGAGTATCTCGACAAATCCATCACGGATGAATTTTATTCTGAAAACTACAGCCGTATCGTTATCAACACGAATCAAGGGACGGAGGGAGACGCTCCGTTTTCCATCGTTGAAAAAGTGGAGAAGGCGGCAAGTGATTATTACGGAGATGAAGCATTGGCACTGGGGGAAAGCGTGACACTGTATGATATAAAAAATACCGTAAACAAAGACAATATCGTCGTGAACGTGCTGACGGTCGTGACGATTGCCCTTGTGCTACTATTCAGCTTCCGCTCGATTTCGATTCCGATTGTGCTTCTGATCACGATTGAAGCGGCGGTATGGATCAATCTATCGATCCCATACTTCACCAATACATCGCTCGTGTTTGTCGGCTATTTGATTATCAGTACGGTGCAGCTGGCGGCGACGGTGGATTATGGCATCTTATTCACCGAGGCCTATACCCATTATCGTAAGGAAATGACTGCTAAAGCAGCCATGATACGGACCCTGGATGAAAAGACGTTCTCGATTTCGATCTCGGCAGCGATCCTATCAAGTGTCGGTTTCATCTTGTGGATCACGTCTTCCAATCCGATTGTGGGATCCATCGGCTTATTGATGGGGAGAGGGGCATTATTAGCCTTTATCATGGTTCTCCTTGTTCTGCCGGCACTGTTATTGGTATGCGATAGATGGATCAAGAAAACAACGATCAAAGCAAACTTTTATGAGGAGAAATGATGATGAGAAAAAAACCATTCACATATAGTGCACTCGCATTGATGCTGTTCTTGCCTTCATTTCTGGCTGTTCCGGCTCAGGCGGCAACAGAAGGAAAGGTGGCGTCGAAGGATGAAGTCGTTTACGCGACCCTTGATGCCGGTGGTGACTTGAACGACATTTATGTCGTGAATACGTTTGAAGTGACACATGGAGGAAAGATCCTGGATTACGGGGATTTCAGCAGCGTCAAGAATCTGACGGATTTGAAGAAGCTTGAGCAAGAGGGCCAGAAGGTAGAAATGGACGCTCCTGAAGGAAAGTTCACGTATCAAGGAAATATGAAGGAAGAGACCGAACTGCCGTGGGATGTGGCGGTTACCTATAGCTTGGATGGGAAGAAAATCGATCCGTCCCAGCTTGCAGGAAAAAGCGGGCACCTCGACATCAGCATTGATACCGCTGAAAATAAACATACGGGGTCTGTCTTCTATGATAATTATCTGCTACAGGTTTCCCTGAACCTGCCGAATACGTATGAAAACATCGAGGCAGCAGACGGAATGGTAGCTAGTGCCGGGAAGGATAAACAGATCACCTTTACGGTCATGCCGGGTAAAGAGAAAAAGATGAGCGTGGAAGCGGATGTGAAGGACTTTGAGTTCAAGGGAGTTCAAATCGCCGCTGTCCCGTCCACACTTCCCATTGATACGACGGGAACGGAAAATATGACCGATGACATGTCCGAACTATCCGATGCCATCGGAAAATTAAATACCGGGGTGGCCGATCTGAAAAGCGGGGTCTCCCAATTGAACAACGGAGCAGCCCAGTTGCGTAACGGTTCAGCACAGTATAAAAATGGCATCAATGAATTAAATGGTTCATCGTCTCAAATCGTCGGGGCCTCAAACTCCATCGGCGAAGCACTGCGAACCATCAATCAATCCTTGTCGGCGAATCCTGCTGACATGGATCTATCCGCACTGAATGAACTGCCGGACGGCCTCAACCAGCTGGCAGATGGCCTGACTCAAGCAGCAAGTGGATTAACCTCTTTGCAGGCAAATTACGCTCAAGCATACAGTGCACTGGACGGAGCGATGGCCGAAATACCAGCCAACAATCTGACAGAAGAAGAGATTGCCTCACTATACAAAAGCGGAGCCGATCCAAAGGTCGTGGATAAACTCGTGGCGTCCCATAAAGCGGCACAAAAAGTAAAAGGGACCTATGCAAACGTCAAGGAAGCCTTTGCTGCAGTCGGACCGACCTTGAATCAGGTGAGTGGTTCTGTGAACGAAATGAGCAGTCAACTGACTTCCATTTCGACTAATCTGTCTGCATCCTTGCAGAAAACGGATATGAGCGGACTTGCGAAGCTACAAAAAGGGCTGGGCGAACTTTCCGCCAACTATGTTGAGTTCCATTCTGGATTGGTCAAGTACACAGAAGGCGTAGGTCAGTTATCCTCTTCATATGGAAAACTTCATGCGGGAATGGCTGAATTCGCAGGAGGAACCAATCAACTGGAAGGAGGCGTCGCAGACCTTCACGACGGAACAAGCAAGTTGCATCAGGAAACGAAAAATCTTCCTGACAAGATGCAGGAAGAAATCAATAAGATGATGTCCGAATACGACAAATCCGATTTCAAACCAGTATCCTTCGTTTCGTCCAAAAACGAAAAAGTCTCATCTGTGCAATTCGTCATCAAGACGGAAAGCATCGAAAAGGAAGAAAAGAAAGAGAAGAAAGCAGAGCCAAAGAAGGAAAAAGGATTTTGGGAATTATTGATGGACTTGTTTAAGTGATTGAATATTGGACTCAGGAGGGTTAATCTCTCTTGGGTCTTTTTTATGGATGAAATGAGAATTGCTCAAAATGAAGTTTTTTGAAATAATAGGTGTTAGTAATTGGGAAATTTTTCTTTGGTAGGAGCGCTTTTATGTTCAAATCTAATTTCACGAAATCAGGTTTATATATTCACACGATTTTGACTATCCTATCGCTTACGGTGTTCATCTTTTTCCTTCTTCAAGGTCCTGGTGGAGAATATACGGGCCAAATGTTTATGGGTATTGTCGTCATATCGATTTGCATGATCGTAAATTTCGGAATGATGAGATATAAACAAGGTAGAAAAATGATTAGTATCTTATATTTCGGGAGCGCATTGATTCCGATTATATGTTTAATTACCTTAATCAAACTTTTATGAGAATCAGAGTTAATAATAGTAAAAGAGAGGATTCCATATGAAACAACTGACATTCCAGGAGTTACAGAGCTACCTGGCACTAAAATATAAAGAAGGACGCTCGTCATCTGCTTTATTTATGAAACTGGTAGAAGAAATGGGTGAGGTAGCAGAAGTACTGAACCAATTAGAAGGTCGAAAAGCAAATGAAGGGAATACGTCATTAGAAAAAGAGTTAGTGGATGTGATCCACTACGCAGTGGCCATTGCGAGCATTAATGGGATTGATTTAACAAATGCCATTTTTAATAAGGATAAACAAGCTGCAATGAAATATCATCAATCTCCTAATTTAGAAGAGTTTTTAGCAGGGGAAAATGAATAACATCATCATAAAAAGAACGGGGAAAGACTCAAGGAAATGGTTGGCATGACCTCTTATTTCGCTATTATTATTTGTGGTTTTACTACTTTTTAAAGGAAAGTGTGAGTTGCCATGATGAAGGAATAAAAGCAGGATGAGCCGAATAAATCATAGTGATCATGATTTTGCTTTATTGTATGGCTCGAAGATGACACTAAACAGTGAGGAGATTGATTGTATGCAAGTTGTAAGCAAAATATATGTAGAACAACTCGACATGCATTTCCATGAGAATGAGTGGTTTGCATCATTGGATCAGGCGCTTGATGGAGTCAACGCAGCTGAGGCAGCATGGACAAGTTCGGGATTCAGCAATTCAATTTGGCAGATTGTCAACCACTTGATATTTTGGAATGAGGACGTAATCCATCGAATGAATGGCACAGAGAATCCGCATAAGGCAGAAGACAATGAAGAAACCTTTGGAAATCCGGGTGATCCAGAAGACGAAATGGGTTGGGCTCAGACAGTGAAACGCCTTAATGAAGTCATGAATCATTTAAAAACAGTCATTGCGGACCTTGATGATGAAAAGTTAAAAGCTCCCTATGCAGCTAACAGATCCTCTTTAGAGCGGTTACTCAGCAATATCATGATGCACGATACGTATCATATCGGTCAAATTGTTCTGTTGCGTAAGTTGCAGTCGTCTTGGGGTGGCGTTGACTGGTCCTAATGCACCATCAATACTCTTAAAAAAATTATTATAACAGTAATAGTGATTGGAAATATGATGGTATACTAATGATGCAGGAGAAATTTGGAAGGTGGAATTGGTTTTGCCAACATACTTGTAATGGTTGAAGCAACTCAATAGTACATTTCTTTTTTGAACATCATTGTTCAGTGACGGGAGAGGTGTGCCTATTTTTAACCATTACAGGGAACGCAGGATAGTCAGTTGTTTTTCATTCCAGCGGAATACCTTTATGGTATTCCGCTTTTTTAGTGGGAAATCGTTCTCCATTCAACCGTTTTTTGCGTTCCTCTGAATGAATAGGAGGAACTGGTGTATGAGTGTAAACAATCAATTCACGTATGAGATCATTGCTCAGGAAACACCTATTGTAAAACGAAATTGTAGTAAGTGTAAAACGAACACAGAATACTATTGCAGTGAAAAATTCAGAGTAAATGCGAATCAAAAAGTAATGGATATTTGGCTTATTTATAACTGTACGCATTGTGAGGGAACTTGGAATTACCCCATTCTATCCAGAGTCAATATTAATAAAATTGATTCTGTGCTCATTCAAAAGTTTATGAATAATGATATAGAGACCATTTGGAACTATGCTTTTCAAATCAACAAATTAAGAAAGTTATGTAATGATGTCATGACAGATATACGATACGAGTTAAAGAAAGAAATGCTTGATTCACAATCTAACGAGGTTACGTTTAGACTTTCCTATAAATATGATTTTGGTCTTAGAATAGATAAACTGATTGCAGAAATCTTAGGTATATCAAGGTCAAAAGTAAACAAACTGTCTCAGGATGGAACGATCTTACTAAATCCAAACATGAAGATGAAGAGCAATGTTATAGATGATCTGCACATTACAGTCAAACGTGATGCTTTGACATCATAATCTAGTTTCATTGCAAGGCTATTTTCTAAGGGTGTCCGGGCTAATCTTCAGCTGGACACCTTTCTTATTATTAAAAGGGTTTTTTATGTAAGATGAAGAAATGAATAGTAGGTTGAAGGCAGGTGAGAAAATGATTCATTACCTAGGAACTCCAATACTAGAAACAGATCGATTAGTTTTAAGAAAGGTTGAACTTTCAGATGCACAAAGTGTATTTGACCATTGGCTTTGTGATGATCGTGTAATGGATAATCTGATTAAAGGTGCACACAAGTCTGTGTCGGAAACCATTGAGAGGGTAAAAGAAATCGTAAGTCAGTATGATTCAGAAGAGTTCTGTTACTGGGGTATCGAACTAAAAACAAGTGGTGAATTGATTGGAGCGATTGATCTCTTCCAATTTGATAGCCTCACTGAGAATTGTGAAGTAGGTTATTCAATCGGTTATTACTGGGGGAACAAGGGGTACGGAACAGAGGCATTGAGAGCTGTCATTGATTTTGCTTTTAGACATATGAACATTCACAAAATATCAGCAGCACATAATATTGACAATCCAGCCTCTGGAAAGATTATGCGTAAAAATGGAATGGAGCAAGAAGGCACGATTAAGCATATGATCCGCAATGCTAAGAATCATTATAAGGATTGTGCTGTGTATGGGCTTCTTCAGGAAGATTATTTTAAAGTGATGAAATAATTTTTTTATCATTCAATTAGAGTTCGGCAGGTATGTGAATAGAACGTATTTCGTAGAGATATGGAAGGAAGACAACTCCGGGACTGGATTTCCCGGAGCTGTTTTCCTTCCTTAATGGTGCTGATGTTTTTCTTTCAAGATATATGTTTTATAATTGTCGATTTTTGTTTCCAGCATTTCATTGGTGGCGTGCAGTGTTTCGAGCTGCTGCTGAATGTTCTTCTGATGATTTTCCAGTATGGCCAATCGCTCTACTGCTGTACGGTCTCCTGCTTGAAACAGCTTGGTATATTGTTTAATATCGGAAATAGGCATTTGTGTCTCGCGTAATTTAATGACAAATTTCAACCATAAAACATGGTCTTCATGATAACTTCGTATCCCATTGGACTGTCTATCAGGAACGATGATGCCTTCTTTTTCATAATAGCGCAGAGTATGTGGGCTTACGTCCAATAGTTCAGCAGCTTCACTGATACTGTACATAACTAAAACCTCCTGAATAAATGCTTGACTTAGAGTTCACTCTAAGAGTTACGATACCATTGTACCAAAAAAATCTGAATGGAGGAATCGTAAATGAAGTACACAGTTATTACTGGAGCAAGTTCGGGAATTGGATATGAAGCGGCACTGTCCTTTGCCGAAAGAGGGAAACACCTGATTATTGCAGCGAGAAGAGAAGATAAATTAAGAGAATTAAAAGAGGAAATTCAAACGAAGAATCCTGATGTAGAGGTAATCGTCAAAACAGCAGATTTATCTTCTTCTGAGAATGTACACCGTTTTTATGAGAGCTTAAAAGAGTATCAATTAGAAACGTTTATTAATAACGCAGGGTTCGGAAATTTTGATCCAATCGGAGAACAAAACCTTGAAAAAATTGAGGAAATGCTTCGCTTGAACATCCAGGCATTGACCATTCTATCAACATTGTTTGTCAGGGAATATGGTCAAGTAGAAGGAACACAATTAATCAACGTATCATCAGGCGGAGGCTATGCGATTGTAGCAGAGGCTGTTACGTATTGTGCAACGAAATTCTACGTCAGCGCCTTTACTGAAGGCCTTGCCCAGGAATTAGCTTCAAAAGGAATGCCGATGAAGGCGAAAGTGCTTGCACCAGCTGCAACCGAAACGGAATTTGCTCAAAGAGCTTTCGATGTTGAAGAATTCCAATATGGCAGCACGGTTCCCCAATATCATACGGCAAAAGAAATGGCTCATTTTATGCTTAACCTTTATGACAGCGATAAAGTCGTAGGGATCGTAAATCCTGAAAAATATGAATTCCAGCTTATTGATCCGATCTATCCTTATGTGACGCGAACAAGCAAATAGTGAAAGATGAAGGCTACCTTCACAGGTAAGTATCACAAGTAGGCAAGCTCCGCCTTTGCTAAAGGCTTACACGTTCGGTTGAGAGGGAGAAACCAATAATTTCAAGAATGTGCGGTACAATTTGCATAGCATTTTGTATCGCTTTTTTTATTGATAAAACAATCATTTTGTCAATCTTATACTTGAATTTGCAGGGCTATATAAATTTATGTAGCATTGGAGGTTATAACAAATTATTTTGAATTATGAACTGCCACTTATATTCTATTTAAGGGCCATATTATTGAACAAGCAAATAGAGAAAATGGCAATGGGAACCATGGTTGAGAACTCGAACGTTAACCAACTAAGTTCAAACAACAAAAGGGCGTGAAGAAACGCCCTTTTGTCTTTACTATTTATTAGAATCATTTAATAAATAATCACACAATTCTATACAAATATGCTGTCTTTTTAATGCTTTTAATAAATGAACAGGATCTAAATCTAAATTAGCCTTATTTAATGCATTTTGGAAAGTATCTAGTGTAACGGAAAAATCTTTTTCTAATAATGCTAAAATAGATTTTTCATGTTTATCACTAATTGTATTATTAACTCTTTTCTCTTCCAAAGTTTGAAGTAAACCTACTATTATTTTTGTGTCTTTTTCACTTAAATCATGGTTAATAATCATGTGAAAAAAGCTATATTGTTCTGGTTCTTCATCCATAGAAATTGTGAGCAATAAACGTTGATGATATTTTAGCTTATTGATTTGTTCTACTATTTCATTCATGTAAATATCCCCCTATTTTATAACAACCATACAAATAGCCCATACTATAAACCTGGCAGCAGTTGACGGGAAACTTAAATCGAAAATCATAAAATTTACTAATCGAGCTTCGAAAGAATCAGAAAAATGATCTAAATCATCTCCTATTTCATAAGAGCGTTTTTTTTTATAAATCAGCATTCTTTTTAGAAAGAAGGCCTACTATCTTACTTAAACCAGATCCACCATATTTAGGTCATTAATTTAGGATAAATTCAAAGAATAGTATCCCAAAGAAAATACCTAAAACAAATAAAGCAAAGTATAGTAATTTTATTATCAATCTTTGATTATTAAAAACTATACCAACATAACGATAAAACCAATAAATAATTGGTAGTAGGAAGAGCAAACAAAAGAATGATTCTTTTGAAAAACTTAATTGAAAATCTATATTTATTTCATTACTAAAAAAGAATAGCCCGCCTACTACAAAACCACTTGTATAACCACTAAAAAATAAATGAGTTAACGTTTTCTCTCTTTTTATTTCCATGCTCTACTCCATCCATCTCTTTTTCCATCCTACCCAACTATACCAAATTAAAATCCCAATAACCGAGATAGTAAAAACAGATTTCAACAGAACTTTAACAGCAATTTTTGCGCTATGTATCCTTGTAAATCCATATTTATTAACTAAGTGATAATGATACAAAGAACAGGAATCTATGAGTGTACATAGATTCCTGTTTTATTAATCAATCATGTTAGTTGGTAATTGTGCTGATTGCTGAAATTGTTCAAAGTAATTTTCGTTACGTCGCATCATTTCTGGAGATAGTTGATTGGAAGAACTCCACTGTTTAGGGGATTGTCCATACATTCGCTTGAATTCCCGACTGAATTGTGATGAACTAACATACCCAACTTCAAATGCGGCTTCGTTTACCTTCATGCCAGTTGCTATTTTCATGGCAGCGCTGTTAAGACGCATAGACTTTGCAAACTGGATTGGTGACATAGTTGTTGCCTGTTTGAATTTTCGATGGAAAACGGCTCTACTCATACCAACCTGTTCAGCCATATCTTCTATGGTGACTGTTTTATCAAGATTTGAAGATAAATATACAATTGACCTTGAGATTTCGTTGCCTATACCAAAAGCACGCATGGCAGATTCCCCTGCTTCTCCTTTCAAAACAGAGTAGTATACTTCTCGGAGCCTACTTTCTCCAAGGATTGCTGTATCTAAGGGGTTGTCTCCTAACTGAAGTAGTCGAAGCAATGCTTCTGTAAAATTATCATCCCAACTTGAAAGCGCCATTCCAGGTGGGATCTGACTACTTTTTGGCCTTTTTAGTGCACCCGATGTGTTTTGCATTTCAATAGCTAATTCTGTCATTACTTTGGTATCAAGAGAAATATAGACACCAAGTAGTGGATTTTCAGGTGAAGCTTCAGGAGTACCTGCTTCTACAGGCATTGTCATGGTACAACACATGTATTTGCTATTGTCATACATAAAAGACTTACCATCCAAAACGGCTTCTTTCGTTCCATTTAGAATAGCTACAACTGTAGGTTTATATATAGCGGGAGCGCAACGCATAGAGTCGCTGACTCTATATAGGTGTACACCTTTAATGCCTGTTTCCATCATCCCATCTTCGGTTATTCTGGACTGAATTATTTGTTTTATTCTTTGTTTACTCATACATGCAGTTTATCACGGGTATATGCATATTACAATGTCGGTGATACAAATAGGCAAGTTTTCGAGACAAATACACCTCGTTACTAGTGTAGTGGAGAGTTATAATGATTTCAGTCAGAAGATTTCACTAAACCGGAAGTTAGCTGGATAAAGAGTCATTCATAAATCAATCGTTATAGACTAGTCGTAGAAATGGATATTACTCTTGACTATGAAGCCCAGGAGGTATGGAAATGAAAAATTCATTCGACAGTAAGTTACCTAAAACAATAACATATTGGACTGAAGGCGAAATCTTTTTTATCAAAAGTACGAATTTCTTTGTCACCGTTGAGGAAGGACACGGAATGGCAGAATTACTTATTTTCGCTATGAAAGATCCATCAACAAAAGTTATTGTATTGGATAATAGAGAAGCAAAAGGTGCATGGACAAAAGAGATCACTCAGATATGGGAAACGGATAGTAGGTATACAGAGGTGATGAATAATAAGAAAATAGCAACATTAACAAATGGTGCTATTACAACGATGCAAATCAATAGGCTTTCTAAGGAACATGGAGCATTAGATTCGTCCAGAGCATTTAATTCAGAGTTCAATGATGAAATAAAAGCCTTTGTTTTATCATAAGTGAAGATAAAGTTATAGAAACAAAGACAATCATTACCCGTTAATGTGAGTAAGAAGAGATTAAAGGAGATAAAAAAATGGCAGATACACAATTTGGAAAAAATGGATGGACACCGGATCGAATAGGTTCACTGAAAGGAAAAACATACCTCATCACTGGTGCAACCAGTGGCACAGGATTTGAAGCATCAAAGATACTTGCATCCAAAGGTGCGAAGGTAGTGATGTTAAACCGTAGCCCTAAAAAATCAGTGGATGTCATTGCAAGGATAAAACAAGAGCTTGGCAGTAACGTAGATGTATCCTTCATCCGTATGGATTTGGGAGATCAATCTTCTGTAAAAGCAGCTGTAGCAGAGGTTCTTGAGAAAGTGGAACGTATCGATGCACTTATGTGTAACGGTGCCATCGCTCAAGTACCAACCCAACAATTCACCGTTGATGGGCATGAAAGCATGCTTGGTGTCAATCACTACGGTCATTTTACACTGCAAGCCTTACTTTTCCCATTGATTGATAAATCCAAAGGACGCATCGTGACTGTGGGCAGTATGGGTTATGATATGGGCATCAAAACAATCCAATTTGATGATATGAACTGGAATCATAATTATCACCAAAATAATACTTACAGTCAAAGTAAGTTGGCGCAGATCATGACTGTTTATGAGTTGCAAAATAGATTAAAAAAAGCAGGCAACCATCACGTAAAGGTTTACGCCTGTCATCCGGGTTCTTCTTCAACATCATTGATTAAAACCAGCGGTAATTTAGTCACTAGAATCATGTTTGGCTTGATGAAATTGTCTCCAATGGTGCAATCAGCAGAAAAAGGTGCCTATCCTGAAGTAATGTGTGCCACAGAACCAAATCTAGATGAACGTGGTTTTTATGGTCCTACAGGAATAGCAAACTGGGTTGGTCCTGTTGGTGATTGCGGCATCAAACCACATGCTTTAGATAAGCAAGTGGCGAAAAGACTATGGGAAGCATCAGAAAAAGCAACTGGTGTGAACTGGGCGCTATAATAGGCATTACCTTGCTAAATATGTTTTGAAATAATAGGTATGAAGTTAAAGGCTGGATAACGAGGTATAAACTATACTTATTCAAGAAATGGGCGCTCTTCACGCAACAGAAGAGTGCCTTTCTTCAGATTAAGGATTGGTGATACTTGACCAAAACTTATTGCAAGTTTCCCCACTACGAGGTTGGTGATATCAACTTTGGACTGATATCTACTATTAATTCTCATAAATATTGATATTATAATTAACTGTTTTAAAAATAATAATAAGAGTACTGCCGGTCAATCAACTTAATCATTTTTTCGACCGGCAGTTTTACACTAACACAATAATGAATGCTAATTTTATTGTAGTGAGGTGGGATATATTTGTAAGCGGTTATTAAAAATATAGACTAACTTCTTTAATGTAGCTGAATGTGTAGCCACTCTTTTATTGGCTTTCCACATTTGTCTTCCACAATTGTTCCATTATGACGACAAGTCCTGTTCCAACAAGTAGCCCATTACTCACCACATTCTGAACGATAGCTGGCATATTTGAGAACACTTCAGAAGGGAGGAACATCGCTCCCATACCAAATAAGTAAGCGACGCCAATGATCGTCAGTTTTCTAGAATCTAATGGTTCCAGTGTGAAACTATTAATTCCAATGGCAACCAATTGCACAAAGGAAGCCATTAATGCTGCATTGGCAACTGGAGATGGAATGCTTGAAATTAGTTTCATCACGGGAGGGAAAAATGCAATCCCCAATAACAAGATAGTTGCGTAAACGAATGGCATCTTACGCTTTTGCCCGGTTAATGCGATGAAGCCAGATGAAGTAGCTGATGGAACATTTGCGACAGAAGCAAAACCACCAGCGATAACGTGGTTAATACCCGAGAACATTGTTCCCCTATTCACTTGATTGCTGCGATTTTGGGGGCTTTCACCCAGAGTCTGTCTCACCGCCTCAATGGAGGCAACAATATTTGATATTGAAATGAGAGCAATGATAAAAGCTAATGGTATAATACCTAGATTAAAGTGCGGGGGACCGAATCCAAACAAATCAGGTGTTGAAAAGAAAGAGACCGTCGCTTGTTCTTCCTGGACACCAACCACAATTCTAAAGATCAACCATCCGATAATGATTCCGATAAATACGGCATAACTGCTCAACCATCCTCTAGCAAAAGTGGATAAACCAAGGACAATAAAAAACGTAAGAAAAGCAATGGTCGCTTGAGCTCCTTGAATTGTACTAGAGCTTTCTTGTAACCCGAGCATTCCTTTTAGGAGAGTACCACTTAATTGAACTGTCAGGAGTAGGAAGAACGATCCGGTTACTAACGGTGTGAAAACCGGAAGAATCTTTTGTGTGACCTTGAAAATGCCGAAAAGAATCAGGAAAAAACCTGAAAGGATCATAGTCATCTCTAATGTCTGTAATGTACTTTTATAAGTGCCTCCGGCTTGAACGCTTGTTACGGCCATAACGGTAAAAACGCTGACCCAAATGCCCGCAGGTACTTCCATTATGGGGAGTCGGTGTCCGAACAATGCTTGTAATAATGAAGCGATCCCTACAGTGAAAAAGGTACGCTGCATGAGACCTGAGATTTCAATGAAATTCAATTCATAAATCGATCCAATGACGATAGGTAATGCAACCGCACTTGCAAGCAGAAACACAAACCATTGGAAGGTTTCCAATATGTTGGTTGCTAAACTAGGCTTATTCAATTTAAACTCTCCTTTATTATCTATGCAATTAATTGTAACAGTCTATCATATCGCACAATCCATTGGTATTGATAAGGCAGGGAAGGAAATGAAAATAGAAATAATATTTAGAGGCTTGAATGTTTATGGAACTTGGAATCATTTTTTCACAACGTGAAGGGTGTACCACTCACCGCTTTTCTACTATTTTGTTATAATTCCTCAAAGTGTTTCCTCCTATTTAAATACTCACTGAAAAATTATCCCGCTTTTAAAAAATATCCCCGAGAATTTTTATATGTTAACTTAATTTAAATTTAAGTTAACATTTTAATGAATTTATTGTAAACTAAGTTTTGTATTTGGTTTACAATGGGTAAACCAAATTCACTTTATGACAGCCATATACATTAAATTTTACCCAGCAATAACTAAGTTCAGGAGAGAGACGTATGGATCAGAACAAAATATATAGTGTAAGGATGCGAGCTTCAGAAGAGGAATCGCATGAAAATGGAGGGAAGCATATTTCTGGTGGTGAACTTCTCTCTTCTTATCAGGATTTACCGATATCAGTAAACACATTGCTGGAAAAGGCATTACATCACCCAAGAGGAAAACCGGATTTTTTTCAAATTCAATGTGAAGTGGTCAATCAACCTATCAAACGAGTAAATCCTTTGACAGTCCAAACAAATGAAGTAAGTACAGTTAAAGAAGGACAAGAGTTAGCTAGGTTTCTTCTTGAGAAAACGGGTGTCCCTAAAGACATTATTGAACAAGCCTATAAGCAAATCCCAGAATATGCGGTTAGGGGAGCCATCCTCATTGATATTCATACGGGGGAACGAATAGATGGGAGAATAGATAAAGGTGTTCGAGTCTCTCGAATGGATTGGCAAAGGGAGAATTTTGAAAAATGGGCTATGTCAAAAGCTGTTTCTGCTAGCCCGAGGTTAAAGGAAGCGCTGACCCTTGCTACTAAAGTGTGTGATCACCCATTTACCATTGCAGAATTATGCTGGTCCGATGACCCAAATTACATGACAGGATATGTAGCTAGTAAAAACATAGGTTATCAACGTATAACGCAACTTAAACACTATGGTGATGAGAGAGGGTGCCGTATCTTTTTTGTTGATACGCTATCTACTATCAATAAATATGTGTCTTATTTAGAAGAGCAACCAATCTTCGTTCAATGGGAGGAAGATCATGATTGAAAACCGCAAAATGTATTTATGGTATGTCCGTGGGCACAGAAATATCGAATTAGATGCTGCAATCAAAACGCAACGTGAGAAATTGGTTATGTGTAATGAGCATTAATCAATGGTTAAATCAAAGGATAGAAAAGACCAAACAGGCTGGTTTATATCGAGAGTTAAGGACAATGAGCACTGCACCCCAGCCCAAAATGGTAGTCAATGGTACACAACAGATTGTATTTTCATCCAATAACTATTTAGGCTTAGCGAATGATCCAATGGTAATGGAAAAGGCATTAAAAGTGTTACAGGAATTTGGAATGGGAAGCAGCGGATCTAGATTAACAACTGGGAATACGGAATGGCATGAAAAGCTGGAGCAAAGGATTGCCAGTTTTAAGAGGATGGATGCTGCTCTTTTATTCTCAAGTGGCTATTTAGCAAACATTGGTGTTCTTTCAGCCTTGCCGGAAAAAGGGGATGTGTTGTTAAGCGACCAACTGAACCATGCAAGTATCATCGATGGCTGCCGGCTATCAAAAGCTGAAACGGTCATTTACAAGCATTCTGACATGAGTAATCTAGAGGAAAAATTAAAAGAAACACAAACGTATACTCGTAGATTCATTGTCACAGATGGTGTTTTTAGTATGGACGGAACGATTGCTCCATTAGATGAAATTATGAAACTATCTGAACGGTATGATGCTTATGTCATTGTAGATGATGCACATGCTACAGGTGTTTTGGGCGAAAGAGGCAGAGGAACAAGTGAACTTTTTGGAGTTTCTCCGGATGTAGTCATAGGAACTTTAAGTAAAGCAGTAGGAGTTGAAGGTGGTTTTGTAACGGGTTCTAACGTTTTGATCGATTTCTTGATCAATCATACTAGAACGTTTATATTTCAAACGTCTCTCCCCCCGGTAAGTTGTGGAGCTGCCTACACCGCATTCGATATCATTGAGAAAGGTCAGAAATTAAGGGAAAAATTACATAGACAAATAGACGTAATAAAAAGCTCACTGGAATCAATGGGATTCACAGTATATGGACAGGATACACCGATTATCCCTGTGATTATTGGTGATGCAGAAAAGTCGGTTATGTTTTCAAAAAAGCTTCAGGAAAACGGTATCTATGCACCTGCGATTCGACCTCCGACTGTTCCTGAAGGAGAGAGTCGCATCCGACTAACGGTTACTGCTACTCATAATGATTCAGAAATTCAGCATTTGCTTGCAGCGTTTGAAGAGATTGGAAGAGAGCTGGATATCATCTAATGACGTCGAATATAGCTGCAGGTTATAACAGATGCGGTAAAACGCATCTTTTTTTAGTTTAAGGATTAATGTAAGAAAAAGCGAAGGCTTTCACCATTACGTTTTTCTAATTCAATACAAAAGAAGTTTAGGAGGCAGCACATGATGAACCAAAGTACGGACCGATTTACATTTGAAATGACAGAAAACCCGTATTCTTTTTATGAGGAAATACGTTCCATTTCTCCGGTTTATAAAGGGAGTTTTTGGAAATATCCTGGATGGTTCGTAACTGGATATCAAGAAGCGTTAACCATCCTTAAAGATCATCGTTTTCAAACTCGAATTCCACTTCCTGAGACAACGAAAAAGTATGAAGCCTTAAAAGATATCCAAAATCGTATGATGCTTTTTAGAAACCCACCTGATCATGGAAGATTACGTAAGCTTGTCAGCCACAAGTTTACTCCTGCTAAAATTGAAAAGTGTCGTCCGTTTATAGAAAAAATAGCAATCGATTTATGGAATAGCCTAAAGAATAAGAGGAAAATAGATGTGATTTCCGATTTCGCCTATCCTTTTGCCAGTCTTGTTATTGCAAAAATTATAGGGATTCCAGATGAAGATAAAGATATCTTTCGTGGATGGGCATTGAATTTGATTCAATCAATCGACTTTACACGGTCAAGACGATCCATTGTCGACGGAAACCTTACAACATTGGAGATGCTAACATTTTTTAAAGATCTCATTATAAAAAGGAGCCATTCTCCTCAGGATGATCTGATTAGCGAATTATTACATCAAGAAGATAAGAAGCTAACGGAAGAAGAATTATTAGCAACTGCCGTGTTACTTTTGATTGCTGGACATGAAACGACCGTCAATTTAATAAGCAATTCTCTCTATTGTTTATTAAAAAATCCAAAAGAGTACCATAAATTGATTGAAAATCCATCCCTTATTGAATCAGCAATCGAGGAATGTTTACGATATGAAAGCCCTACTCAAATGATCGCCAGGATCGCATCAGAGGATGTTGAACTGAACAACGTGCAGATTCGAAAAGGTGATCATGTCTACGTCCTCATTGGAGCGGCTAATCGAGATCCTAAACAATTTTCGAACGGAGATGACTTTGAAATTACAAGAAATCCAAACCCTCACCTTGCATTTGGATCAGGTATTCATTTCTGTTTAGGTTCTGCGTTAGCGAGGTTAGAGGCTCAAATTGCGATACAAACGCTTATACAAAACGAAGGAAAGATCGAACTAGAATCCAAAGAGGTCGAATGGAGAAATCTAGTCGGCTTTAGAGCAATGAAAGAAATGTATGTACATTTAAATCATTAATGAAAATATATAAACCTATCAAAAGGGGTACTACCACCTTACTTCTATCGAGTCCGTCCAGATTATTTACTGGGCAATGCGGTGATGTAGTTTTGTCTCATTCTTATATCCTGAAAGGAGATAGACAAAGAAATTTAATATTTCCTTAAAGGCTAGTATAGTTAAGGTGTATTCCATTATAGGGGGCAAATACATTGGACTTTGAAATCGTAGAGCGTCTTAACAGTGAACAAGTCGAAGAATTACATTTAATGTATCAAACCGAATGGTGGACGAAGGAGCGGACAATTTCTGACATTCAAAGTATGCTTGAGAATTCAGACATTGTTATGGGATTTGTTGGAGCAAAAGATAAAGAATTAGTCGCTTTTGCACGTATACTTACTGATTACGTTTATAAAGCCATTATTTTTGATGTCATTGTTCATCCTTCCTGTCGTGGAAAACACGTTGGTGAGAAATTGATGAACCAACTCATTAAACACCCCTCTCTACATAAAATAAAACATTTCGAACTTTACTGCAGACCAGAAATGATACCTTTCTACGAAAAATGGGGCTTTACAAATAATCTGGGTGAACTTCAATTTATGAGACGTGGATGATTTTATTGATCGTTAAAGGGGGCGTTAATGCAAGAAGGATTAACGCCCTTTTTTGTTGAATTCTTTATTGAACCACCTGGGTAGGCTAACGTAATGAATGAGTAAAATTAAAGAATTGCTTTCTTAGAGATACAGAGACTTTTGCCCAAATAAGGAGATGAATTCATGAAATTATTACTCACATCTGCAGGTGTCAATAACAAAAGCATACACGAAGCACTCGTTACCATGTTGGACAAGCCGATCGCTGATTCCACCGCCCTGTGCATCCCCACCGCCATGTACGGACACCCATGGGTCGGTCCCGGCGTCAAAACATGGGAGTTCATCAGCGGGAATTCCGAGAATCCAATGGTTGACCTGGGATGGAAGTCTGTCGGAGTGCTGGAACTTACAGCACTGCCAAGCATCGACAGAGAGCGCTGGGTGCCGCTGGTCAAGGAGACGGATGTCCTGCTGGTATCGGGCGGCGACGCTCTCTATTTGGCTCATTGGATGCGACAATCCGGTCTGGCCGAGCTCTTGCCAACACTGAACGCAGTCTATGTGGGAATGAGCGCGGGGAGTATGGTGATGGCCCCTAATATCGGGGAAGACTTCGTTGGCTGGACTCCGCCGACCGGCGGGGATGAAGCGTTGGGAATGGTTGATTTTTCAATATTTCCCCATCTGGACCATGAGATGCTTCCGGAAAACACGATGGCTGATGCCGAGCGATGGGCCACAGGGTTGAACGGACCTGCGTATGGTATTGATGATGAGACCGCCATTAAAGTGATGGATGGAGAGGTCGAAGTGGTTTCTGAGGGGAATTGGAGACTGTTTTCGTCCTGATATTGCTCCTCCGCGAAATTCAATGTGATGTAAAGATGATTGTATTGGTTTCTTTTAAGTTAACAGGGCAATAGCTGATGATCAGTAATTGGTCAGCTACTGCCCTTCAATTATTATTCAGTCAAAGCATCCAAGAAATATTAGGTAATTTTGTTGAATTTATACAATGTATCAATTAAACTTAATTTGTGAAATATTTCACAAATTGGAAAGGGGATGAACTGAATGAGGTTTCTAGTTTTATTAAAACCAGCAGTAAATTGGAGAGAAGATGTACACTTCCATAACCAACCTTTTATGCCAGAGCACGCTGTATATATCCAAGAACATTATAATAAAGATGAAGTTGTTCTTGCTGGACCTTTTGAGGATTTAACAGGAGGGGCTATTGTTGTTGATTTTGAAGGGAAGGATGAAGTAATAAACTTTATAGAGAATGACCCCACTGTAATGAATGGGATTTTCACTTATGAGGTTAAGAGATGGGGCGAGGGAATGAGTAAGTTTGAAGATAAGAACCCTAATTTCGGACAAGACTATTTAGATTTAAAACATAAAAGACAAAAAGAGTTAGGAATTATCTAATACCTCTATACCAGGCAATAACTGAAGTTGGGATATTCCGTCTTCAGCTTTTATAAAATGGGTTGACAAAAATCACTACTTCGTCATACTATATACTAGTAATCGGTAATACTGAGTAGAGTGGAATATTAATACAGGGGGTGAATGTTTGGAAAACTTTACAGAAATGCTGAAAGGGGTTCTTGAAGGGTGTGTGCTTGAAATCATCAGCCGCGGTGAAACGTATGGCTATGAAATCACGCAGCAGCTGAGAGAACTTGGTTTCACGGATGTGGTGGAAGGCACAGTCTATACCATTACCATGCGCCTTGAGAAAAACAATCTGGTGAATATTGAAAAGAAGAAAAGCACTGTAGGGCCGCCGAGAAAATTTTATACCCTTAATGAAGCCGGGCAAGAGAAGCTCAAGATTTTCTGGGGGAAATGGGAATTCCTTTCAAGCAAGATGAACGAACTCAAAACGAAAGAAATCATAAGGAGAGGATAATATGAAATTTATTGAAAAGATTACTGGCAGTTTTGCCGACAAGCGTGAAAGGCGTGCGATGGAAGCCCGTGCGAAGACATTGCCAAGTGAGTACCTCAATGCCTACAAAGCGATCCAGAAATATATGTGGACAGCCGGAGGTCTAACTGACTGGAAAGACACGAGCCGAGTTTTTAATGGCATTTTGGATCTGTTCGAAGAAGGGGCAGCGGAAGGCAAGGAAGTCACTGATCTCACTGGAGAGGACGTAGCCGCTTTCTGTGATGAACTAGTGAAAGACTCGGAAAAGTGGAGTGACAAGCACCGGGCGAAGTTGAATGATACGATCGGTCGTGGAAAAAAGTGAATGTAATCGGTTATGCCGACTGAATGGCGGGTGAAAAATGCAGAACCAAGACTATTCAGTTGTTTTTTTACCATAGTAGTAAGTGATACTGATTACCTGTATCACTAAGTAGCTATTGAAATTGAAGGAGGAAAAATACATGAGTCACGCAGCGATTTCAGTAAAAGGATTGAAAAAATCGTTCAAAGACAAGGAAGTATTAAAGGGTGTAGATTTTGAAGTGCAGCGTGGAGAAATATTCGCGCTTCTAGGTTCCAATGGGGCGGGTAAAACAACGATTGTTAATATTCTATCGACGCTGTTGAAGGCGGATAGCGGTAATGGGAGTGTGTGCAGCTTTGATGTACAGCATCAACCGGATCAGGTTCGCCGGAGCATCAGTCTGACAGGTCAGTTTGCTGCTATAGACGGCATCCAGACAGGAAGGGAAAATCTGATCATGATTGCCAAGTTGCGGGGAGTGCCCAATCCTTCCCGAATCGCAGACGATCTTTTAACAAGATTCAGGTTGACCGAGGCGGCCAACCGGCGTGCAGATACGTATTCCGGCGGAATGAAACGCCGGCTGGATATCGCTATGAGCCTGATTGGCGCGCCTCCGGTCATCTTTCTCGATGAGCCGACGACAGGGCTTGACCCGGAAGCCCGAATGGAAGTCTGGGAAACCGTCAAGGAGCTTGCTGGTGGCGGAACGACTATCTTACTGACGACCCAGTACCTGGAGGAAGCGGAACAGCTGGCGGACCGGATCGCCATCCTTCATGGAGGGAAAATCATTACGACGGGAACCCTTGTTGAACTGAAGGAAATGTTCCCGCCTGCGAAAGTAGAGTATATCGAGAAGCAACCGACGCTAGAGGAAATCTTCCTCGCAATCATTGGCAAAAAAGGAGGAAATGAACATGAACAGTAACACAGGAGTTTTATTTGGCCGATTGATGCGCGGTATTTTACGGAGTCCTGATACGATTATCACGGTTGCCGTTACTCCGATTATGATGCTGTTGTTATTTGTCTATGTATTTGGCGGTGCCATCGAGACAGGGAGGGACAGCTATGTGAATTACTTGTTACCCGGAATTCTTCTGATTACGATTGCGTCAGGTGTCGCTTATACATCGCATCGGCTCTTTACGGATGCGAAGAGCGGACTGATGGCGCGTTTTATGACGATGCCCATTAAACGATCCTCAATATTATGGGCCCACGTATTGACTTCCCTTGTTTCCAATTTGCTTGCTGTAATGGTGGTTATTCTCGTTGCGCTGTTGATGGGATTTCGTACGGGTGCGGATATCTTGGAGTGGCTTGCGGTAGCAGGAGTACTAGTACTGTTTACGCTTGCCTTGACATGGCTCGCGGTTATTCCCGGATTGACGGCAGACTCGATGGAAGGTGCCACGGCATACTCCTATCCACTGATCTTCCTGCCATTTATAAGCTCCGCCTTTGTTCCCACGGAAACGATGCCAACCGTTGTCCGGGTGTTCGCAGAGAACCAGCCCGTGACGTCCATCGTGAATACGATTCGTGCCCTTTTGTATGGTGGAACTGTCGGAAGCGATATTTGGACGTCGCTTGCCTGGTGCGTTGGTATCATGTTTATTTCATACTTCATCGCCAGCAAAGTATTTAAACGCCAGGTAGGCTAATGCAACAAAATAATCATTTACCGTTGCGTGCAATGAAGCAGCTTTCAGGTGAAATAAGAGTCTGTTGATAAATAATAGTAATTAATGGATAATAAAAACTGAATGTTCAGATTAATTCCGTTTTATTAACAGATGACTATAAAGACTCACGATGTAAGCTATATTCTTAACGAGAGGTGAAAAAGCACATGAAACTGGGACTGATGGATACGATTCGCATGGAATTTGATTTTTGCTGGGATAAAGAGACATGGTTTTTACCACTGGAACCGGCACTTGAAGGTTTAAGTTCCATAGATGCAAGCTGGCAGCCTCCTGGGGGAGGTAATACCATTTGGCAAACAGTGAACCACCTCAATGTATATAACGCACTCCTTATCAGGCAAATAAATGATGCAACGACCGGGAAAACGGTATCGAATATGAACGCTTCATTTGGTGATATTGGTGGACCAGTAGATCCTAAATGGACATCAATCTTTGAGAAGGATACGTTTGGAGATAGTGGGGACCCGTCAGATTCAGAAAAATGGAAAGCAGTCCTGGCAGAAACACATCTGATATGTGAAAATGTGCGAAATTCATTAACACATGTGGATGAGAGTCACATTCAAGAGGAGCTTGTTGGGATTTTGACTCGTCAAGTTTTGCACAACGCTTACCATATAGGGCAAATTGTACTCGTACGCAAACAACAGGGATCCTGGCCAAAGGAGCGGGATTAAGTTGGTCTTGAAAGGACTGCTTAATAGAAACAGAGAAGAAGGAGGGTGGTCGTTTGGATTATATCTGGAGCTTCATCATTTTGGTGATCATGGGATATTTTCTTCGTCTTCAGATTCGATCGGAGTATGAGTTGGAATCTATAAGGACGTTTCATCATCATGATGATCCTTTTATTAGGGCTGGTCTGACAAGAAAGTTGCTGTCGAGTGGAATCGATTTGATTCCACTGTTTTGTTTTTATTTCATACTCGATCAACTGGGGATTTCTCCACTAGTAAAGCTACTATCTACTTTGTGCTTCGTTATAACCTACTATATTTTATTCATCAGGATTATCACGCAAACCCTTGGTCATAAGCTCTTGAAAATAAAAGTGATTCCACTGAAAAAAGATCAAAACCTTACAATGAAACAAATTCTAAAGAGAATTATTTTTCATATTGTGTTATTTCCTCTAATGATTTTTCAAATACCTTTTCTCAGGAGTCAAAAGAAACCGTTCTTGGCAGACAAATGTTCAAATACGGAATTAGTACAAGTTACAAGCGGTTTAGGAGAAAAGTGGATCAATCGTTGAAACGAACTATTATTCTCTCATAGGAAATAGTCAAGGTGAAAATGTGAATGTTTCATAGTATTTTGCACTAAATGGAGGAAGAATCTTGATGAAAATGGAATACCTTTAATATGGTATTTGACTTAAGTCCACATGAATATATCTGAATAAAGACTCTAATTGGAGGAATGTGAATGGCATTCGTTTCAATTTATACTGTTGGAAGGTTAAATCAGCCTTATGATCACCCGACATCTCGTGAGTTTTATGAAATGGGATATAAAGTCATGCGTCAGGCATATTTATCAGGAAATCTTATAGAAGAGTTTTTATCAGATGGAATCACACTGACTGAAGAATCGGAGAGTAAAGGTTACCCAGTCCTGACACTAACAGTATGGAAAAACCTAGATTCATTATATCGTTTTACTTATTCGGGGAAACACAGCCAGGCATTGAGAAATAGAAACAAATGGATGGAGCCTGATCATGGGAAACATTTCTCATATGTAGCCTGGTGGACAGAAAAGGTGAAGGATGTTTCATGGGATGAAGCCTTTAAGAGATACAATCATTATCTTGACCATGAATCCACTCCCTTTGCGTTTGACTTAAAGCAAGCGTTTGATGAGAATGGGAATCCGTATATTCTGAAGTAGAGTTTTAATGGACAATAAAGAAGTTGGAGGTATGTGTATGTTATTTATGATGATTGTCAAAGCTTCCAAAAACTCGGAAGCCGAAAATCTTCCAAGCCCTGAGCTCATGGAAGAGATGACAAAGTACAATGAGGAATTAGTGAATGCAGGCGTACGGGTGATGGCGAAAGGACTGCATCCAAGTTCAAATGGACTTCGCGTTTCCTTTCCTGAACCGGGAGGTAAGCCTATAGTAACGGAAGGTCCATTTGAGGTGAAAGACTTAGTTGCAGGATTTTTCCTGATCGATGTGAAGTCGAGGGAAGACGCCATCGAGTGGGCCATGCGGGTACCGGATCCCCAAGGAAACGGGGAAGGACAGGTTGAACTGCGTCAAGTATTTTAGGAATATAATCAATCAATAAAGGGAGCGAGATACGGATGATAAAAGGATTCGGAGGAATCTTCTGGAGAACCAAAAACCTGGAAGAGGTAAAGAAATGGTACAGCGAAGTATTGAAGATCGAAATGGGAGATTGGAATGGAACCATGATTAAACCCGATTCAGAAAACGAAACGATCTTTTCTTTCTTCACGGAAGAGGACCCTTACTTCCCGACAGAACAGCAGGTTATGCTAAATTTCCAAGTACATAATCTTAACGAAACGATTGAGCATCTGAATCAAATCGGTGTACCTCTTGCAAAGGAAAAAGAGGTGAGTGAATTTGGTCAGTTTATTTGGATTAAAGATCCAGAGGGCAGATTGATTGAATTGTGGGAGAAATAATGGGGTAAGGAGAATGGATTCTTTATGGAACTGACATCTTCTCAGCGTCAGGCGTTGGATTATTTTACTGCCTGTGCAGTTAAATTTAAAAAGGATTCTAGGGCAACCATCCAACACGTCCTGAACATGTCAAATATTTCGTTTGAAGTGTTCGAACAAGCAGTTCATCAAATTAAAACTAACGCGCAAATCGGACTTCACTTCCATCCCGATCGACCAACTCCCACGATGAAGAACGTTGCAGAATCCCTGCTTGAACTCGGGGAATATAAGAGTCAGTTTGAAACGTTCATATCAAATGGGAAGGTGTCTCCCCATTCAGGTGGCGAACGAGATCAGTGGGAGGAAAGCCTCTTTGGCGGAGCTTATCAAACAGAGGGTATATTGATGAGCGAGCGGCCGAAGTACGGGGCATTGAACCTGATGGCACATCCTGATGGGCCCTCTCCCCGGTTCGGCTCTTGTTATTTTTTGTTATCGCCAAAGGTCTCATCCCGCTCTACCTTTACATACCTGGACTCTCATCAAAATCCTTTCGAGAAGGGAACGTATAAGGAATTTGATATGATATTGTCTGCGCTGTTGGAAGAAATGTTTTTAAGGGATTTTGCACTTGGGGAGAAGAATATGACTCCAACGAAGTTCGTTCATCATGTATTGAACCATCTTGAGCACGGTAGGAAAGAGATCGTGGCCAGTCGAAACCTGAATCATTATATAGAATCTCAGATTCACGGGACGATCTCTCTGAAAGAAGATGTAGAAGTACTGGTTGCAGATCCATCCTTCAAGGACACCATGGTCGGCAAAACCCTGGAGCAAATGTGCCTGAAATATGCCATCGACCTTCAATGGCATATGGGCTTCATCCTTCATGTGGATGACGTTCCATCTGACTTCAGAGGTCCAACCATGCCTTCATTGGCAAAGCGGATTTCTTTAAAAAATAAGATAGATGCTTACACCATTGGGCTCGCGGTCCAGGATCTGAAACAGCATCCACATGCCTGGAATGATAGGGGAACTTTCGAAGACGTACTGCAGGAATTTAAGCTGCTATGGCATGTGCTCGTGAAGTACGGAAGACCGGTGGGAATTGATAGAGGTGGTTTTGCGTGAAAGAAAAATATGTGACTGTATTGGCTTTTAGTTTGATTGTTATCTGTTTTTTATTCAATAATTACTCGTTTCATCATGCAAAGCGGTCTTGTATTGAAAAAGAAAAGACTCCGATGGTTGAGAAGTCTTTTTTGGATTTTAAATGGAGTGTATCGTGTAAATAGAACAGGTCTGGCCCTCGCTATGCGGGTCAGACCTGTTTAAGTATCTGCTAATAAAGCTATTCACTACTATTTCTTTCGTGCCCATTTCCTCAATTAGTTTCCACAGGCAATGTGCATCTCGAGGTGAAGGGGCTATATGCAAAGATTATTCGACAAGAAGCTCATAAAATCGGATTGCAGCTCATATTTTTAAAATCCGGCTCATAAATCAAAATTCCGGCTCATATCTTGTCCAAACCGGCTCATAAGTAAGGAAACAGAGGATGATATCCATCGTGGGAGAAGCTGTTATAGGCCTGAATATCATAAATGGGGATCTACCAACGCAAAGATATACCCAAAAATTCAAATCCCGTCCGATTTCGGACGGGTTTGAAAGAGTAGTAAATTCAGATGAGGGGAAATACTTGTATCAGCACCATTAAACAGGGTGCACTGAGATGGATCATCTCCGTAAGTATCGCTTTCTTATGCTATTTATAGTGTCATGTTTACTTTGCTCTTACCATTGTAATATCTTCCACTTTCGCCAATACACATTTCTTATCTTCCGAACTCAATTCCACATATTCAGAATCATAGATCCAAAATATGGTGAACAACTCATCTTCATATTCTACAATATCGCCGAGATTATATTTCATTTTCTCTCCTTGAGGGAGATCGATCCATTCTCAGTGAACGGTGTATATTTTACCATTACTTTGGAACTAAAAATGTTCACTCTTTCATACTGAGAGGCTTTTCAGGTTGAAAATTATGATGAAATCGCAGGTGTACGCTGAAATTCACCAATAATTATTCTTCTGAGAATGTATGAACTGTACCCTGTCAAATTTTCAGACTGGTCCATTCGGAATGGAGCAAACACACGTTTGTCTGTGATATAATGGAAGTACACAACATAATACGGAAGATGGGGTAGCGGCTCACACTCCCAAGTGAAGGGAGGTGATACGCTAATGATTGCTGTAGGAGATGTATTACAAATTATGATTGCCTTTGGAACATTGATTGTAGCAATTGTCGCGGTTACACAAAAAAAGAAGTAATCATCGTCCCCACCGCTCATGAGGATCATTGATGATTACTTCGATTTCGATTGACTCTGAGTGAGCCGCTGCACTTTCGATGCAGTTTATGTTGTGGAGGAGTCCTGATTGCCGTCAGGGCTCCTTTTTTATTGTACTTAACTACCTTTATTATATACATAACTCCATTCGTTAGTAAAGAATAGTGAATAAATGGATCATTTCCTGCCCAAAATAAAATAAAGTATTGACAAATTTATCCTGTGTCGTATAGATTATTTATAACATATATTGAATCACTTACATTCCATGACGAGAACGAGTAGGTATGTAGTCTGTTCTACAGAGAGTTGACGATTTGGTGGAAGTCAACGTTCAGATCATATTGAATATCCTCTCCGAGAAGCAAAGCTGAAGATACTTTAAGCTTTGACGGGTTTCCGCCGTTACAAGGAACGCGTATGATTGTACGTTGCATGAGAGCTGTCAGCTGAACCGAATAATGGTTTAAGGACAGAATCAGGGTGGTATCGCGGGTTACAAACTCGTCCCTAACATTGGTTAGGGGCGGGTTTTTTTATTTTATCAAAGAAGGTGTGATGACATGGAAAAGGTAAATGTAAGCGAAAAGTCGGTTGAAAGAGAGCAGCGGATCCAGGATTTCTGGAATTCGAATCATATTTTTGAAAAGTCAGTGGCTAACCGTGAAGGAGAAAAGACCTTCGTCTTCTACGAAGGCCCCCCGACAGCCAACGGCCTTCCACATGCCGGACACGTTCTGGGTCGTGTGATCAAAGATTTCGTCGCCAGGTATCAGACGATGCGAGGGTATCAGGTCAAGCGTAAAGCAGGTTGGGACACACATGGCCTGCCAGTGGAACTTGGCGTTGAAAAGAAAATCGGCGTATCAGGTAAACAGGAAATCGAGGAATACGGCGTAGAGAAATTCATTGATGAATGTAAAAAAAGTGTGTTCGATTATGAGAGACAGTGGCGTACTTTCACCGAGGCAATTGGATACTGGGTGGATATGGATGATCCTTATGTGACCCTCCAAAATGATTATATCGAAAGTGTCTGGCATATCCTTTCGAAGATCCATGAGAAAGGATTGCTCTATCAAGGACATCGGGTCGTCCCATACTGCCCAAGCTGCCAAACGTCCCTCAGCTCACATGAGGTGGCGCAAGGGTATAAGGATGTAAAAGATCTTTCTGCGACGGCTAAATTCAAAGTGAAAGGAAAAGAGCATGAATACTTTCTCGGCTGGACGACGACACCGTGGACGCTTCCATCCAATGTAGCCCTTGCTGTCCATGAAGATGTGGATTACGTGAAAGCGAGGCGTGAGGAAGAGACGTATATCCTGGCGAAGAACCTTGTGAAAGACGTGCTGGGAGACGACTTTGAAGTGGTAAGTGAACACAAAGGGCATGATTTTGTAGGGGTTTCGTACCAACCTCCTTTCGATAATCTTACCCTTGAACGTGGGCATGAAGTGATTTCGGCAGGGTTTGTAACGGACGACAGCGGAACCGGGATTGTTCATTTGGCTCCTGCTCACGGAGAAGATGATTACAATGCCATCAAAGAAAGCGGTTTGGATTTCGTCAATATCGTCGATGAGAAAGGCTGTTACACCAGTGATTTTAAACCTCTTGAAGGGGAATTCACCAAGGACAGCGACGTGAAGATCATCAAGATGCTGGCAGACAGCAACCTTCTTTTTTCAAAAGAAAAGTATGAACACAGCTATCCGCACTGCTGGCGCTGTGACTCACCGCTCATCTATTATGCGATGGAAGGATGGTTCATCAAGACAACGGCAATGAAAGATACGATCATCAAGAACAACCAATCCGTCGAATGGTATCCGGATCACATGAAAGAAGGCCGCTTCGGGAAGTTCCTCGAAAATATGGTCGATTGGAACCTGGGGAGGAACCGTTATTGGGGAACTCCGCTGAACGTTTGGGTTTGTGGTGGATGTGACCATCAGTTCGTTCCGGGAAGCGTTGCCGAGCTGAAAGAATATGCAATAAGTGGCTGGAGTGACAATCTTGAGCTCCATAAACCGTATGTCGACGAAGTGATCGTGGAATGTCCATCCTGTTCCCATGAGATGAAGAGAACGAAAGAAGTGATCGATGTATGGTTTGACAGCGGTTCGATGCCGTTTGCCCAGTATCATTATCCATTTGAAAACGAAGAGTTATTTCAGCAACAATTCCCTGCAGATGTGATCGCAGAAGGGGTGGACCAGACGAGGGGCTGGTTCTACAGTCTGTTGACGGTTTCGTCACTCTTCACCGGGAAAGCGCCTTATAAGCGTGTCTTATCACTCGGGCATATTCTCGATGAAGACGGTCGTAAAATGTCTAAAAGCAAAGGAAATGTCATGAACCCAATGGAGCTCGTTGAGAAGTTCGGTGCTGATGCTCTCAGATGGGCATTACTTGCAGATAGCGCACCTTGGAATAATAAGCGCTTCTCAGAAAACGTCGTCAGCCAGGCAAAATCGAAGCTGGTCGACACCTTGAATAATGTACATTCCTTTTACACCCTGTATGCGGTGATCGATGGTTTCGATCCTAAAAAACATGAAGCCGGTACTCCTTCCCTGCTTGATCAGTGGATGGTATCTCGATTGAATTCGGTGACCACAAATGTAACGGAGCATTTAGATGGGTATGACTTTACTGCAGGAGCAAGAGAATTATCCATCCTGGTCGATCAGGTGAGTAATTGGTATATCCGCCGGTCACGTGAGCGGTTCTGGAGCGAAGGACTGAATGAAGATAAACTGGCAGCGTACCACACTTTACATCGAGTATTAGTCAGTGTAAGCAGATTGTTGGCACCGTTCACGCCGTTCATTGCAGAAGATATCCATATGAACTTGACGGGTGAAAGTGTGCATCTTGCTGATTTTCCTCATGCAAACCAGGATGACATCAACGGAGAGCTGGAAGCGGATATGGATCGTGTTTTACAAGTAGTCGAGCTTGCCCGGTCCGCTCGGAATACGACAAATATCAAAACGAAGCAGCCATTATCCAGGCTTACGGTGGTGGGAGCAAAAGCTGATACAGGATCTCTTCAGAAGTATGAATACATCATAAAAGATGAAATCAATGTAAAGAACGTTCAATTGCAGGACCAAGCAGGGGATTCCGTACAGTATGAACTGAAGCTGAACTTCCCGACAGCCGGTCCGAAACTCGGAAATCTGGTAGGAGTGGCACAGAAAGAACTTCAATCTTTATCCTCTGAAGAAGCAAAAAAGGTAGTGGAACAAGGATATTTTGACTTTGAATCTCCGACGGGGGAAGACGTTACGGTGGAAAAAGCTGATCTCATCGTTCATCAAAAAACACATCAAGGATTGGAGATGGTTTCAAATTCCCAGTTCAGCGTCTTCCTCGATACAACCATCACAGAGGATCTGCGGAAAGAAGGAAAAGCACGGGAGCTCATCCGTGCCGTTCAGCAATACAGAAAAGAACTGAACCTGCCAGTGGAACAGCGTGTTGACCTTGTGTTGAATGTGGATGATTCAATGAAAGAAGTCGTGACACAATTTAAGGATTTACTGCAAAGCAGTCTTCTAATAAAAAGCATGACGTTTGAGAAGAGGGAAGATATGAAGGTAATCGACATGGATGGAGTGACGATTGGGATATATGTAGGAGTGTAAGTAGAATGAAGGGCTTATCCAAGACGGGGTAAGCCCTTTTTAAGATGAAATTTGTCTTGAGTATGATGAATGATTTTGAAATAATTGGTAGTAGGTTAAAAGACTCACAGAATACAGAAACATGAAAGGGTGAAAATGATTTGAGCGAATACAAAGCCATGATCTTTGATTTGGATGATACCTTACTCGATCGGAATCAGGCAGTAGATGACATGTTCCTCTTTACGCTAGAGAACTGTTATGGGAATGTTGAAGAGGACGTGAAGAAGGAGATGCTGCGGAAGTTCAAAGAGTACGATAAGAGGTCTTATGGGATCAGTGACAAAACAACGGTTTTTGAAGCCCTTTTTGATGAATTTCCCCCCATCAATCGATTGCCGCAACATGAGATCCAATCCTTCTGGAATGAGCATTTCCCTCAATGTTTTTCGATCAACGAGCATACCATCAAGATTGTGAAGGCAATTAAAGAGCACATGAAAGTTGCCATCATTACAAACGGGACCACTCAGAGGCAAAAAGCGAAAATCAGAAACACTCGTTTACATGAGTGTTTTGAGATCATCATGATTTCTGAGGAAGCTGGATACACTAAACCAGATAAACGCATATTTGACTTGACGTTAGATAAGCTCCAAGTGCAGTCGGAAGAGGCTTTATTTGTCGGGGATGATCTGGAAAAGGATATTCGCGGGAGCCAGGGTGCGAATCTATTGGGTATATGGTTCAATCCGGACGGGATCCAAAATGAAACAGACATAAAACCATATGATGAGATTTCTTCGTTGGATGGATTATTGACCTATCTTACTCCTGAAGTCTTATCTTGATTTAGGAGGAATAAGCTTGAGTATTGACTACTATCAGTTTTCAGTATTACCGGAAGACGCTGTTCTAAATGGAATCGCAGCACTACATCAGTATATCTTTGGCACGTCGTACGATTTTAACAACAAACTGGCAAGTAAGCCCCGACTGATCATTCATATTGCGATGGACAATTCCAAAGTGATTGGATATAAAATCGGGTATGAACTGGATGAGCATACCTTCTACAGCTGGTTAGGCGGAGTGGATCCAGACTATCGCAAACACGGCATTGCCTCTGAGTTAATGAGAAGGCAACATCATGATTTGAAGGAAAGTGGATATGCTGTAGTGCAAACGAAGACAATGAATCGATGGCGCAGTATGCTGATCTTGAATATAAAAAACGGATTTGATGTCATCGATACGTATACGGACGAGAAAGGCTTACATAAAATCATTCTGGAAAAAAAGTTATAACAGAGCGGGGGAAGGTTCCATGCTAAATAGCTTGTCAACCAATGAGGCAATCGCTGTGAAGGGAACCACTTCAACTATTAAGTTGAAAACTCTATGTATCTATCTGATTCTATTGGCAGTTCCTGGTTATTTCATCAATAAACTTCCGATTCAGGGTGTCAACTATGAAGGATTGAAAGGACTCATTTGGTTTGTCTATTTTATGATCGTTACGCTGTGTTTCAGGGATATAAGGGCTTTTATCGCTCCGCTCCTAAACGTCAAAGCCTTCAAAAAGACTGGCACCTATGGATGGATTCTCCTTACCTTTATGCTCCCTTATACCTTGTTACACCTTTGTCTTTATTTCGAAGTGTTACTGGACAAATATTATATGTTTTATTTTAAAAATCATATGTTCCCTGCCAGCAGTTGGAGGCAGACGGTGGATGTGGCGATCCTTACTCCGATAACAGAAGAAATGGTGTTCAGGGGCATGTTGCTGACGATCCTATTGAGGTTTGTGAAGTCCTACTGGGCAATCGGTATTACATCGATCCTGTTCGCACTCATTCATTTTTCGGATCTGTGGATGTTTCCGCTAATGGGAGGTTTCCTTTTGACGATGACAGCATATAAGACAAAATCGATACTGCCGGCGATGGTCGCTCATTCACTGTGGAATGTATATATGGCGCAGTTGTTTCTTTATTTTTAGGGGGAATGGAGATACCAAAATCCTAAAGATAGGAGAACAAATCTATGAAAAAAATCAGTTTTATATTAGGTGTGATCATCCTGATTGTCATCCTGGCAAATTTACATACGATACTAGAGCAAGTCAAATGGTATTCATTAGAAGATAATAAAAAAGTGGCAACCGAAACAAAGGTAGTTACGTTCCCTGAACTTTTCGATCTCTTACATCGACAACGAGAATTGGCCGCAGAATTGGAGGATACCGTCACCTATTCATTGATAGGCGATGAAATTAGAAAAGGTGCTGATGATGCTTCTGATTACGAAAGGTTTTTGATGCACAATGATTCCATCACAAAAATTAAAGTGAGGCTGCCGATCACAACCTACCAAGACGATGATAAAACCCTTGAATTTATATCAGGAAAAGGAGAAGTGATAGGAATATTCGAGGACGGGCGGTGGAAAGGGTTTGACGGCTCTTGGGAGGATTTAATGAAAAAGGATCATTCGAATGGTCATGAATAAAGCGAATGAATAGATAAACGGGCGAAATAAATTAAGACAGCACAGAGATGATCATCTCTGTGCTGTCTTAAATGACGAAATGAGATTAATATTTCTTACTATAAAGATATTTCAATAATACCTTGAGAAATAAAATGAAAAATAAAGTCACAATCAACGTAAGGAAAATGGTGTGATTGTAATATCCTGAAACGATGGTGGCAATGGCGATGCTGCCAGCCATGATGGTGAAGCTCATCGATTCTGATTTTGCTTCAATCATTTTCTTTCTTTCGTCGTTCATTTCAATATATAGTTGTTTTAGTTTTTGAGTATTCTTTAAAGAAGCACGTAATTTTTTACTTTTTAATAGGAAAATAATCTGTAACCCAATAAATACCCCAATCTGGACCCCGTGAGTGAAATCATCTTTTACCCATATTTGTACATCTAATGTTGTGGGAATCAGGATCACTAGAAAGGATATCGCACTAATGAGATGATATAGTTTTATTTTCGTATGGATCCCTCTTTGAAATTCTTCCATCTTATAACTCCTCCTTTTCAGTTTCGGAAAAATCAAATACATCTTCAATGGTTAAATTGAAAAATCTCGAAATCTTGTAAGCTAAAACTAATGAAGCCGTATACTTTTCATTCTCTAATGACGTAATGGTCTGTCTTGAGACGCCGACTGATAATGCCAGCTCTTCTTGGGTGATCTTATGTTTTTTCCTTAATTCTTGGATCCTGGTTTTCATATGCCCTCCGATGTAAAGTCTGCTTTACACTTTTAGTATAGTTAACTTTACATTTTACGTCAAGCTAACTTTGCATATTTTCAGAAATTTCTTTATTGAACGGTAAAATGTTCTTTAACAAATAAAAATAAGCAGTCCAATTATGTTCGGACTGCTTAAGAAAGATCCTGTCTTTCTATTTTTGGTGGTTATACCCCCGTTCCCCATACGGCTGTACTTTCTCCAACCACTTTTCTTCCAACTCAGCCAGTGCTTCCTTTTCAGTAACAAAAGGATCATCATTCTTTTTCAATTTTTCCAGCAGCTCAAAGGTAAATGCCTCTTTACCGAACTGCTTCCATTCGGTTTGTAATGCTTTGCTGGTAGTGAATCCGTTGTTTTCAAGCATGAACTTGATGCCGTTCAGGGTCCTTAGGTTTTTCGTGCTTCCGATATAGATTTTATTGTTTTGTCCATTTTTGATTTGAAAAATCCCTGCTTCAACCGGTGTTTCTTTATACTGCTGTTTTAATTCTCTTTTTCGATCCATGGTTTTCTCCTCCTGTTTATCATTCATTTTTTTACCCAATACTTGCTTCCGTCCGGTTTACGGTCCAAAAAGCCGTATTCAATAAGGTATCGTCTGATAAGGACATAATCGTTATACATGCTCTTTAATAGTTGATTTAATTCTTTTTCGTCGTAATGGTCATTTTCTTTTAGTTGTTTTGATATTTCACGAAGGATGACCAATCTCTGTTTTTCCTTTGGAGGAAATTTCGTCAATATCCCGTCAGAGAAGTATTTCTTCAGTATTTTATCCTGTTCGTCCTGAGTGATATTGTATCGTTCATCAACCATGGTGGCGGTTTGATGAACAGGGACAAACGTCGGTGCATTTTCATCTTTTTCTTTCAGTAATTCCATCATGGTCAGGAAGGTCTTGGCCTGACGCTCCTTTTCTTTTAGGGCAAAACGGTGATGACGGATCGTGGAGGCACTGCCGATATCCAATTCTTCTTGAACCTCTTTGTCATTTTTCCCTTGATAAAATAAGCTCAACAATCGCTTTTGATGATCCGTAAGGCCAGTAAGCTTTTTATCCATTCCAATTAAATAGTCAAATACGGATATGTGCGTTTGTTCAATATGAACACGTATAAATTTTTCAGCTAGATAAAATTTATCTTCGTAAGGGTATACCATCCCTTTTTCGATGCTCTCTCCGCACATGAGACAGACAAATGAATCCTTTTCTTCAAGAAACCCTCTTTTCATTTCTTCTAAAGAGGCACTCCAAAACTGGTTGGAAAGCTCCATTCATAAACACTTCCTATTCTCTTAACTAATGTATTAAACGTTTTTTTATATTGTTGGTTAATTTATAAACATAATATTATTTTGTTTGTTAAATGTCAATGGGTACTCGTGCATTCTTCATTCCTGCCAAGTTCATATTCAGTTCATATAAATGATTTATACTTTCGATTAGTTGAGAAAAGCTCATGGATATCTTTGTGTCAGGTTTCATGCAAAGAATCAATCAAAGGGAGCGTAAACGAGGAGGATAACAAAGATGAAAGATGTATCGATAGGAAACAAGGAGTGGGCCTTGGAAGCAAAAGGGCTGGTTAAATCCTTTGGTGACAACCGGGCAGTGGATGGTGTGGATCTTTATGTGAAGCCTGGGACGATTTATGGGGTACTCGGACCGAATGGTGCAGGTAAGACGACCACCATCCGGATGATTGCGACACTTCTTAAGGCAGACGCCGGGACAGCACGCATATTCGGTCACGATGTTGAGAAGGAGCCGCAGATTGTAAGACAGTTGATTGGAGTGACGGGACAATATGCATCCGTGGATGAGTCCTTGAGTGCGACAGAGAATCTAATGATTTTCTCCCGATTATTAGGGTTGAGCAGGGGTGAGGCAAAGCGGAAATCGGCGGAATTATTGGAGGAGTTCGGATTATCGGAAGCGGCGAAGCGGCCATTGAAGCATTTCTCAGGGGGAATGCGACGCCGCCTGGACCTTGCGGCTAGCTTGATTGCCCGCCCGCCTCTCATCTTTCTCGATGAACCTACTACGGGTCTCGATCCGCGCACCCGAAATCAGATGTGGGACACGATCCGGAAGCTCGTGAAATCGGGTTCAACGGTTTTATTGACCACACAGTATCTTCAAGAAGCGGATGAATTGGCGGACCGGATTGCCGTCATCGATCATGGAAAAGTAGTGGCGGAAGGGACGGTCGATGAACTGAAAGGATCGATCGGCACCTCATCCTTACATGTCAGCATTCAGGATGAACAGAAGATCGCAGGTGCACGCCAGTTAGTGGAAAAGATCCTTAATGTCCGGTCGGCGGTATCAGCAGAAGGGGGCAAGATCACCGCGCCACTGGGGAATATCAACCTGGTGACAGATCTCCTGATTGCCTTGAGAGAGACTGGTATCGAGCTTGCTGAGATGAGTGTTCAGAAACCTTCTCTCGACGAAGTCTTCCTGACCATTACCGCTGACAAGAAAGATATGACGCCCAATCAGTGGGAAAAGAAAAGGGAGGCATTAGGATGAAGCAATCTGTTATGAGCGATGCAAATTTAAGCAACCGTACAAGTTTAAAGCAAACAGTGAAAAATTCATTAAACATGGCGTTTCGAGGATTATTGAAGATACGTCGTACACCAGAGCAGTTGTTTGATGTGACACTGCAGCCAATTATCTTCACCCTCATGTTTACGTATATGTTTGGCGGGGCGATTTCTGGGGATGTGCAGAGCTATTTACCTGTCATCATCCCGGGAATTCTCGTCCAGACGGTCATCACGACTTCTATTGTGACAGGCGTCCAACTGAGGGAAGATATGGATAAAGGCGTCTTTGACCGGTTTAAGTCATTGCCGATTGCCCGCATCGCTCCACTTGCCGGTGCACTGCTGGCCGATACGATCCGGTATACGATTGCAACCGTCCTGACCTTCACGATGGGGTATATCATGGGGTATCGACCTGAAGCGGGTATTGGATTTGTGATACTTGCAGGACTTCTGGTCATTGCCTGTTCATGGGCGATCAGCTGGATCTTTGCCTTCTTTGGAGTCATTTCGAGAACCGCATCCAGTGTTCAGGGGATCTCCATGCTTGTCCTGTTCCCGCTCACATTTCTCTCGAATGCATTCGTGCCTGCGGAAACACTGCCGAATTGGCTACAGTGGTTTGTCAAATTCAATCCGATTTCTCATCTCGTTACAGCAGTCAGGGAATTGACAAACACAGGGACCGTCGGCTGGGACCTTACCATTTCCCTTCTTGGCGCTGCCTTGATTGTAGCCGTCTTTGCTCCCATTACAGTAAAGGCCTATATGAAGCGAACATGAAAATATAGTAAGATGTGAGTATCGAACCAGATTCGGACAAATACAAGTCAGCCCCCCCCTTTATGGGGATGGTTGTTCAGAAATATCATCTTGTGAAAAAGGAATGAGTAATGTGGCCAAAATATTGATCGTAGATGATGACTCGCATATCCGGGAATTAGTCCGTGTCCTGCTTTCAAAAGAAGGGATCCTCATCGAAGAGGCTGGAGATGGAGAAGAAGCGCTTACTATCCTTGGCTCAACGAAAATGGATCTGATCATCCTCGATATTATGATGCCGAATATGGATGGCTGGACGTTCTGTAAAGAAGTCAGAACCTATTATTCCGAGACCATCCCTATCTTGATGCTGACGGCTAAAGGGGAAACCGTCCAGAAAGTGAAGGGATTTGACCTGGGGACAGACGATTATATGGTTAAACCGTTCGCGCCGGCTGAACTGACAGCCCGGGTCAAAGCCCTACTCAAACGATCACAGGTTTCCATTGCGAATCGGATAGAATTAGACGGAGTGGTGATTGATCGAGAATCGTATAAAGTGTGGATCAAAGACCAGGATATCACGTTGCCTCTTAAAGAGTTTGAACTGTTATTCAAGCTTGCCCTCAATCAGGGAAAGACTTTTTCAAGAGAGCAGTTGATTGAAGATATTTGGGGATACGATTATGAAGGGGATGAACGGACTGTTGATGTTCACATCAAGCGTCTTCGTCAGCGATTTACTGGGGTGCACTGTCCGTTTAAAATCACCACGATCCGTGGACTTGGATACCGCTTGGAGGTTCACGAATGAGGCTGCCGGAATACGTGAAACGGATACTCGGAATGTTGGCTGTTATGTCGGCCTTGACTGTGATGTGGTCCCTTTCCTATTGGATCACAGAGACCCTTTATGACACCATTCATGCCCGTCCTCATGAATTTGCGAGACTGCTCATCAACTCCATTCTCGGCTTCTTCCTTTTTGGATGCAGTATGTTCTTGATTACACAAATCAAGTGGGTGAAAAATCGGCAGGATCGATTCCTGCATCCGATGATTCAAGCGATGAAGATGATGGCGGAAGGAAACTTCAATATTGATCTTTCGTATTACCGAAATCAATTTAATGATCGTGGGGATCATCCATATTACAAAATCATCGACAGCATTACCCATATGGCCGAACGACTGGGTGAGATGGAAGAAATGCGCCAGGAATTCATTTCAAATGTCTCCCATGAAATTCAATCCCCCCTTACATCGATCAGCGGCTTTGCCCACGCATTGAAGAACGACAGCCTCGACCCAAAGGAACGAGAACGGTATCTTCATATTATCGAAATGGAAAGCATCAGATTGTCCAAATTGAGTGATAATCTCTTAAAACTGACGTCCCTTGAATCAGACCATTTCACTCTTGACCTGGAAGAGTACCGACTGGACCATCAGCTTCGCCGGATCATTCTGGCCAATGAACCACAATGGACCGAGAAAAGGATCAACATGGATATCGACCTTGAAAATGTCACCGTCTATGCAGATGAGGACCTGATGGATCAGGTATGGACGAATCTCATCCATAACAGCATTAAATTCACTCCGGATCAAGGGACCATCACCATTCAGGCATTTGCACAGGCGGGTGACAAAGTCATGGTCACCATCAAGGATACGGGAATCGGGATGGACCATGACAGCCGGATGCACATCTTTGAGAGATTTTACAAAGCTGACGAATCCAGAAACAGGCATCTGGGAGGAAGCGGGCTCGGCCTTTCCATCGTGAAGAAAATCATTGATTTGCACGGAGGAGAGATCCAGGTTGAAAGCGAATTGGGTAAAGGCACGACCATGATTGTATCTTGGGATACAAACCTATTCACTTTAAATGAAGGTGGAGAGGGCGAAAAGGATGAGCAACGTTAAAAAAATAACATGTGAAAATATTACTGAAGACATCATTGAAGAATATGAAGAGAAGGGGTTTGAACTGGTCTTTCAAGAATACGTGATGGAACACACTCTAACTGAAATTCCTCAGATAGAATCCTCTTTCCCTGTGATTTTCAAGAGTTGGTCACCATCGTTGAAAGAACGATTTTATGAAGTATACCTGGCATCCTTCAAGGAACGACCGGGATTTCCCGGATGGACCAAAGAGAAATGGGTGGAGTGGGTATCCTCTGGTGCAGATTTTCTACCAGAGCGGTCCTATTTAGCAACTGTCAATAACGAGTCGGTAGGGTTCATTACCGCCGATAAAGAAACCGACAAGATCGGGTACATCATTCAAGTGGGTGTGATTCCGGAGTGGCGGGGAAAGGGAATTGCTGCGATCTTGACCTGCAAATGCCTGGAGGCTTTCCGTTGTGATGACATGACATCTGCCACTCTTCATGTGAATCAAAATAATCCCGGAGCCATAAAGCTATATGAACGGTTAGGATTTAAGACTGTTCGAAAAAGGGGCACATTTGAAAGACGAGAGAGATGATGGTAAAGCGTATCCATATGAAAAGGATACGCTGATTTTTTAAAAAAAAGGATAGTAATGAAGATAAAGAGAATGTTTAAAGCAAAAGGAGGTCCTACTGATGAAAGAACATATCATAGAGGTCATTAAACAAATCGAAATCGATCACGACGTGAAAATTTTATTTGCCTGCGAATCTGGGAGCAGGGCATGGGGCTTTCCCTCTAAGGACAGCGACTATGACGTCCGGTTCATTTATATCCATAAACCTAATTGGTATTTATCCATCGATCAGAAGAGGGATGTGATCGAAATTCCGGCCAGGGATACTGTCTCTATTCCCACCGACCCGTTGTTGGACATGAGCGGGTGGGAGCTGACAAAGGCACTGAGATTATTTCGGAAATCAAATCCGTCTATTCTCGAGTGGCTTACATCAACGATCGTATATGCTCAACCCTATTCTGTTGTCGAGCAACTAAAGGAACTGGAACAGAAGCTATTTTCACCCGTCTCCAGTCTGTACCACTATTTAAATATGGCGAAGAGCAACTTTCGCGATCATGAAGAAGGCGGGATTAAGAAATATTTAAATGTGCTTCGTCCCTTGCTGGCTGCCCAATGGATTGGGAAATATCATGCGAGCCCGCCGATTGAATTTCAGGAGCTGGTAGAAGACCTGCTGCCGGCGGGTGAGGTGAAAGATGCGGTCGCAACGTTGTTGAAACGGAAGATAATGGGGGAGGGACTGAACGTTGAGCCATGGCCGTATGAGATGGATGAATATGTATCTGAAAAAATCCAGCATTTAGAAACGTATGTGAAGTCGCTTAAGGTCGTTCTGACCCGACAGAGGAGCTAGACAAATTGTTCAGGAATGCGTTGAGAGAAGTTTGGCATGAAGAGTGGACGGATTTTGTTGGAGGTAATAAATGATTGACGTACGAGTAAGGACTGTTTGTTGAAAAATTAATGAAATTAAGGTTGAAACAGATCTATATTCCTTGGTGAGCCAAGAATTTCAAACTGGTTATGGGCAGGGGGCTCTTTTTTAACGTCTTTTTTATTGAAGCGAGGAAGAGACAGCGATTAATTGCGTCATTTCCGGGCATGATTGCGTCATTTTTTAATTAATTGCGTCGTTTTCCCGATAATTGCGTCATTTTCCATTTATAACCATTTTTCACTAATACCCCATAGCTACAATGTCACCTTACCCTCTTGCCCCTCCACCTATTAAGCCAATACATAAGAAAAAATCCCAACGTAATTCCACCACTCAAGCTCAGAATGAAAGTCACCTCATAATGTCCAATCAAGGATAAGACCACATACACAATGATTCCAACAATAAATGGAAAGTACCAGCGATTCATAAAAACACCCCCTTATTAGACTAAAGATTTTATACTCAAAATGTTGTATTTCAAACGCTGCATTCTATCACCAATACCCAAGTTCATCCTTATCAAACCAGCAAACTAAGCTTATAATGGAAATATATTCTTACTCATATTCCAGAAAGAGGTGATTCCATGAAACTCACTTTCTTAAGCATTCTCCGCTTGGTCATGCTCACCATGATCAGTTACATCTATTATTCTTCTGTAGAAGCACCTACAAATGCACAAATGATCTATGTAATCATAGGGATAACCGGGTTCATCCTAAATCATTTTTTGCTTTTATACATACGGAAACATACATATTATCCACTTCCACTTGCCTTTGATTTCATCTTAATTACAGGATTCGTCTTTTTTTATCCAGCGTCGTCCCTTTACCTGATCCTGTTCGGGGTAAGTACAGTGACGCTGTTCTTATTTACTGAAAACAGACGGATACTTTGGGCATTCTCTATAGCCTTTTTCATCATTTGGGCAGGTTCTATGTACTATATTTATAAAGTTACTGGCACCTTTTCCCTCATGGAAAACCTCATTAACTTTAGCTTAATCGTGTTTGAGGCAGTCGTCGGTCGCCTTATCTATAGACTTTTTCATGCACGTGCAAAAATTGAAACCCAGTACGGCGAACTGCAGGAAACCCATACAGCGCTAACCTCCGCTCATGAGCAATTACATCACTACTCAAAACAGGTGGAGGAGTTGACCCTCATCCGTGAACGAAACCGGATTTCCGGGGAAATCCATGATACGGTCGGTCACAAGATGACCGCACTCCTCGTTCAGCTTCAGGTAGCGAAGGAGCTGATGGAATCCCGCCCTGATATGAGCAAACAGAAGATCCAGCTCTGTGAAGATTTGGCGAGGGAGTCCCTTCAGGAAATACGCCTGTCGGTAAGGACCTTGAAAGATCACGATCAGCCGAAATCCTTTGTCACGACGATAAGAAAGATGCTGGAGGATTATCAGAAGATGACCGGACTTGTATCCGGCTTCACCGTCAAAGGGGACGTCATGGCGATACCGATCTCCGTACAACTAGACCTGACCCGCGTCATACAGGAATCGATCACCAATGCCGTCCGGCACGGACAGGCGAAAGAATGCAGCGTCATCCTCGAAGTCTCGGAATCTATCGTAGAAATCAGTATTAAGGATGACGGAAAAGGTTCAGGGGAAATCCATCCCGGATTTGGCTTGAAGCATATGAGGGACAGGATCCATGAACATGGAGGGAACACCGTATTTGAAAGCACGAAAGAAGGGTTCCTTGTGAAAGCAGCGGTACCGCTGATAGAGATGAAATGGCAGATGGGGGGATCATAAATGGTCAGAATTTTAATCGTTGATGATCAGGAATTAATGAGGGACGGACTTGCGACGATATTAGATCTAAGAAAAGAAATCGATGTGACTGGGGTCGCGTCTAATGGGAAGGAAGCTTTTGAGAAAGCGGGAGAACTCCGTCCGGATATCGTCCTGATGGACATACGAATGCCAATCGCGAGCGGAGTGGAAGGGACGAAGCTCATCACAACCACCTATCCGGACATCAAGGTGCTCATGCTCACCACCTTCAATGACAGTGAGCTCATTTTTGAAGCGTTAGAAGAAGGAGCGAGCGGATACTTACTGAAAGATATGCCGACGGATGCCATCGTTCAGGCGATCATGACGGTTCAATCAGGTGGCATGGTGCTCCCGAAAGAACTAACAGGGGATATCGTGAGGGAAATGAGAAGGAAGCAGTCCACAGAACAAATCAACACAGTACCGGAAATTGTGAAGGAACTGACGGAACGGGAGCTGGAGGTACTGAATAAACTCGGTCTCGGACTGAACAACAAGGAGATTGCGGGGGAACTGTATATTTCAGAAGGCACGGTAAAGAATCATGTCTCCAACCTTATCAGCAAGCTTCAGCTGAGGGACCGGACCCAGGCGGCCATCTTTGCCGTCCGATATCACATTACGGATTATTGAACCATGACTTTCAGCATAGTACTCCTATGAAATACAGCTATCAAAGCTGTATTTTTTTATGTTCTATTTCTATCGCTGGAGGGATTTGGAAAGAGGAGATCCCCGCTATACTTTAAGTATAGTCAAAGAAAAAAGGGTGTGGAGATATGTTAGAGGTGAAAGATCTGAAGAAAAGCTATGGGAAAAAAGAGGTCGTGAAGAACGTTTCCTTTACGATCGAAAAGGGCGAGTCGTTCGGACTGCTTGGACCGAATGGAGCAGGAAAATCAACGACGATTTCGATGATTTGTGGACTTGTGCCGTACGATCAGGGGGAAGTACTGGTGGCGAGTCAATCGGTGAAACAATTTCCTGTGCTGATTAAAAAGAAAGTCGGAGTAGTCCCTCAGGAAATCGCCCTCTACCCAACCATGTCCGCGAGGGATAATCTGCTGTTCTGGGGAAAAATGTACGGTCTGACCGGAGCACAGGCAAAGAAGCGAGTGGAGGAAGTACTCGACATCGTAGGATTGAAGGATCGGGGAAAGGACCGCATTGAAACCTTCTCAGGCGGGATGAAGCGGAGAATCAATATCGGTGCTGCCTTAATGCATGAACCGGAGCTGTTGATCATGGATGAACCGACGGTGGGAATCGATCCACAGTCTCGAAATCATATCTTAGAGACAGTCAAAGCATTGAATGAAAAAGGTATGACTATCATCTACACGAGTCATTACATGGAGGAAGTCGAGTTCCTATGTAACCGCGTCGGCATCATCGATCACGGAGAAGTAATCGCCCTTGGGACGAAGGCGGAATTGTGCAGCCGACTCACGGGAAGCAGCTTCATCCAAATGAAGGTCGAAAGTTTATCGGATGACGCGATGAAAGCTCTGAAAAATAATGTGGAAAACGGGCAAGTGACTTTTCAACAAGATACCGGAATCATCGAGGTGTTTACGCCGAACCCGCAGGAAGCCATGGCATCCATCATCACGACTGCCGTCCATGCGGGATTGAAGATCGAATCCGTTGAAATCAAAGAATCAAATCTTGAGACGCTTTTCCTGCAGCTGACAGGACGAACGTTACGGGATTAGGAGGAGAAAGAAATGAGCCTGTTCACCATAGCATGGAAAGATATCAAAATCCGTCTCAAAGATCGCAAGTCCTTTATCACACTATTACTCATGCCGATTATCCTGACAGCCATCCTCGGTTCTGCCTTAAGCGGGGTGTTCAGTGAAAATGGATCGCTTCCCGAACTGACTGCAGGTGTCGTTGTGACGTCACAAGATGAACTGACAGACCAATTTCTTCATGACACTCTCCAGGGAAAAGAATTGAAGGAAAGCATCACCTTAAAGAAGTTTAAAACAGAAGCAGACTTACGTAACGCCATCGAGGAGGGGAAGGTGGATGCTGGCCTTGTATTTCCAGACCGTTGGGGAGAGGGACTGTTAAAAGGGGAAAATCAACCGATTAAAATGTTCAAAGATCCTGGCAAAGACCTTCCATTCTCCATCCTTTCCACCATCGCCGAATCCTTTACCAATCGGGTGACCACCGTATCGGCTGCAACAAGGACAGTAGGGGAAGAACTGACGTCGTCTGTACCAGTTTCCAATCAGAATATCGATCTTTCCGGTACCATGAAGGATCTTTCAGAAAAACTTACAGCGATTGCAGATAGTGAGGCAAACGGGGTCGTCTCTGAAAAAGATGGCAAGGAGCCCCTTTCCGGCATGCAGTATTATGCAGCCGCCATGGGAGCCATGTTCATTCTGTTCAACACCACCATGGGTGCTAAAACGATCATTCAGGAGCGGAATACTGACACATTGGCAAGGTTGATGATCAGTCCTATCCGTCATTCATCCATCATAGGAGGGAAGTTCCTCGGAACTCTTTCGTTCACTATCCTTCAGTTCACGGTGTTTGTTATCGCCACCCACTTTTTATTCGGAGTGAACTGGGGCAGTAATGTAGCGCAGCTCGTTCTGATGGGCCTCGCTTACTCTTTTTCGGTTTCGGGTCTAGCAATGATGCTTGCCGGTTTTATGACTGAAGAAAAGACGGTCGACTCCATCGGGGGAATTGGCGTTCAGGTTCTCGCTCTCCTCGGAGGTTCCATGATCCCCCTAGCTTCGTTTCCAGAAACCTTACAGAAAGTTGCGGGCATCGCTCCAAATAAATGGGCACTTGGCGGCATGCTTGACATCATGAAGGGAACCTCGTGGGATGCGCTTATTCTGCCTGTCACCGTACTCATACTGAGCGGCATAGCTGCACTGTGGATCGGTTCACTGAAATTAAAGCTTAGATAAGGAGAGAAATAGAATGAGGAAAATCATCAGCATAGCCCGCTTTGAAATCAAACGACTCTTTCAAAAACGCCGGACACTTCTGCTTCTTTTCGGAATGCCCCTATTATTCACCTTCATCTTCGGCGGGGCCGTAACGGGAAATGGGGAATATAAACCGGAGATTTCGGTGGTCGATGAGGACCAGACCGGTTTATCTCAGGAATTGATCAATGAAATGAAAGCAACCGACACTTTCACATTTAAAGTGGAAAATGGAAAGTCCGTTGCAGAGAAATTCGATCATCAGGAAATCACAGGATATATACGAGTGGAACAAGGACTTGAAGAGACATTGCTAAACCAGGAAACACCTGAAGTCGTCTTTGTGTCCTCTCCATCCTTCGAAGGGGCAGCACTTGTCGAGCAACTCATCAATGACAGCCTCGTAAAGCTGAAGATCAGTACAACGGCCGCCGGATTTTATCAAGATGCTACGGGAGAGAATCCTGCTGCCATCCAGGAGAAAATCTCAGATGAATTGAAAACTTTACCAGCAGCCGTTGAAACCGTCTCGGTTACCAAGAATGAAGACCTCCAAACGATGAACAATCTGACAGCACGCTCTGCCGGTTTCACGATCATGTTCGTGATGATTGCCATGCTATCCAGTACCGGAATCCTTCTCGAAGCACGACAAAACGGTGTCTGGTACCGGATGATGTCGACACCTGCCACCAAGGTCGAACTATTATGTGGATACATGCTGGCCTTTTTCCTTATCGGCTGGATCCAGTTCGGGATCCTGATGACGCTGTCTCAGAAGATCTTTCACATCGAATGGGGGAACACGTTCGCCAACATGATTCTCGTTTCAAGCCTGCTTCTCTGCACCATTGGACTCGGCCTCTTCATCGCCGGTTTCGTCAAAACGTCAGAACAACAATCGGTCTTCGGGAACCTGATCATCATCTCCACCTGCATGCTTGCCGGCGTTTACTGGCCGGTCGAAATTATGCCGGAAGCGATTCAGAACGTTGCGAAGTTCCTTCCGCAGTATTGGGGAATGGAGGGGTTTGCTGAGTTGACGGTAAGAGGCGGCGGGATTTCTGATATCGCTGCACCGGTTGGGGTCCTGCTTGGGTTTGCGGTTGTATTTTTACTGGTTGGATTGAGAAGGGTAAGGTTTGAATAGAAGGTAAGAGGATATCTGAATGTTCTGTCCTAGGAGAGCAGTTTAGTAGATATAATATAAGACCACTTCTCGGAATAGAGAAGTGGTCTTATTCTTTATGAATTATAGAATATTCCTAATCCATCATCCATGATCATGGTTTGGTTCTGGCTGACAATATACAATGGCTTCGATGGTTTTGGAGTTCACCACTAAATATTCAGGAGCGGTCGTTGGGGTGAATATGGCGACACTTTCTGTTGAATTGAATGATATGAAATTCCTGATTTCGACTAAACTTCCGTTAATGATGATACGGTTCATTAAGGTTCCGGGGGTTGTGTTTAACAATAATTTTTCGATTGACGTTAACTCAGACATTTGATTTCATCACCTCTCTATTTGTCATTTCAAGTCTCTAGTATTTATATGCTATAAAATGTTTTTTTGATTAGATGAATCAACTATTCGTATCGAAAAATGTTCCGATTAGAGCAATAATCAGCAAAATGCTAGGACAATAGCTGAAACATAATGAATTCTATCAAATACTATATAGTATGGGGATATACGGTAAGAAAGGGGATATTCATATTCTCAAAGCTAAAAGGAAGAAAGGAGGAATTTGATGATGGATAAAAAATGCAGTAAACGACATTGTGAGCATATTTGTTCGGCATTCAGGGCTATAGCTGAAGACTCCCAGAGTGTAGCTGGATTCACAGGACAGAAGCTGGAGTTTCCGAAAGTGGTCTTTGATTTAAACAATGAATATGATCGAGAGAATTCTGTATTTATCCCAAAACATGGTGGAGTGTATGTAATTACGGCCTCTACATTATTTTTCCCTGGAGAGGATGTTGCTCCTCAGGACTTCGTCGTCAACCTAACAATCAATGTAAATGATGAGGTGGCTCTGGCAGGACAAAACATTCTTCCTAAAGGTTTGTTTTCTTTTGATGGTTTAGGGACGACGGTAACTGGAATCCTTCAGTTGAAGAAGTGTGACAAAGTAGAGGTGTCAGCTAATCCGAACATAAATGGAGAGGTATACCCGAGTCCATTTTTTACACATTTTGAAGCAGCCAGAGTGTCGTCACCTCGACATTCTCCTCACTCCTCCGCCCAGCATACCTCACTCAATTCGTTCCAATTTCCAAGCAGAAGATAGTACAATAGACATCGCTTTATCCAACTTATATTAAATGAGCCCCTGTAACTCCTAAAAGTTCAGGGGCTCCTATGACTTAACTTTTGGTTAATGGGAAACTAGTCGCACTTGATTCCCACCGGACCATCTGACCCGGTGTACACATAGGTGTCTGATACATAGCCGATATTCATGACGCCTCGTGAGTCTCTCCATTCGATTTGATCCCATATATTACTCGTTCCGTATTTTCCTGTCACGGTCGTTCCATATTTATAACAATAGTATGGAACCCTCGAACCGCTTGGAATGGAAAGCATGACAGGATAGTTTGTTCCCGGTCCGCTTCTCATATTGATGGGAGCGCCGCTGTTGGTGGAGATCGTATAATACTGGACGGCAAGGGCGTTTGTAGAAAAAAGCAGAAAAGAAGCGATGGCGATCGTTAGGATCGCTTTGATTTTTAGATGTTTCATCGTGATACCTCTCTTTCTTTTAAACTAGTAGAATTCTACTCGGAACAGGTTGGGGCTACTTGTCCATCTGACCCTGTATAGACATAGGTGTCGGATATGTAACCATCTCCAATATAATTCCATAAATTACTTGTCCCGTATTTACCTGTTACTGTTTCACCGCGTTTTTGACAGGAGATTGTGACGGTCGCTCCATCTGATACTGAACCTACGACATTATAATTTGTACCTGGACCTGATCGGATATTTAGAGGAGCGCCAGAATCAGTATGGACCGTTCCCTTTACGCCTTCAGAAGTGCATGAATTTTTACTCGTATAGTTCTTCGATCCATAATAGGTGATTTGTGAACCGTTAAATTTAATTTTTTGTGGGGAACCATTATACAGTTGTTCAAAATGGAGATGAGCCCCAGTAACATTTCCTGTCGCACCGACTGTTCCGATCTTTTGACCTTGAGAAACCTTTTGTCCACTAGAAATGCTGAATGAATTCAAATGAGCATATAATGTGGTCCAGCCGCCACCATGGTCAATCACGATATATTTTCCATAGCTTGAACTTCCCAGATCTTTGACCTTCACAACCGTACCTGAGGAAGAAGCAACGACAGTATCCCCTTGATCATTAGACCGATTGAAGTCTACCGCATTCAATGGACTGTGATTGGTCCTAGTCTGGCCTTCCCACACTTGTCCACAAGGAAAAGGCATTTGAAAGGTAGGTGTAGTTGCAGACGCTTTACCCGTACTGAAAAATCCTGTTCCCCCAAAAAGCATTGCGACAAGAACTAACTTGAAATAACGTGATTTCATTTCTACCATCCTCCTAAACTATTTTGACTCTCCATGCCATGTAAAACGAAACAATTCTCTCCTATCCCCTCCTCAATTTCAATATGCTAACATAAAAGTAAATAATTTCTATCTGTTATTCCTGAAGTTATAGAAGATAGGACTTTGTTCCATTCCTACTAAGGGTACAAAGACTTTGAACAGAATATGGATACTAAGCTAGAAGGGGAATATAAAAAGGGATAATAGGAAGGAAGTATTTAATTACTAAAAATTTCCTATTATGATAAACTTATCATTAAACACGGTTTGAAATTTAAGAGAGGGAATCAGGGAGGAACTGCTGGTGTTTAAAAAAACATTCATGTTTTTAACTATATTCCTAATCGCTTTTTTATTGGAAAGTACTAAATTACCAGATTATTTTTATTTTATCCAAGGTATTCCGAGAGCATTAATGTTTAAGTTGGAAAACCGACTCTTGGTCCTAATCTTTTTTATGATCCTGATACTTATCTATAGGAAAAAATACGAAAAGGTATTCAGTCTCGATATATTGAAAGATAAAAAGATGTATGTTTGGATCACGGTCACCCTGGTCTGTGTGACTTTCTTAAAGCAGACTTCAATAGGCTTTGAAGATACGTTTGGACTAATAAGATTGCCTCAGCTCTCCACACTTCATTTGTTTTTTCTTTTACTCAATGTTTGCCTCATCGTTCCAATCCAAGAAGAAATTCTGTATAGAGGACTTTTGATCCTGGTTCCCTCAAATCGATTAAGGGTTGTCATGCTTATTATTTCTTCAATTACTTTTGCACTACTACACACGGATCCTTTACAAATCATCTGGTTAGGGGTGGGGTTAGGAGTTCTTGCAATCAGATTTAATAATATTTGGGTACCAATCATAGCCCACTCACTTTGGAATTTGCTCGTTACATATATCAATTTATAAAAATGATAAGAGGTGCCATTATGAAGGAAATATTTCTATCAATCGATAACTACCGTGTAAGAGGTCATGTGTGGGGTGAAGATCATTCGCCGACCATTGTTTGTCTACACGGATTAGGAAATACAAGTTTGAGTTTCATAGAACTGGGTGAGAAATTAAAAGATGAATATAGGGTTATTTCAATTGATCTCCCGGGTCATGGAAAAAGTGATAAGTTTGCAACCGAAGTAGAATATGAAATGGTGAATATGACAACTTGGTTGTATCGCATTCTCGAGAAAATGAATGTAGGGAAATTTTCTTTTCTGGCACATTCATACGGAGCAGATATAGCCCTTCATTTTATGAAAGAGTATGAATCATCTGTAATGAAGACATTGTTACTCGATGGAGGCTACACAACGAAGGATCATTTTTATCAAATTGTAGACGATTTAGCATCTAAGCCAGGATGGAAATGGCCTAACATTAACAGTGTAGAAAAGGAGATCCAATACACTGCAGAATCCTTTCACTCTTTTGAATATCCGAGCTATGAAGCCTTTTACAATGAAGAAGCCAAATCATACATCGATTGGAATGAATATAAAAAATTGGCTTCAAAGGACTATGTTAAAGAAGTGGATGGGAAAGTAAAGCTAATCGTTGACTCTGATGTTGCCGCTTCAGTTATTAAGTCCATGGCTCATTCACCTATTAACAAGATATATAGCCAATTAGGGGATAAAATATTGTTACTGGTGGCTACATTACCCCAAGAGTTTACTATTATCAATGACACATTACTTGAAGCTGTGAAGAGGTCTTCTCAGATGGAAATTAGAAAGGTGGAAGACGCTTCTCATATGTTGCACTGGGATCAAACTGAAGTGGTTGTGAAGGAAATGAGAGAATTTTTTGTAGAGGATACCTTCATTAAAATTTGATTCAGGGAGTGGATGTTAGTGACAAGTACTTTTGTTAAATCTTGTACCATTTCGATTTCCATTTGCTTAGCTTTCATGATTTTGATTTTTAGCAGTGTGACGGGGTATGCACTTATAACAGCTCAAACAATTGGTGTTCTTGATCTCTACATTGCACATTTTAACGATGATGGTATGTTCATTCGTATTTCAACAGACATTTGGTACGTTATGGCTATTGCGGTAACCTTCCTGATGGTTTTAAATTACATCATTCTTCAAATTAGAAAAGGGAGAAATGGTATTAACAAATTATAAGTTGATTTATTTTGCAGGAGGCTGCCTCATTCTATAGTCCATCTATCTATTAAGCTAACGGGAGCATTGATCTATGCAGGGATTGATGCTCTTTTTGTTGAAGTTATTGTCAATACCAATAAAGACTAAGGAGTTTAGGAATGAATAGTCTTAAAGAAAAGTACCTAAGTATAGAAGAACTTATCTCACTACCCACCTTATCAGGCACAACCATAAGCGAAGACGGCCAAAACATAGCCTTCGTCAAAAACACAGCTGACTGGCAAGACAATACATATCGAAATCACATTTGGATCTATGAAAAAAGGAAGAATCAATGTTCCTTAATCGGTGAAGGGACAGCCCCATCATGGTCTCCGGATTCCAGACAAGTCGCTTATCTTCGTTCAGTTGATAAGAAAAATCAGATCTTTGTTCGTTCATTGGACGGCACTTGCAGTATTCAAATAACGAATGAAAATGAAGGAGTCAGTCACTTCAAATGGCAACCTTCCAGCAAAGGTTTTTATTACATTGCGCAGTCAAAGGAATCGGTAGAAATCAACAAACGCAGGGAGTCCTATGGAGATTTCCATCACGTAGGCAAAGAATACCGGAATCACTGTTTGTATTACATTGAAATCAACGATTCCATCCAAAAAGCGCAACCACTAACGGCCGGTCAGGAATTTCATATACTTGAATTTGATATTTCAAACGATGGAAAAAAGGTTGTATTACTGACTGCACCAAGCCCGAATGCGGAAGATATTTTTAATAGAGATCTATACATGCTCGATGTTGAAACGGACGAGCTGCAAAAATTAAATATCGATAAGCTGTTAGGAGGGAGCGTCTGCATTTCTCCCGACGGCAGTCAAATCTGTTACACAGCCAGCATAAGGGAAAAAGAGTATTATAAAACCCATATACAAGACAACACACTAGAAATCTATGATCTGAAAACTGGAGAGTTCATTCAACCTCTATCAGATTTTGATAGTACCGTTACACCCATCCGATGGACTTCTAAAGGGATTTTCATGAAGTGGCAAGACAAAACGAATTATCGCATCGGGTTACTACTTGAAAATGGCACCGTGGAAATGCTAAGCGGAAATGAAGATGGCTTTGTACATGATGCATCCATAACGAGGGATGGAATTCATCTAGCATATTGTAAAGCCAAACCAAATGAAACCTTTGAAATCTATGTGGAAGATCAAAAGGTAACAGATGAAAATAACGCCTTCAAAGGCAAGTGTAAAAGTAACAGGGAAGTCATCTCATGGAAAAGCAGTGATGACCTTGAAATAGAAGGAGTTTTAACGACCCCGGCAGACTTTGATCCACATAAGAAATACCCTTTAATAGTACTCATCCATGGCGGTCCAGGGTGGGCATCCTTTCCCGTCCATTCAGGCTGCTTCAACGAAAAATATCCTGTGGAGCAGTTTATAGAAAAAGGCTTTATCGTCCTAGAACCAAACTACAGAGGAAGCTCAGGATATGGCAATGACTTTTTAAAAGCAAACCACAGAAACTTTGGACTCGGTGACTACCAGGATGTGATATACGGAGTGGATGCACTCGTTGACAGGGGAATGGCAGATAAGGAACGGGTAGGGATCATGGGATGGAGTCAGGGAGGATTTATTTCAGCCTTCTGTTCAATCTATAGTGATCGTTTTAAAGCGGCTTCAGTCGGCGGCGCAATAACGAATTGGAGAAGTCATTATGTGAATACCGATATACCCTATTTTATTAGAATGCATCTAGGAGATACTCCATGGAATGATCCAGAGGTATATGCAAAAACTTCGCCCATGAACTATATTCAATCAGCCTGTACTCCAACCTTGATACAGCATGGAGAAATGGATGCAAGAGTCCCAATTTCTAATGCATATGAGTTATATCAAGGGTTGAAGGATATGGAAGTGGATACAGAGTTCATCATCTTAAGAGGAATGGCCTATAGTCCTAACCAACCAGGGATGAATGTGGCAATTATGAAGCAGAATGTGATGTGGTTTTCACATTATATTCTGGGAGAAAGCATGAACGACAACTGGAGGGATTCGATATGAAAAGACTGCTCATCTTCGGCGCAAGTGGATTAGTAGGGAAAGCGTTAATGGAAGAGTGCAAAGATTCCTATGATATATATGGAACGTATGCAACCAGACCGGTAGATCTTCCCGAAGAAAAACAATTTCAATTAGACATCAGCGATAGAGGAAAGATGAAAGAATTGATCCTATCCATTAGACCCGATGTCATCATCTCATGCCTAAGAGGTGATTTCGAGCAACAGCTTATATTCCACAGGGAGCTTGCACTGGAAATCGAAAATGCTGATAGCACACTTTATTTCTTTTCCACGGCCAACGTGTTTGATGGGGATTTTACAAAGCACCATTCGGAAGAAGACACTCCTAGCGCTTCATCTCCTTATGGACAGTTCAAAGTGGAATGTGAAATTATGTTGCAGGAAATGTTAGAGGAACGTGCCGTTATGATCCGTATTCCACAAATATGGGGAAAGAAGTCTCCAAGGCTGGACCAAATTAAAAGTGGGATTGAGAAGGGCTCCATCGAAGTATTCAGCAATCTGGAGTGTAATCATCTCACTGAAGAATGGCTGGCCAAACAGCTGAAATACATCATCCTTCATAAACTGAAGGGAGTATTTCACCTGGGTGCCGTCGATATGATGACACAGGTTTCCTTTATTGAAGAATTGGTCGACAGTCTTACGGATAAAGAAATAAAATTTCAGGAAAGTTTGCTTCAAGATACTTACGATACATTTTATTTTGGATTGAAGAGCATTCGAAATGATCTTCCGGAGAGTTTGTTGAAGACGAATAGAGAAATGATTGCTGATTTAGTTAGTATAGATGATTAAAAATAATAGGAGTGGATTCAATAAAATGACGTTCGATTTAAAAGTGGAAGTTGATAGAATTAACGAAATAGAGTTGGCTTTAACGAGATTCAACTCTGAAAGAGCCCTTTCCAGTGTGGATAAAAACCTACAAACCAAACAAGTGGGCGACTGTACATTGCTAATCGACCCTGCATCACCAGGTTCCATCTATTACAATCGTATAAAGGGATTCGGAAAGAATGATCTGGATAAAACAGATGAAATTCTAGAAATATACGCTTCCGAACAACTCACTCCTTGTTTCGATATGAGGCCTGATCAATTGAACATGGAAGTCGCTCAAGCTTTAACAGGCAAGGGATTCTATTGCGCTGAACAATTGGTATTCTTGGAGATGCAGCCTCAGGTTAGAGAATATGAGAGTGGGGATATTAATCTTGTAAAAGTAACCGGGGACAATGTAAGGAAGTTTCTCCATCTTATCGCAGAATCAACTGGAATGACATCAGACGAAGAGATAATGGAACGGAAAGCAACGTATTTCGTTCGTCCGGATTTTCATAATTACATAGCTTATATTGGTGAAGATACAATCGGAATGGGCTCACTTTTTATCCGGGGAGAGGAAGGGTATCTGGCAAATGATTTTACATTCCCTTCGCACAGAGGAAAGGGAGCTCAAAAGGCGTTGATTCACCATCGAATTCAAACGGCAAAGGAAATGGGATTAACAAAGTTGTATACAGATGTAGAGTTCGGAACGGCAAGTCATCAGAATATGCTTAAAGCAGGATTTCAAACGGTTTTTCAGAATTCGTTTTGGGTGAAAGTGGAATAGGTAGCAACAGTTGATCAGACTCCATTGAATAAAATGGTTTTAACCGAATGATTCAAGTAAGGAGATATTTAAATGAGGGAGATATTCTCAGATTATGGAATAGTTATTCATGAGAAAGATGGTAAATATTTTTTTACGACTGACAGTGGTGGATCTGTATCTCGTGATATTACGTTTGAACTTTCAAAAGAGGATGCACAAAAAGCTCAGATTAGTGAAGAAGAAGCATACTGGGTGATAATAAAATATCAAAAGCTTGGTAAATTTAATTTTTAATATTTCTATGTATATTTATATAGGGGTTTAATAAATGAATGTTGAAATACTTTTCTAAATGGGGAAATCAAAAAGGGAATGAACTGACGCCATTTGTACGTATTAAATAATTTGTTTTTAGAATATTCCACTACCAATTCGAAACCCGCTGAAATTCACTTATTCGGTATGAAAAAAAGCAGTGCCATTTAGTCGGCACTGCTTCTTTCTATGAAGTCTTTACAGTTTTACTTGAAATCATGCTGGAAGGAACCTCTTGAAAGATGCGAGGCTTCGTCTTCAATAGCGAAAACAACACACATCCTGCCAAAACAATCACACTCCCAAGAGCCTGTAACCCATTCATCTTCTCTCCCAAAAAGACAAACGCCAACAAAGCAGTGAAGACAGGATTAAAGTTCAAGAATAATCCCGATGTACTCGGCCCCAGCTTATTCACCCCGACATTCCAAAGCACCATGCAAACAACCGTGGATATCACACCCGTATACAGGATTGACTGCACGAATGAAGCATCGACATTGGTCACACGGAAATCATGAAGATTAAAAGGAAGCAGGATAAGAAGTCCGAATACCCCTGAATAAAGAATCGACATCATCGGTGTGACGCTCTTCATCGCCCATTTACTGCAAACGGAATAGAATCCCCACATCACAACCGCAGCCAGCATATACAGATCCCCGTCATTAAACTGGAGGGAATAGACCATCTCCATGTTTCCTTTGGACAGGACAAGCAACACGCCAAAGAGTGATATGAACATAGAAGACAGCTGAAAGGCGTTCATCTTTTCCTTCAGAAATATAAAGGAAATTCCGGCGATCGAAAACATATTTAACGTGGAAATCAGTCCTACATTGGTGGCAGAGGTTCTTTCCAATGCCAAGAATTGAAGTGCCTGAAAGAGGGCCACCCCTGTCAGCCCCATTAAGCATAATGGCAGAATCGATCGCACCGGTGGAACGAGCTTCTTTTCTTTCCACCAGACAATCGGAAACAGGCAGACGATGGCGATCGCCCATCTCAATATCGTCAACGTTCCCGGGGAAGCATGCTCTACAAGCGTTTTCCCCACGATGAAATTACCTCCCCAGAGAAAACTGGTCAGTAACAATAGATAATAATATTTCACGTCATTTAGCCCCTTTTCGAAGAGCCACTGTGCACAATGACATTTACTATAAGAATAATTTTAACATTTTCTTAAGTTTACAAAAGAACTTATTGTATAATGGGTATTAATCGAAATAATTAAAAGTATTATAGAATATTAGATTATAAAAATTCATTTATACATAGTTTTACCGTTGGTTTTTGGAACAATTGAAAAGGGTGGTTGAATCATGGAATCGATTGTAAGCAGAGTATTGGACCAAATGGATCTTCAGCTGTTGGATTTGCTGCAAAAAGACGGGCAGCTAAGCAATCTTGAACTATCAAAGCGGGTCAATTTATCCGCACCGGCCGTACACGCTCGAATCAAGCGGTTGGAAACGGAAGGGTATATCAAGAAGCAGGTAGCCATTCTAAATCATGAAAAGCTTGGATTTGATTTACTATGCTTCGTGTTTATGAGTACGAATGAACACCGGACGGAGAAGTTGGAAGCAGTGGAGGAGACATTGGAATCAATGGAAGAGGTTCTGGAATGTCATTGTTTGACCGGGGAATATGATTATCTTCTTAAAGTGGCCTGTAAGGATCGCAAGGGACTGGAGCTCTTTATTAGAAGGTTGAATGAGATGGGGATTACGAAGATTCAGACGAGTTTGGCGTTGAGGGAGATTAAGGATTCTACGGTGTTGCCGATATTGGGGTAATTGATTTGGTTTAATGAAACGGTGTCACCCCAATGATATTCCTACTTATAAGGATGTGAACGAATGATTGTTGCTCAAGTGATATTGGCTTCATTAGGATTATTCATAATCATTTTAGGTTTATTGGTGTGGAAAAAAAGATGCTATAAAATTGTTGCTGGATACGTGGAAGGCAGCATTAAGAATGAAGAGGCATTTGGGAAAGTAAATGGAATCTTTATTATGATCATGGGGATCACCACCATACTCTTTAGTTTCTTTATTGAGAGGCTAAATGTTTGGGTGTTCAATGTTTCGCTGATTGTCCTTGTTAGTGCACAAATTGCAGTAAATAGTAGAATGGCTAGAAGATGATCATGGTTCTTCGAATAATGAGAAGTGGGGACTCACGCTTTGCGCTACCGTCCCCATTGACACACCATATATTTATTCTAATACTCTCCCTTAATAACAAAATAAGATCCCCGAATGGTGCCAGCCAGTTTAGACTTCTGCCTCGCAAATTTGAACTTTTCCTCGACCTCTTTCGGTACATCCATTCCTTCTGAGAGTTTAAATCCAACCGCACGTTTCTTTGGATCATCAACGGTATACATCACATTGACTGCAAGACCATCTTCATAAAAGACGTAGGTGAATTGGATGTTTTCCACTTGAAAGCGCGATGTTTCTAATGGCTTGGCAGCAATATCGATATCACGTTCTTCTTTTAAGATTCGGTTTACATAATCGAGTGTCTCCTGACTTTCGCTGGCCGGTACAACGGTAAACTCATACTTGTATTTGTTCATAAAATAGCGGGCTTCATGTGCACGTAACCCGGCCAGTGCTTCTGCTACAGGCGATGATTCTAAACCAATCGTAGACACATTTTTAAAATCCACCGTATAAGACATGTTCAGTTCTCCTTGTTCCATTTTATTTCATCACGACAGGAATCCACATTTCTCCATACACCATTCCGTTTCGCTGCCCCATCTCAACCACTGTATTCGGCCCTCCAACATAGGCAAAGTCCTTTGCTTCCGGCAGGACACGTCCGAATGCAATGCCGGAAACCGTGTGATCCAATTCTTCTGCCGTATTTCCTTCTCCTTTTACAATCAAATAAGGTCCTTTGAGAAATTGTATGGCTTTGGCTTCATCTGGTGCAGCCGATGCTTCTGCCATGACTCCACCATGATGCATCATCTTCCCATTTATGGCTTCATTCACGGCAAAAATGTAGTCATTCGAAGCGATGGATTTTAACGTGTCAAGTGTTCCATCATGACTGATTTCTTTCCAAAAATCTGATTTTTCCTTGTTTAAGCCGGCCATGTCCGTGTAATGGCTCTTCAATTCAGTTCCCACACCCACAACGGTAAAGGAGTCTTTTTCTTCTAACATATAATTTGTCATGTTCAAAACCTGCCTTTTCATTCATTTGTTGTCTTCAACACTTGATATGTATATACTAACGTTAAATTGTGTCAAAAAGTGATACTGTTTAGGAGGTCCCCATGAAAAAAGTTGAACGGATTAACGTGATCATGCGTTATATCAATAATCGTGCCCACTTTACGATTTCTGAAATCATGCGGGAGTTTGACATTTCACGGTCGACGGCGATGAGGGATATCAGGGAAATTGAGTCCATGGGGATGCCGCTTGTCTCTGAAGTAGGAAGAGATGGTGGCTATTTTGTCATGCACAACTCTGTCCTACCCGAGGTCCGTTTTACGGATAATGAGGTCAAAGCCCTTTTTATCGCGTTTATGGCGACAAGAAATCTTCAGCTTCCCTATTTAAAAAGCCGCCAGTCCTTGACAGAAAAACTCCTCAGTCTCATTTCAGAACATCAACAAGATACCCTCGTTCTGTTAAATCAGATCTTGCTTTTTGAAGGGACCAATCCTCATAACCCTGACATTCTTGACCTTTCAGACCTTCCCCATCCCATGTTGGATAAGCTGATTCAAACCTTGCTATTGGATCGATATCTATCGGTGACCATCGAAGAAGAAAAGGGGAAACAAACATATCCCATTTATCTCTTGCAGCTTTATCGGGAAAAAAGTCATTGGCATATTGAAGGGTTTCATTTGGATAATGAAAGGAAACAGATCTTGTCAGTCGATCAGCTCACCGATGTAGAGCCCTACCCGAATAAAAAAAGGACTAGTGAACAAGAGATCCTGGACAAACTGAAAAAACAGGAAGACGTCATCAACCTAGTCATCGAACTCGGACCGGGAGCGATTGCTCAGTTCAAAAAATACCATCCTAAAAAAGTGTCGATATCTTATACGAATCCATATCATAGTACAGCTGTCCTAAAGACTTTTATCAATGTGAATAAGCCTGAAGAAGTAAAAGAAATGACCAATTGGCTCATGTTCCTGGGAGAAGATATTAAGATAAGGCAAATTCCAGAAAAAGTCTTGGATGTTATGAAAGGGAGAATAGGTTTATTGTGGCCATAAGTGATCTGATGGTAACCATTCTAGTGGTGTGTGTTTGTCAGATTTTGTAGAATGGCAGATAAATAGAAAATATGGCAGATAAAATGAGATAACGGCAGATAAAAGAAAAATATGGCACGTAAATCGTCAAAATGGCAGATAAACCATAAATTTGGCAGATAACCACTGCCCTCGAACTGAACGTTAACAAAACAACGAGCGTATTCTCGAAACTCGTTGTTTTTTTCCATTCATTCCGCATCCAACACATCCCTTTTGTGCTTCCACCATAACTCAACCCACATATATTTGTGTCCTGAGCACGTTGTTTCCCAGCCACTTTTCCAGCTATAATTTTCTTAAGATTTACATTTCTTCGTTTAACCACTCCAGTCTTGAGGTAACAGTCACTATAAGGAGGTGTTGTAATCATGGAAGCAATCAGTAAGCGTTTTTTCTTGTTTCTTTCTCACAATAAGGCGTTGGATAAGATGGCCAAACGGTGGGGGTCAAGATTTGGGGCTAATAAGCTTGTAGGGGGAGAAACCTTTGCGCAGGCGATTCCATTGATTACGCAGTTGAACGAAGAGGGATTCCAGGTTACAGTCGATCATCTTGGAGAGTTCGTCGATTCCACAGAGGTGGTGCGGGAGAATGTCCAACGATGTATCGAGAGTATCAGTGCCATTGCCTATCATGGGCTGGAGACTGAGATCTCTGTGAAGCTGACTTCCCTGGGATTGGATATCAGTCAAGATCTTGTCATGGAAAGTATGGAGTTGATTCTGGAGAAGGCGAAAGAAAGCGGAATCACGGTCACTCTCGATATGGAGGATTCCTCGAGGTGCCATGCCATCCTTGACGTTTACAAGAAGCTCTGTCTAAAGTACGACAATGTGGGGACGGTAATCCAATCTTATCTCTATGTTTCAGAGAAGGATGTGGATGATCTCAATGAGTGTTCCCCTTATTTGAGGCTTGTGAAGGGTGCATATAATGAATCGGGTAAAGTGGCGTTCCAGGAGAAGAAGAAGGTGGATGACAATCTAAAACATCTCATCAAGAAACAGCTCTTGAACGGCCATTATACAGCGATCGCAAGCCATGATGAAGCGATCATCGATTTCACCATCGGATTAGTGAAAGAACACAATATTCCGAATGACCGCTTCGAGTTCCAAATGCTTTACGGAATGCGGAACCAACTGCAATCCGAATTGTTAGAAAAAGGATATACCGTCCGCATTTACCTGCCATATGGCGAGGACTGGTTCGGGTATTTCATGCGAAGGCTGGCAGAACGGCCGGCAAACATCGCATTCGCATTAAAAGGTATCTTTAGCAAGTAACATCCAGACAGAATGAAATCAGAAAGGAACGTGAATAGAATGAGTAACGGAGTTTACAACATCCCAAAACCTACAAATGAGCCTGGTAATACATATGCCCCAGGTACGAAAGAAAGAGAAACGTTAAAAGCTGAATTAGAACGTCAAGCTGGTATCGAGGTTGAGATCCCGGTCATCATCAATGGCGAGAAGATCAAGACAGATACAGTGAAGCAAGTGGTAATGCCACATGATCATAAACATGTATTGGCTAACTTCTCACAAGCTGGAGAAAAAGAGCTTCGCGATGCAGTAGAAGCGGCAATGGCTGCGAAAGAATCATGGTCTAATATGCCTTGGCAGCACAGAGCATCCATCTTCTTGAAAGCAGCTGATTTGATCTCTGGTCCATACCGTGACGTCATCAATGCTGCTACGATGTTAGGTCAATCCAAAACAGCCTACCAAACAGAAATCGATGCGGCACAAGAATTAGCTGATTTCTTACGCTTTGGCGTTGATTATGCGAACCAAATCTATCAAATGCAACCGGACAGCATGAAAAATATCTGGAATCGTTTAGAATACCGCGCATTAGACGGTTTCGTACTAGCGATCTCTCCATTTAACTTTACAGCGATCGGTGGTAACCTGCCATCAGCTCCTGCGATCATGGGGAACGTAGTGGTATGGAAACCGGCAACAACGGCTATCCTATCAAACTACTACTTCATGCGTATCTTGGAAGAAGCTGGCCTGCCTAAAGGCGTTATCAACTTCGTTCCATCCCGTGGTTCACAAGTATCAGAAGTTGTCTTAACAGACCCACGCATGTCCGGATTCCACTTCACTGGATCCACAAGCGTGTTCCAAACGATTTGGAAAACAGTAGGGGAAAATATCACAAACTACAAATCATATCCTCGACTAGTTGGGGAAACAGGCGGTAAAGACTTTGTCTTCGCTCACGAAACAGCACAAGCAGACAAAGTAGTCGCGGCACTTGTTCGTGGTGCATTCGAATACCAAGGTCAAAAATGTTCAGCAGCTTCACGTGCCTACATCCCAGCGAGCATGTGGGAAGAAGTGAAAAATGGTGTCGTAGAAGAAACGGCGAAGCTTAAAGTAGGGGATGTCAGAGACTTCAGGAACTTCATGGGTGCGGTTATCGATAAACCTGCCTTTGATTCCATCACAAGCTACATCGATTATGCGGCTGATTCTGAAGAAGCTGAAATCATTGCCGGCGGTACGTATGATGATTCTGTAGGATACTTCGTTCAACCGACTGTCATCGTTACAACGAATCCAAACTTCAAAACGATGACTGAAGAAATTTTCGGACCGGTATTAACGATTTATGTATATGAAAATGAGCAATTAGAAGAAACACTGACTTCAGTGGATACAGCTTCTATGTATGCATTAACGGGTGCGATCTTTGCACAAGATCGTGAAGCGATCATGCACTTAGAACGACGTCTTTCAGGTGCAGCTGGTAACTTCTACATCAACGATAAACCAACGGGTGCGGTAATCAACCAACAACCATTCGGTGGTTCACGCGGTTCAGGTACAAACGATAAAGCAGGTTCTATCTTCAACATGATTCGCTGGACCAGTCCTCGTATCATCAAAGAAAACTTTGCGCCAACAACAGACATTGTTTATCCATTCATGGATGAAGAATAAATCGAACACGAAAAGCTCTCCCGACACGGGGGAGCTTTTCATTTTTTATTGGGGGATTTAACGCTATAATAGGAATCACAAACACTCGTGGAAAGGTAAGATTCCTATGGAAGCCATTGATATCATCCTCCAAACAGAAGACATTCATAAAGCGACGGAATTGATCAGCTCAAAACTGGGCAATCCCGTCATCATAGAAAACAAAAATTTCGAACTGATCTCTTACAGTTCCTCTTCTAATAAGTTCGATCAAACACAGCTAAAGACGATCCTCACGAAAAAATGTCCGGTCTTCATCATCGATCGACTGAAAAAAGAGGGCATCGTTCACCAGCTTGAGAAACATACGGATCCGATCCGGGTGCAGGCGATGGAAGAGTTAGGATTTCACCAGCGCGTCGTCATTGCCGCAAAATACCTTGGCAACACAATGGGATACATCTGGATTCAGGAATCCAACCGCCTTCTCGAAAATGAAGAGCTCGCTTTTCTTGAAGAAATTTCCTCACACCTTGGAAACCTGATCAATGATATGTACGCAAAGGTCAATATCAAAAAGGACAGAAAAGAAGAAGTACTGTGGCATCTCCTGCAGCACGAGTATGGAAGTGAAAGCCAACTCCGCCATGATGCATCCCTTGTGAAGCTAACCCTGCCGGAACGGTTCACAGTAGCGGTGTACTCGATCGCATCGTCGGATTATAAACCAATGCTTGACCAACTGGAGAAGCTCGTCCAGGAATCCAGCTTCAACACAAAGGTTTATTCACTACGGACGGAATACCAGGTGATCCTCGTTCTTTACGGCAAAGCAGACACACCGTCTTCTTCCCTGGAATTAGCGAGAGATCTCGTCGAAAAGGTGAAAGAACAAACAGGGGAAGAAGAATTCTACAACTTCCTTATCGGGATCGGGAAAGAATACACGACTTTATATCAAATGAGAAAGAGCTTCTTGGAAGCATCAGAGGTTATTGAAACGGCTAACTTCATCAGTCCGCGTCCAGAATCGATGCCTCGGGAATTTGCTCAATTGGGCATTTACAGGTACTTGCCGACGCTCTATGAGAAAAACACGTCAAAGGATTATTACAGTGAGGATTTGTTGGTATTGATCAAGAATGATGTGAAGAAACAGACAGATCTTCTGAAGACCCTTGAAGTTTATCTGGCGAATGATGGGAAAGGGAAACAGACGGCGAATGAACTGTTTATTCATCCAAATACGTTGAATTATCGGATTAAAAAAATACAGGAACTGACTACGATTGATTTTAATGATTTTAATATGAAGGTGTACTTGTATACGGAGTTGTTGCTGTTGAATAATGTAGAAGCTTATTATCAGCGGTATAAGGATGCTTTGAAAGGGATTTGATCGTGGAACTAAATTGTGCCACTCAAACTTTTATAAATAGCCCCTATCCCGAGTGAATATGAGTTACCGTTCAGAGAGAATAAACGACAAAAAGCAGTCTAAATCATAAATGATTTAGACTGCTTTATTTGTTCTTGTGAAAAAGGTTGTATTGGTTTGATTGTAAATAGTGGAAAAATAATTTGATAAATTCACCCTTTAAGTGTAAAATTACACTAAAGGAGGAGTGAGATTATGGAGTTTTTCTCACTTTTGATGTTTCAAATATTTATAATGCTGATATTAGTTATGGTTTTCGGGTTGATTTTCCACAAGTTTTATAGGCGATTAAAAATGACGTATCCTTTACTGGTTAGTGTGCTTGCAGCAATTACATTTAGGCTCATTTTTAATGTTGAAAATATGTTGTCTGCAATCGCGTTTTCATCAAACATTTTGTTTTCGATTCTCGTGTATCTTCTTGCTATTAATCAGCATAAAAAAATTAAGTAACTTTCCAACATTAGTTGAAGATCCAATAATTAATTTGGCTATTGTCTATTTTCAATAAGCGGTCAAATAAATGCCCTAATTTAATTTAGAGTTGCCGGATTTCTTCTAATAAACAAGTTAATAGGCATTGGTAGGAGGGTAAAATGAGAAAGTATCTAGGTTGGGCACCGATCGGAATGATAGGAGTTACTTTTATTCTGCTTTTACCTTTGAAAGGTAAAGTAAGTTGGTATGTAGATACAACCGTGCTAATTACTGGAATAGTATTAGCGTTGGTGACGGCCTTGTTAATCAAAAATGGAAAACCAAAGGCAATCTTAATCTCAGTATTTGGTATTCTTGTTGGAGGATTTCTTATGCTTATATGGGGTTTTATAATGGAGGGAGGACTGTAAGGGCTATTTCCAATATAAGGTATTTTAATGGAATAAGAAGTAAATTTACTGTATATTTAGAATGTTCGGATGTTATATTGAAATAAGATGTGAATTCGTGTATAATAGAAAAAAATATTTGGATTTAAGCTTGGTAGGAAAAGTGGAAGAGATCACCTATGAAGCGATATGTATGATTTTTTCCCCTGTTAGAGGAGAAAGGATGCATTCGTTTTGTGGCGAGATCTCTTTTTCATTTAAGGAGGATGGAGTCATGGCGTATTACATGGATGGATTAACGGATTTCTTCTGGCAGCATGATATTTATTTCCGGATTGTGGTGAGTGCGATATTAGGCTTCATCATCGGATGGGACCGGTCATCAAAGAATAAGCCAGCCGGTTTAAAAACCTATACGTACGTGGCAGTGGCCTGTACCTTGATCACCATTGTCTCGATTGAAGGTGCCGAAATGCTCAGTCAACCGGACAGTGGGAAAATGATGGATCCCTTCCGACTAGCCGCTCAAATTGTATCGGGGCTCGGTTTCTTAGGGGCAGGGGTAATACTGAAGGACGGTCTGCGCGTGAAAGGACTTACTTCCGCCGCGATGATCTTTTACGTCGGGGGAGTCGGAATCGGGGTTGGAGCGGGATTTTACGGCATTGTGATCTTTGCGACCCTGGTCACGTTCCTCATGACGAGGATCGGAAACTTCTTTGAAGGAAGGGAAATCACGATCGTGCGATTGCCGAAGATAAGAAAGAAAAAAGAGGAAGAGAAGAAGGCAGGGAGGTAAAACAAGCGGACCTTAGCTCCTAAGGAAAGAGGGTTCCGTTTTCTAGTGCAGGTTATCTAAATGACAACAAAGCTGACCTATGAATTGGCATAGGTCAGTTTTTTTATATATCAATTTGTCCAATTAAAGGCCATTTTATTGAACAATACTACGATTCAATTTTGGAATCCTGCTGAAGAATAACGGTAATTAATTTAATGAGTAAAGTATTACCTTTAAATGAATCTTTTAAAATGGGATGAATTTGCATTCGAGGGTAGTAAAGTTTTAGAAAAAATTCCATATGTTTAATTAGACTAAACGTTTTCAGAAAGGAGTTATTCAGTATTGCAACGTATAAAATTTATGATTAAACATTTTCTAAGTGAGCCATTGTGGTTTAAAATTTTGATTATTACCACTTTACTTTCTTCAATTATTTTTAGTAGTTCATTTTTTTCGTATAATGATTATTTACAAAGCATTTCTAAATTAGCTGCTGCTATCTTTTTTTGTGCTTATGGAATAAAAATGAGAAGAAATCTTCGAATTTCTGTTATCTTTTTTATATTAACAGCAATATGTGTTTATTTATCCATTCTGTCTATAACTTAGATTGATGTTTTTAATTCTTTTGAATTAAGACTGCAATATATTAATTCGGGCGCGATAATTTATTATCGTGTTTTTTTGCTGACATAAAATCATTGTATGAATGAATATTTTTTGAAATAATTGGTATTAATATTATGGGTTGTTTAGTTGAATAGTCGAACAGAATTTATAATAAATAAAGAAATTAAGCACAGGAGAATGATAGCCGACGAACGAGAGTAGGTTTAAAGATACAGGTGAATATCTTTCAGACTTCCTTGGTTATGTTCTTGTTGAATGTCCGCGTTGTAAAAAGTGTGCGAAAACTATTGGTCATCCACTAACCACAGAACCAAAGTTGGTTTGTGAAAAGTGTGGGTTAGCGAAGAGTTTAGTTTCTCTATCTTATGGGAATTTTACAGGGATTGGTGGACTGAATTTGTGGTTAACAACAAATTGTTGTGGTGATACCCTTTGGGCATATAATAAAGAACATCTGATTTTTTTAGAAAGTTACGTAGGTGCGTTAGTTAGAGAGCGTGTGCCTAATATAAATCAAAGTGTTGCGAGCAGACTTCCAGGATGGATAAAGAGTGTTAAAAACAGGGATGCTGTTTTAAAGTGCATTGAAAAACTTTGGCGGCAATTGGAAAATGAATAATTCTCTTTCTTGTTGAGATATCAGGAGTAATAACTGAAGATCAATTAATTGAACAGGCTATATCCATTCTTCCATTATCGGGCAGTTTAATTCAACAAATGATTGTTATTAAATCCGATGTGCACCCAATACAAAGTATATGATCTGTCGATTGATTGAGAGAATGTCAGAGGAGATATGTTAAATGATAGGCTTGTATATTTTAGGCTTAATTTTTATGTGCCTTATGGTGGGGGTTATATTTATTCGTAAGCATTTTAACAAAGCGGGTTATAATCATGGGCAAAAAAGAGATGCTATGATTGTACTTGGTTATCCCGCAAAAAAGGATGGAAGAATGACTCCAATTTTGCGAGAGCGAATCAATAAAGCAAAAGACCTCTATCACACTGGAATTGCTGAAGTAGTTATTTGTTCGGGAGCATCTGTCGCAAATAACCATGTTGAGGCAGAAATCATGGCAAGAGCCTTAGTGGAATTAGGCGTGGATGGTAGCAAAATCATACGAGAAACAAAAGCGAGGGGCACTTATGAAAATTTGGTGAAATCACGAGAAATCATGCACGAGAGAGGGCTGAACAAAGCGGTTATCGTCACCTCACCTTGGCATTTGCGAAAAGCTAGTTCATATGCGTTTCGGCTAGGAATTGACCATACCTTGGAAAAGTCTAAAGTGCCAAAAGAATTCGTCATAGGATTAGGAATCATTTATGTTTACATATACATACAGATGTTCATCATTTATTTGCGTTTTTATAAGGGAAGACAATGAAACTTACTCCATTAAGAAGTGTGAAAATGTCTCTGTTCTAGTAAGAAAAGGTTTAGTCAGAATTTATTCAACTAACTGGGGCTTATCTTGTAAATGATAAGCTCCTTTTTGCATGGGGGAAACAATGATGGCTTAGTTCCATTACAGGTTGATATAGAAGCAGATATAGGAACGTATATTGAACCAAACGTGTGGTTAGAACATCAGTTAAAATAATGAAAATAGTCTTTCTTAAAAGGGGGCAATAACTATAAATCAGTTAAATGATCTGTTATTGCCCTTCTTCAATTATACGGTAGATTTATGGAATAATATGTTAATATTAAATTAGATGATTCAGAGGGGGAGATTGTAATAAAGAGGGTATATTTTTTACATGGATTTATGGGTACTGGAGAAACTCATTTCTCTAACCAAGTTTCTAGTTTAGGTGATGGTTATGAAGCGATCCTAATTGATTTACCAGGACACGGGAACTCACCAGTCGAGGCTTCTGATAACTATTTTGAAGATGCTCTAAAATACGTCATTTCTCAAATGAAACAAGAAGGAGAAGTATTTCTGGTTGGCTTGTCTTTAGGAGCATCTTTAGCTATACATATTGCCCTGAGAGAGCCAGAGTTAGTAAAAGGTATAGTGCTCACTGGTTATTCGCCGTATATTCCTGAAGAGTTAATTAGTGTTATGGAGAAACAATATGAATTCTTCTTAAATATTGAGGAAAACGATAAAGAGACAGCAGAGTACTTTATGTCCCTGCACGGAGATAAATGGCATAAGACCTTAAAAAAGGTTTTGTATCAGATGACTTATAAGTATCCAAGTGCTACCCCTGAAGAAATAAAGAGTATAAGAGTTCCAATGTTAATACTTAATGGGAGTAATGAAATGCACGAAGTAGAGGCAGCGGCTTATATGAAGAAACTGAATAATGATATTAGAGTTGGATTAGTTCCTGATACAGGACATACAGTAAATATTGAAGAGCCAGCAATATATAACAAGATACTTACAACATTTTTAGAAGCTAATCTATAACACTAATTCATTAAAATCCTTATTCCTTTATTGGGGCAATAACAGAAGGTCAGTTACTCAGATCAAGGTCGTTGCCCTAATAAATTATCGGGCACAATAATGGAAGATTCGAAACCTTAATTGGGATTTTTTCTAATTAAGGGTGCACTCCACTCAAAGCGATTCAATATTAAAAATCTCAATCTCTATGAAAAAGGGGGTAAGTATGAAAAGGTTAGTTATAATAACAGTAGGTAAAACCCATAGTGGAAAAACTACATTTGCAAAAGCTTTAGAAAGCAAGTTAAATAATTCTTTTATAATGGACCAAGATAATAACGCTGAATTTTTAAATACATATTATAAGAATCTATTACCAAAACAAGGACCTAACATTCTAAAGCATTCTGTATCACAGGTGATTGTTGATTATGCTAAAGAACACACGGACTTTCATATTATTGCTAGTAGTGCAAACCTTACTAGAAAAGGGAGAAAGTATTTACTAGAAAAAGTATATGATAAAAATGCGTTTGTAAGTATCTTGGTTCATTTTGATATTCCTGATGAAGTTCTTTATGAAAGAGTAATTAAAAGTAAACGAAGTACCAATATACTTAGGGGAGCTTATTCTAACTTTAAGGAAGTACTCTATAGTCAACAGAGCGGTTCTATGAATAAAGATGTTGTGGACCCTGAAGAAGGGGAAGCAGATTATTTATTTGTAATTAGAGATAATAAGGATGTTGATTCTGTAATTAAAGAAATCGTTCATATTGCTAACTGTTTTTGATTCAAATTCATCCTAATATTAAGCTAAAAGGAAAGCCTTAAGAAAACCTGAAACTATTTAGTGCAGGTTAGCAGGTAATGAATTGGTTCATCTTAAAGTTCCCATTCCTAAGAACCTAATATAAGTACATTGATCCCTTGAAGGATTAATGTACTTTTTTGTTGAATTACATTAACAGAAATCTAAACTGGGGTGAAATATAAAAAAGGGAGAACGTTTTTTCATTAAATCTTACTTTAAAGTTTTAGAGAGGGGAAACGAGATGGATCCTATTTTAATAGATGTTCCGTTACAAATCGAAACAGATAGACTCATTCTTCGAGCACCGCAACAAGCTGGGGACGGGAAGGTAGTACACCAAGCGATTAAGGATTCAATTAATGAGCTGAAGAAATGGTTGGTTTTATTTCAGTCCATTCCTACTGTTGAAGAAACAGAAATTCTCCTGAGGAACGCCCATATCGATTTTTTGAAAAGAGAATGCCTTCGCTATCTTATCTTTCATAAGGATACGAATGATTTTATTGGAACGGCTAGCCTTCACAGAATGAATTGGAAGATTTCAAAATGTGAGATTGGATATTGGATTAACTCGCCATTTAGTGGCAATGGATATATGACAGAAGCTGTAGGTGAGTTAACGAACCTTGGCTTTCAGAAATTCAAGTTTAGAAGAATTGAAATAAGATGTGAATCAGCAAACAATAAAAGTCGTTCGGTCGCAGCAAAACTAGGTTTTGAATTGGAAGGAACCTTACGGAATGATGATTTATCCGCAGATGGCAGCAAGATAACTGACACTTGTATTTATTCAATCATTAAGTAAACATTATTGAAAATAAATCAAAAAGGATTTTAATATTCAAAAACAGGATTGACAATCCAACTAGAATCCTTTACCATTACCCTAATGCAAAAACACATCATAACTTTAATTTAATAAAGCGATATCTTCTTATCCAGAGAGGTGGAGGGACTGGCCCTGTGATACCTCGGCAACGGGTTCTTAATGAATACCGTGCCAATTCCATCAAGTCATATGACTTGAAAGATGAGAAGAGCGGGACATATACATATTTTTGTGCCTCTCTTCTTATGAAGGGGGGCACTTTTTATTTGAGCCAGGACAGGATTCAAGAAGAATACATAGCGAAAGGAGCAAGTCCTGTATGATCAGAGTTCAGAATGTTACGAAAGTTTTTGAGACGAAGGATGGACCGTTCACCGCATTGAAGGATGTTTCCTTTGAAGTGAAGAAGGGAGAGATTTACGGCGTGATCGGATTCAGTGGAGCGGGAAAAAGCACGCTTGTCCGATGTCTCAATTTTTTAGAGAAACCATCATCGGGTGATATTTTCATAGAAGGGCGCAGCCTGAAAGATCAGTCGGCCATCGATTTGAGGAAAGAGCGGCACCGTATCGGGATGATCTTTCAGCACTTTAATCTGTTTCAATCCCGGACGGTGGCAGGGAATATCGCCTATCCTCTGAAACTGGCAAAATGGCCGAAAGAAAAAATCAGCGAGAGAGTAAAGGAGTTGCTCGCGTTTGTCGGACTCGAAGATAAAGCGAAGCATTATCCCGATGAACTGTCAGGAGGGCAGAAGCAGAGGGTAGGGATAGCAAGAGCACTGGCGACATCGCCTTCGATTCTGCTCTGCGATGAAGCGACATCCGCCCTTGATCCTCAGACGACGGAATCGATTCTGAACTTATTAAAGAGAATCAACGCGGAGTATGGGATTACGATTGTGATGATCACCCACGAAATGGGGGTCATCCGGGAAATCTGTGACAAGGTCGCGGTGATGGAAAATGGAGAAATCGTGGAAGAGGGAAGCGTCTTCGATATCTTCTCCAACCCGCAGACCTCGACAACGAGAAACTTTGTGAAGAGCGTCATGAATGATCAGCTGCCGGCATCGGTTCTAGACAAATTGAATGACAGCAAAGAAGGGCGCATCTGCCGCCTCATTTTCAAAGGTGATTCAACGGGCGCGCCGATTCTTTCTGAAACGGCCAAGACATTCAATGCCCATATCAATGTATTATTCGGCCAGATCACGGAACTCCAGGGCAAGCCGTTCGGGAATCTCATCGTACAGATCATCGGCAGCCAGAACGAAACGGAAGAAATCTTGGATTATTGGAAGAACAGATTATTCGTAAGCGAGGTGGAGAAGCGTGCAAGTTAACTGGGAATTATTCTGGCCAAGAATTATTGAAGCGACATGGGATACCGTGGCGATGGTGTCATTCTCCCTTCTATTTGCCACGTTGATCGGGCTTCCCCTCGGCATCATCGTCGTGGTGACGAGGAAGGGGCACTTACTTGAACATAAAGCCGTCTTTTCCGTATTGAGCAGCATCATCAACGTGTTTCGTTCGATTCCGTTCATCATCTTGATGGTGGCCATCATCCCTTTTACAAGATTGGTAGTGGGGACGTCGATCGGAACGGGGGCGGCTGTCGTACCGCTGGTCGTATTTGCCGCACCGTATATTGCAAGACTGGTAGAGAGTTCGCTCCTTGAAGTGGAACCGGGTGTCATTGAAGCGGCGGAGTCCATGGGGGCCGGGCCGTGGCAGATCATCTTCGGGATCCTCATCCCGGAAGCACTGAGTACACTGGTCCTGAATATCACGATTGCGACCATCGGCCTTGTCGGTGCATCGGCCATGGCCGGGGCAGTCGGTGGCGGTGGCCTTGGAGATCTGGCCATCGCATACGGATATCAGCGATTTGAAACATCCGTCATGATCGTGACCGTTATCATTTTAATCGTGATGGTGCAGGGACTGCAGACGGCAGGGAATACATTATCAAAAATCATCAGGAGACGTTAGGAGAGAGGAATATGAAAAAATCAATCAGTCTAGCAGGTATCGCCATCCTATTAATCACCATTATCTTGAGCGGTTGCTCGGGAAACAGTGCATCCGGTTCAGGTGAAAAAGAAGTGGTTAAAGTCGGTGTGAATGGATCTGGGGTGCCGATTTGGGAGTATATGAAAGAGAAAGCAGCAAAGGAAGGGATTGACATCGAGATTGTGGAGTTTGCCGATTACGTGAGACCGAACCAGGCGCTGGCCGATGGGGATATCGACCTGAACGCCTTCCAGACGATTTCGTATTTTGATTCTTTCGTGGAAGAACATAATCTGGATCTTGTACCGATCGGCTCGACGATCATCGCGCCGATGGGCATCTATTCGGAAAAATATAAATCGGTAGAAGACTTACCGAAAGGCAGTAAAGTAGCCGTTCCTCAAGAGGCGACGAACCTTGGTCGTGCCCTTCTCCTACTAGAGGAAGCAGGTTTGATACAACTGAAAGAAGGATTTGATCAGTCACAGGGTCTTGAAGCCATCAAAGAAAATCCGAAAAACCTTGAATTTACACCGGTCGTCGCTGCCCAGACACCGAGGGTACTGCCGGATGTTGCGGCATCAATTATCAATAATGGTGTGGCGGTTGAGGCAGGGATGGTCCCGGTTGACGACAGCATTTATATCGAAGGGGCGGAATCCAAGCCGTTCATCAATATCATCGCAGCCCAGAAAAAAGATAAAGACAATAAAACCTATAAAAAGATTGTGGAGCTCTACCAGCAAGATGATGTAGCGGAACATATCAAGAAATCATACAAAGATTCCCTGATCCCGACATTCGTGCCGGTCAGTGAATTGCATTAGGAGGGAAAAGAGATGAGTCAACCAGCAGTGATGGCCGATCGTAAACAAAACATTCTCTCTGCAGTCGATCAATTGGCGGTGAAACTCGTGTCGACCAGCCATCAGATCCACGACAAACCTGAAATCGGAAATGAAGAGTTCTTTGCTTCAGAAACCTTGACCACCCTCCTTGCAGCAAACGGGTTCTCCATTGAACGAGGAGTGGCGGGGCATGAAACTTCCTTTGTGGCACGCAAACATTCAGGGAAAGAAGGTCCGGTCATCGGCTACCTCGCTGAATATGACGCCCTGCCTGGACTCGGTCATGCTTGCGGTCACAATATCATCGGGACGGCAAGCTGCGGGGCGGCCATCGCCCTGTCGTCCGTACTCGATGAAACAGGTGGGGAAGTGGTGGTGTTCGGAACTCCTGCCGAGGAAGGTGGACCCAACGGAAGTGCGAAGGGCAGTTTTGTAAAGGCAGGCTTGTTCGAAGGAGTGGATGCCTGTATGATGGTTCATCCGTTCAACCGAACAACGCAGACAGGGAAAACTCTTGCCGTGGACCCGCTTGATTTCGAATTTAAAGGAAGGTCAGCCCATGCGGCAGCCTCCCCTGAAGACGGCATTAATGCCCTCGACGGTGTGATCCAGCTGTTCAACGGCATTAACGCCCTTCGTCAGCACGTGACCGATGATGTACGGATCCACGGCATCATCACCCACGGCGGGGACGCGCCAAACATCGTCCCTGACTATGCCAAAGCCCGCTTCTATATACGGGCTGCAACCAGGGAAGCATGCAATGAAGTCACGAAGAAAGTAAAAGCGATCGCTGAGGGATCGGCAATTGCCACCGGGACGAAACTGAATGTCATCAAAATCCAAAATGAAGTCGATCACTTTCAGCTCAACCGCCGTTTCGATCAAGTATTCCAGCGCTCCATCGAGTCATTAGGGGAATACTTTGACGATACGGAACGAAAGGGACTCGGCTCCTCCGACGCCGGAAACGTCAGCCGGGTGGTACCGACTATCCATCCCTATATCAAAATCGGCCCAGAATCCCTCGTCGTCCACACGAACGAATTCAGGGAAGCGGCGAAATCCACCGAGGGTGACCGTGCCCTTGTGATCGGGGCAAAAGCACTTGCGCTGACGGGGTATGAACTGTTGACGGATAAGGGGCTTTTGGAGGGAATATGGAATGAATTTGGTTCAAGTAAATAAGGGAGAAAAGACAGCCAAATCAGGGCTGTCTTTTTTTTGTGCTGGAGAATGTTCCAATGTTTAACAAAAACACGAAAAGGATAATGAATAAATGAGAGATTGTATCGTAGAAACGAAAGAAAGGAGAACGACATGAAAAAATTACTGATAGCAGGCAATCTTCTTTTCGCACTCTCGATACTGGGAGCGTGCGGTTCAGAAGAGGCCGAACCCGAAGATAATACCTCAGGCGATACGGCAGAAATGAGCGACCAGCAGGATACCCAGGAAATGGACGAGCCGGCAGCCGAACTCCTCGACAGTGAAAAGCTGCAGGAACGGGTCCAGAAGGGAATGGATCTCGATTCCTATTCTGCTGAACTGACAGCAATGGAGGAAAAAGGTGAAACCACCCTCGTCAAAAAATACAACTTAACCGGAAATAAAGAAATAAAAGCCCAAATTCTCCAAACATCAGACGGATTTGTCGCAGTTGAAACGGATGGACTGGAAGTGGCAGACGTTTCAAACTTTAAAACCATGAAAGAAGTTGAGGATCATCTGAACGAGAAGGATATGGAAGAAGATATGAGTGGATAAACGTTCCACACCTTTTAAGAGTATTCCATAGTGAAATCCGAACTAATTTACCTTATGGGAGTTAAATTAGTTCGGATTTTTTATCGTTTATAGAAAGAAGTAAAGCACGAGCTCTTTCTTTAAGAAGGGGGTATTTTATTGCCTTCATTATAATATAAACTCTAACATGTTCCTTGCTTAGTTTTAGGGAGTTCTTCCATTATAGGCAAGATTGTTGTGGAACTTTTTCATTACAAATTAAGATTTATACTAAAATATTGGGTGGAAATGGTGAAGATTTATTGGCATACATTTTTATTTAGGATGCAGCGTTCTTGACAAATAAATCCATTTAAGGATATTGTGGATATAATAAATCTATAATAGAGGTGTTATCATGAAATTTTCAAAAGCGACTAATTATGCTTTACACACCATGCTTTCTCTCGTTACTGCTTCTTCAGTTGAGCCTATAGGTGTCCAGAAACTGGCAGAATCCCAAGGTGTTTCAACAACTTATCTGTCCAAAATTTTAACAAAGCTCGTAAAAGCAGGATTGATTGAATCAATTTCCGGAGCTCATGGAGGTTATCGATTATCTCGTCAAAAAGCGGATATTACATTTTTAGACATCATTTACGCCATAGAAGGTACAGCCTCCTTATTTGAATGTGATTTTATTCATGGAGAAGAATGCTTAATTCAAACTGAAATGAAAAAAGCAGAAGAGAAGATGAAGCAACATTTAAAAGAAATTAACTTAGTTGACATAGCTCAAAAGCAAAAGGGAATTTAACATTCATAAGAGATATCTCTTATATATTTTAGAAGGGGAGAATGATGAATTTTTCTACACTTTTAAGAGCAACACCAAACTATATACCATTAATTTTTTAAAAATAGAAATCTTATGTTCAATTACAGATATAATATATCTATATTATCTATTTAGGTGGTGTGGTTGATGATTTATGAATGTGCGATTATTGGAGGAGGCCCTTCAGGGTTGAATGCCGCCCTTGTACTGGGGAGAGCAAGACGAAGTGTAGCTTTGATTGATAATAATCAGCCTAGAAATGCTGTGACACATGCCTCTCACGGTTTCATTACAAGAGACGGTATAACACCGTCCGAATTCCGTCGTATTGCTTATAGAGAAGTGTTGAATTACCCTTCTGTCAATCATCTACAAACTGAAATTGTTTCAGTCAATAAAACAGCTATGGGATATGAAGTAGTTGATATTTCAGGAAATCGTATACTCACAAAAAAATTAATTGTGGCAACAGGGGTAAAAGAGATTTTTCCTCACATCGAGGGCTTTTATTCGTTATATGGAAAAAGTTTGTTTAATTGTCCTTATTGTGATGGATGGGAAATGCAGGATCAGCCGATTTTCGTTGTTTCCGAAAATCCATCTATCTTCCATACGGCGAAACTTCTCTTCAATTGGAGTAAAGATTTGGTTGTTTGTACAAATGGTCTTACACTTTTATCGGAAGTGCAAAAAAAGCAACTGCAATCAAAGGGGATTAAGGTGGTAGAGAAACCCATTCTAGCCTTTATCGGCCAAAACGGTAGATTGGAACATATTCGCTTTACAGATGGAACTCACACTGCGAGAGTTGGGGGCTTTGTTATGCCACAATTTGTTCAAAGCGCACCGTTCAGAGACCAGTTGGGGTATGAAATGACAAAGTCGGGTGGGATCAAAACAGATGAATCAGGAAGAACCTCAATACCTGGTTTGTATTCTGCTGGAGATGCTTCCTATGTAAAACCATCCCAAGTGGTTTTTGCAGCAGCTGATGGGAGCTATTGCTATGACCGTTAATATGGATTTAACAGAAGAAGAGTTTGAATGACATCAAAACCTTTTAAAGATTGTTTTAGTCTATGTATTTCCTTAGTTGGTATCTCATTATTTTGTTCTTTCTGAGATTGTATATTGAAAAACTCATTTCCTTGGACTTCTAGCTATAGAACATTATCGATAGGATGAAAAGTTAGTTCTATACAAATACATTGAGAAAAAGGAGGGAAAAATGAATCGTTTTACAATATATTTGCTAGCTTTAGGAGCCTTTGGAGTGTGAACATCAGAATTTGTTGTTTCTGGAATATTAGAGTTGAATTCAGGGGATTTAGGCGTATCAATCTCAATGACTGGGCAATTGGTCACGATATATGCTTTATCCCATGCAATAGGTGCGCTAGTGCTTGTTATGCTGACTGCACAGTATTACTTGCGTTATTAATTGCATCTATTTCGTCTGGATCGACAAAAGGAGAAAAGAAAATTTTTGTGAATAGTTGAGTAATAATAACCTTTTCTTGTTCACAATGAGTGTGAGAGTTAAATAAGTACGAACCAGTTTCAACAGCCTTTGATCTTCAACAATCGGGCGCGTTTATCGCGCCCGATTCTTGTATAATAGAAGGAAATATTGGAATTCGGTGAAGTGCTACAGCTGTACATAATAAACGGATTCCATTACATAAAATAATAGCAAAATCAATTAATATTTAATTATCATTATTAATCAGGTAATCGAGCCTTGCAAATTTGATCATCTGACCCATAATAGGAAAAATCGATTATTTAGCAATAGACAAGTCTTCTTTTTAATCATTCTATATTACTCTATCACTTTACAAATATTTCTTTTAGGAGGTTTAAAACATGCAACAGCGTACAGTGGGTATTTTACTATTTAACGATGTAGAAGTTCTAGATTTTGCAGGACCATTTGAAGTATTTTCTGTAGCGACTTTACCTAATTCAAATGAAAATCCGTTTATTGTTAAAACAATATCTGAAAATGGAGACCTAGTTACTGCAAGGAATGGTTTGAGAGTTTTTCCTGATTTTAGTTTCGCTAACCATCCTTCATTAGATATCGTGATTATTCCTGGAGGGTATGGTGCTGAACAGATTGAAATAAACAATCCAAGTATCATTGAATGGATTAAAGCCCAGCAATCAAGAACAGAGTTTCTGACTTCAGTCTGTACTGGTGCGCTGCTTCTTGCAAAAGCAGGAATTCTTGATGGAAGAAAAGCGACAACGCATTGGATGGATATTGATAGATTAAAACATGAATTTCCTCAAGTATCAGTACAGCGTGATGTTAAATTTGTCGATGAAGGATCAATTATAACATCTGGAGGAATATCAGCAGGAATTAATATGTCGTTTCACCTAATATCTCGACTTCACGGAGAAGATGTAGCTGTAGAGACCGCAAAACGAATGGAGTATGATATTAGGTTGTAACTTTCCATTAACGAATGAAATAAGAATGATGCTTCTGATTTACTTGATTTAGTAGATAGGAATACAAAGGAGTCACTTTTAAACGATTTCGCTTTGAGTGGAGCATTCTTTGAGTATTTACTTGATTGTAAAGAGGAATAATACAAGTCTCTTTTCGTAAGTTAGGAACGGCTCCGTTTCTACCTTCTCTTTTCAACTAATCTCAATCTACCTTAAATCCAAAAAGTAGAAAAGAGTAAGAACACCCCAGGTTTGTTTGGGTATTCCATCATAGTCAATTTAATCTGGCATAGAGGATTGCTCAATAGACTAATATTTGAAATAATTGGTATTGAAACAGGGCTACTAATTATATATAGAGGGAAATAGAGGTGGAATGATATGCCTAAAGTTGACAATATGCTAGCCATTCTATGGATGCTTCGTTCAGGTGAAAAAATGACGGCACAACAAATTTCAGAAAAGCTCGAGTTGAATATAAGGACGGTGTATCGGTATATTGATACGATTTCAACAAGTGGCGTACCGATCATTTCAGAACCAGGACATAACGGTGGATACTCTTTATTGAACCATTTTATTGAGGCTCCTCTTTTTTTTGATTTTGAGGAGCAAACGTCACTATTTCACGCGGCTGTTTTTGCAGAAGAAGCCGGATATTATGGAGGGGAAGCACTCGATAGGGCCATTTCAAAACTAAGTCACCACTCCAATCAAGAGCAGGAAACAAAGATCAACCAACATGTAACGAGCCTTGAAGTCATAAGTCGATTACGTTCACCCTCGATGGAACCTTTTTTGAAGGAGTTGGAGCAGGCCGTAGCTGACGGGTACTCAGTCAAAATCCTTTACCATAAAAGTGGCGAAAAGCAGTTAAATGATCGATTGGTCGATCCGTACAGAATGGTCTATTGGAATCATAAGTGGTATGTGATTGGGTATTGTCATCTTAGAAATGACATCCGTAGTTTTAGAGTAGATCGTATGGAAAGTCTATTGCTAACCGAAAATACGTTTAACCGGCCGAAGAATTTTTCAGCACGTGACTACTTTATCAAAAGCCTTCTTCCAACTATGGAAGATAAGGAAGGGATTATGTCTTTGGTTCTAAATGGGGATAAAAGTGCATTGGAAGATATTTGCCAACATTGGTTTTTAGGGCATTATTTACAAGAACGAACGTCAAATCAAGCCGTTTTTCTTCTTGAAAAAGAAATCATACATACATATGTACCTTATTTACTTTTACCGTACAATACATCGATTAAAGTGATTGAGCCAATAAGTCTTAAGAAAAGACTTATTGAAGTTCTGTCGAAATTAATACAATTTCATGAAATTTAATGACTTCCCTGACGCTGACTGTCAGGGAAGTTTTATTATAATAGCTCTATCAATGGTGATTGGAGTGTGATTGGATGGAAACAAAAAAAGCTTTTCTATATGTATTTGATACAATGTCGGACTGGGAATATGGATATTTAATGGCTGAGCTAAACTCAAGAAGATATTTCAAAAAAGATGCAGCACCTGTAAAAGTCATGACAGTAGGGGTTACTAAAGAAATGATTACGACGATGGGAGGACTGAGCGTAAAGCCGTATATTTCTCTAGATGAATGTACTCTTAAGAGTAAAGATCTTTTAATCTTACCAGGAGGGACTACTTGGAATGAAGACATTCATCAACCGATTTTAGAAAGAATTGGCCAAGCTTTAAGGATTGGTACGATTGTTGCTGCCATTTGTGGTGCAACAGAGGGCCTTGCGAATATGGGATACTTAGATACTAGAAGGCATACAAGTAATAACTTAGAATATACTAAAATGGTATCTCCTAACTATAAAGGAGAAGCGTTCTATGAGTCGGGACCTGTGGTATCTGATACGAATTTAGTTACTGCATCAGGAATAGCTCCTCTGGAATTTGCCATGGAGGTACTGAAGAAAATAGATGTATTTACACCAGATGCCTTACATTCATGGTATAACCTAAATAAGACTCATAAACCTGAATACTTCTTCGAGTTAATGAATTCAATAAATAAATGAAGTTAGTGAAAAGCTCAATTTCTCTATTTAGATTTGTAGAGAAGTTGGGTTTTTAATTTGGAATTTCCTTATCGATGTAAATCCGCATTTTCCTGAAGCTCCCTCTATTGGCAAGTTGCATTTGCAGAAGTTTGGGAATTTGATGAAGTCAATATGTTAGTTATTAATGATCAAAAATAATTTTTATGAATGGATTCATTGTGAAACTTTACACTTAAAGTAATGGGGCCGATTTATTCAATTAGAATAGCTCCCCTATACTTCATTAAGAATTGGAAAAATTAGTTTATTTTTTCATTTATTATTCAAACTAAGGTTAATGTTATCTCAACCCATGACAGAACGAGTTAACTAAAAATACACTTTTCCAAAAATTAAAAGATTCCTTCACTCTCAAACCATTCGAACTCAATCTGAGATGTAGCAGGTGCGCGACTGCATAAAAAGAACATTGCGTTCGTTCCAGGCTCTATAATTAATCGGCCATCAACTCTAAAACCCAGCTCTGTTCTTTGAGGACTTAGCGCTCTGGTACCGACAATCCTTCCTCCTGAAAATGAGCCTGATACATTAGGGTTGAAAAGGATTTGTCCTACAGGTTTATTATGGGAGGCCAGTTTCAGAACACTTACGTCTGATGATAAAGTTGGCGTTCCAGGAGGGTCAGCATTTACAACTAAATCTGCCGTCACTAGTGTAGTAGAAAAGTTTGTCAAAGCAAAAAAGGAGACATATAAATTCACATTAGAGTGCACCGGATTTACAAGCTGAGCCCATGCATTTTTACTAGCACTCGTTTTTAATTCCCCAGAAGTTCCAGCAAACAACCTTCCTTTACTACTTTGATAGGCTGGGTTTATTATGTCTACTTTTGGCTTTATTTCCATGTGAAGTTAGCCTCCTTATAAGTCTACTATTAAAATATATATACTTTAGAAGAGTCATTATGCTTTTATACCAAGTAAAAGTTTAGAGGGATGGCTAATAGGATCAAAAAATTTATGCCCCACCGTCATCATAGGCAAAACATCGTTTCAAAAAGGACGAACCTCCTGGCTTAAAAAAGCAGAGGTCCGTCCCTCTTTTTAGGTATAAACGCCTAAAAAGGTTATCTGAACAAGAGAAAATAGACGGAGAAAAAAGTGAGTATGAAAATCTTAACAAAGTCCATCGTATCTTTACGATATAAAACATACGATTCACATTGGCTTAACGTTCAGACCTTAATATGACAGTTAGAGAAGGACAAGTGAATAGCACCTGGTTGTGAGAAGGAGAAACCATAAAAAGAAATAGGCGTATTGCTGTGTGAGTAACCCCTATGTTTTTTTATGGTTTTTTTGTTCGTCACAACCTGACTCTGAGAGACCGGGCGGGTGTGAATCGATCACTTGTATTCTCTGTAACACATTCTAGGTAAGGACGTGAATACGTATGAACCTTCAGGAAGAATTTATTCGAAGACTGGAGCATGACCGGTTGATCGCATCCATTAAAGATCCGAAAAGCCTGGATCAATTCTTAGAGTCGAACATCCAATGTGCGTTCCTGTTGGCAGGGAATATCAGTGTGATTAAGCGCTATGTGGATTTATTGAAGAAACATAATCGCTTCGTCTTTTTACATATCGAGAAGATACCTGGTATCAGCTATGACCGAGAAGGGTTGAAGTTTATTGCGAACTACGTTCAGCCTACAGGGATTGTCACAACGAAGAGTAGCCTAATTCAACTGGCGAAAAAGGAAGGATTGTTAACCATACAGCGTCTCTTTCTTGTTGATACGGATGCGGTGAAAAATGGGTTGAAATCCGTGAATGAGATCCAGCCCCATGCACTTGAATTAATGCCTGCTCTCATTCCTGAAATGATCGTCAAGGTGAAACGAAGGACGAATCTTCCTATCATTACTGGTGGCTTGATTCGTCATCAGAAACACATTGATGCTGCTCTCGAAAGTGGGGCCATGGCAGTATCGACTGGAAAACCGCCATTATGGCAGGTTCAATCCAAAAACTAAAGGAGGGCGACATGATGAAGCGTGTTGAATTGAAGAATGTATCCAAAACGTACGACGGGAAAGCCAATGTGATTGAAAACATAGATGTAGACATCAAGCCTGGAGAGTTCTTCGTATTGGTAGGGCCATCAGGATGTGGAAAGAGTACGATGCTTCGGATGATTGCAGGTCTTGAAGGGATTTCAGAAGGAGACCTCTACATAGGGGAAGAGAACGTTACGAACCATATTCCGAGTAAACGGAATTTATCGATGGTGTTTCAAAACTATGCGTTGTACCCGCATTTAACGGTGGAACAAAACATCGTCTTTGGCCTTCATACGAAAAAAATCCCGAAAAAAGAACAAAAGGCACGGTGCATGGAAACGGCAGATATGCTTGGATTGTCCGATTTTTTAGGGAGAAAGCCAAGGGAGCTGTCGGGTGGACAGCGCCAGCGTGTCGCTTTGGCAAGAGCCATTGTGACTCAGGCACCGATCTGCTTGATGGACGAGCCCCTATCGAATCTGGACGCGAAGCTCAGGGCGAAGATGAGATCTGAAATCCGCCAGATTCAACGGAAGTTGGGCATTACAATGATTTACGTCACGCATGATCAGACGGAAGCGATGACGATGGCTGATCGGATGATGATCTTACATAACGGAGAAGTACAGCAAATCGGTCATCCACTCGATATATATAATCGTCCGGCGAATACCTTTGTTGCCTCGTTCATCGGTTCACCTCCTATGAACTTACTGGATGCGGAAGTAGTGGAGCAATCGCTTCGATTAGCAGATAATCGTTTCCTTCCATTAAGTCAGGGAGTGGCCAAGCATTTTTCAGCTCTTACACATGTCACAGTGGGCATTCGTCCGGAGCATATCCAACTCGCAAAAGAAGGCGAGATGAGTTTTTATGCCGATGTGGTGAATGTAGAAGTTCTGGGAACAGAAACCCTCATTACGTGTGAAGTCGGAGGAAAGCAATGGATCGCCAAGTGGAACGGCCAATGGAAGGTGGACATCGGTGAGAAGATCCCAATCTCGATCCATGAAGAGCATCTGTTTCTTTTCAACTCCGAAAATGGAGAGTGTATCTACCATTCTTCTCAAGAAGAGGAGACACCATCACTAAAGGAGGGGGTATTATGAACGGGACTATAGCTTCGATAAACAAGGCGAGAACGTCAGCTCCTTCCAAAAGGTCCGTCCCTAATGTCGTCTCAGGATTACTCTATCTCTTACCGTCAATCATCCTATTTGGGGTATTCCTTTTCTATCCCATGCTTCGAACATTGTATCTGAGTTTTTTCCTGACCGACGGGCAAGGAACACCTATCACATTTGTGGGCTTTGAAAACTTCACGTATTTACTGCAGTCCACAAGCTTTCAACAAAGTATCAAAGCGACCGTGCTGTTTGTTCTTTACACTGTTCCAATCGGTGTCATCCTGGCACTGTTTCTGGCTGTGATCTCCAATGAGAAATTGAAGGGGATCGGTGTGTTTCGAACGCTGTTTTCGTCCACTATGGGAATGAGTGTGGCGGCTTCCTCGGTCATTTGGATGTTTATGTATAACCCATCGATAGGGATATTGAGTAAGCTCGTCAGTTCTTTGGGAGGACCGGAAATTCAATGGCTTCTTGATCCGAAATATTCCCTGTTATCCGTAGCCATCACGACCATTTGGATGAACACAGGATTTGCCTTTCTGATTCTGTTGGGCGGTTTGCAGAACATCGATGAACATCTCTATGAAAATGCAGATATAGCAGGAGTGAGCTACTGGTATAAGCTTCGGAAGATTACGATACCGATGCTTTCCCCGACGTTGTTTTTCATTATTACGGTGTCATTGATTAATAGTTTTCAAACCTTTGGGCAGATTGACATCTTGACCAAGGGGGGACCGATTGAATCGACGAATGTGATCGTGTATTCCATCTATAAAGATGCCTTTGTCAATTACAGCATCGGATCGGCGAGCGCCCAGGCCACCATTCTATTTTTCTGTATTCTGCTCGTGACCGTCCTGCAATTTAAGCTGGGAGAACGGAAGGTGCATTATCAATGACCGCTATGAAAAAAACGATTTTATATACCATTTTGCTTTTATCCGCGGCGTTCATGATGTTCCCGATCTTCTACGCCGTCATGATCAGCTTCATGCAGGGCGGGGAAGTGCTAAGAGGGGACCTGATTCCGAGCAGCATCACTCTTGAAAACTATCAAAAAGCCTTTGACCGGATGCCTCTCCTGCAGTATTTATGGAACAGCTTTTACGTATCCGGAGTTGTGATGATCGGGCAGTTGATCATTTCGAGTCTCGCCGCCTTTGCGTTTGTCTTCATCCCGTTTAAGGGTAGGGAGCTTATCTTCTTTCTGTTTATTTCAACGATGATGATCCCGTGGGAAGCGACCATGGTCCCGAACTTTTTAACAATTCAAAAGCTGGGCTGGCTGAATACCTATTCTGGATTGACCATCCCGTTTTTCGCCCTGGCCTTCGGAACCTTCTTATTGAGGCAGCAGTTCAAAACGATCCCTAAGGAACTGTATGAAGCTTCGGAGGTTGCTGGCATCAGTCGATTCCGCTTCTTCTGGAATGTGGTGCTGCCAGTTTCCAAGTCAAGCCTGGTCACCCTCGGGATCTATAGCTTCTTATCCATTTGGAACATGTATCTGTGGCCTTTGCTTGTCACGAACAATGAAAGCGTCCGGACGGTTCAAATCGGCTTGAAGCAGCTTCAATCTCAAGAAATTTCAACCGATTGGGGGGTGGTGATGTCAGCAGTTGTCGTTGTGATTCTTCCGACGCTCATCCTATTATTCCTTGGTCAGAAACAGCTGCAGAAAGGTTTGACGCAAGGCGCTTTGAAGTAAGTATTAACTTTTTAAAAATAGAAACCTTAGGAGGAAATAATGATGCTAAGAAAAGGATTTATCCTATTATCCGCGCTAGTTCTACTGTTACTGGGGGCATGTTCAAACTCCAGCACCTCAGGGGAAGCGGGAGCAGAAACGAAAGACGGTAAGCAAAAAGTGGTCTTCTGGCACAGTATGAGTGGAGATCTTGAAACAGTGTTAAAGGATGTTGTGGCCGATTTCAATGCGTCACAGGATGACATTGAAGTCACGCCCGTTTTCCAAGGTACATATGAAGAATCATTAACGAAATTCAACACGGTTGCGGGTACAGAGGATGCACCTGCGATCATGCAAACCTTTGAAGTCGGAACGAAGCACATGATTGACAGTGGAAAAGTGCAGCCGGTTCAGAAGTTCATCGATGAAGATAACTATGATACATCTCAATGGGATAAGAATATTTCCAATTACTATTCTGTGGATGGGGAACAATACTCCATGCCATTCAACTCTTCCACACCTGTCCTGATTTACAACAAGGATGCCTTTAAAGAAGCAGGATTAAACGTGGATCAAGCACCTATGACGTACAGTGAGTTAATGGATGCAGCCAAGAAACTGACAAAATTAAAAGATGGAAAGACGAGTCAATACGGATTCTCAATCTTGAACTATGGCTGGTTCTTCGAAGAAATGCTCGCTGCACAGGGTGGTCACTATGTAAATAAAGAAAATGGCCGCGAAGGAAATGCGACCAAAGCGACATTCAATGATGAAAAGGGTCTGAAAGTGTTCAATTTGATCAATGATATGTATAAAGAAGGCACGTTCTACAATGTAGGGCAAAACTGGGATGATATCCGTGCAGCCTTCCAATCAGGAAAAGTAGCCATGTACTTAGACAGCTCAGCAGGTGTTAAAACGATTATTGATAATGCCGACTTTGAAGTAGGCGTATCGTATCTGCCGATTCCAGATGATGCGGACCGTCAAGGTGTCGTCATCGGGGGAGCGTCTGTCTGGATGTCGAGTGGCATTGATGAAGCAAAACAGAAAGCGGCATGGGAGTTCATGAAGTACCTGACGTCACCTGAGGTTCAAGCGGAATGGCATGTGAAAACAGGATATTTCGCCATCAACCCTGCAGCCTATGATCAAGATATCGTAAAAGAAGAGTGGGAAAAGTACCCTCAACTAAAAGTAACCGTTGATCAATTACGTGAAACAAAAGCAAGTACGGCCACTCAAGGTGCGCTGATCTCGGTCTTCCCAGAATCCAGACAAAAGGTCGTAACGGGCATGGAAAATCTGTATCAAGGAATGGATCCACAGAAGGCACTGGATCAGGCAGCGAAAGAAACGGACCGTGCATTGGAAGTTGCCAACAAAAAGCAGGGGAACTAGTATAACCTGTTTGGAATACGTATACTAATAGTACAACGATGGAAGCCCTTGAAGGTAATGCTTCAAGGGCGTTTCTATTCTAACAACGAGAAGAAAAGAGGAAAAGAGAATGAAACTATTTGCTCATCGTGGAGTGAGTGGAGAGGCTCCTGAAAACACACTGGCTGCATTTAAAGCAGCAGCCGAATCGGGAGCACATGGCATCGAACTGGATGTACAACTGTCAAAAGACGGCCAAATAGTCGTCATTCATGACGAAACCATCGACCGCACCACAAATGGAACAGGCTATGTGAAGGATATGACGTGGGAACAGCTCAGAACTTATGACGCCGGAAGTTGGTTTCATCCCTCTTTTAAAGGAGAGTCCATCCCTTCACTAGAAGAGGTCCTGGATGTGGTGACAGCCCATCATGACTCGATGATCATCAATATTGAATTGAAAAACGATCAAATCGACTATCCACAGTTGGAAGAAAAGGTCCTGGATTTGCTCGACGAAAAAGGGATGAAAGAGCAGACGATTATTTCTTCTTTCAATCCTGAGAGTCTGAGGAGGGTCAGACAGCTTGATCCTGATATTGAAATTGGTTTCCTTTTTGAAGGGATTCCAGCAAACATTTTGGATCGGATCAAACCCTTACAGGTTAATGCTCTTCACTGTGATGCGTCTTTTGCTCAATCGCCAACGGGGAGAATCGTGATGGAGATGGGAATGCCTCTGCGCGTATTTACGATTAATACAATGGAAGAATTTCAGTTAGTGAAAAAGGCGGGTGTTGAGGTTGTGATGACTGATTATCCGGGGTTGTTTTTGGATTATCTATAGGGGCTATGGGATTTGTCTAAAGGATCCCGTTTTGAGGTGCTCGAGCACAAAACATAAGTTCTTATGACACTCAAATTGACACCCAAGGAAAAAGGGTATGTCTACAAGACATCCCCCCCTAGCTAACTTGACATTAATCGAACGTTCCTTTATTATTCCGATATGAGAATGAAAGATGAAAATAAAAAAGAAAATATTTTTAACGCAGCCATTGAATTGATTAATGAAAAAGGTCTTTCAGAGACCTCCATGTCCAAAATCGCCAAAAGAGCCAACATATCTGCTTCCACGATATACGTTTATTTTGAAAATAAGGAGGATTTATTAAATAAACTATATTTAGATGTGAAAAAGAAAATTAGTTTAGATATTTTCAACAATTTTGATGAGTCTATTTCAATGTACTCGGCATTTGAAACGTCCTTACTAAAATTTATTCAATTCACTTTGACCCATAAGGATTACTTCTTGTTTATAGAACAATTTCAAAATTCGCCCATTTTAAACAAAATTTCACGTGCTGAGAGTATAGAAATATTTGACCCTATCTATAGTTTATTTGATAAAGGAAAAGAACAGAAGGTATTTAAACAGGTAAATACCAATCTATTAGTTAAATTCACATTTAATCCAGCTATGCAGGTTGTCAAAGAGCATTTCATTGGCGTAACAGAAATCACGGATGATATTATTAATGAAGTTTTAAAAATGAGTTGGGATGCTGTAAAGGCTTAATGCAGTTATAGATCTCATCTCAGTTTTTTTGTTTGACGATAAACGAACGTTCGTTTATTATACTTGTTAAAACGAATAGAAAAACACCTTTTATGGAATTGAATAATTTTTAGCCCTAAAATAAACGAACGTTCGTTTATTATTTTTAAAGGAGGTGATGCTGCTACGATAAGACTCGAACGTAAAATCAACACATAAAAAATTAAATTACATCAAAGAAAGAGGTAATAAAATGAACACAAAATATGCTAACTTATTTGATTCTTTTACATTTAGAAATGGTGTCACAGTTAAAAATAGAGTAGTCATGTCGCCGATGACAACTTGGGCAAGTAATGATGATTACACCCTTTCAGACGCAGAAGAAAAATATTATAGAAGAAGAGTGAATGATGTGGGGCTTGTTATCACTGGGTGTACCCATGTACAACCAAACGGCATTGGCTTCACACACGAATTTGCAGGTTACGATGATACGTTTCTTCAAAGCCTTCGCAAATTGGCGGATGCTGCTAAAAGTGGCGGAGCACCAGCTATTCTGCAGGTTTTCCATGCGGGTAATAAGGCTCTGCCTCATTTAATTCCAGATGGAAAAGCCGTCAGCGCCAGCGCAGTGCAAACGGAAGACAGTCTGTTTGCTCCTGCATTAATGCCAAGAGAGCTTACTCAAGATGAAATCATCGAAGTCATCCATGCTTTTGGAGAAACAACAAGACGAGCGATTGAAGCTGGATTTGATGGTGTTGAAATTCATGGAGCACATGGTTTCTTAATTCAAAACTTCTTCTCCCCTTTCACCAATAGACGTGAAGACCAGTGGGGAGGCTCATTGGAAAATCGCATGCACTTCCCATTAGCCATCCTTGCGGAAATGAAAAAGGTAATTGATAAACATGCATCCAAACCATTTATCTTGGGATATAGAATCTCATTAGAAGAACCAGGTGAGGGTGCATTAAGAATTAAAGATAGCTATCAATTAATTGACCGCCTCATAGAGGAAGGAATTGATTATGTACATGCTTCTTTACCGAATGCCCTATCGTCAAAACCTATAGACAGTCAAGATGATCAAACATATCTTGAACTCGTTGCTGAACATATAAACGAAAGAGTTCCGTTTCTCGCAGCTGGATCAATGAGAACTCCAGAAGACGTTTCAACTGCATTGGATAAAGGATTAACACTAGGAGCGATTGGGCAGGCCCTTGTTATGGATCCTGAATGGTTGGAAAAGGTCGAGAATGGAAATGAATCCGAAATTGTGCAAACTCTAAAAAAATCAACCATTAGTCAAATTGACATACCAGAAAAACTTTGGACACTTATACAATCTATGGGACCATGGTTTCCTATCGAAGATTAATCTCCCTGAAATCAACTAAATCAAAACACTCTAAGGAGGAATAACCTTGAAATATACAGTTATTACTGGAGCAAGTTCAGGTATTGGATATGAAACTGCGTTGGCATTTGCAAAAGAGGGTAAAAACCTTATCATTACAGCTAGAAGGCAAGCAGAACTGGAAAAATTAAAGAAAGAAGTACAAGAAATTGATTCAACCCTTGATGTAGTCATTAATGTAACAGATTTATCAATATTGGAAAATGTTTATTCTTTCTATGAGTCTTTAAAAGACTACGAACTAGAGACGTTTGTTAACAATGCTGGATTTGGAAATTTTGATCCCGTGGGATCTCAACGTTTAGAGAAGATAGAAAAATTGCTTCAATTAAACGTCGAGGCACTTACAATCTTATCTTCACTATTTGTACGTGATTACGCTGAAAAAGAAGGTACCCAAATAATCAATATTTCATCTGTAGGTGGATACACTATTTTCCCGGATGCTGTAACTTACTGCTCATCCAAGTATTATGTGAGTGCCTTTACAGAAGGTCTCTCCCAAGAATTAAAGACCTTGAATGCTAAAATGCAGGCAAAGGTATTAGCCCCTGCATCAACCCAAACCGAATTTTCTAAACGAGCAAGAGAGGTCAACGAATACGTGTATAAAGGAGATTTCCATACCGCTAAAGAAATGGCTTCCTTCCTACTGGAACTTTATCATAGCGATAAAACTGTGGGCATTGTCGATCTCTCTTCGTATGAGTTTGAACTAAGAGACCCTATTTTTAATCACCTATAAAATCATTATACACATTGATCCGATTTGAAAGGAGCATTCGCTCCTTTCTTTTGATTACAGGTTGAATGAATCATTCTTTAAAGCCCCATTTTTAGAAGCAAGATAATAATGCATAATTAAGGTTCCCTGGTAGGACAACTTGAAGAACTTGTTCGAATGGTTCCCGGAACTGACCGCATGATGGCTATTAAAGGGGGTGGCCCGATGATAGTCGTTGGCTTCTTTGACGAGATTGGTGACCTTTCAAACGATAGAGATCTACGAAAATTTATCAAATTAGCAGAACTCAATTTAATGATGAAACATAATGGGCAGAGCACGATCATCAAACGTAGGCGTTGAAGATTATTTACTGTTTTATATAACCCTCGGTTCAGTGAAGAGCTAATGAGCTGGGAATCAGACCCCGTTTTTAGAAGGGATTTCAACAAACATTCTGAATCGAATCAAGCCCTTACAGGTTAACGCCATCCACTGTTATGGGTCATTTGCTCAATCACCAAAGGGTCATGTGATGGACATGGGAATACCTCTGCGTGTATTTACGATTAATACAATGAAAGAATTTAAGTTAGTGAAAAAGCGGGTGTTGAGGTGGCATGACGGATTATCCAGGGTTGTTTTTGGATTTTCTGTAGAGACCTAAAGGGGACCGAATTGAGGTGCTCGTGCAAGAGAATCGTGTCACTCTTATTGACACTTAAACTGGCAGGAATAAAGAGATTCGTCGATTGACGAGTCTCTTTATTTGGAATATAAATTATTTGCGACAAAACCTTGTTCAATTAAAGTTCCCGTTCTTAATAAGAATTATTAGTTTTCAATTGCTTTTATATCAAATCTTAGATGGTTTAAATCCCATATATCCTTATCAGTGTTTGTTTCAACTATCACCAAAAGTCTATCACCAACTTGATAATCCGCCATATTATCAACTGGGATTTCATAGGAAAGTCCTTGTTTTCTACCTTCTGGTGCATCGTATTCCTTTATATCTAACATACCTTCATTATTAAGCTTTTTCTCAACAGTTCCTGTAAATCTAAAACTCTCATACCATTTAACAGTTCCGAAGTTACAAGAAGACAATAAAATTATTGTAAAGCACATAATCAATACCTTAATTTGAACCAAGTTAATATCCTCCAGCTTATCTTTATATTCAACTATCCTGCCCGATAATGGAATAACTTAAATTCTAATCAATTCTTTTAAACTCGATGTACGGCATATCATCTTCCTTTGCCTTTTCCCTTGAACGATACAACACTAAAACTTCTTTTTCATACTCGTTTTCTGCACTGAAATTTTCTTCATAATACTCACCTATATAAATTGCACGATACTTATTACCCTCTTTGTCTATAACGTCTACCAACCCAGAAGAAAAGTGGTCTTTTAACCCAGAAAAACTATCAGCAACAGACAGTCTGGCAGCTTCTTCACCCACATCTGCTATCTTGACCTCAGTGTATCGCATTGTTTTATTGTCCATCTCTTCTCTGCTTAGTAGAGTGAACTCTGGAACAGCTTCATCCTGTGATATTTCTAACTTCTCAAACACTATTGAATCCCTAGAATCATCAAAACATCCGACAAGAAGCAAGGCAACCATTATTATATAAAAACAATACTTGATAATATCGCCCCCCTGAATTAGATGAAAAACCAAATGAATTAAGTTTCCCGTTAATTGAAGAATGGTAATATCCAATGCCCTTTAGGTATTGCCCCCGGAGAGAGTAAAACCATTTATAAAATACGAGAATAGTAAGCTACATCGGCAACTCTGCCGTGTAAGTGTGATTCAGGCAACACCGCCACCAAAGTAAATCCGAGTTTCTCAATTAACTTTTTTGACGGTATATTTTTATCATCTATAGTAGCAAATAGGCGTTTAAGGTGTAATGTGCTTTTACTATGCTCAATGACCGCGGAAACCGCTTCATATGCAAAACCGCCTCCCCAATGCTCCCTCATGAAGCGATAACCAATTCCGCCAAGATAACCTTCTGCTATTTCCGGGATCATGACATCACCGATGAATTCATCCGTATTCTTTAAGGCGACCGTCCATTTTGTTTCAGTGCGATTCCTCACCATTTCTAACATGGAGTGTTCATCACGAGGGGGATTGAGCCCTAGAAATTCTCTTACTTCATCATTGTTCATCATTTTCATCATATTGGGAATGTCTTTTTCTGCTCTCGGACGTAAGATCAATCGTTCTGTTTGAATTTTTGGTGCTTCTTTTTTTTCCATGATGTTTTCCAGCCTTTCGTCCATTTTATAATTAATCGATCAATGTGAACGGTATTGAACTTTATCGTTTGTTAGTATAATAATCATCGCCATAAACCTGCTCCATCTCTGGCTTTCTAAGCTCCTGAAGTACCAGCATGATTTCTTCTGTGAAATTTGGCTCTTTCCATAAGGTGACAGCATTCATTTCACTGTATCTTTCAATAAGATACTCTATAACTTTATAGCCTATATAATAACCAAGTCGGGTATGCCCGAATCTTTTCCCGCCATTAATTGAAAACCATTCTTGGAATATTTCTTGATATGATATTTTGTTAAAATCATTTATAAAAGAATGAATGATTTCTTGAGCATTAGTTTCAGCAAACCTTAGCCATCTATCTCCCGTTGAATTATAAGAAAAATAAACAGATTCATCAGCCTCTGTAATCTGTTTTGAAAAATAAGTCGCACTGCCTTCTTGGAGCAACCAAGTAAAAGGATGGAACCATTGCAGCCTAGACCAGTCCATACCTGCGTTATCTGTCAAAATATTATGAAGGGCATGTCCAAATTCATGGGCAATAATCACCTTTAAATACTTGTCTTCAGCCGAAAGTTTCTCTAAACAAAATGTAATCTCCGGTATAATTTGACGATGTGTAAAAGCATTAGAACCATAACATCCAACAATGACATGCACATCCTTCTGAAACTCTACCTTATATTCTTCCTTGTAACTTGAGACAACTTGACAAATCGAAGTCACTATTTTATTATTACACTCTTGAATCTCTGACATGTTCAGGGGATATTGATTAATTGCATATTTTTTCTTTTCTTCTGGATTTTTACAATGAAATAAGAAGTATTCTTTAAAATGGGTAGAAAACTCATTGTGGTATCGTTGCAGAAATTGCTCTGTTGGTTCATAGTTCTCAATAAAATATGAAACTGTATCATGAATTTTCATTTTACTCCTCCTTAAGGAAAAGGTCTCTACTTCAAAGCTATATCGTATAGATAGTTAACTACATCACCCATTCGCCAAGCAATAAAAGCCAAACTAATGGCAATGACTACTAAACAACCAACCTTAATCAGTTCTAACTTATCATTCTCCAATAGTGCTCTCCCCTTAAATTTAGTTTCTAACACCGTTAACCTACATGATAATTGAAGAGGGTACTGCCGGATCATTTAGCTGGTTTAAATTATTAGCCACTTTCCTTTTTTACCAAATGTTTCTTATCAAGCGAAAAATGATTTTTGGTATAAACAATAAGATGTTGAAAACCACTTCAGATATAAACTCTATTAGGGTATCTTTAAAAAATTCTTTTCTGTTTTGTTTTTTATTTTTCATTTTCTAGCTCCCCAATAATCTATAGCTTACTCCCGCTACCTGACCTTTTATGGAATAATTGATATCATAATTATATCCTTATTTTACCACGTGGTATGGTGCAGATCCTCAGTTTATGAAATGTTTTTTTGACGGACAGGTAATGGACACTCATTTCTTATCAAAACATCTTTCCTATAAAAAAGAACGAAACTATTGCAAACGATTACAACAATATGTTACTTTATGTGTAACCGGTTACATAATAACCAACCAAACGAACAGGAAGTGACGCACGTGGCAACAATCAAGGATGTGGCGAGTGAAGCGGGGGTGTCGGTGGCGACAGTCTCCCGGGTGCTCAATGATAACGGCTATGTAGGAGCCGAGACGAGGAAGAAAGTGATGGGGGCGATCGAGAAGCTGAATTACAGCCCGAACGAGGTGGCACGATCTCTCTATAAACGGGAGTCGAGACTGATCGGACTGCTGCTTCCAGATATCACGAACCCATACTTCCCGCAGCTGGCGAGAGGGGTCGAGGATGAAGTGAGCGAGGCCGGGTTCAGGCTCCTCCTAGGTAACAGCGACGAGAACATCCAGAAGGAACTGGATTATATCCAGACCTTCGTTCAGAACAATGTCGTCGGAATGATTTCTGCGACCAATCATGTGGAGCATGATCAGCTGTATAGTGAATTGAACCTCCCGCTCGTCCTCCTTGATCGGACCACGGACAACTATCCGGCTGTCTATGCGGACGGCCGCAAAGGAGGGCGACTCGCGGCAAAGACCTTAGTTGAAAAAGGGGCGAAGCGGATCACCGTCATGAAGGGACCGGCACACGTCAAGCCGGCACAGGACCGATTCCGGGGAGCCGTCGAGTACTTAAGCGGGACGGACGTCGATTTCACGGTGATGTCCACGACGTCGTTCTCCTTTGAAGACGCAAAGGGCTGGGCAGAGGAACTGTTCGCCACTTATTCAGATACGGACGGGGTCATCGCAAGCAATGATATCGTCGGGATCGCTATTCTCCATGAGGCCTTGAGGCTTGGGAAGAAGATACCTGAAGACGTACAGATCATCGGCTACGATGACATCCCTCAGAGCAGCCTTTCCTATCCGGCGCTCTCCACGATCCGGCAGCCGGCTTACGAAATGGGCAGGCAGGCCGCGGCACTTCTGATTAAACTGATAAAAAAAGAGAAAGACATCGATACAACGGTTCAGCTTCCGGTTGAACTCATACAGCGAAACACAACACGAAAGGGATGAAGGAAGATGAAAAAAGCGAAGATTGCCGTAATCGGCAGTTCATCCATGGATCTAGTGGTCACATCAGCGAAACGCCCTGGCGCAGGGGAAACGGTACTGGGAGACAGCTTTGACACGGTTCCCGGCGGAAAAGGAGCCAACCAGGCCGTTGCAGCAGCAAGGCTTGGGGCTGAGGTGTACATGATCGGATGCGTAGGCGACGATCCATACGGACAAGAGATTTTAGAAAACTTCAAGAGCAACGGTGTCCATACCGAGTATGTGGAACCGGTTACAGGTCAGAAATCCGGAACCGCTCATATCATCCTTGCTGAAGGAGACAACAGCATTGTCGTCGTCAAAGGGGCCAATGATCTTGTGACACCTGAATACGTTGAGAAAGCAGCAGATTTCCTCAAAACATGTGATCTCATCATGATCCAGCAGGAAATCCCGGAGGAAACCGTCGAGTACGTGGCAGACCTGTGCAACCAGATTGAAGTACCACTGCTTCTGAACCCGGCACCTGCACGGAAGATCTCAGAGAAAGTCATCGTTGGTGCCAGCTATCTGACACCAAATGAACATGAAGCAGATGTCCTTTTTAACGGAATGAAACCGTCAGAAGCACTCAAACAATATCCTGACAAAGTCATTATCACCGAAGGAGCAGCCGGAGTCCGCTACCATGATGGAACAAAGGAAATCATGGTTCCTTCCTTTAAAGTCGAAGTCGTCGATACGACAGGAGCCGGCGATACCTTCAATGCTGCATTCGGAACAGCCGTTGCTGAAGGACAGTCAATGGAAGAAAGCCTCCGATTCGCAAACCGGGCCGCATCGCTTTCCGTTACCGGATTCGGGGCACAGGGCGGCATGCCGACAAGAGACGAAGTGGAAAGGAAGCTGGCAGAATGAAACGACATGGCATCTTGAACAGTCACATCGCAAAAATACTAGCCGATCTCGGCCACACGGATACGATCGTCGTGGCCGATGCCGGTCTCCCGATTCCGTCAGATGTCGTGAAAATCGACCTGGCATTGAAACCGGGAGAGCCGTCCTTCCTTGACGTGGTCCAACTGTTAAAGGAAGAAATGGTTGTTGAAACCGTCACGCTAGCTGAAGAAGTCGAAACTAATAAAGGGGTTAAAGAACAAATGACCTCATGGTTCGATGGGATCCAGTATGTATCCCATGAAGACTTCAAGAAAGAAACCCATAAAGCGAAGGCCGTCATCCGCACGGGGGAAGTCACTCCGTACGCGAATTGCATCCTTCACGCGGGAGTCATTTTTTAAAACAAAGGGGGTAGTAGCATGCAGATCAGCATGAAGAATATCCATAAAGCATTTGGGACGAACAAGGTCCTTGAAGGTGTCGACATCGAGATCGGGGACGGCGAGGTCCATGCCCTGATGGGGGAAAATGGTGCAGGAAAGTCGACCCTGATGAACATCCTGACCGGTCTTCACAAGAAGGACCAGGGAACGATCACCATCGACGGTAAGGACATGACGTTCGATAATCCGAAGCAGGCCGAGGAATTCGGTGTTGCCTTCATCCATCAGGAGCTGAACGTCTGGCCGGAGATGACCGTCCTTGAGAATCTTTTCATCAATAAAGAACCGGTTACACAATTCGGTCTCATCAATACGAGAAAAATGAAAGCGGTTGCGAATGAACAGTTTAAAAAGCTGAACATTTCCATCCCTCTCACAAAAGAAGCAGGACAGTGCTCGGTCGGGCAGCAGCAAATGATCGAAATCGCCAAAGCCCTCATGACGGATGCAAAAGTCATCATCATGGACGAGCCGACAGCGGCCTTGACGGACCGGGAAATCGAGACGCTCTTCACGGTCATTCGTTCACTAAAGAAAGCCGGCGTGTCGATTGTGTACATCTCCCACCGGATGGAAGAGATCTTCACGATTTGTGACACCATCACGGTCATGCGGGACGGGCGCACGGTGGATACTACGCCGATCCCCGAGACGAACTTCGATGAGGTCGTGAAGAAAATGGTCGGACGTGAATTGACCGACCGATTTCCAAAACGCCAACCAAAGCCAGGTGAAACGATGCTTGAAGTCAGGAACCTGACGAAGAAGGGACTCTTTGAAAAAGTAAGCTTCGAAGTACGTTCAGGCGAAATTGTCGGCGTGTCAGGTTTGATGGGGGCAGGCCGAACGGAAATCATGCGCACCATCTTCGGACTCGACGGACGATATGAAGGCGAGATCCTCGTGAACGGGAAACCGGTCACCATTAAAACACCCGATCAAGCGGTGAAACTCGGTCTTGGATTTATCACCGAGGATCGGAAGGATGAAGGACTCGTCCTCGACTTTTCCCTGAAGGATAATATCGCTCTTCCAAGCCTCTACAGCTTCACGAAGAATGGCTTGATCAATGATAAAAGCGAACAGGACTTTGTGGAAATGCTCATCAAACGGCTGACGATCAAGACTGAATCAGCACGAACCCACGCAAAGAACCTTTCGGGTGGGAACCAGCAGAAGGTGGTCATCGCCAAATGGATCGGCATCGGTCCGAAAGTGCTTATCCTCGACGAACCGACCAGGGGAGTCGATGTCGGAGCAAAACGGGAAATCTATCAACTGATGAACGAGCTCACCGACCGCGGTGTCGCGATCGTAATGGTCTCATCTGAGCTGCCGGAAGTACTCGGAATGAGCGACCGCATCCTCGTCGTCCATGAAGGGACCATCGCAGGAGAGCTATCAAAGGAAGACGCCACCCAGGAAAAAATCATGACATTGGCGACAGGAGGTCACGCACATGAATAACGCACTTAAAACGAATCACGTCGGCAATCTGATGCAAAAGCTCGGTCCACTTCTCGGACTGTTTGTGCTGATTGCGACCGTATCCATCATCAACCCTAGTTTTCTAGAACCCTTGAATTTATTGAATCTATTACGACAGGTCGCCATCAACGCCCTGATTGCCTACGGGATGACCTTCGTCATTTTGACCGGAGGAATTGACTTATCCGTCGGCTCGATCCTCGCCTTATCCAGTGCCCTCATGGCAGGGATGATGGTATCGGGAATCGACCCGATCCTTGCCATCCTGATCGGCTGTATTCTTGGAGCCGTGATGGGAATGGTCAACGGACTACTCATCACTAAAGGTAAAATGGCACCGTTCATCGCGACACTCGCAACCATGACGATGTTCCGTGGTTTAACGCTTGTATACACAGACGGAAACCCGATCACAGGACTTGGCGACAGCTATGCGTTTCAACTGTTCGGAAGAGGATACTTCCTTGGCATTCCAGTACCTGCCGTCACGATGATCCTGACGTTCGCGATCCTGTGGGTGATCCTGCACAAAACCCCGTTCGGCCGAAAAACGTATGCCATCGGTGGGAATGAAAAAGCAGCCCTGATCTCAGGAATCAAAGTACCACGCATCAAAGTGATGATCTACTCCCTGGCCGGCTTACTGGCAGCACTCGCAGGAGCGATCCTCACGTCACGCCTGAATTCAGCCCAGCCGACAGCGGGTACATCCTATGAACTCGATGCCATCGCCGCCGTCGTCCTAGGCGGGACAAGCCTGTCAGGCGGACGCGGTCTGATCGTCGGAACACTGATTGGTGCACTCATCATCGGAACGTTAAACAACGGTCTGAACCTGCTCGGCGTCTCATCCTTCTTCCAAATGGTCGTAAAGGGTGTTGTCATCATCATCGCCGTTCTCATCGACCGAAAGAAAGCAGCGTAGGAGGGATACTATGAAAAAAGCATGGTTACTACTAATCAGTTTGTCACTCCTATTCCTGGGCGCCTGCTCCCTGCAGCCGCCGGAATGGGCGAAGCCAAATAAAAGCTCGAACCCGGAAGACATCAAAATCGGACTATCGGTTTCAACCCTAAATAATCCATTCTTCGTCTCCATGAAAAACGGGGTAGAAGAGGAAGCGAAGAAACAAGGCATGGAAGTCGTCGTCGTTGATGCCCAGAACGATGCTGCCAAGCAGATCAATGACGTAGAAGACCTCATCCAGCAGGGCGTCAACGTCTTACTCATCAACCCGACGGACTCAGCGGCCATCTCCACTGCCGTACAATCCGCCAACAGCCTGGGTATTCCCGTTGTCACCCTTGACCGCTCAGCGGAAAAAGGAGACGTCGCCACACTCGTCAGCTCGGATAACGAAAAGGGTGGCGAAATGGCAGGAGAATACCTCGTCGAACAACTTGGTGAAGGAGCAAAAGTTGCAGAACTGGAAGGTGTCCCTGGAGCATCCGCCACACGTGAGCGGGGAGCCGGGTTCCACAACATCGCGGATGAAAAGCTGGATGTCGTGGCTAAGCAGACGGCAAACTTTGATCGTACCGAAGGATTGAATACGATGGAAAACCTGATCCAGGGGAATCCAGATATTAAAGCGGTGTTCGCTCATAACGATGAAATGGCATTGGGAGCATTGCAGGCAATCCAGAGCTCTGGGCGTGATGTATTAGTCGTTGGATTTGATGGAAATGAAGATGCGATGACTAGCATTCGGAATGGTAACCTGTCTGCGACTGTTGCTCAGCAGCCTGAGAAGATTGGTTCGTTGGCCGTTCAAGCTGGGGCTGATGTATTGTCAGGGAAGAAGGTAGACAAGAAGATTCCGGTTCCGTTGAAGTTGGTGACGGAGGAGAATATAGAAGACTCTTCAGAATAAATTGTGGTGGTAAACCTCATTCGTGCATTTGTGCGAATGAGGTTTTTTCTTTTGTTGGTAAAAGTAGTGGAGAAAAGAATTCAGCTTTTCTTGCTTGCGTTTGCTCCAAATGAGTTGGGGTCGCCCTGTTTTTCAGATGATTAAGCCAAAAGCATCTTTAAGATAACAAACCTGCTCTTCATTTTCTCCTTCAAAGGTATTTACCTTCCTCAGCTTTCATAACAACATATTTAATTAAGAATATTCACCTAAGGGTATCCTTTCCCAGCCCATCTCCCTATATAAAAGTTGAATACAGATTGAATCAGGAGTGAATCAAATGAGTAGATGGAGAAATTTAAATAAATGGATATCTGATTTGAGTACATTTTATTACCTGTATCTGTGGATTCTGTTGAATGCCATGTATGAGGGCGGAGTTCAGTTAGGGTGTGTGGTGCTCGGTGAAAGGCCGTATATTCGGTCCATTGGGAAGATTCGAGAGGACCTATTTTTAAAAGTGAGAATGAGGCCTTTTTGTAAGAGGTTGGAGTCGGAGAAGTATGAGTATGGGGGTGTCTATACGTTTAAGTCGATGAATGATTTGGCTTGTGGGGATTATGTCTATTGGATAAAGATATTTGTAAAAAAGGGATGTTATGGTTCTGGGATTGACCAGCTTGTTAAAAGCTGATTCCGGAAGGTCTTCGTGCGGTGAAAAGCATGTGAATCGGGTACGGAGAGAACCTGCAAACAGACTTAAGAACTTAGAGAAAGAATAGATTTTAGAGAACAACAACATCAACACCACTGCCATTAGAGACACTTAGGATGTAGATAGGGGGAGGCGCTGATTGGACATTTCATTGGCAGGATGGATCATGATATTTGAGTAGTTCAAAGGGAGGGCTCTGGTTCGAGCACTTGGATGAGTGTAAAGAATTCAAATCTATATATCAATGGGTGATAAGGTCATTAGTTTGAAAGTGGGATTTTCCAGATTAATTAAGAAAAGTCGAATGGGATCCGTCACCATTTAACCGGAGAAAAACCAAAAACGTACGGTTGTACCGATCATCAAGATTTGAACAAAATTACATTTTACCTCGCATTAAAATAGGTTGTCAATACTAAATTTGTATTTTTATCAAAAAAATGGTATGATTATTATCTGGTGATTTTTTACATTGGGCGATTAGATATCTATCTTATTTATTCCGAAGGGAAATTCAAACAGTTTTTGTGAGCTTTTTAGGCAATAGTACCTGAGTGTTTATACAAGGAGGACTAATATATTGAATTTAATCAATAAGAAAGTTACACATGAGCGGTTTGGAATGGGAAGCATCGTGAATCATAGTGATACGGTGGTTGAAATCCATTTCGCCTCGGAAAATAAAAAATTTGTTTACCCGGATGCATTTGGACAGCATTTGAAACTACATGATAAAAGTGCTGCCAATTCACTTGAAAAAATTTTACACGAGCAGGAAATGGAACTCAAAGAGGAAGAAATGCAGAAGCAAGAGGAAAAGGCACGGCAAAGAAGAAACCAGGAGCTTCGAGTGGATCATGAAAAACTCATGAAAAATCACAAACTTCATCCCGAATCGCAGATGGTTTACAAGTGCGATACAGAAGAACAGAGTAGCTCCTTTTCAGATTGGACGGTTTCCTCTGGTGAAATAAACAGTGGTAAAAATAAGGGTAAGCCAAACAAGCCCAGTCGCTTACACCAAAACAGTGCGGTCCTGCTGACAGCGGTCGATTCCGGCATGCCTGAAAAAGACAGACGCATCTTAGGTGTCTATATGGTGAAAGATCATTTCATCGGTAAACTTTGTGAAGATGGAAATATTCCTGCCCATTCCCATTACAGACTCCAACTGACAGACGATGAATCGAAACAGATGCCTTTCTGGAAGTACTATGTCAATGAAAAATCCCCTCAACAAACGACATGGAACTCAGGCAAGTACCGATATTTTGATAATTCCTGGATGGCTCAGATTTTGCGCGACATCGTTTCATTGAAAAGTAGCACGGAGGAACAAGAGCTGGCACAACAATTTCTGGACCACTTCTCTAAGATGAATCAAATAGTAGAGCAGGAGTTAAAAGAACCAAATGGAGCATTATTGCGTGCTTAGATAACAATAGGGGAACTGGCACATATAAGGTGAGAAAGAATGTTGGGTTCACTGCGAATAGTGCTAAAAAGGGACAAGGCGGACGCCTTGTCTCTTTTAGTGGTTTTTGGTGATATTGGGGTCAGAGCCTCGGTGCGGTGAAGCGTTAATGAGCTGGGGGTCTGACCCCGATTTAGGATCACTTCTCTTTACTGAATTTGTACACTTTAAGTAAAAAATGAGCAGTAGATTGTACATTTTCCCCTGCTTACCTGCTATAGTGAAAAATCATTAATATCTATATATAACCAAAATTTATGTTAAAATATGGTTGAGTTGAAAATGAAAAAAAGTTGGAGGAACTATGGAGGATTTGGAATTATTATACAAAAGAGAAAACGGGGATTATTTAAGATATGACTCAAGTGTAATTAACAAGTATATTTATATGGAGAATATTTCAAGTAAGTTGAGGGTTTTTAAAATAGTAACATTGGTTATTGCATTTTTAATAATACTTACTAAAGGGATGTTTGACATTACTAGTATTGAACAGACTAGATATCCAAAAGAGACCATATGTTTATTGTTAGTTGTGGCTGTAATAATAAACTATAACATAAGTTATTATATTCATAGGTTTGCATATGGATATGTAAGTAAAAGTAAAAGATATATTTTTATTTACGGTAAATTAAAACCCCTAAATAAAATTTTATTTATAATAATTCCAGATTTTTTATTTGCTCTTGAATATAAAATGTACATTAGAAAGTCACATTCAATCTGTGCATTAGAGAATTGTCATAACCTCTGTTCTAGAGATTCAAATGGAGAGGGTATTTGTTTAAGCAGTTGGGACTCTATTAAAGTTGACACCAAATATTTTGTTTTATTTTCAAATTGGTTAAATGTAATTGTAGCGTCAATAACTATCATTATCACCTTGATATTCATAGGGATTAACAATTGGTTAGTGTTATTAATGTTTTTTGTTTTATCATTCCGGGTCTTTTCGCGCTTTGTAGAAATAGTAATTGCTTTCTATAAAGATGTAGTTGTAGTAGAAGATAAGCTATTTAATACAAATGATGGAAACAACCCTATTTACATTCATAGATGGAAGAACACTCTTACGTTAAAATCAGGTAGAATCTCATTAGCAATTCATTCATTATTAGAGGTATTAATGTTATTTAGTGCAGTTTACTATTATATATATATATTTAACATTTTGAATAGCGAAGGGGAAATTTTGAATTTGGTCGGTGGAGAAGATATTGGGATAAAATATATTCATTTTGTTTTATATAGTATACCGGTAACTGGTCTTAATGTGTCTTATGGAAATTTACCTAATATTATTTGGAATACAACACATATTATTCAACTCTTATTGAGCTTAATTTTGATCATACTTTCTTTATCTTCCTACATTGGAATGGATAATAAAATCAGTCAACGAGATAAAGATTTATATTTGGAAGTTAAAAAAAGAAGCTTATATAATGCAAGTTGGGGTGAATAGATAGGATGAGCAAATATAACCTTCACCAATTAGGTTGGAAGGCATTTGAAGGATTGTCAGGGAATATAATGCAGGAAATTATGGGGAATACATACGCTCTTTTTTCTGAGGGGAGAGATGGGGGAAGAGATGGATATTTTGAAGGAACTGGTAATCTGAATATCTTGAAGGACAACTTGTCAGGTAAGTTTGTTTTTCAGTGTAAGCATACTTCTATCCCCTCTAAAAAACTTACCTATTCATTAGTGAAAAAAGAATTACCCAAGTTAGAAAAATTAGTTGAACACCATGACGTGGAGCATTATGTGATATTTACTAATTACAAATTATCAGCGAATAATGATTTAGAAATAAAATCAAGATTTACAAAAATTAAAGGGTTAAAATCTTGTATCATATTGGGTGATGAATGGTTTGAGTCTGTCCTAGACGCTAATAAAACATTGAGGAGACTTGTTCCTAGACTTTATGGAATAGGGGACTTATCAGAAATTTTAGATGATAGAATTTATAAGCAATCACTTGACGTACTGGATGAACTAAAAGGTAATGTCAGTACCTTTGTAAGTACGGAAGCTTACCAGGAAGCAGTCAGAGCGATTAGCAAAAAGAGATTTGTTTTATTACTAGGTCCTCCTGCAGTAGGGAAGTCAGCTATAGCTACTAATCTTTGTATGACTTCAATCGTGGAAGAAGAATCTATTGAAACACTAATTTTGGAGGATTCTGAGGGGTTTAAAAGACATTATAATCCAGACAACCCAAGAAAAGTATTTTGGTTTGACGACGTATTTGGCGCAACTAATTTAGATGAGAATCTATTACAAGGATGGATAAAATCATTTAATAAATTGAAGTCAGCTATAAAAAAAGGTTCAACAATAATTTTCACAAGTAGGGATTACATTTTTAATGAAGCAATAAGAAAAATACAAAAGAATAAATTCCCTTTATTGTTTGATTCACAAGTGAAGATAGATGTAAGTAACTTAAAGCAAAATGAAAAAAATCAAATATTATATAATCACATAAAAGATGGAGATTTAGCACTTAATAAAAAAACACTTTTAAAACCTTTTTTGAAAAAATTAGCAATTAGTGAAAACTTTTCACCAGAACTTGCGAGGAGACTGGGAAGTTCATACTTTCATGAAAATTTATCAATTAATGAAAAAGATTTAAATGATTTTTTCTCTAGTCCTTCCCATTTTTTTGAGGAAATAGTAAAAGTACTTGATGATGACAAAAAAGCAGCATTAATTCTTATTTTGTTAAATGGAAATAAACTCCCTTCCCCAGTAAATCAAAGATTCTTAAAGGATTATTTAATGGATTCTTTCGATACTTCCTTACCAAGAATTAGAAGCTCTTTGGAAGTACTTAAAGACAGTTTAGTAAAATTAAATACATTAACTAATGAACTTTACTGGTCATTTTATCATCCGAGTATGATAGATTCTCTTCAGAATTTACTCTCTAAAGAGGTTGAAATGTTAGAACTTTTTATACACGGTTCAAAGATAAATGTGTTAATTAGAGACTCTTCATGCTTAGAAGAAAATCGACATAAGATTTATATCCCGAGAACTCTTTGGGAAGTGGTTTGTGAGAGAATAATTGAAAGTTTTAATTCTGTAGAGATGTTTGATAGAGAATTTATAGTTAGATATATATATAGCGAAACTCCTGATGAATTTATTGAGTATTTCGTTAATAATTTTGGTGGTCACTTAAAAAAGCTAATCACACCGCAGTATATGCAGTTTTCTTACACATCTATTTTTAAATTATCTAAGAGACTAGAAGTACTTGGTCTTCTTGACGAGGGTTTAAAGACTTATGTAAAGGAGGCAATATATAGAATTATTCTCAATAGTTATGATATGTCTTTCTTAGATAATGAGGTTGTTTTATATTTACTGAAAGAAGAAGGAGTTTCAAGTATTCTGGATGAACTTAAACAAAACGGTCCAGAGCATGCTTATGAGGAGTTTGAATGGATTTTAGATAATATTGAAAAAGAAGAAGATCCAGATGAATATATGAATAACTGGAGTAACTCAGTTCATAGGCTTATAGATGAACTTGAAAGCAGGAATTTGATAGACAACTCACAAAAAAATAGTTATTTAGCAATACTAGAAAAAGCAAGTGAAGAAATACAATATTACTTTGAAACTCAAAGGGACTATGAAGGAGGTTGGCATGATGTTAATTACTTTTCTCCTTCAAGTCATGAAGTGTCTGCCAACATAGAAAAAGAAGAAGATATTTTCTCCGACGTAGATAAGTAATTATATTTAGATGTGAGGATTGCACTGAAATACATAATAAGTTATTAAAGTAGTTTTTCAATTCTTATAGATTTCTTAAACTGTTTTAATTCATTGCTGTAAAGTTTCCAAGAATCTAAAGAATTCTATTGACTTTTTTATTGGAGGTTATAAATCTTGTTTTTTATACTTTTATATTAGTTATAAACATATACTATTGTTTTGAAGGGAGAACGTAATGAAAATTATAAAGGCAAGGATTACCAACTTTAGAGGGATCAAAGATACAATTGAGATTACTTTTAATGATTTTAATACTATAATCGGTAAAAACGATGCTGGTAAGTCAACTATTCTAAAGGCCCTAAACTTATTTTTAAATAATGGCACTTTTAATAGAGATAATTTAAATATCAATGCAGATAGTCCTAAAGTTATTATCGAATTGTTCTTTCAAATTACAACAGATAGTGGTCCAATTCTTTTAAGTGATGGAACTTATATCAACTTATCTGAGATTGAGAGTGAGCCGAGTATTGTTAGAGTTAAGAAGGAATGGGATGCCTCCAAAGCAAGAATACCTTGCGAAACATATATCTTTATTAAGAAATATGAGGAATATGACTTCTTGCTTTTATCAAAAGAGCAAGTGATAGAGTTTTGTGATGGATTAAATCTTCAGATATCAGACTTGAACTATGAAGATATTAGAGAGAAACTAAATCAAAAACGAGATGAATTAAATATTCATTATGACTATACATATGAGAAGTTAGCATCAACTGGTAATAGCAAATCAAAATTACTACATGATAGTTTAAAATTAAGACTACCCAGATTTGAATATTTCCCTGCAGATTCCTCTCTTTCTGAATCAGATAATGCCATTCAAAATTTTTTTAAAAGGTTAGCACAAGATACAATTGAAGATGAATTAAACCTATTGGAAATTGAAAAGCCAATAAAAAATAAATTAGAATCTGTTTTTAACAATATAACAGAGAAAATTAATAGTGTTGTACCTGAAGAAGATAGAGTTGCTCCTCAAATTAAATTTGACTGGACTAAATTGGTTCAAACATCTTTTCAAAGTGGAACAGATGACGTTGGGATTCCTCTTAGTTCTAGAGGGGATGGTTTTAGAAGAATAACAATGATGTCATATTTTGAATACCTTGCTGAGCAAGCTACCTTCGAGAGGCAGAATATTATTTTTGGATTTGAAGAACCAGAAACATTCTTACACCCCTCTGCACAAGAAAATTTGTTCAATAAATTAAAAAGTATGTGCGAGAATGATTACCAAATTATGGTTACCAGTCATTCTCCCATTATTGTTTCTAATTCTGACAAATCTGATCTCATACATATTATTAGAGAGAATAGGGAATATAAAGTGAATTTAAATTTGGAGGATGTAAAGGGGATTGCTCAAGATTTGGGCATAACATTTGATAATCAATTTATCAATTTGTTTAATAAGGCAGAACTTCTATTTTTAGTAGAAGGCATTGATGACGTTAATGCTTTTTATCACATTTGTAATAAATATAAAGATAATGGATTAATTGAGAAGACATTTGAGGAAATGGGAATAATTCCTGTTCCTGTAGGTGGTTGTGACAGTATCAAACATTGGGTAACTCTAGACTTACTTAAAACATTAAATAAGCCTTATTATATTTTTTTAGACAGTGATAAGGTTTCGGCAGAAGCAGTATCTCCAAATAAGGTAAAGTTGATTGAATTTGGTTTCACAGAAGAAGAAGAATTTTTAGTTACTAAAAAGAGAGAATTAGAAAATTATATACCTCCTTATGCTTTAAAAAGACTAGTTCCTAATAGTAATCTTGAATATGACGATTGGGCAGATGTGAAATTATTATGTAAAACAAGTAGTTTTGCTGGCCAGTTAGGTGGAAAAAAAGTAGCTCAACGACACTTTATCTCATTAACTTTTGAAGAGTTAAGGAGTGCTTTTTTTAATGGAGAGGAAGATGAATTTTTAAAACTTTATGGTTTGGTAAGAAATAAAATGTTAATTAATGCGAGATAGATTCTTAAATTTAGGGGCATACTCTTGTCACGATGAAGTACCAATTTAACAGGGACTAATCCCGATTTTGTGGAAGTTACTAAAGTGGGGTATGAAATCAACTCTAAGAGAAGAGGAAATAGACAAAAAGACAAGCGGAACTGCTTGTTTTTTTAATGCTTGACCAGAAACGGAGCCCTTTTCGTGTATTTGTAACAAGGGTAGGTGGAGCCGATTTCAACGTTATTAATTAGTAGTGAAAGGTATAGGTTTGTAAATGATTAAAAATTTATCCTATCATGGGTATTATTGTATGTAAAGGAAATTATACGTAGAATGTAAATGAGTTATCTTATATGATATTTTGAATTCTATGGAGGAGAGCAAGTGAGAGATTATCAGGCAAGAGGATATATATTTGAATCAGTTATATGGGAACTTATTGAGAATTTTGGTTATATTGGAGTTGAACCTACAACTCTAAGAGGAAGAGGCGCTTTTCATCAAATTGATGCTTACGGTTTCTTAAGGATCCCTACCCCTTTTATTTATCCTATAAGATTATTATGTGAGGCGAAATGTTACAGTAAACCAATCCAATTAGAACACGTTAGGAATTATGTTGGAGTAATAAAGGATATATCAGAAAATTATATTATTGGAGATTTGGGTGAAAGAAATATTCCAAATAGATATACAGACATGGGTTGTTATTTTAGTGCAAGTGGCTTTACTTTACCAGCTCAAAATTATGCTTGGGCTCATAATATTTTTATTATTTCATTTAGGGATATACCATTACTTGATTCTATTATTAATAATATTAAGAGGTATGTAAGTAGTTTCTCTACAAAAGAATTAAATAATAAAACAAAAAATGAGATTGTGAATGGTTTCTGGGAGAAATTTCATGAAAACTCTAATGATGTTAATAGGGAATATGAAAGTTCTTCTATAGCAATCGGTGTCTTAGATGGAGTTTATCCAATTGCTATAGTAGGCAACAATAATTGGATTGAAGAATTAGATAAGAGTCTACCATTGGGAGAAGAAGAAATTGTAGCAAGTAAAACATTACGTCATTCAACTGAAATTGATACATATTTTGAATTGAAATTATCTTACGGCAAATTATCTTTTACTCTTCCAAATATTATTTCCAATAAGCTAATTCAAAGGATTGATAAGAGTACAGCTGGCCAAGAGATTTTTTATATTGACATACCTTTCATAAGTAAAAGAAATAATAAAGATCTAAGGCGCATTTTTAAATTAATTGTAAACCTAGATAAAAAAGGAGAATATATGAATTTAATTGAAAGTATAAACACTCAAGTAGCGGAGATATAAAATATGTACTTATTGTTTAATAAGTAACAATGAAGAAAAAGTCTATGAGTATATTTAAATACTAGCAAGAAGTCTTCCTAAAATGGTTATCTTGGAAGAAAATCCTAAATGTAGTTCAAAACCTAGAGGAGAAGAGCGTAACGAAATTTGTAATAAATCTGCTCTATTAGATAATAAAAAAGGAAACTTATACTTTAAAAGAATAATTAGGGGCCAGACCCACTACATGGTAAAAGCATTATTGTATTAGGGGCTCTATTTTTTTTACGGAGGTATAGACATGATTAAATTGTATGTTGATAACTCAACTGAAGAATTTTTATTGGCTGTACACAAAAATATCAATGAATTTTTTGATTTCTATATTACTATTCAAGAAGACTACGAGGCTGATTTTCGTTACGAAGGGATTTTTCCTGACTTTTTATTTAGGACCAATAAATCAAAGTGTAACAATGTAGTAAAAGAGCTACATGAATTTTCAATGGATAGGTACATACATACTTTATCTCCTCTGCATGAATACGCACTATTCCATATAATTAAGTATTGTGAAGATATCCATAATGATTATGAAGAAGATAAAGAGGAAGGAGAAGATTCATTATTTAAAATAATAGAGGAAGAAAATTTTAAAGACGATGATGAATATTCGAATGAAAATGGAGGATATACAATTTTTAATTTTCATAGATTCGAATTTTATTATCAAAACCTTTTTCAAGATTTTGATTTTCTTGATGTAGACTTTTACTATGATAAATTCAAATCATCTCCTCTCTTTTTTTGTAAAAATATTAATGTGAACTTAGATGATTATATTGAACTCATGCCATTTGATATTAGAGAAGAATACCTAAGGATAAAACGATTAAGTAAGATTATAGATGTTGATGAACAATGCAATCAAAATAATAAAGAATATACAGAATCCCTAGTAAAAAGATTGAAAGGTATTATTCCAGGTAAAAAGGATGCAAAAAAATTCGAAATATTAATGGAAGAGATACTATCATATGTTTTTTTAGATTATCTTACAGAGCCACGTGTCCAGGTGAAAACTTTCGATAATAGAGAAATTATTGATATGACCTTCTATAACTCTGCTACCAAAGGTTTTTGGCATGATGTGAAAATTAAACATCATAGTAATGTAATTATCATTGAATTTAAAAATAAAGACCTTCTAGGAAACCAAGACATTTTTCAAATATCAGCAAGACTAAATGATGATATTGGTAGATTTGGTATTTTGGTTACAAGAAAGATAACAGAACTAGATAAAGAAAGGATTTATAGAAGGCTTAATCAAAGTAATAACGTAATAATATTACTCTCTGACGAGGACATTATTCAAATGTTAAGAATGGATGTAGATGCAACTGACTATATAAAAAATCTGTATAGAATGTTTCTGGAAGAAGCTTAACAGAACTTATACTGGTCTTATTCAATAGTGTAAAATGCACTTAACGATTAATGTAACATTTGATAGCACCATGATGTTGTTAAAAAAATATTGGAATTCTGATAAGTTCAGTTTTAAAAAAATATTGGTGTCAGGCCTTTGTACCATAGGATATTAATATATTGGGGACTAACCACGTTTCAATATTGTTTGGTTTGTTAGTAGAGGTAGTCGAAAAATGAGATATTAAGAAGAAAAGAGTGAACCTAAATTGCAGGTCCACTCTTATATCTTTAACCAAGTTTCTGGATAGGATGCTGTTCTTCGGCCCCATTCCTTATTTTAGTAAGAACATATATAATAGAGGTCATGATAAAACAACTAAACCCCGGCGAAAACGAATCAGGTATAACCAAATAAAACATCATCCCAACCCCCAACACAACCAACGCCTCCCGATTAAAATTCGACTCCCCACTCGCCAGCCTCACAAGCGCACTCTCAGAAATCCTCCCTCTCCTAATCACCAAATAATCAGCCACCACAATCGCCGATATCGGAATGATCAAGATCCCCAGATAAGAAATATACTCCTGCGCATTATAAACCAGCTGAGGAAACGAACTTAAAATAATTCCAGCGACACTGAACAACAATGCACTCTGAATCCGCGACAGGGACGGCAGTGCGTTAAGCAAACTGTATCCCCCTGTATACGCATTACTTAGATTAATAGAAATCATCGACACCATCGCACAAGCCGTGATCACTAATAGAAGCAGGCTGGAGTCGGTCAGTTGACCCGCTGCCACGAATGGATTCAAATCCTTGAACAAGCTTGCACTCAATCCCCCAAGCAGTGCGGTAATCATGAATCCGACGACGTTTCCTCCGTACAGTCCCCAGAATCCGTGGCGGTCACTTTTACTGTAGCGGGTGATGTCGGAGGATGCGCTGACGCCTGAGATGTATTGGACGAAGACGAGGCTTGAGTAGAATAGGAACGTTCCGATGGAGAAGGGTTCCTGGCCTTGGCTTAGGGTTGTGAGGGAATCGGCACCTTTTGTCAGGAACAGGTAGAGGATGATTCCCTGGCCGATCACGAGGATCGGGATGAATAGTTTGGTCGCTTTTTTGACGGCTTCGAAGCCGATGAGGGCTAGAAGGGTCATGATGATGGCGAGTCCGATGGCGACCGGGACGAACGGTATGGTGTAGGGTGTTACTTTTTCCACCATGGAGATGATGACGAAGGTTCCTCCGATGGTTTGGACGCTGAACCAGTAGAGGGACGTCAGGGACCGGATGGGGGATGCGATGAGCATCGACAGCCGGGTTCCGATGATGGATCTCAATACGTATTGAGCGGGCAGGCCGTAGCGGGAGCCCGGTAGAGATAAGAATGATACGAATAGGAAGGCGACGCTTGCTCCGAGTACGGTGGCTGTGAACGCTGCCTGGAAGGATAGTCCGCCTTCAAGGACGGCGAGTGCCGGGATGAGGAAGTTTCCTGCGTTCACGGAGAAGGCGAGCTGTATGATAAAGTATTCGATCCAAGTGGTTGATTTTAATTCGGGTGGGACCTGTTCGAGTCCGAGCCGTTCGATCATGGGTTGTTTCATAAAATGGTCTCCTTTGGATATACTAGGATGCATGGTTTCTATTTTAAAGAATTTTTGAAAAAAAGCGAAGAAATAATCATTTATTTTTTTAAAGAAAAATAGAGATATTTCCTTATTTATTTGTTAGAATGTAAGTGCTTACAGGGTGAGTAATTGCCCTTCGCTATTATATATGAATAGTGTTATATTTAGAAAGTGAATGCTCCAAGGAGCAATAGTGCATTTAGGAGGTTGGCTAAGTATGCGTATTGGTGTACCAACGGAAATTAAAAACAACGAAAATCGTGTGGCCATGACGCCGGCTGGTGTTGTGAACCTTGTTCAATTCGGACATGAGGTTTACATCGAAGCTGGAGCGGGAATGGGTTCAGGATTTACAGATGAAGATTACAAAGCAGCAGGTGGACACATCGTTGATTCTGCAGCGGAAGCATGGTCCATGGATATGGTCATGAAGGTAAAAGAGCCACTTCCAAGTGAGTACTCTTATTTCCGCGAGGGGCTTATCTTATTTACATATTTACATCTTGCTCCAGAGCCGGAATTAACGAAAGCGTTAATCGATAATAAAGTGATCGGAATCGCGTACGAAACGGTTGAACTGAATCGTGCCCTTCCATTACTGACTCCGATGAGTGAAGTGGCTGGACGTATGGCGACTCAAATCGGTGCCCAGTTCTTAGAGAAGATCCACGGTGGAAAAGGTGTATTACTTTCAGGTGTCCCTGGGGTCCGCCGCAGTAAAGTAACAATCATCGGTGGAGGAGTTGCCGGTACGAACGCAGCGAAAATGGCTGTCGGTCTTGGTGCCAACGTAACGATCCTTGACCTTAACCCGGATCGCCTTCGTCAGCTGGATGATATCTTCGGAAGCGACGTAACAACGCTTATGTCTAACCCGTTAAATATCGAACAAGCTGTCAAAGAAGCAGACCTAGTGATTGGTGCTGTACTGATTCCAGGAGCGAAAGCACCTAAATTAGTAACAGAAGACATGATCAAAGCAATGACACCTGGTTCAGTTGTTGTGGATATCGCCATCGACCAAGGCGGAATCTTCGAAACAACAGACCGTATCACAACGCATGACGATCCAACATACGTGAAGCACGGTGTTGTACACTATGCCGTTGCCAACATGCCTGGTGCCGTACCACGTACGTCTACCATCGCATTAACAAACGTAACCGTACCTTACGCGGTTCAAATCGCAAACAAAGGCTACAAAAAAGCGTGCTTAGACAACGAAGCATTATTAAAAGGTATTAACACATTGAATGGTTATGTGACGTACCAGGCTGTTGCAGAAGCACATGATGTAGACTACTCAGATACTAGAACACAATTAGAGCAACAATAACACCAGGAAGCCGACTGCATGAGAATGTTCAGTCGGCTTTTTGTGTGCCGAATTCTTCATCTTTGATCAAACACACTTTTAACTTTATGAATTTCGGGTATAACATAAAAGTAGCGAACGAAAGAAAGAAAATAAAAATAGATACGTTCATTTGGAGGAGAGAGATTATGAAGATTTCATATCACGGACATTCAGTAGTGAAAATCGAAACAAACGGCAAAACGATTCTAATCGATCCATTCATTAACGGAAACGAACTGACGGATTTGAAAGTGGATGAAGAGAAGCCAGATGTGATCATCCTTACCCACGGTCACAACGATCACGTAGGTGACACCGTCGAGCTCGCAAAGAAAAATGATTCATTGGTTATCGCCAATCATGAACTTGCAACTTACTTAAGCTGGCAACTTGTAAGAACCCATCCGATGCATGTCGGAGGAGCCTGTGAATTCGACTTTGGTAAAGTGAAACTGACACAAGCATTCCACGGATCAGGTCTCATCACAGACGGAAATGAAATTATCTACATGGGTATGCCAGCAGGCGTTTTGTTGATGATTGAAGGGAAGACGATCTTCCATGCAGGGGATACAGGGTTATTCTCTGATATGAAGCTAATCGGGGAGCGTCATCCGATTGACCTTGCCTTTCTTCCAATCGGAGATAATTTCACGATGGGACCTGAGGATGCGGCAACGGCAGCAAGTTTCTTAAAAGCGAAGAAAGTTGTGCCGGTTCACTATGATACATTCCCGCCGATTAAGCAGGATCCGCAGAAATTTATTGAGATGCTTGAGGATTCTGAGGGGCAGGTTATGAAGGCTGGAGATGTGATTGAATATTAGAGAAGATTTAAGTAGTTCAAATCATGTGGAGAAGACTTAAAGTGCATTCCACATTGCACGAAAGTTAACCATTTTTTCATACACTCAAAAAGCTTGGGGTACCCCCAAGCTTTTTGTTATGAAAGATGTTTTTCTTATTCAATTAAAGCCCCCGTTACTTGAATAACGCTTTGTAATAATATAGTTATTAATCAGCAACCCAAAACTTGTCCTTTTTCATACACTTTATCAATGGATAGAAAATTATTGGATATCAAAAATAATGTTTATGCCAGTTTTTTATTCTCTAGTATATGTTCATCGTGACCATTGATATGTTTATTAGTACATATGCAACGCTAATTATCTGCGAAAAAGCGAGTATTCACGAGAAAAACTTATATTTCTGAAGGAGTAGTTCTGGAAGCTGCCAATCCAGTTAAAACCTTCCCAATATAACTATATACTTCTTCTGCAATCCCCAGAAACTCTTCAACATCTACATTACTATCCAAGTAACACGCATACAAATAGTCAACTAAAGCTGAATCAATAGTGCAATAATCTGATATGGCACTCTTCATCTTAGTAATGTCATCTTCCCAAACCCCTGTATCTGCTAAAACCAAAGAGTATAATGCACGAATTAATCTCTTTGAGTAACCTTTGGTATATCTAGATTTCAGTGTGTCATCATTGGCGTTAGATAAAAACCCGCGAACGCGTTCCACTGCCTCTTGAGTGTCTGAATTCAAGTCTAATATGAACTCAGGTGAAATAAGAATAGGCGGTACTTCTTCGCCAATATCAGTACCGTGTATACAAACACAGATTATCTTGACCCAAAATCCCCATTCATTAGGCTTACTTCTTACATCATCCAGCGAACAAATAACCGTATCAACCTTCGTTACGAATCGATATTTTTGTAATATCTGGTCCTTCAGATATGATACTCTATCATAATCTATATCTTCTGGACTTTCGCATACTATTGTAAAATCTGCATCAGACGTAAATGGCTTAGCAGTACCTTTAGGAATTGAGCCACACATATAAATACTGTGAATCTTCCCACTGAACTCTGAAAGCAAGCTAGCTGTATACTCCTCTACAAAAGTCTTGTACTCACTCTGAATATTGACCTTCTTTATAACCTTCTCCAAAACCATATCTGGTTTCCTTTTATCTTCTAAAATCATTTTATCTCCCCCTGTTTAAAAGTATATTATTTTATAAATTTTTTCTTATTGGTTTTTCTCTATCCTGCCCGTTAATTGAAGAACAGAATTCGATTAATCTATAAGTTTATTTTACCACATAATGTTAAAAATTCTTGAGACAACAAATAGATTACCAATTTGATTAAATTTGCTAAAAGGTATGCTCATTCACATCCCATTTACCATGCTCCTCCACAAAATAGAACTACTTAGATGCAAACGCATCGCCTTTTTCGTATGTTTGCACAACATCCTCAACCAACTCGCATATACATGATACAAGCCTAGAAAGGAGGAAGTCTGTTTGAAACAACGATACATTCTATGTTTATTAATTACAGGGGCCCTCATCTACTACGGAGCCCCCCGCATGTCCATATTCTCAGAAGGCCTAGAAGGAATCTTCGCCATCAGCTGGCTTATCCTTGCCACCTTCGTCATAGCCGGCAACCTAGCAGCCCTGCTCTACACACCAAAAGGAACGGGTAAAGGTAGCAACAAAAAGTTAAAATCCAAGCCGGTGCGCAAAGTGAAATCACGGTCGTTTGGATGAACATAACGGAGAGAGTGGTGTTTATTGAGGGTAACACCTTCAAACCCCATAAGTTGATTGAAGCGGAAGGGGCTCGACTCCTGCGGGAAATGTGTGGAAGTTGAGACCCCGCGGAAAGCGAGCCCCTGCAGCGAAAATCAACCAGCACTCGCTCCGCAAAAAGTTGCAAAATGCACTCAACAATCAGGGCTTTCCCTCTCGAAAGCCCTGATTAAATTGAAACACCACGCTTTTCACATTATAATAAACATATAAAGTAGGACGTTACAAAGAAGGGTGAAAAGCTTGGCTACAAAACACGAACAAATACTAGAGTACATAGATACCTTGCCTGTCGGAGAAAAGATCTCCGTCCGCCAAATCGCAAAAGCACTGACCGTCAGCGAAGGAACGGCATACCGGGCGATCAAGGATGCCGAAACGAAAGGCTACGTCAGCACCATTGAACGCGTCGGAACGATCCGCATCGAACAAAAGAAGAAAGAAAATATCGAAAAGCTCACCTACGCAGAAGTGGTTAACATCATCGATGGACAAGTACTGGGTGGACGATCCGGCCTGCATAAGATGCTCAACAAGTTTGTCATTGGAGCCATGAAGCTTGAAGCCATGATGAGATACACGGAAGCAGGAAACCTCTTGATTATCGGGAACCGGAACCAGGCACAGGAACATGCGTTACGTGCTGGAGCAGCCGTCCTGATCACAGGGGGATTTGATGCAGACGAAGACGTCAAGAAACTGGCCGATGAACTCGAACTCCCGATCATCTCCACTTCCTATGACACCTTTACTGTCGCCACCATGATCAACCGTGCGATTTACGATCAGCTCATCAAGAAAGAGATCGTGTTAGTGGAAGACATTTTAACCAAAGTGGATGACACGATTTATCTGCATCTGGATGACACGTTGGAAGAATGGTACGAAAAGAATCAGTACACGTTCCATAGCCGTTTCCCAGTCGTGGACCGAAACTTAAAAGTTCATGGTATGGTGACCTCGAAGGACGTAATGGGGCAGGAAAAGTATGCAGGCATTGATAAGATCATGACGAAACAGCCGATCACTGTCAGCCCGAATACAAGCGTCGCATCCGCCGCACATATCATGATTTGGGAAGGGATCGAGTTACTTCCTGTCGTCAATGAACAGAACAAGCTGCAGGGAATCATCAGCCGTCAGGATGTATTGAAGGCTCTGCAAATGATCCAACGTCAGCCACAGGTCGGGGAAACGATCGATGACCTCATTTCAAATGCAGTCGAAAAGAAAGACAACAAGGAAATCTACCAATTTGCCGTCACTCCGCAGATGACAACGGGAATCGGAACGCTATCCTATGGTGTCTTCACCACACTCATGACCGAAGCTGCCAACCGTGCACTCAAGCCGTACAAAAAAGGCGACCTCGTCATCGAAAACATGACCATCTACTTCATCAAACCCGTCCAGATGGAAAGCACACTCGAAATCCATCCGAAAGTGCTCGACGTCGGAAGAAAGTTTGGTAAGGTGGATGTAGAGGTATATAGTGAAGGCGTGCTAATGGGGAAATCGCTGATGATTTGTCAGTTGATTGACCGGCATTAGGCTGGGATTGAGCTTGCGTATTCGCTAAATCTCGACAAACGGCTCATAAACCGGGGAAAGTGGCTCATAAATTCTTAAACCGGCTCATATATCTCAGATCCGGCTCATAAATCCTGAAACTAGCTCATAAACAACGAAAACCGGCTCATTTAAACGAGTCGGAGGGTCCAGCTCCCACGTTTTCCATGGTAGGTTTACCATCACCAGACGATTTTTCAGTCTTTATGGTACAAAACCATCTTATCCACGACTAAAAATGAATCAAACCGAACAAAAAAAGACCGGATATTCATCCAGTCCTTCGTTCTTGCTTCATTATTGGTTATCCAGTTCCTTCGCTTCTCTCTGAGCATAAGGAAGAACATGCTTGTACATTTTATATCCGGCCCAGCAGCTTCCAAGTCCAAGCAGGATGAAAAGCCCGCCGATGACATACGTCAGCGTACCAGGGAATAAATAAAGCTGATTGATCCCAAACAGGGCAACGAACAGCCCAAGGGCAATGCTTGCTTTAGCAGATAACCATTTCTTTTCCATCGGTCGTCGTGTTCTCACTTGTCTTATTTTATAAAAGACATAGAACGTAAACGTAACGACAATTAGTAATGCGAGAAAATACATAGTTTTGTCCTCCATCGTTGACATCTCTCGCTACTATTTTACAGATAACGGGGCAGAATGCCAAATATAAATTCCACTACAAAGGAGATTCCCATGAAAGAACAAATCCTGAACCTCATCAAACAATATGAAACGATCATTGTACATAGACATGTCCGCCCGGATCCGGACGCATACGGCTCCCAAGGAGGACTTGTGGAAATCCTGAAAGCTTCATTTCCAGAAAAGAACATCTACGCCGTTGGGAAAGAAGAAGAAACCCTTCATTACTTAAATCGTCTCGACGTCATCGAAGACTCTGTCTTTGAAGGTGCCCTGATCATCGTCTGTGATACGGCTAACGAAGAACGAATCTGTGACCGCCGCTACAAACTTGGGGACAAGCTTGTGAAAATTGATCACCATCCAAACGAAGATGCTTACGGGGATCACCTGTGGATTGATACAACCGCAAGCTCCGTCAGTGAAATGATCTATGAATTTTACCAGTTTGGGAAAGACAAAGGATTGACCCTGCCTGACTCAGGAGCAAGACTATTATTTGCCGGAATTGTCGGCGATACGGGAAGATTCCTATATCCAAGTACGACTCAGAACACATTTGACATCGCCGGTGAACTGATCCGCTACGATTTCGACCGGAATGAGTTATTCAATAAAATGTATGAAGTCGATTCCAACGTCACGAAGCTAAACGGCTATGTGCTGCAGAATTTCGAGATGGATCAGGATGGCTGCGGCATGATGGTCATGACGAAAGATATTCTAGAGGAACATGCCGTCGTACCATCAGAAGCGTCCCTTCTTGTTAGTACGTTAGGGAATGTCAAAGGCATGAAAGCATGGGTCTTCTTTATTGAAGAACATGATCAGATCCGGGTCCGCCTCCGCTCGAAAGGCCCTGTCATCAACACCATCGCTAAAAAGTACAACGGTGGAGGTCATCCACTGGCGGCAGGTGCATCGATTTATTCTTGGGAAGAGAAAGAAGCGGTGATGAAGGATTTAAGAGAAGTGTGCAGAAATCATCGAGACCTATAAAGAGCCGGCGGATGCCGGCTCTTTTGGTTAAATCATTCAGTTTACAAATCAGCTCCAGTCCAATGACTGGAGTATTTTTGTTTTCTCTTTTTACCATTTCCCCGAGAAATAGGCTTATGCATCAGTAACAACACCCAGTAAAATGACATAAATTGTTGTGGATGATCCACTTCTTTGAAATGTAAAATAACAACCTTTGATTTGTCCATAGAGCCATAGGGTACTTTGTTTGGGAGGTTAGAAGGAAATGAATAATTTTCATAATGAACTTCAAGGTCTAAATATAGGTGATTTCCAGGCAACACAGCCCGTGTCCTGGGATCAGAACATGTACGATCCGAATGACGAACGGCTATTCCTTGGATTTGGAGGCTGTTTCGGGTTTGGTTTCGCTTGCTTCTTTAGCTGCTTTGGCTGTGGTGGATGCGGTGGATGCTTCCGTTGCGGAGGCTGCGGGAGATGCGGCGGATGTGGAAGGTGTGGCGGCTGCGGTGGATGTGGGCGTTGCGGACGTTAATCAGCTTTTAGAAAATCGCTTTCGAATGGACCCCTGTATGAATCGATACAGGGGTCTTGATTTTATACATAAGGGACAAATTGAAACTCATACGATGGTAATGACAGCCAAATTCTAGTGAGATTAGCGGGGGTTAGGAGGATCACAATGGAGAAATTAAACCCTTCGATGCGTTTAAAAGTAAAGCGGGATACGTTTTATCTCCCTGAACCAGACAGAGGTGTGTATTTCAGGAATAACCTATGCTCTTTCCGTATGGAGGGAAGCGGGATTGATCAATGGGTGGAGAAGCTCTTGCCAATGTTCAATGGGGAGTATTCCCTTGCTTATTTAACGAACGGACTGCCTGAACCTTATCGTAACAGGGTGATGGACATAGCCGAGGTCCTGTTTAAGAATGGATTTGTCCGTGACATAAGCAATGACCGGCCACATCAGCTCCCGGAACACGTTATGAAGAAATTCGCCTCCCAAATCGAATTTGTCGATAGTTTGGCAGACTCGGGAGCTACTAGATTTGAAACCTACCGTGGAGCCAATGTCCTGGCGGTGGGATCTGGTCCGGTTCTGTCTTCATTGGTTTCTTCTATCATTGAATCAGGATTGAAAAAACTGCAGGTGCTCATAACCGATGAGGAGCCGACGAACAGACGCCGGCTCATGGAGCATGTCGATCATGCCCGTAAGACAGATCCTGAAATAGAGCTAATGGAAGTTCGATTCAGTGATGGCGGGTGGCGGGAAACTCTGAAGCCATTCGATTCCATATTATATGTCACGCAAAAAGAAAACCATGAAGAACTGGACCTCCTTCACGTCATATGCAGGACGGACAAGAAGCTTTTTCTTCCCGCGATTTGCAGCAAAGGGAAAGGCATCGCCGGACCCATCATCCATCCTGATTCGGAAGCTGGGTGGGAGTCTGCATGGAGGCGTATCCACAATGAGGCATTGGGTAAAGAAGGTCACCATCCTGCTCAATCGGAAATCCCTGGAGCGATGCTTGCGAACATGATTGTCTTCGAATTGTTCAAAGAGATCACAGGGGTGGCAAAACCAGATCAGCGAAATCGGCTCTTTCTGCTGGACACCGAAACCCTCGAAGGAAGCTGGCACTCCTTTTTACCACACCCGTTGGAATCAGGGCGGTTAGAAACAAAAGCTGTACACAATCTGGAGACACGGCTTCAAGAGCTGTCAGAAAGAATGGATCCTGAAAAGATGCTGTATTTCTTCAGTCTCCTGACGTCTAAAGAGACTGGGGTTTTTCATATATGGGAGGAGGGGGATGCGAAGCAACTCCCGTTGGCTCAATGCAGAGTCCAACCCGTCGATGGACTTTCAGAAGGTCCCGCAGATCTGCTGGATGAAATGGTCTGCAATGGCTTGACCCATGCAGACGCTCGTCGCGAAGCAGGGTTAAGGGGAATAGAGGCATACGCTTCAAGATTGGGAAGTCTGATGGTTCCCGAGCAGAAGGGGGAATGGATGGCTACCTGCACTGGGGCGACGTTTACAGAATGCGTAGGTCGGGGACTCCATCAGTGTCTGACGGATGTGCTGCGGAGAAGAGAGTATGTTCAAAGAAGTACCGTTTCCCGTCTTCTTATAGATACTATTGAAGATGAAACTTGCCGGTTTTATTTAAACGCCTTAACCACCATGAGAGGAGTGCCGGAAATCGGAGTAGGTGAGTACGTAACGGGATTTCCTGTCGTCTACGTTCGTGGAAAGAACGGCTGGTATGGGAATACCGGATACACCCTCACCATGGCGCTGCGAAACTCTCTACAGCAGGCTCTCTTTCATGCCCAAAATAATAGAGATGCATTTGACGCAAACCCGGTTGCTGTGGAAGTGGAGGAAAGGGCTGCAGAGGGAATCACCATCCCATCCATTGAAGACAAAATCCAGCCTGAAGATTTGAAGGAAGCCATCCACACCTTAAAACGAAATCACAAGCAGGTTGTCGTGTATGAACTGGATATGGAGCCCATTTTTAAACAGGAGCTCGCAGGTGTGTTCGGTGTGCTGCTGCGAGAGGAGGAAGGGCAATGAGTTCTTTCGTAGTGATTGTGGGAGAAGGGATGCTTGCGGACCGAGTTGGTGCTCAATTGTCAGTCAGGTATCCCGTTTTCAGGCAAAAGAGTATTGATGAGAGCATCCCCTCCAATACTGATTTGGTACTTACACTGGATGATACATGGAATCCGGCTGTCCATCAGAAAGCAGAAGAGGTGATGAGGGGGGCGTCGATTCCTTGGCTTAGGGGCTTTGTATCGTTTGGAGAGGGAATCATCGGACCACTTGTTCGATCCACTACACCAGGATGCTCACAATGTGCCGATATGAGACGACTCCTTGGAGGGAAGGAACGGCATGAGATGCGGGATGTACAGCGGAAGCTCTCTGAAGTAGGAGGGATGACGACAGACCCGTGGGCTTCGAATTCAGGGTTATGGCACATGACGAACATCCTCATATCAGAAGCTGTCAGGATTCTTGAGGAAGATCGTGCCTATTCAGAAGGACGCGTTTGCTTCACCGACTTGAAAACGTTGAACAGCTCCTGGCACTCATTCGTTCCCGACTCACTGTGCAGTGTTTGCAGCGGGATTCCTAACGATTCGTCGGAATTAGCACATGTGTCATTGAACCCCAGCCCGAAAATCCATGCAGACAGTTTCCGCTGTACACCACTGGATGAGCTGAAAAAGGTGCTGATCAACGACTATCTGGATAACCGGACCGGACTCTTCAACAGTAAGATGTATGACCTGGTGACGCCTTTCGCCGATGCGAGCGTTAATATGCCGATGTTCTCCGGGGATGAGGGGACGGCAGGAAGGACACAAGTCTACTCAGACAGCGAGCTGACCGCCATCCTTGAAGGATTGGAGCGCCACTGCGGATTGGAGCCCCGGGGCAAACGGACCGTCATCCGTGACAGTTACCGGAACCTGGAGGAACATGCACTCGATCCCCTAAAAGTAGGCGTGCACACCGATGAACAGTACGCCATGCCTGGTTTCCCTTTTGAAAAGTTTGACCCTGACAGGGAGATGGACTGGGTGTGGGGGTATTCTCTAATCGAAGAACGGCCGATTCTCGTACCGGAGCTTCTAGCTTATTACAGTCTAGGCTGCGGATCATCGGGCTTTGTTTATGAAACGTCCAACGGCTGTGCCCTTGGCGGAAGCAGAGAGGAAGCAATCTTCTACGGCATCATGGAGGTCGTTGAACGCGACTCATTCCTTATGACCTGGTATGCAGAACTGGGTCTGCCTCGTCTCGATCCCCTTACGTCAGAAGACGAAGAGCTGCAGTTAATGATTGAACGGATGCGGACTGTGGCAGGGTACGATCTTTATTTGTATAACTCCACCATGGAGCACGGAATCCCAAGCGTCTTTGCCATGGCTAAAAACAGGAAGGAGAATGGATTGAATCTGATCCTCGCGGCAGGTGCTCATCTGGATCCCGTAAGAGCGGCAAAAAGCGCGATCCAGGAGCTTGCCGGGATGATGCTGAATCTCGATGAGAAATTGGAGAAGAACAGGGTGAACTTTGAAAAGATGCTGTACGATGATTCCCTCGTAAGGCAGATGGATGATCATGGCATGCTGTATGGACTCCCCCAGGCGGAAGAACGTTTCGCTTTTTTGCAGGATGACAACCGCTCTTTACGAAGTTTCCAGGAGCTCATTTGGAGAACGGAACACACCGATCTGACGGATGACCTGAAGGAAATTCTTGAAAGATTCCGAAGACGGAACCTTGATGTGATTGTAGTGGACCAAACCGCACCGGAACTTGAAAAGAACAAACTGCACTGCGTAAAAGTCCTGATCCCCGGCATGCTTCCCATGACATTCGGGCATCATCTTACCCGTCTGACCGGCCTTGACAGGGTCCTCAACGTCCCGGAGGAACTGGGATATAAGGACCGGCCGTTGACATTTGATGAACTGAATCAGAAACCGCATCCGTTTCCTTAAGGACGAGGGAGGTGAGGAAGATGAGCCTGAACGAATTTCTGCACCATCTGCAATTTGATATCAATCGCGCTAACCAGCCTAACTGGGAAGTGGACTGGGAGGATGCGCCCCTTCCCTATAAGCTGTACCGGGGATTGCCGGCGATCCCATTGTCTACAGAAGTACCTCTGTCAATCCAGAGCGGACAGCCGCTCTTACAACCCGATGTAGAAAGAATCGGTCATTTTCTTTGGTACACCTACGGAATCACCGGTGTAAGCCAGTCAATGTATCCTGAGGATTCCGAGGAATTTGATTCGCTCCCCATCCACTCCTATCGGCGGTTCGTTCCATCCGGAGGGGCGCTGTATCCGAATGAACTCTATCTCTATTTAAAGCTCGATGATTTGCCAGATGGAATCTATCATTATGATGCCGCCCATCATCGCCTCGTCCTACTCAGGGAAGGAAACGTCGATTCATATGTGGAGCGGGCACTCGGTAATCGCTGCGACATCTCGACGTGTTTTGCCACGGTCTTTGTGTCGGTGAGATTCTGGAAGAACTTCTTTAAGTACAACAACTTCTCCTATCGGCTGCAGGGACTGGATACGGGCGTCCTGATGGGGCATCTCTTGGAAACGGCCAAAGAGTTCGGATTTCAGTCAGGGGTGTATGGTCAATTTCTCGATTCAGCAATCAACCTGTCGCTCGGATTGACCGAGGAAGAGGAAAGCGTCTATGCGGTGATTCCGCTTTCGGTCGCTGCAACGAACTGGTCAGGAACAGGCAAAGTGAGGGAACGTGAATTCACCACTGATGAATTATGCCGGGAGATGCCGGCACTTTCTGTAGAACACTACGAAAGGTCTGAAAAGCTTAGGGAATTTCCAATGCTTTTAAGAGTGAATGAAGCTTCTCACATGCATACAACCGGTGTTTTTCGCACATTTGGGAAGTCATCGGTTCTGAAAAGCGGAGAAAATGAAATCCTTCTGCCGGAAATGGAGTCCCTTCCGTATGATTTCGTGGATGCCTGCAAAAATCGCCATTCACCGGAAATGGATTTTGTTATGGGGAAGGTCAGTCAGCAACAGCTGTCAGCCCTATTGAAACGTGCAACCCATTCATTTTCCCATAGAAGTGGCGTAAACGACATTATTAACGGGGAAAAATCCCATGTTTCTATCTACAGCTGTTTGTATAATGTTGAGGGCATCCCGAACGGCGCCTATGTCTATGACAGTGCCCGCCATTCCTTGCGGCAAATCGGCACCGGGGATTATCGTCTCCAGCTGCAATCAGGTCTGTCACTGGATAACGTCAATCTGCTTCAGGTGCCGCTATGCCTTCACATCATCGGAAACAAAAGTCACTTTCAGGAAACATATGGGTACAGAGGCTACAGAATGATGCAAATGGAAGCGGGAATGCTCGTACAACCTCTGTTATTGGCGTCTTCGGCTGTAGGATTCGGAGGGCATCCCCTTCTTGGATTTGATACAAAACTGACAGATGGAATTTATAAACTGGATTCTGAGAGTCTAACCACCTTAATCCAGATCCCGATTGGACCTTTTCGGGAAAAGGCATGGATGAGGGGAAGTTTGATGAGTTAAAAAGGTGACAAGGAACCTGTCTACGTGGAGCTTCATGAAAGATTTACGAGAAGTGTGCAGGGATCATCAATAAGTCTTGGAAGAGCCGGCGGATGCTGGCTTTTTTTATTGATTCAAGTTTCTAGGGCGGGGATAACGAATAGATCTTAAGAATAGGATGTATTAACAATCCCATTATTCTCCCAGAGGAGGGGTGTTCATGCTTGAAAAATTTGTAGATCCACTACCGATGATGAAAGAAATTCAACCGACGGCGTTTCTGCATAATAATCAACCTTATTATGAAGTGAACATGATCCAGACCATGAAACAACTTCATCGGGACTTGCCCCCGACAAAGATTTGGGGCTACAACGGTGAATATCCGGGTCCGACATTTCGTGTGTGGAGAAATCAACCCATTCATGTTTTGTGGAAAAATGAACTTCCTCGAAAGCATTTTCTCCCCATCGATACAACGATACACGGTGCTGAACGTGATAAACCGGAAGTACGAACAGTGGTCCATCTTCATGGAGGGGTGACACCTGACTCAAGTGATGGATATCCTGAGGCGTGGTTTACGAAGGGGTTCAAAGAGGTTGGCTCACACTTCACCAATAGGTTGTATACCTATCCTAACCAACAAAGTGCGACGACTCTTTGGTATCACGATCACGCCATGGGCATTACCCGCTTAAACATTTATGCCGGATTAACGGGGGTGTATATCATCCATGATGATGAAGAGCAACGTTTTGATCTTCCAAAACCTCCATATGAGATTCCTTTGCTCATTCAAGATCGTTCCTTTCATCGTGATGGCAGCCTCCTTTACCCATCCCAACCAGAGGTGCCTGTACCTGGTGTCGATCCTTCCGTTCTCCCGGATTTTTTTGGTGAAACCATTTTAGTAAACGGGAAAGTGTGGCCTAATCTTGAAGTGGAGCCGAGAAGGTATCGCTTTAGAATACTGAACGGCTCGAATGCACGATTCTATCGATTATCTCTCTCAAATGGTTTACCTTTTGTTCAAATCGGCACAGATCAAGGACTGTTGGCAGCGCCTGTGGAAGTATCAAGTCTCCTTCTGGCACCGGCTGAGAGAGCGGATGTATTGGTCGATTTTCATTCATCCAATGGTGAGACCATCACACTCTTGAATGATGCCGAGTCCCCATACCCTCAAGGCAGCAAGCCAGACCCTGCGACGACAGGATCAGTGATGCAAATACGTGTCACTTCCCAGTTATCATGTCCTGATACCAGCCGCGTTCCCGCCCGGTTAACCCATATTCCTAAATTGGAAGAAAGCCATAGTAATAGGACAAGAACGTTACGATTAACGACCAGACCAGATTCCTATGGACGCTCTATCCATCTATTAGATGACCGACTATGGGAGGATCCGATTTCTGAGCATCCTCGTCTGTGGAGTGTGGAAATTTGGAGTTTTGTCAATCTGACAAGAGCAACCCACCCGATTCATCTACATTTGGTTCGATTTCAAGTTCTTGATCGGCAACCTTTTGATGTAGAGAAGTATGAGAAAGATGGGAAAATCGTGCCTACGGGACCACGTCGTCCCCCTGAGCCAAATGAGTCGGGATGGAAAGATACCGTTCAGGCAAATCCTAATGAAATTATTCGTATTATTGTTCCCTTTGGACCATATACGGGGCTGTATGTCTGGCATTGTCATATCATTGAGCATGAGGATTATGAAATGATGCGTCCTTATCGAGTTATTCCGTAATAGAACTCGAGCAAGCAGATACTCTTATATACTGCCATTTGATATAATATCGCCTAAGAAGCCTAAACAGGAGTGTGAACGATGGAACCAAACGTCTTTGAAGAAATGGCAAAACGTTATGATACAGAAGAGCGGATGGAGCTGGCCCAAGTCGTCGTAAACGAAGTCAAAAAAGAACTGCAGGACAGCACTTCCAAAACGCTCATTGATTATGGAAGCGGTACAGGACTTGTTAGTTTAGCACTGACTGATATGGTCAAATCCGTTCTGCTGGTTGATTCATCCGAGCAGATGTTAGAAGTGGCTAAAGCAAAAATCATGCAAAGAGGCATCCTCAACGCAGATGTTCTTTATTCCGATTTTACTCAGGGAACTCCGAATATGAAAGCTGACATCGTACTCATGTCACTCGTCCTTCTTCACATTCCGGATACGGTGCAGATTTTACAAGAGTTGTCCAACATTCTTCATGACGGAGGCAAGCTGATCATTGTCGACTTTGATAAGAACGAAAATATCAGTCATCCGAAGGTTCATAACGGCTTTGTTCATGAAGAGCTGAAAGATCAATTATCCGAAGCGGGATTTAGAGCCACTGAAATTAGAACATTTCATCATGGACATCAAATCTTTATGAAAAAGGATGCTTCGATGTTTATAGCGAGTAGTAGTAAGTGAATCAGCATGACGAGTGTGGACATGTCCATACTCGTTTTTTTGTGCTCTGATAAATCAAAAAAGAGCGTAGTTCAAGGTTATTATGCATGAACGCCGCCTCCACTCTTTTGATCCAAATTTAAGATGTGAGAAAAATACTCAGACGTTCGTTTCTTATGATCGTGCTTTCCATATGACCTTCTCTGAGATGTATTTATTAGCTACTTAAAAAATGGTGCGTACACAAAAGAGGGTTTTGAAACACTCTTAATAGAAACACTTTTTAAAAACAATAGAATTAGAAAATAAAAGCTTTAGTTTATGCGTTAAATCGAGCAATTTATAAAATAATAGGTTGATGTACAAGCAAAGTCCTTAATCACAAAATATATTGGTAGGTATAGATTAACATTTTTAGAAAGGAGTTTTTTTATGCACCATACTTGTGATGAACTAGCTAAAATTCTTCAATGTCAAAAAAACAGAACAGTGGCTTTGCTGCTTGGAAGTGGAGATATTCAAAATCTTGTTGTTAAAAAAGTTGAAAATGGAGTAGTTTCTGGTAAAGATTTAAACAATCCGCAGGCAGTCTATTATGTAGCGATTGATAAAATCGAGCGTATTATCACATATCCAGAGTAAGTTGAACCTCTTGAGGAGAATACTAGAACTTCTCAATGCAATGGAAGTGGTATCCTATTCCAATCCGCATGGATTTCTATTGAACTAGACAGATATTTTCCAAGATCTGCAATTTGCCACAAAAGGAGCCTAAGCTACTAATAAGTGACCCCGGTATTGTACCGGGGCAATTATATATAATCCCCATTGATAACACAGGTGTTTATATTCTTCTACTCAAATATTATTTAATTTAACCAAATTTCCTTATGAAGTGAATCTTAAGCACAGTTGATTTTTTTGAGGCATGTACATGGTAGGGAATCTGCTCAAACTGTATTGATAGTATCATAATGCTTTCATTCTGCATAAACTATGTTGAAAGGTATATGTTTCATTTACCTTTCTATCTTAAATGATTTTACTAAAGGAGATATAAGATATGGGAAAAAAGAAATGCAAACCTAAACTTCGCTTAAGTTTTGAATACAACAATAATGAATTTACGGGATATCATCAATTTAATATAGCTGATGAAGAAAACTATTTTTCTGTAATTGATCAGAAGTCCGTTGAGGGGCTGGTACGTATAGAAATGGATGATTTTCTTGGATTTCCAAGGGATTGTAAAAAAGGTGGGGGATGTCTATCAGCATCATCTATTGAATTTGAAGATTTTAAATTTAACCTGTTAAAAAATAGTGGAATTGCTACATTGGAAGTAAGAGAGATTACCACAGCCAATGTCCAACCAACCGATAATGGAATGATATATACACTAAGAGGAACGGGGGTCTTTGCTGATTTAGGGGTATCTAGTAATTGGACTTTAGTCGGAGGGGCTCAACGATTATTAGAGGGGGCGATACCTGGACCCCATTTAATGATTATTCCAGCGTTTGAGATGAAGACATTGGAGGCAGACGCAGCATTCTCTTTACGCCTTGATAATGATGTGTTGTTGACAGAGGGTACGTCTGAAAAACAAATTATCAGAACTCCTGTATTATCTGAGTCAGCAGCAACGGTTGCTACTTCCAATGACAGGATTGGTATTCTTCGTGCCGAATCTATATAGAAATTCAATATCTACTGCGACTGACTCAAGACTTCGTTAACATTCGAGAGCGTAATTCTAAAGAAAGTGTTAAATAATGACAATGCCCACAACTTGTTACGTGTAACAAGTGATATAAGCTCCTTACATCAATAGATGTATGGGGTTTTTTTATTTTTATATAATATAACGAGCAACCATAATAGGCAGTTTTGATTTTCATATTTATAAAGGTCGATTTATTGGAGGAAATATATTCCTTATAGTAAACTATTAATAATAGGGAAAAATAGGAGTGGAGATGAGTAAGAATGAATTATGTCTTTATTGTTTTAGTTGAATTTTATCCTTCATGGCTTGCTATGACCCGTGAAGAAAGAGGGAAATTGGCGGACGAATTGAAAGAAGTGATCTTAAAATATCCTGAAGTACACGTTAGATTCTTCGACGCAGAAGCATTTCCCGGAAAAGAGTACACAGATTTTCTGATTTGTGAAACGAATAATGTTCAAAAGTATCATTATATGTGGGAAGAATTAAGAGACCATTCTGTATATACAGAAGGGCATATGAAGATTAAAGACGTTATTATGGGAAGTGAAGAGGCCTATAAAAAGTTCGAGGAAGAGTCGATTACTAATCAATAAGCAGTTTCCAAAAATGATTTAGGAATAGTTGGTTTGTGAAACCTATTCAAAAGTCCTCTGATTTTCCTCAATGCCCTGATGTGATAACCAATTTGCGAAAAATCCATAATGCTTATCGCTCATTTTGCCACAAAAAAGGTTCTAGCCGTAAAAAGCTAGATCCTTTTTTTGTTAGTTCACACCTCTATTATCCACATGATCATCAAAATATATATTAAAAATCTCTGTTAATATTTGCTAAAACAGAACGTACGTTCTATAATATAAGAGTAAATAATGAGAGGGTGTGGGTTCTAATACCATCTTAGGAAATTGATTAATTTCCTAAGTATAAATCTGCGGTGTTCAAGAAAGCTGCTATCTGGCCCCCTTTTAATTAAATCTATTATTATGGAGGAGAATTTCTATGTCTGATAAAACTACCAAAGGTAAAGTTTTAGAAAGAGAAGGTTCCATTTTTTTAGGTAACTCTATAAGAACAACAAATAAAGATGAAATGAATGGAGAAGGTGGTATTCCACAACTGTGGGACGATTTTTACCAAAATAAAGTTCTAGATACCATCCCTAACAAAAAAGACTCAAAAATTTTAGCGGTCTATACAGATTATGAAACAGATGAGAATGGTGTCTATACATTCGCATTAGGAACAGAAGTTGATCATAATGAAACACTTAATGGATTAGAAATGATAGAAATTCCTGAGGGTAAATACATTGTCTTTACAACTAAAAGAGGGCCTATTCCTGATGTAATTGTAGAGACGTGGCAAGAAATATGGAAGTGGTCTGAGGAATATGAGAGAGCATATCAAACTGATTTTGAATTATATGATGAAAGAGCGAAAGACCCAAACAATAGTCAGGTTGATATTTATATATCAGTTAAATAATCGCAATCCACTTTGTATTAAGTATTAGTTAAGTAAAAAAGGTTACGTTTAGTCTTGCTGGAGTTCATACAGGATATGTACCGATACCATAAGAGAAAACAGAAGAACACTCTTCAACATAAGAGTGTTCTTCATAAAAAGTGTTTAAGTGTCTACTAAATCTTTTGCAAATGAGGACAAGGATGTCACAAAATCAACTGTTCATGTGATAGGAAGTTTATATAAACTCATTATTTAAGCAGTTTTGGTTATTTATCGTCAGTTTGTTCACTACAACTTGTTGAATATAAAATTTGTACTCTGCAAAGAGTGTCGACCATGACCTCTTGAAATACTTGGGAAGCAACTCCAGTGAATGTATTACATAAATTAGAAACGTCATCAGCATAGAACTGAATAACATCAGCTGCAAAAATAGGATAGACAGCATTCAAACCCCCAGGAAATGGACGCTGCACCACTACTTCTTGAAAATAGGTGTTGCCTTCCAACGCAACATTTACAAGGTGGGCGACTTCAAAAGCATCTAATCGACAAGGTACGGGAGAAACAATTTCTTGATTATAAATAACTACGACAGTTAACGTAACATTTCCAAAATTTTGTGATGGGGTAAGAAGTGTAGCCAGAGCCTGTGCTTTGTCGTAATCGTCCACCGTAACCAATGCAAGGTATTGGTCTTGGACTGGAATTAATGGTCCCACCGTCACGAGTGGATCAGCCCCTATTGAGTATTTAAGTTGATTAAAATAAATAATCCATGGTGGTGAAAGTTCAGGTGCGTTTGGCACTTTGAATCCCTCCTAACATAATAGTATGATAAAAAAAATTTCTTAATCTATTATATGAATTAATAGATTGTTGGATTGGACAATTATATTAGTTGAGACGAAAATAAAAAATCACCTTTCCATCAAGTTGAATTGCCTATCACCCACATAGATAAACACTCTTTATTAGAAAAGAGTGTTTTTAAAAAAATCTATAAGAGGGGAGGTTAAAGCGTTAGGCTTATAAACTATAGAATCAAACACAATATAATGAATATAAAAATGCCCTGAGCCGATTTTTTTGTTCGACTCAGGGCATATGAAAACGACTCATTTTAATTCATAGCTGAAATCAAGGTGTAGAAGATCCGCTTACTGGATAATGGTCAGAGTAATCCGTATACGAATACGTTTTCCCTAAAGAAGTCACTGTCCATTCAGGCGATTTGACATTCAGGGCATTCACAAACCAAGAGCTCGGTTGTTTATGACTCTTTTCAACAAAGATATAATCTAAATATTGTGGCTGAAGGTTTGGATAGTTATAACCTGCGATTCCATTGGTAACAGGGTCCCAAGTGGAGGTGAAACCGGTATAGTCACTCGGCTCCATTACATTGAGATTTGTTAGCATGGAAGAATATTCTGCAGTGTCCTTTATCACATTCATATCTCCAGCAATATAAACCACTTCATCTGCTGGGATGTTTTTCTTTGTAATGAACTCTTTCATTTCTATCATTTGGGACTTTCTGACAGATGCATCCTTGCCAACCGAACAGCGTTCATCTTCGGATTGCATATGAGTACCAACTACATGGTAGAAGTGCCCATTTTTATTGATTTTCACATAAACAAATCCTTTATTTGAAAACCAATCAGCGCCGCACCCTTCACTGTAAACATATTGAACCTTTTCAACGATTGGCCATTTACTGATGATGGCCACTCCGCCATCTTCAGGGGTCAGGTTTGAATAAGATCCCAGGGTTTTATCCCAGTTATTTTTACTCCGTCCAAGGACAGGGGTTTGATACGGATATTGCGTTGATAATCCATTTAACAGCTTGTTAGAAGCCTCGTTATCAAAGATCTCATTGAGTATGACTACATCCTGATTTTTTATGTAATCTGCTCTTGAAATAAGCTCCGCACGTTGCACTTGACCCCAATTTGGATAAAGGTTCTGTGAAAGCATATACACATTATGTGTCAAAAGCTTAAAATCATTTGGATAGTCTGTCTCTTCTGCTGCCACATTCGTGCTAAACATTAATGATACCATTAAAGCTGCCAAAACCAGTACGTTCATCTTTTTGCTCATTTTTAACTCCTCCAACCTTTAGAATTCCCTATAATCATAATGGAAACGCTTTAAAAAGAGGCTGGATTTACAGATGTTTAACACAATTTTACATAAATCCGTATAAAGCCTATAGGAAGACTACCTACCATGACGGTCTTCTTTTTTAGATTAAATAGGATAGCCTCCTGATGGTGGGGGCCAAGCACCAAACATTCTGCGTATGAACACAATTTGCCCTAAGTGATAGGTATTATGAGAAGCTATATTACGTAAAATGTGTATCTTGGTTTCATTTGGTCTAACCTTAAGTGGTTCATCAAGATTTCCGTTTTTCGCTAATTGAACAGCGAGATCTACTCCTTGTAAAAAAGTTTGAATCAACTTCACCCATTCATCTTGACTAGGGGCATTTGTGGTCGTTGGCCAGCTTTCACTTGGATGAGAAGGTAGCTTTGGAACTTCTCCCTGAGCCACTTTCAATAAGAAATCCTGCCAATAATTCATATGACTCAGCAGTTGATAGATCGTGTGAGGTTGCCCTTCGATCTCTTTACCAGCCAACTCCCGCCCAATATCAGGTAAAGCATTATGAATGGGTAAGTGTCCTCTTTCCCCTATAAGCGATTGCACTAACGCAGATGATATAGCATCTTCTAACATGATTACTCCTCCTTCATTTAACGATTCTTTCTTTTTTGAACGCTCTTGATCAAAATCTAATGATGAAACACTTTCTCGTTTCTCACACTATAAAAGAGGAATACTCCTTATTAGGTAAATGAAAGCAACTATTCATGTTATTCGAGTACCTAACTTGAAGAGGCTCTTCTTCGATTTGGAGTTTTTTTAACCTTTCAGCAGAAGAACTATTTCCTATTTTGATGGCAGAGGTTTTATTTTCTTTCGTAAATAATTTCCTTAGATTTTTTTGAATAACAAAATCACCTTGAAAGTTCGTTTGACTTTGAATCATTTTATGATCTAAAACGGAGTAAAGATTTGATTTCACATCAAACGTTTTAGGTGAACCAGAAGTTGGAACATTTAATGTTACATAAGGAATGCCGTCTTCCTTAATCGTCGTAATGGACTGGCCATTTTCTTCGTAAATATCAATTTCTTGGACGACTTTTGGAAGCCCCCAAATTTTATGACCTCTTATCGTGTTTTCTTTGGATGTCACGGGCATTGAGAATACGTAATAACCAAAGTTCTTGAATAGCTTTTCTAGAAGCAAAGGTAAGATCATTGGATTACTACTAGGTTTAACCAGTACAGGGATACTCATCGCTACTTCATTATAAGGTGGAATTCCTAACACTTCCCTATAAACATAACTGGAGAACACAATGAGTGAACGGCCGTTTGGCATTTTTATCGGATGTATATCCGGATGCGGCATTAATTTTTTCGCTTCCTTATAACTACATAGGAAAATGGAAATTGTACAGGCAACATTTCGATAGAACGTTGGGAACAAATAGTCTTTTTTTATGTTTTCATCTAACTGTAAAGGTGTTTCCATTGGTGCCAATGGGAATCGTTGAAAGAAAGAGTCGTTAAATCGGTGTTGGTTATCTAACAGTTCTTCATCATACGTCATAGTTGGTTTCATTTTATTCTCCTTCTTTCCATTTTCGTTTCCTCATGTATCCTACTTCATACTTTTTAAAGATACTTTTGCCGAGAGTTGGGCAACCATCTTCCTAGGAAATAATCTAGGGGATTGAGCCAGGAAATAGTTTTTCTTACCGTCAATGGCATAACTCTTTCCCTGATCAATTCCTTTTAACGCTGTTTGCACAACTTGTTTAGCTGTTCTCGTAACACTTGGAGTAGGATCTACTGCTGACTGAAAGAAGTTTGTATCAGTCGGCCCCGGGCAAATGGCAAAAAAGGTAATACCTTTCGAACGATATTCTTCTGCTAAGGATTCCGTAAAGGACAAAACAAATGATTTTGTTGCAGAATATACGGCCATGTAAGGTACTGGTTGAAATGAAACGATAGAAGCTACATTAATAATAGTGCCATCTCCTTTCTTCACCATCGTGGGAAGAAATTCATGTGTCAGATCGACAATCGTTTGTACATTCACGGTTACTTGCTTATGATCCATTTCTTTAGGGTTACCCAAAAATTCACCTGATGTTCCAAAGCCAGCATTGTTTACTAAATAATCAATTTCTAAGCCTTTCTCTTTCAACTTCTCACTAATATCTCTGGCTGCATATTCAACACTTAAATCGGCTGTGACGACTGTTGCCTCCACTTTATATTTATGAATAATCTCTTCAGCTAATTGATCAAGTGCCTCTTTATTTCTTGCAACCAATACCACATTCATCCCTTTTTTGGCTAATTGGTACGAGAATTCTTTCCCTATTCCTGAAGATGCTCCAGTAATTAATGCCGTTTTTTTCATCATTGTTCCCCTTTCTTTTTCAAAATGTAACTTCTCCGTAATTTGATTAACAGTTAATAGGAGTAAGATAATATTTTACCGGGCAGAATCACTAACTATTTTTCATAAAAGGATACATTCACGAAAGCAAGTGATCGCTTTTTCTTACAATCCAATCATCCAATAAAATATTTAGGTTTATATGTTTAAGTGTTTAAACGTATAATAATTAAATCCGAGCATATTGTCAATTAATTAGAGTTATCCTTGTTTCTTAATTATTCAATACGGTCAGGTCATACAGACTTTGTCTTATATAAATATAAAAATTATTAAATTGGTACATGGAGATAAATAGTTCAATAGTTTTATTGAAAAGAGAGTACCGGCATTATCCACTTACTTTTCTCATTAATGACTCAACAGGCCCCCTCTTGAAGGTTTTTCTCCACCAAGTCGATGCAACTGTAGAAAATAGACAGAAAATCAACGCAATAGTAACAGCGAAAGGCAAGGTGTTCTCTGCCAGTCCTCCAAACATAAAGAAAACAGCCAGGACGAGAAAATGTCCAATATAGAGGGTGAGGGCAAGCTGGCCCGTGTATACAAATGCTTGAATGACAGCTGTTTCTCTCCATTTTTCAGAAATAATAATACATAGAAGGATTACAATGATTGCAGTGCTTGTGCTGGAAATCATGTAAAGCAGGGTGGGGGGCATCGGTTTCGTGTCGAATAAATAATATGCAATCTCAAGACCCATGGCCGGTTCAGAGAGTTTGATGAGAGTATAGGAAGCAGCTTCTGTTATGACAAACGTGAAGAGTGAAACAGATATCATTTTTTTCCGGATCGAATGATTTTGAACATTGATCCTTCCCACCCACATCCCAAACAACAGGAAGGCAGACCAGGGGAAAATGGGATGGTATCCGTTATAGAAGAGGTTACTGATGAATCCTTTCCAAGACCAAAACAACTCGTAGTGCTGAAAAGTCGCATCCCAACCAAACTCATAGTTCAAGAGAAGCTGGCCGATCTGTGAGGTCAGAACAATTCCGACAGTGGCGATGATTATTTGTCTGGAGGAAGCCACAATGAAAAAGGAACCAATGAACATATAAAAGGCATAATAATGAAGGATGTCCGCGCTCCATTGCATGAGAAATAGAATCATCCCCAGAACGAATAAAAACAATGAACGTCTCCATATCGTCTTCCGATATTCCTTAGAGGGAGTACCACTCATCCGTGCTTTCTTAGTCATCAAAGATATACCGATTCCTGCAAGGATCACGAAAATGGCCGATGCACGGCCTTCAAGTAAACCGGTGATGGTCTTTAACCATTCAGGGCCATTTCCTTCTGCATTCATTGATATCTTATAATTGACGATCACCATTCCTAGTATGGCTAAGGCACGAGCCATATCGAAGCCAATGATTCGTTTTGCTGATTTCTCCATTCCAATCACCTCATTGAAAGATACTTTTTACAGAGAAAGCCCAAATCGCCGTCGGATCAAAGGAATACTCTTCGTTTGAATATTTGTCTAATCCGTCTACGATGATGGTCAAAAATTCCGCCTTTGTTTGAATCTCATGCTCCGAAAGTAATTCATAATCACGTGCTAATTGTAAGAGAGTCACGAAACCATTCAGGAATTCATCTAAAACCTTCTTTAGTGCCTGAGCGTAATAAGAATTCCGAGTGCTCAACACGTAATACTCGTTCATAATCTTGTTGTAATAGGGATCCTGGAGCTGTTTGTTCATCATGCTCACACCATCGTCTGTGAGCTTGGTCATGAAGTTCTCTTTCGTGTATTCCTGATGATTGAAAAAGTTGGTGAAGTTTATTTCTTCAATGATGTAATCAAATAGTGTTTGAATAAGCTTTTCCTTTGAGCTGAAATAATAATAAATGGCGGGCTTTGTGATTCCTAATTCTTTCGCAATAAAAGACATGCTCGTTTGATCAAAGCCTTTCTCAGCAAATAGTCGATAGGAAGTATTGAGAATGTTTGTGTATTTTTCTGACATGAAGAACGTCCTTTCTTTATTTACTTACCGGTAGGTAAATGGTAACTTGATAGGTAATTATTGTCAATAATTTCTCGGGAACATTTCTTCAATAAGTTGCTGTTCTTGAAAATATCCTAAAAATGAAAAAGCCAGGGAAATATCAATTTTGATATCTCCCTGGCTTTTATCCATCATGTTTTACCTATCGAGACGATTACTTCCCTAACATACTCGACACGACAAAATTCGTTTGAAGCAATCCTGTTGGGTCTGCTTGTGTTTTATATTTAGTAAACTCGGAAGACCATTCAGACGTTCTGATTCTAAGTGGCAGCTGTTCTGCTTTCAGTTGCTCTACGACGACATTGGCGATTTCCTCTGGAGTTTGAAAAATACCATCGACGCGATCCGTTCTTTGACCCATATAATCATTCAATACTTGTTCATAATCATCCTTTTGGAAACCGCCCGACTTTTCGATATCGGAAAGGATGGTGTTGGCAAACTCAGATGTGATACCACCCGGTTCTACCACCATGAATTCAACGCCAAAGTAAGGTGTCACATACGTGGCCAGGCTTTCATAGTACCCCTCAATCGCGAATTTAGAAGCACAGTAAATTTCATTCAACGGCTGTCCAACCAGTCCTCCTACGGAAGAAATTGAGACAATCCGTCCTTGTTGTCTTTCTCTCATATACGGCAGTACTGCTTTCGTACACCGGATCGGGCCGAAGGTATTAATATCAAATACATTCTGGTATTCTTCCTCCGTGCTTTGTTCTGTAGTCTTAATGAAACCAACACCTGCGTTATTGATGAAAAGGTCGATTTGTCCTTCTTTTTCAATGATCGTCTGTACGGCACGGTCGATTGACTCTTGAGATTGAACATCTAGTTGTAAAAGTTCAATATTTAATCCGGACTCCTGTAACTCAGTGATCGGAGCTCCTTTTTCCAGATTTCTCATCGTCGCATATACTTTCCAACCATCTTTCGCTAAAGCTTCACTTAGTCCAAGTCCTAAACCCGTTGACGTTCCGGTTACTACTGCGATTTTGTTTTCCATTATGAATCATCCTTTTCTGTTATTTTTCTCGTATATAAATCATTTCCTATGAAATATCTCTACATTTTTTACAGTAAACGTTTGCTTTTGTAAGTAAGTTCAACTGATTCCACCTTTATATCATTCACCTTTTATGCTTGATAGAATCCCCCCAATCAAAAATAAAATCAAGTTGATAATCCAAACTATAAATGGTAAAGTGCACTTTAACGCAAGTGCTAATGTTTGGATTTTTTGGAGGGATGGCATGTATACGATGAAGCAAGTGACACAACAGACGGGGTTAACCGCTCCGACGCTCAGATATTATGAAAAAGAGAACCTTCTTCCTCCTGTAGAGAGGGATGAAAATGGATTAAGAATCTATAGCGATTTAAATGTTAAATCCATTTTATTTATTAAAGCCTTAAGGGCCACTGCGATGCCCATCAGGGAAATTAAGAAATATGTCCAACTATATGAAGGGGGAGAGGAAACCCTTCAATTACGAAAAAATATATTAGAGGAACACAAGATGAGAGTGGAAGAGAATCTTAGGGATCAGGCAAATAATTTAGAAAAAATTAAAGAGAAGTTAGAAATGTATGATCAATATGTAAGATCCAGAGGGGACTGTGAAAATTAAGAAAGGGGAATGGGATTCTTTATCTTGATGGGAGAAATCCGGTTAATAACACAGATAGAAAAAGCCTGGAGAAAAGCTGCTTGAACAGTATTCTCCAGGCTTATTTTATTTATTAGAGCTTTTTGTAATGATCGGTGATAAAGCTCTTTATATCTTCTGGATATTCCCCGGTGAGAAGATGGACATCATCTGTTATTTCATCCATTAAGTTCATTTCTGCGGCAACATATAAAGAGGCGAGAACCTTTCCGAACCCTACAGGCTCGTCGTATGTTTTGGCAAATTCCTCAGCCGACATTGGATCATAGGTAATGGGTGAGCTACTTACTTCACTCAGAATGTCTGCCAGTCCAATCATGGAGTATGCTTTTCTTCCTGTTAAGGTGAATCGGCCTCCGTAAAGGTCCGGTTTCATGGCAAGTTGAATGACGGCTTTGGCAATGTCTTTTCTTGAAATGAATGAGATTCTCCCATCCCCAACTGGATACAATAAGCGTTTTCGTTCCACTAATTCAGGGAGGTAAGGGGGAAGGGGATCAAGGTACATGGCATTACGAACGAGTGTGTAATCCAGGTCACTTGATGCAAGCCTTCTTGCAGCATAGCCAAAAAAAGGACTCATTTTAAAAGGATTATTCTCTTGGTCTGCCATGAAACCAACAAAAATAAACTGTTTGACCTTAGCATCTTCCGCAGCCTGAATCGCGTTTTCGAATTCCTCAATCCTGACTGTATTAGGAAAAGAAATACTTGGAATATAAAGAAGGACGTCTGTATCTTTAAATGCTTCAACCATGGAATGATAGTCAGTATAATCTGCTTTTCTGACGTCTACTCCTTGATCGGCATACTGTGATGCCTTTTCAGGACTTCTGACAGATAGCACAATTTGATCAGGAGTGAACTCTTTCAACGCTTCTTCTGTGATTTTTGTACCCAATTGACCTGTGGCTGCAGTAATATTTATGTTCATTGTTCATCCTCCTTTTATGATTCAGCTATTTGCTCTTTTTCCAAAATATCTTTTACTACATCTTCAATCGTTACATTTCCAAGAGCTTTTTCTAATGCCGTTTGAGCAATGGTGAATAACGGTCCAATGCTGCTTTGGATGTTCCTTCCCACAGGACAATGAGGGTTTGGATCTTTGTGTACGGCAAATAGTTCTTTGTCCTGTTCTACATGAACGGCTTTATATACATCAAATAGGGTGATGGCTGAAATGGGTTTTGCTAATTGTGCGCCAGCAATACCTGGACGGACGTTCACCAATCCGGCATTTTTTAGCATACCCATAATTTTTCTGATGACAACTGGATTGGTGTTCACGCTCCCCGCAAGAAATTCAGACGTACTTACCCCGTCTTTGTTTATTTCGATAAGTGATAATATATGAATTCCTACAGAGAATCGACTGCTTATAGACATCGAGGATTCACTACCTTTCTTGATATCCGTACCTTTTCCTTAAGAAATAGATGTACGTAATGTAACTATTATTATTACATGTATTAATCCTAGTTACAACTGTCCTGATTTTTTTAAAGAAACACAAACCTATTTGTTGACAAATCATCAAGTTGTAACTAATAATGTTACATGTAACTAAAATAGTTACAAACATTGATGTCGGAGGGAAACAATATGAATATTGGAATCATCGGGGCAAGCGGTAAGGCAGGAAGTCTTATATTACAAGAAGCATTGGAACGGGGGCATGAAGTCACAGCGATTGTTCGACATGCTGCTAAAGTGAAAAATGAACACGTCACTATTTTAGAAAAAAATATATTTGAGTTAAAAGCAGGGGATATAAAAAAGTTTGATGTTGTAGTAAATGCGTTTAACGCTGCACCTGGAGAAGAGCATGAACATGTAGAAGCGGGTAGGGTGCTCATTGAAGCGCTGAAAGACACTCCTCAAACAAGGTTAGTTGTAGTGGGTGGGGCCGGCAGTTTATTCGTTGATGAAGCCGAAACCGTTCGTGTATTGGAAACACCGGATTTTCCGGCTGAGTTTTTGCCAACCGCTTCAAATATGGGGAAAAACCTAGAAGAATTAATAACCGCAGAAGGGATCCGATGGACGTACATCAGCCCTGCAGCGTACTTCAATCCAGAAGGAAAACGTACGGGTACCTATCAAAAAGGAAAGAATCAATTACTTTTAAATTCAAAAGGGGAAAGTTATATCAGCTATGCAGATTATGCTATCGCTGTAGTAGATGAAATAGAGAACGTGGATCATCTTAATGAACGTTTTTCAGTAGTTGGAGAAGTAGAATAGTCTATGTGGGAAATATGAGGAAGAAAAAACCGACCTTTATCTAGGTCGGTTTTTGGCTATGGAGATGCTTTTTGGCAGTGAAAAGGTAGTAAGCAAAGCTAAATAGGGAAAAGTCCAAGGAATTAGGCATTAGCCCCTTCCCTTCTTAGCTTTACATGATTCATGACGATGAATCAACGATTGATGTTGATTCTAGCTCTTCTTGAAATAATGTTTTATCTTCAAAAACACTGGTAATCTTGGTCAATATCATCCCTAATGCCAGCAACCCTGAAGACACAAACGTCATGTGTGAGTATGAAAAGCCTATACTCAGTAACAATGACCCGAGTGTAGCCCCGATAAAACTGGCTAGATTGAAAACAGAAGCTGCCAATGTACCTGATAGTAATGGTGCTTCTCTAGCAGCCATAACAATCTTGGCATTGAAGATGGGAGTGATACCGAATGTCCCGGCTCCTAATAAAAAGCACATGACCAATGCTGAAATGAAAAATTGAAGCAGTGTCGTAAATAACAAAAGGACAATGGATAGGGAACCTAGTGCGAAGAATAACCCTTGGGTTAAACTGTTCGATTTGATTTTACCGCTCAAGATGTTCCCAATGACTCCACCTAAACCAAAGAAAAATAATCCAATGCTGACGCCTGTTATACCAAAGTTTGAAACTTTCCGTAGCATAGGCTCAATAAACGCATAAGTGGAAAAAACTCCTGAAAATCCGAATAGGATCACACTGCTGATCATCAGGACGTCTTTATTCCTCAAGATCTTTAGCTCTTTTCTAATAAGAGGGGTGTCACTAGGTTTGGTATCGGGCAAATAAAGGGCGATTCCAATCACATTCACCAGTCCAAGAATCGTGATGATCCAAAAGACCAGTCTCCAGTCTAGCATACCTCCAATTAAAGAGCCGAATGGAACACCGATCATGACGGCGATGGATAATCCTGTTTGCACTAAGGCCATTGAACGGGACCCTCTTTGCGGATCAGATAGATTGAACGCAATCATCATGCTTAGCCCAAAGTAGGGGGCATGCATGGAGGAAGCCAGTATTCTTGAAATGATGAGTACATCAAAGCTTCTCGCAGTGGCAGCAATGATATGACTGAGGACAAATACGAGCATGAACACGAACATGAGCGGCTTTGGCGGATATTTTAATGTAACAATCCTGAGTATCGGTCCAAATAATGCCACTCCAATAGCGTAAATGCTTAGCGGCAGTCCAGCATGAGAAACACTGATATGGAATTCCTCAGTGAATTGGCTGATTAAACCGGTTACTACATTCCCAGTCATGCCGAGAGCAAATGTCCCTAGCATAAATACGGCAAGAATTTTGTTATTTGAATGTGAGAAAGTGATCGCCTCCTACTCTTTCATATTTTGTTTCTTTCAAATTCTAACATATACCAATTTTGCTACGAAAGCGTTGACTGCTCTGTTGTGAGTTGTTAAATGGTGGAAGTTGCCGTTGATGCATAAGATTCAATTTCATACGTTCAGCACCATAAATGAGGGTTGGTGTGCTGATGAAATTACTTGATCTACTTTTACCTTTATTTCTCTATTAAAGGAAATAGAGCCCCTGCAGAAGCGGGGCTCTAAGCTCATTCAAATTTCTCTAACACAATCTTTCCAATAGATGAACCGGATTCAAGCATTCGATGGGCCTCTTTCAAGTTTTCAGCATTGATGGGTGATAGTTGTTTGTTTAGCGTTGTCTGAATGACCTTGTCGTCGATTAAGTCGGCAACTTCGTTTAACAGCTGGTGTTGCTTGATCATGTCTTCTGTTTGAAACATCGGGCGTGTAAACATAAGCTCCCAGACAAACGTTGCGCTTTTCGATTGCAACAGAGTAATGTTTACAGGTTCATTTGTTTCTACGATGGAACAGATCTTGCCTTGTGGCGAAATTACTTCCGCCATCCCGGCCCAATGTTTGCCTGTCGCATTTAGACAGAAGATATAGTCAACGGATGGAATCCCTAAATCTTTTAATTGGGGAGCGAATTCATGATAATGATTGATCGTATGGTCAGCGCCGAATTCCTTAGCCCATTTGACCGTTTCGGGTCTTGAAGCCGTTCCAATTACCGTCAATCCTGCTCTTTTAGCCAGTTGAGTAGCGATCGATCCTACTCCGCCGGCAGCACCTATAATCAAAATGGATTTTCCTTCGTTTTGGCCCGGCTCAGGATGGATGTTCAAGCGATCAAATAAGGCTTCATATGCTGTGATCGTTGTAAGTGGCAGTGCAGCGGATTGAGCGAACGATAGAGACTTCGGTTTCTTACCGACAATGCGCTCATCAATGAGATGAAACTCACTGTTTCCTCCTTGACGGGTAATATCTCCAGCATAGTACACTTCATCTCCAGGCTTGAAGATTGTACAATCGGGACCGGTTGCTTCTACGACACCTGACACGTCCCATCCGAGAATTTTGGGTTCATCATGTTCTTCTCCGTTTGACATGCGGATTTTGTAATCCACTGGATTCACCCCGATTGCCTCTACACGTACTAGTAAATCGCGATTGGAAGGGCGGGGTTTTTCTATCTCTAGGTCCACTAGGCTTTCTTTCTGGTCAATTGGTAAATGTTTATATAATCCTACAGCTTTCATTTTTTCCATAACATATTCACACCTTTACTTTTTATTGAACAAAACCGGTTATACAGAATGGGTGATATCACCTTTTTGTTGAACACGTTCATGTTAACCCATTTCATGATTGAATATAAGTACGCACATTTATGTGATGCAGTATCAAAATTGATACTTAGAAGGGATGGTTGCAAGACGGAATGCCTTTTACATTTTTTCTATTGTTGTTCTGTGGTAAATTAATAGTCATATAAGTCGGAGAGCCACAATTCATTTGTGGATAAGGAACAGGAGTGTCAAAGATGAGTACTGAGCATAAACAAGACTCCCACGGCAAACGATTTCTAAATCGCTATTCATGTCCGGTTGAAGGGACGGTCGACGTGATTGGAGGCAAATGGAAAAGCGTCATCATCTTTCATTTGCTGGATGGGAAGAAGAGATTCAACGAATTAAAGAGGTTAAATAGTGGAATTACTCACAGGATGTTAACGTTGCAGTTGAGAGAAATGGAAGCCGATGGAATTGTTCATAGGGAAGTGTATCCCGTAGTTCCGCCAAAAGTAGAATATTCTCTCACTGAATTTGGTCAGTCTTTGAAGCCCATTATTTTGTTGATGTTTGAATGGGGAGAGGAAAATATGGAGAAGGTATTAGGTCATCGAGGGTTGGAGAAGGAATAGTAGGTCTTACCATACACGTTTCTTACAAGAAAATAGATGAAAGAATCGCCCCTTTCGATTCAGAAATGGGGCGATTCTTCAATGACTATTCATGAGACGCAATGATCTCCATCTGACCTTTCAATTGGAAATGTCCAGATCCTGACGGGAGAATGAAATGGTTTCCTTTCTGGACAGGATATTCCTTCCCTTCGTGAAGCAGGGATCCTTCTCCGCTAATGATGGAGACGAGCATATAATGATCCAGTATATGTCCCTCATATGACTCGCTCACATCCCATTTGTAAACGGAGAAATACGGGGAGTCTACAAGGCGGGTAACGAGAGATGGCCCCTGCTGTGAAATCCAACGTTTCGGAAATGCATCTTGATGAGGGATCGTCGTGACATCAATAGCCTGGTGAAGGTGGAGCTCCCGCTTCATCCCTTGGTCATCCACCCGGTCGAAATCATAGACGCGGTAAGTGGTGTCAGAGCTTTGCTGGGTCTCAAGAACCAATGTCCCCTTTCCAATCGCGTGGAGCGTTCCGCTTGGTACATGGAAGAAGTCGCCCGGTTTAATCGGTACCTTTCTTAATAAGTTGTTCCAGTTTCCTTCGCGGATGAGGTTAATAAATTCATCTTTCGATGAGGCATTATGACCTAAAATGAGCTCAGCATCTTCTTCACAGTCGAGAATGTACCAGCATTCGGTCTTTCCCAATTCTCCGTTGTTCTTCAACCCGTATTCGTCATCTGGATGGACTTGAACAGATAGATCTTGATTCGCATCAATGATTTTGGTGAGAAGAGGGAATTCCGGATAGTTGGAGTATCCAAACAATTCAGGCTGTTCATGCCATAAAGTGGCAAGAGAAGTATCTTTGAAATAACCGTTCATGATGGTTGACGGTCCGTTGGGATGTGCCGAGATGGCCCAGCATTCCCCTGTGTATTGGCTGGGGATGCCATAGCCAAATGCCGTTTCCAGAGCATTTCCTCCCCAAATCCGTTCTTTGAATTGCGGCTGCAAGAATAATGGTTCCATTAGTGATGACCTCCTGAATGTTGGTTGGATCGTGTATAATCCTTCGTTTTCATTGAAAGTAGTAACATCCTGCCGACTTGTTCTCCTGTACGTGTCAGGTTATGTGTTGCCGAGTCAAGTTCCATGGCCTTTTCAAGGGTTACAGGTCCTGGGACGATACTGAAGTAGGCATCGATACCGATCTCATGCAGACTCTTGTCAGCATCTGAGACATCCCCTGCAAGTGCGATGACAGTCGAGCCGAATTGTTTTGCAAGCTTCGCCACACCGGAAGGAGCTTTTCCCATTGAGCTTTGACCATCCAGTTTTCCTTCGCCGGTTATGACGACATCCGCATCATGGAGCATCTCCCGTAAACCGAGTTCAGTGAGGATGTAATCAACACCTGGGAGGAGAGGAGAGTGAAGAAAAGCAGTAAAGGCCGCTCCCAATCCTCCTGCTGCCCCACTTCCGGGGATGGATTGTAAGTCGATGCCCAATTGCTTACTGGCGAGAGAAGAGAAGTGCTTCAAACCTTCATCCAAAGAAGCCATTTCCTGTGGACCCGCCCCTTTTTGCTTTCCGAACACAAAGGCCGCCCCATTCGGTCCATGAAGTGGGTTCGTCACATCACATGCGACGTGGAAACATACCTTTTCAAGGGAAGGGTGAACATTGGAGGAATCAATGACCGAAATGTGTTTTAACGACCGTCCACCATAACCTGCAGAGGATCCAGTGTCTGTCAGGAATTGAAAGCCCAGTGCCTGGAGCATCCCAATTCCTGCATCGGTGGTGGAGCTTCCACCGAGCCCGATGATGATGTCTGTACATCCTTTCCCGGCGGCATCCAGAATCAGTTCGCCAACCCCGTAAGAAGTGGTAGACATTGAATTCAATTCCTCTTTCTTAAGAAGAGGCAGTCCGCATGCTTCGGCTATTTCAATCACGGCGGTGGTTCCCTTTTTGATCAGCCCGTAAGTTGCCTTTACCGGTTTGCCGAGTGGACCCGTCACATTAACATGGACAAGTGTCCCTTTATGAGCTGATACGAGGGCGGCGACGGTTCCTTCCCCTCCGTCGGCAATCGGGACCTGATGGATATCCATTCCTCCCGCAAGTCGCAGCCCTTTCGCAATCGCTCGGTTTGCATCCTCTGATGACACACTTCCTTTTAATGAATCCATGGCCACAACGATTTTCATAAACATCCTCCTTGAATAAATTTGCTATCCTTTCCGATTCTTCTGATATAATGATTTCAATATCTAAGCGAGGTGAGCCGTGATGCGATTTGAAGAACGCATCCATAAATTTGAATACAAGCTGAACGATACAGATGATCAAATCATTGAGTATATAAAGGAACATAAGAAGGACTTTGTAAATCAATCCATACAGATGGTGGCATCGAACGTGTACACCGTTCCCAATACGATCACCCGCCTCTCGAAGAAGCTGGGGTACGACGGCTTTTCTCATTTGAAGAGCAGTCTGAAAGAGGAGATTGAATCCCCTAATGTGATTCCTGATGATGATTCCTACTCCCTGATCCAGAAAACCTTTGAAATCATCGACAAGGACCGGATGCTTGAAGCGGTCAGGCTTCTGAATGATTCCAAGCAGGTTCTGTTATTTGGAGTAGGTGATTCTTCTGACCTTTGTGAAATGATGGCAAGGAATCTAAGGGTGGTCAGCAAGCCGACCAGCCACCATATTCATCGCCATGAAATCCTTCACAGCCTGGATCAAACCAACCATCAGAGTGTTCTATTTCTCATCAGCCTGTCCGGAGAAACCCAGCTGGTGCTAGAGGCTGCAGAAAAAGCAAGAGAGCGGAACATTCCCATCATTTCCTTGACGCATTTCACCAAAAATCCTCTCCAGTCCATGGCGACGATCAACCTGTACTGCTATGCACCTAAGAAAACGAAAAATGGATACAATATCACGGTGCGCACGCCTGTGATGGTTGTATTGGAGACATTATCTCAGTATTTTTGGTCCCACTATTGAAATTGTGTAACCGTACACAAGAAAACGCTTTAATGAGCTGAACATGTGTAAAAATAAGAAGAATCGCTCTTCTTATTTTTTTTTTGCTAGGATGAATGCAAGTGATGAAAACACTTACAATGAGTTTTGAGGAGGTAGAAGGCAATGGAATTACGTACACTTACCTCGCCAAAGTTGATCAGTACAAAGCTGAATCTTCATTCGAAAAAAGAAGCGATTGAGTACTTAGTCAAACAGTTGGCTGATGAGGGGAAATTGCACTCTCAAGAAGAATTTTTGAAAACGGTTTATGAGCGGGAGGCGTTATCACCGACCGGCTTTGAAGGTGGTTTGGCCATTCCTCACGGAAAGTCAACGACCGTCAAAGAAGCGGCTTTCGCGGTTGCGACAATCGAAAAGCCCCTGACAGATTGGGAAAGTATTGACCCGGGGAATAAAGTGGAGCTTGTCATCTTATTGGCCATTCCGGATCAAGAGGCGGGATCGACGCACCTTTCTCTCTTATCCGAATTTGTAACACGATTATCTAATGAACCATACAAAGAAGGACTGTTGAAAGCGACGACAAGTGAAGAGTTGTTCAGACGTTTGGATGAAGTGGGGGGAGAACAGGAAGAAGCGTCAACTCCGGATACCGGGAAGATGGTGATCGCGGTTACGGCTTGTCCTGCAGGGATTGCCCACACCTATATGGCAGCAGAAGCACTAACCAAAGCCGGGAAAGAGTTAGGGGTTACGGTCTTTGTAGAAAAGCAGGGTGCCAATGGAATTGAAGACCGACATACGTCAAAGAGGTTGAAAGCGGCAGATGCCGTTATTTTTGCCAATGACGTGGCAATCAAAGACGAAGAGCGTTTCGCGCATCTTCCAAGGGTAAAGACATCGGTTGCCATGCCTTTGAGGAATGCCAAAGGGCTCCTTGAGCAGGCAATTGCAAAAGCTGAAAAAGCTCCTAAAGGGGAGTATAAGGAAGAAAGTGCCGCTGCCAGCGAAGAGGAAGAATCGGATCATAAGCCGTTTAAAACAGAGATAAAGGATAGTATTCTAACAGGGATTTCTTATATTATTCCTGTCATTGTTGCCGGTGGGATGACCCTGGCAGCCGCGGTTCTAATTTCTCAGGCCTTTAATCTTCAGGAAGTCTATGCAACGGAAGGTTCATGGTTATGGCTGCTTCGACAGCTTGGAGGGGGACTTCTCGGACAATTAATGGTACCGATCCTCGCCGCATACATGGCCTATTCCATCGCGGACAAGCCGGCACTTGGACCCGGATTTGCTGCAGGGGTTGCGGCCAATCTGATTGGTTCTGGATTTCTTGGAGGGATGCTCGGTGGATTCCTTGCAGGTTTCTTCCTGAAATTCCTGAAGAGAAAAATTCAGCCAAAAGGAACATTCGCAGGTTTCATCAGCTTCTGGGTTTATCCTGTACTGGGAACACTTGTGGTCGGTTCCATCATGTTATTCCTGATCGGTGAGCCCCTCGCCTGGATGAACAACGGATTGATTGAATGGCTTGGAAGTTTGTCTGGGACAAATGCTCTTATCCTTGGGGCCATCCTTGGTGCAATGGTGTCCTTTGACCTTGGGGGGCCAGTCAATAAGGCAGCTTATACATTCTGTATCGGAGCTATGGCAAGCGGGAATTTCATACCGTACGCGACCTTCGCTTCGGTAAAAATGGTCTCGGCCTTTGCCGTAACGGGTGCGACGATTATCGGGAAGAAATATTTCTCCCTTCAAGAGCAGGAAATCGGAAAGCAGACCTGGCTCCTTGGCCTTGCCGGTATTACAGAAGGGGCCATCCCATTTATGATAAATGATCCACTGAGAGTTATTCCTTCACTGATTGCAGGGTCTGCCGTGACAGGGGCCATCGTGGCGTATTTTGATCTTGGGCTGAACGTACCGGGAGCAGGAATCTTCTCCCTTGCCTTATTGAAAGGTCAGCCGATGCTGCTTGCAGCAGGAATTTGGCTTGGTGCCGCCATCTTGGGTGCTGTCATCTCGATGTTCTTGTTGATCCTGACCAGAAAGAGTAAATTATCGAAAGAAAACAGCCTCGCTGCTTAACCATACACTTTGACGACTAACAGACATAACTTCTTAGGAGGAATGGAATACATGAAGAAGGTACACATCGTTCCGCATATGCATTGGGACAGAGAATGGTATTTTTCAACGGAAGAATCTAGGATTCTATTAGTGAATAATATGGAAGAAATCATGGAGAAACTCGAGAATGATCTGGACTATCCTTATTATGTACTGGACGGGCAAACCTCTATATTAGAAGACTATTTTGCTGTGAAGCCGGAAAATAGGGAGCGGGTTCGACATCTGGTGCAGGCAGGTAAGCTAATCATTGGTCCTTGGTATACCCAAACGGACGAAATGGTGGTCGGCGGGGAATCCATTGTGCGCAATCTTCTTTACGGGCATAAAGATAGCCAGGAGTTTGGAGTACCGATGAAGATTGGTTACCTTCCGGATTCTTTCGGACAGTCTTCTCAAATGCCTCAGATTTTCAATGGGTTCGATATTCAGTATTCGATCTTTTGGAGAGGTACGTCAGAACGTCACGGAACGGATAAGACGGAGTTCTACTGGGAGAGTGATGATGGTTCACGTGTGCTTGTTCAACTTTTCCCTCTTGGATATGCGATCGGGAAGTACTTACCTGAAGATGAAGAGGCGTTGACGAAACGGATCGATAAGTATTTCTCTGTACTGGACAGAGGGGCTACCACCGATCATATCATTCTACCAAACGGACACGACCAAATGCCGATCCAGAAGAATATCGATGTCATCATCAACAAGCTTCAGCATCTTTATCCAGATCGGGAATTTTTCCTGAGCCGGTACGAAAATATCTTTCATGAATTGGAAAAGAACGAGGATCTTTCCGTTCTTTCCGGAGAATTCCTTGATGGCAAGTATATGAGGGTTCACCGCAGTATCTTCTCTACTCGAATGGATATCAAAGCGGCCAATACAAGAATCGAGAACAAATTGACCAATGTGCTGGAGCCTCTTGCGTCTATCGCCCATTCCTTAGGCTTTGAATATCATCACGGTCTCATTGAATTGATTTGGAAAGAAATCATGAAGAATCACGCCCACGACAGCATCGGGTGCTGCTGTTCTGATAAGGTTCACAGGGAAATCCTTAACCGCTTCTTCATTGCAGAAGAAAAGACGGACCAGCTGATCGAATTCTACAAACGGAAAATAACCGATTCGATTAAAAATGAATCAGGTGATGATTTATTGACCGCCTTTAATCTCCTTCCGTATGAAAGAGAAGAAGTGGTGACGACGAAGGTGGTCAGTAAGTTAAATGCCTTTACTTTGGTAGATATGGACGGAACGGCAATCCCATATGAAGTGATCGGGAAAGAAATTCTTGATCCAGGCCTGATTGACCGCCAGATTGTCCACTATGGAAACTATGATCCTTTCTATGAATATAGTATTCAATGGAAGGACACCGTTCCTGCGATGGGATATAAGGCTTACAGAATTAAAGGAACTTCCCATGAGGCTGCAGAAATATCCCTGAAGGAAACGGATACTCATGAAGTAGAGACGGACATTTATCGTTTGAGAGTGCAAGCCAACGGTACGCTCCACATAAAAGATAAGCGTGATGGAAGCGAAATGGATCAGGTTCTCCTTCTTGAAAACGGCGGAGACGATGGAGACGAGTACGATTACTCTCCACTGGAAGGGGAAAAATTGATTTACAGCGACCAGACGGCTGCGAATATCTCTTTAAGACAGAACCGTTATGGGGTAGACCTGGAGATGGATGTGGAGTTGAATGTCCCGAAAGATCTCGATAGCCGAAAAGCAGGAAAGCTGGATAGTACGGTTTCGGTTACATGGCATGTTACCATTCCACACCATCAACCTGTGATTCAAATCAGCGCCACGATCGACAACGAAGCGAAGGACCATCGACTTCGTGCCCTGATTCCAACGGGGATTGCCTCTTCCATATCATGGTCAGACAATCAATTCGGACTGATTCAACGTGATGTAGTAGACGGTGCGATGAGAGTTTGGGAGAAGGAAGATTGGGATGAACGCCCAGATTCCATCTATCCAATGCTTTCATTTGTCGGATTGACGGATGGGGACCGCGGTGTCAGTGTTCTCACCAACAGCACCCGTGAGTATGAAATTATCGGGGGTTCATTCGATACGATGGCCGTCACCCTGTTTAGAAGTGTCGGCGTATTAGGGAAAGAAGAACTGGTAAGAAGACCTGGAAGACCATCGGGAATCAAATTGCCGACTCCGGATTCTCAAATGATCGGGAAGCTTCAATTGGACTTTGCCCTGGTGATGCATAAAGGATCTTTATCTCAAGCAAAGGTAGGAAGAATGGCGAAGGAATATACTACGCCAATCCAGACGTATAATAAAATTCCATTCAACGCAATGAAGCTGAATTCTTCAGGTATTGTCACACCAACGGTTTATAGCCTCCTTGAGGAAACATCCGCTGATGTCGTGCTCAGCACTTTGAAGAAGGCAGAGGAAGAAAATCGATTGCTCATCCGTTTTTATAACCCGACTGAGGAAGAAGTGGAAGGATCCTTCCGATTCCACTATCAAGAAGGTCAAATAGATGAAGTGAAACTGAATGAAGAGCCGATCCAACCATTAGAATCCCAAAACTCGGAAGCGGCTGTAACATTAAAACCTAATCAAGTTAAGGCCATGTTGTTTTAAGTGAAATGAAGGTCCGTCCCTCTTTTGAAGAGGGACGGACCTATTTTGTTTAGCTTGTGATTTTCGATAGTAGTTTATTTATGGGTTATACATAGCTATATTTTTTCGTGAATTATGGGTTAGCAATTGAGGTGTGATCAGTAATGATGTGCAGAAACTACACCTCTAATAACTATTTTTAAGGATACCTTAAGGTAAACTAAGTATACTGATAAGAAAAAGCCCATGAGGGAGTGAGGGTAACATGAAAATATTAATTGTTGAAGATGATCCCATTCTTTCAGATACAATTGTTGAGTCGACGAAGTTATTATACGAAGCGGTGCAAGCGTTTGATGGAGAAGAGGGGCTTTATTTAGCGGAGCAGAACATATATGACATTATTATCTTGGATGTAATGCTGCCCAATATGAACGGTTATGAGATACTCAGGGAATTAAGGGCAAAAGAGATTATGACGCCCGTTATCTTTTTAACAGCTAAAGATGGAATCGATGATAAAATCCAAGGTCTTCGATTAGGTGCAGATGATTATTTGGTAAAGCCGTTTCATCGGGAAGAGCTGTTACTCAGGTTAGAGGCAATTGTTAGACGTACGATTGGGGAGTTTAAGGAAAACAGTGTGGCGTTTAAAGATCTTAAACTCAATCTCAAAACGAAGACGGCTATGATCGGACAAGCTCAGCTCAAGCTAAATGGGAAGCAATTTGATTTACTTGAGTACTTGATGAATAACAAAGAAACGATTTTAACGAAGGAGCAGATTTTTGATCGGGTATGGGGCTTTCAATCCGATACAACGAATACGGTGGTGGAAGTGTACACGAGCCATATTCGAAAGAAGCTTAAACCATTTAACTATGATCAGTATGTAAAGACGTTCCGTGGGCTGGGCTATATGCTGACTGAAGAGAGTCATGAATATGAATAAGAAAAAAATACTCTCGAAGCAGCAGTTGAGCTTTATGCTGCTGAATTTTGTTGCGTTCACAGCGATTTTTGCCATATTTGGTGTGATTATTTTCAGCCTGGTTCAAAGTACGCTCTACAAGAAAGTGGACGAAGAGCTATTGTTTTTAAAGAAAATGATGGTAGAGGAAAATGATTCACAATTTCCACCAGGTTCCCCACCTGATCGTGATAAGCCTGATAGGAACTTACCCCCTCTGAACCCAAGGATTATCGTGCTTCATTGGAATAGTGAGGGAGAGATTGTCAATCAAGAACAAATTGGCACCCAGTTTTATCAAAACTATTTGAAAGATGCTGACTTTAGCTTTGAACCGTTGGATGAAATAACGAGTATGAAAATCAATGACCAATATACGTTTCGGTCGTTGTCCTTTGAAAATGAGGAGAACAATGATGTTCGTTACACCCAGCTGCTGATCAGTATCGATGCTGAGAAAAATTTAATGGGGAATTTCGGATGGATTTTACTGCTTTGCTCTGTTGTTAGTATTATTCTTTCTATTACGATAAGCTATCTTCTTTCCAAAAAAACAATGAAGCCCATCATTAAATCGTGGAACCGACAGGCGGAATTTGTGGAGAATGCATCACATGAACTTAGAAGCCCGTTAACGATTATTCAAAATAAGCTGGAGCTGATGCTGACAGAACCGAATAAAAAGATTGTCGATACCTTTGAAAGCATTGCCCTTAGTTTGTCTGAAACGAGAAGGCTTTCTCAATTGACTTCAGATCTGCTTACACTTGCCCGAGCGGACTCATTGGAGTCTCAATTGAATGACGAAACGTTTGAGGTGGATGAATTCATTCAGAGTGTGTGCCAGCCTTATAGTGAGTTTGCTGACATGCAGGATAAAAAACTATGGGTACAGTTATATGCCGATACAGAGATAGAAGCGGATAAAAGCAGAATTCACCAGCTGATGGTTATTCTTCTTGATAATGCTTTAAAGTTCACTGCTGAGAATGAAGAGATCGGAGTCAAAACCTACCTGGAAGGAAATAAGGTCGTTTTGGAAGTAAGTGATACAGGAATCGGGATTAATGAGGAAAATAGGGAGCGGATATTCGAACGCTTTTTTAGAGAGGACAGAGCGAGATCAAGAGAAAAAGGCGGGACAGGACTCGGGTTGGCAATCGCCCAATGGATTGTATCCAGCCATAATGGCACGATTAAAGTGTTGGACAATAAAAACAAGGGTACCATTTTTCAAGTGAAGTTACCGAGATAGAGATCACAGCGATGTGGTCTCTTTTTTATTTCCATTGCTGAACAACCTTTCTTATCTACCATGACCATTATGTAAAGTTCTTTAAGCGTTTTTTAAGGTTCGTCCTTAATAATATAAACATCAAGTGAAAAGAAAGGAGCATCGAGATATGAAAACGATGAAGTTGAATGGTGTACAGGGTCGTACAGAAATCAAACATGAATTATCAAAGATGGATTGCTACCTGCTTCGTAACCGGTTGAAGCATGTGATGGAAGTAGATCCATATGCGAATAAGGATGGGAAGTACTTCATCCGCAGTGTCTACTTCGATAATTTTGATCATAAAGTGCTGACGCAGAAAAAGGAAGGTCATTACGAGCGTAATAAATTTCGGGTTCGGATGTACGACTATCAGACAAGCCTTCTGAATCTGGAAAAGAAGAGTAAACGAAACAACTTGACGTACAAGCAGAAATGTCGGATTAGTATCGAGGAATTTGAACGAATGAGAGCTGGCGACATTACATGGATGGAGGACGATGAACGTTCACTTGTCCGTGAATTGTATATTGAGATGAAAATGTATCAACTAAAGCCATTGACGGTGGTTGACTATGAGAGAGAAGTGTTTATTTATCAATATGGAAACGTAAGGGTTACGTTTGACAGTGATATTAAAACCAGTTTCCAAAACAATGATGTGTTGAATGTTCATTTACCGATGATTGAAACGAACCCTGATATCGTTATTCTGGAAGTGAAATATGATGGATTCTTACCTGATACCATCAAGAAGCTTCTTCAAATTGGCAACAGGCGAAAAGGGACGTATTCAAAATACCAGATTAGCAGAATGTATGGTTAATCCGTACCTTCTTTATTAGACGACTTGGAGGAATAGAAATGGAAAGTATAAGCTTCAATGATATTTTCAAATCGAATATTTTAGAGAAAACAACCAGCTTTTCGATTGTGGATTCCATGATTGGATTAGCGGCAGCGTTTATTTTGGGGTTATTAATTTATACCGTTTATCGAAAGACGTTTTCCGGTGTGATCTATTCACACACATTTAATATTGCACTCATCATCATGACGATGGCAACGGCCCTCATCATAATGGGGATCTCTTCTAACGTATTATTATCACTTGGTATGGTTGGTGCGTTGTCAATCGTCCGTTTCAGGACCCCAATCAAGGATCCGATGGACATTGTTTACCTTTTCTGGGCAATCGTAGTCGGCATTCTATGCGGGGCAGGCTTTATTCCATTAGCGGTGCTGGGATCGATTCTAATCGGGTTGGTGCTGATTTTATTTGTGAACAAGATCAAGATTGAAAATCCATTTTTAGTAGTTGTTAAATACAACGAAGCGTCAGTGGAAGAATCGTTGGAGCATATCATCTCCCGCAATGCGAAAAAGCATTCAATCAAATCAAAGTCTGTCATGCCGGGGAATCATTATGAGGTGACCTATGAGGTACGTATAAAGGATACTGATATGGGATTCCTTACGAATCTTTCAAATATGGATGGCGTACAATCAGCAGTTATGATCAGTTACGATGGCAATTTCACTGCTTAATCAAACAATGCGAAATGTATGGCGGCAGGAAATCTTGCCGCCATTATTGTTCTCCCTTGTAGAGGAGGACGAATGAAATGGAGGGGTGACAATGCCTATTAAAACGAAATGGATCATATCCATCATGATTGCCGCAATTCTATTTACGATAGGTGCGATCTATTCAGTTCAAGAACTGCAGCTTGAAAAAGATAGTGCTGTTTATTCTTATAATGAGAAGTTATTTAATGAGGAGGACGTGTCAACGATTGAAATCAACATGGAAGATGATCAATGGGAGGATCTATTAGCCAATCCATTGGATGAGGAATATAAAGAGGCTTCCATCACGATTAATGGTGAAAAGGTTTCAAACGTAGCCGTGCGAACAAAGGGGAATTCTTCTTTGACCTCCGTTGCGAGAGACGAATCGGAGCGTTATAGCTTAAAAATCGATTTCAATTATTATGATTCCACTCAAAGCTTTTACGGTTTGAAGAAGCTGAACTTAAATAATAATTTTAGTGATTCGACTCAAATGAAGGAATTTGTCTCTTATGAATTAATGGAGCAAATGGGCGTGGCGACGCCTGCTCATTCGTATATGAAGGTTATCGTAAACGGTGAATATTACGGGCTCATGCTTGGGGTGGAAGCGATTGACGAAACATTTATCGCTCAACATTATCAGACAACTCAAGGATACTTATACAAGCCGGACGGTACAGGAAGCGACCTTATATATACAAGTGATGATTTAGAGGATTACGAAGGAATTGAAGTGAAAACGAATGAGGATAGTGTGGAGGACTCTGAGCTGATTTCCATGCTGAAAGCGATTAATGAAGAGGATGGGTATGAAGAGTACCTTAATACGGATCAGCTGCTTCGTTATTTTGCCATGAACACAGCACTTGTGAGTCTTGACAGCTATCAGGGACAGCTGAAGCATAACTATTATTTATATGAAGATGAAAATGGTGTGTTTTCAATTCTCCCTTGGGATTACAATATGGCATTCGGCGGATTCAATATGGGAGGCAATGGAGGTCCCCCCATGGATATGAATGGCGCTAATCCGAATGAGTCCGGAGCTCAAGGGGATATCTCACCACAAGGGCAGGAGAATGCCCCGGATGATCAGAACCAAGCACAAGAAAATGGTGTCGATAATCCCGCATCATTGCCGGCTGGAGGCAATCAAGGCGGTGGGATGATGATGCCTTCAGGTGATTTACTGAGTGAAAATACGATAAATTTCAGTGTGTATGAGCCGGTGTCAGGCACTTCCTTATCCGAGCGTCCGTTACTAAACGTATTAGTAAGTGATGAAAAACTTCTTGCTCAGTATGAGACGTTTATGGAACAAATTGCAACAGAGGTTTTAACTGAAGAAAATGTCGCATCCATTACAACCAAGCTGGGTGCATTATTAGAACCGTATATTGAGAGTGATCCATCCAAGTTTTTCACAACAGAAGAGTTTTTAGAAGGAGTGAGTGGCGATAACAGCCTGCCTGAGTTTGCCAAACAAAGAAGTGAATCCATTTTGGCTCAATTATCAGGAGATCTGGTCGTTGAAGCAGACAATACAACTGGCATGTCAGGGATGGAAGGGCAAGACCAGAATAGAGAACAACCTCAGAACGGTGCTCCCCCGCAAATGAATGGGGGAATGAGAGGTGGACTAGACATCAATTCCATGACAGATGAAGAATTTGCTCAATTTGTTGAAAGAATTCAAACAGGAAATTCTCCCTTTTCATTGCCGGAAGACTTTGACTCCATGACAATAGAAGAGCAAAAATCGTACCTTGCTAAGCAAATGGGAGGTATGGGTGGACCACCAGGTGCTGGTGGTGATGGAAATGATCGAAGCTTTCCTATGAACAATGAAGCGAAGGATTCTGTTAGCGAAGAACCCACTGGTGAATATACGAAAGCAGATGTCTATATCCTTTTTGCCTTTTTAGCTATTACAGCTGTTGCGATCACGATTTTTCGTCGCATCGGTCGCTGAATGAAAGCCGAATTCTATTGGAATTCGGCTTTTTTTAGATTTTGAAAAAGATACTGAACTGTACATGGTTGAAAATAGCAAACAGGTTTGGGCTCTATAAAAATAATCCTTACTCTTAAATCACAAACCTTTTCACTAAACATAAACTAGTTAGTAGTGGTGGTCAAGGAGGGATACAAGAATGAATAGGAAGAAGCACTTCTATAATAAAAAGCTATTTGCTTACGCAACGAACTTTGGGGATTGTACTATATCAATGATCGATACCAAAAATGATAAAGTTACAGATACGATTCCAGTAGGAGATCAACCAGATGGAATTACGATTTCCCCTTTAGTTAAACAGGCATATGTGTCCAATACGAACAATAACTCTGTTTCCGTTATCGACCTTTCTAGTCATAAGGTGGTCAATGAAATTCCTGTTGGTGAGGGGCCGGTTGGTATAGCTGCTACTCCTAATGGAAGGAAAGTGTACGTAGCGAATTTCGGTGGGACAACCGTCTCAATCATTGATGTCTGCAAGCAAACAGTGAAACATATAGAAGTAGGAGATAACCCATTTGATGTGGCATTCAGTCCAGATGGAAGAATGGCCTATGTTGCTGTAACCATAAGTAACGTTATTGCCGTAATCGATACAAAAAAAGAAAGAGTGATAGATCGGATTCCTATTACGAATGGAGAATTCCCTCGAGATCTTGCGGTAACTCCGAATGGAAAGAAGCTATACGTGGCCAATCGTGGGAGAGGCGAGCCTAGTACAGTTTCTGTTATTGACCTAGAGGAAAATGTAGTAACGAATACAATCAATGTAGGGATTAGACCAAATGGTGTAGCGGTTACAACAGATGGGAAGAAGGTTTATATCACGAATATTAGTAGTGATAATGTAACAGTCGTGGATGCATGTGATGATTCCATTATTGCGACGATTAATGTTGGAGATGGTCCAACAGATGTTTGTATTACTCCTGATGGGAAAAAGGCTTATGTCACTAACTTTAATGCAGGGACGGTCTCAGTGATTTGTATTAGAACGAATAGGGTTATGACTACGATTCCTACAGGAAAGCAAACAAGTGATTGTGCTATTTCGCCTTCCTGTTTTCCTTTCTAAGGGAGGCGTGGGGGCAGGTCTATTGGATCCATGATTACACCTGAACCTCGCACCATTTTTACGGAACCCGATTGATTTTTCTAGTTCCCGCATGAATCTCTCCATATAGTTATTCTTTATTCCCAATAATGGAAATGGTCTTGTATCCTCTTGAAACGGGGCCATTCAATAATCTTACATTGTTAAAATGTAATTGCTCCATCATGGGGAGTACCTGAAAATGAATCATGTTATTCATTCCATCCCAAGTTTCCTCGTCTTTTCCATTGCATAATGTTAAATGGACTGTGCCTCCAGGTTTTAATACTCTATGAATTTCCCGTAAAGCGTTAGATATATTTTCCCAAAAATAAATGGAATGAATGCTAAACACCGATGAAAATTGCTCATCGTTAAAGGGGAGATTTTCCACACTGCCATGTATTAGCTTCAATCGCTTTTTTCTTACTGATCTGTGGTTGCGAATTTTTGCAGAATGAAGAAGAGTTTTGGAAATATCCAATCCAGTCATTTTGTTATTTCTATTTTGATCTAAAGTCATTTTTAATGCATAGCCTGCACCACATCCTATCTCAAGGATATGCTCATTCTCCTGAAGCTTTAGGTTTTCTATCGTCCAGAGCGTCTCAGGTTTATGCTGTCTAATCATTTTTTCCCCTATAATCCATCCTAGCACTCCTTTTGGTTTGCCATATTGGTTGTCAACGATGCGATTGAATTTATTTAATACACTCATTTTAAACACTCCTTACATGTGATTAATTGGTCTATTAAAAATATAATTTGCTAAATATCATTAAACAACCTAATATTAGTTATAGTTATTATTAATTTTTTTTATAGGTGGGGATTGTTATGGAAATGAACCAACTTAAAGCATTTGAACTTGTTGCTCGCCTAGGATCATTCAGCAAAGCTGCGAGGTACTTAGATGTATCTCAGCCTACTATAAGTTTACGAATCAAAGAATTAGAAAAAGGCATTGGAGGATTTCTATTTGTTAGAGTGGGAAAGCAAATGGAGCTAACAGATTTAGGAAAAGGGTTTCTCCCTTATGCAAGACAAGCATTAGACATGTTAAATAAAGGGAAAGAAAGAGCTCAATCTATAAAAGAGGGTAAAAGAGGAGAAATAACGATCGGTACATTGCCCACTTTTACAACCGGCCTTTTTTCATCCGTTATTATAGATATGCACAAACGCTTTCCGGATATTGACTTAACCATACATACCGGGCATAATCAACAGATTATTGAAATGCTTTATGATGGGTTTGTTAAGCTGGGCTTTATTACTTCACCCTTCTTTAATCGAGATGTAAAGAAACTTGATGAAATAAAAGAGCCTTTGATATTAGTCGCTCATCGTGATCATCAATTAAGTAAGAAAACAGGTGAAACGTATACTGTGGAAGAGGTCTTTGCTAATAGCAACCCTTACATCTTAACGGATTGGAGTGAAGAGACTAAACACTGGCAAAGATCTAATATGAACTTCGGTTTAGATACTCTTGAATTGCCACCAGCAACGGCTCTGGAATATGTTCTCAATGGTCAAGGCGTAGCACTACTCACCGAGTCAATGGTATATAAACACATCGAAAATGGAACGTTGAGGGAAATCATACCGGAAAGTCTACCAGCATTATATAGAGAAGTAATATTAGTTAGTTTAGAAAGTGAAAACTCCTTACCGTCTGCAGCGCAAAGCTTCTTAAGGACTTTAAAGTCTAGTCATCGTAACTTTCATACTGCCTGGTTTGAAAAGAGTTGATAATGAAGTTACTACCTGGCGAGATGGTGGAAGATTGAGTAGCTGATCATTCTTTATTCCGTTAACGGGCAGGTTAGTTTAACAAAAGAACAATTTTAATTAAATTTCTTAAGGAAAACATTCTTGAATTTATTTGAAGAGCTATGTAAAAAGAGAGTGTTGTGTTTTATCAAAAATAAAGGGAATCTTTAATGGAGTCCCTTATTTTTTTATTGAATAACCGCTGCTTTTCGTAAGTTTACAACGTTATTAGGATTTGAAGACCATTTTTTCATCAATTCCATCTGTTTCTCTTTCAAATCATCAAAAGGTTCTTCAACCACTTCAACCTCGCCAAATTTCTTATCAAATAGTTTTGCACCTTGGATTTTTTTATAACCGCCGAACCCCATATCATCGTTAAGTAACCAAACTACTCTTTTGATATTGGCAAATAAGATACCACCAGTGCACATCGGACACGGTTCCAAAGAGGTATAAATCGTAAACTTTTCACGATTAATTTTTGCATTAAATATTGCTTTTCCTCCATTTCGTATTGCGTCAATTTCAGCGTGAGCTGTTGCATCTTGTTGGGTATGTACTCTATTACGACCTTTGGCAACTATATTATAGTTTTCATCTACTATAACTGCTCCGATTGGATATGTATTCTCTTCCAATGCTTTTGCTGCTTGTTGCAGTGCTAAGTCTAAGAAGTATCTATCCTTTTCAATATTCAAGAGTCTCATTCCTCTCCTGGGTCACCATTAAAATGGAAAAATTTGATAAACTTAGTTTATCATAGGTGATAAATTGAGAACAGGGAGCTATCAACAAAGGAAACGTTAAAAAGGGAACTTCCAAGTTAATGGAGTTCCCTTTTGTGTTTAAGTTAATATTTAATTGCCTTATATCGCAAGTATAACATTCAATATTTGGAAATATAAGACTATTATTACATGAAATAGTCCATTACCATTAATTTTACGGAGATAGGGGGAGTAGGGTGGATTTTAATAAGCTTAAATATGAGAGGCCTGATATTGGAGAATTTGAAAGAAAAGTACTTCAACTTTTAGAAAGTTTCAAAGCAAGTAATTCTCATTTGGAACAGTTCGAATTAATAGATCAAATGAATTCTCTTCGGAATGATGTATTAACGCTGCTTACTATAGCTCAAATCAGGTATCACTTAAATACCTTAGATGGTAAATATCAAAAAGAACAGCAATATATTAATGAAACGTGGCCAATCTATGAAAAAATAGTGGCTCTTTTTCATAAGCACGTTTCATATTCTCCATTCAAAGATGAAATCAAAGAGAAATACGGAGAACAATTCGTTTGCTTAGCAGAAGTCTCTCAAAATACAGTTGGTACGAATGTCATGGAGGACTTAATAAAGGAAAATAACCTAATCAGTGACTATACAAATTTGCTGGCTACTTCAAGCATTGAATTCAGAGGAGAAAACAGAACCTTATCTCAATTAGAAACATATTTGTATTCATCGGATCGTTTAATTAGAAAGCAGGCTGGTGAAAAAAAGTATGAGTTACTCAGCAAACTGGAAAATAAGATAGATCATATTTTTGATGAACTAATTAAAGTAAGAAATACCATAGCCTTAAGTTTAGGTCATGCTTCATTTGTGGAGCTTGGATATGCCAGGTTATCAAGAGTTGATTATGATCAAACAGATGTTGAAGATTTCCGCAAGCTAATCTTAAAGCACATCGTTCCCATTGCTGAAGAAACGAGAGATAAACAACGGATCAGGTTGGGGCTGAATAATTTAACCTTTTACGATGAAGATATTCGCTTCAGTACCGGCAATCCAGTCCCAAAAGGGGATGTTGAATGGATGGTATCGAGTTTTGAAGAGATTCTCAATGAAATTTCCTTAGAAGCCGGGGAATTCTTTTATTCTCTTTGCGCTAATCACCAACTAGATTTACTTCCTAAAGAGGGTAAAGCGAGAGGAGCCTACGCTACATACTTATGTAATGAAAAAACCCCCTATATTTTTGCGAATTTGAATGGTACCAGAAAAGATATGAAAGTATTAAGCCATGAATTCGGACACGCCTGGCAAATGTATCTATTTAATCAACGGAACAGTATTCCGGAATACATCCTGCCTACAAAAGAAGCTTGTGAAATTCATTCCATATCGATGGAATTCTTTATATGGCCTTACATGGAAAAAATATTTGGTGAGGATGCAGATAAATATAGATATGCTCATCTTGAAGATGCCATATTCTCAATGCCTTATAGGGCGGCAATAGACGAGTTCCAGCATTTTATTTATAAAAATCCTTCATTTTCCATTTCAGAGAGAAAAGAAAAGTGGATTGAGATTGAGAGCAAATATATGCCTTACAAGTCAGATTATGAACATACCTATCTAAAGAGAGGGTCTTTTTGGCAACAACAAGCACACATATTTACTACACCATTTTATTATATAGACTATGCCCTTGCCCAAATGTGTTCTTTACAAATCTGGAGCAAAGCACAAACCAATAAGTCGGTGGCTTGGGATGAATACATGAAACTTTGTAAGCTAGGTGGAAGCAAATCATTTCTTCAATTAATAGAGCAGTGTGGGATTGCCTCTCCATTTAAAGAACAGGGATTTACTTTAATTATGGATGAAATTGAGAGATGGTTAGAGTTGAACGAGAAAAATATAAAATAGTGAGTTAATCAGCAAAACATATCTGTGGGCGAATGCGATTTTATTATTCAATAATCGGGCAGATTTATTGAGAAAATGAAACTGTATAAAAAGGCAGTGTAATAATGAACTCTATCATTAATGATGGGGCATTTCTTTAAGGCGGAACCAACATATAGTAAATGCTTATTTATTATTTTATCGCGTAGAGACTGGAGAAGAGCATGATGAATATTGAAGTAAGGATGGGGAGTATTTATTATGAAGCAAGAGGTGAAGGGGTTCCCTTATTAATCCTTCATTCTATGGGAACAGATCACCGTGCCATGATGGCTTGGATTGAACCCATCTTTAAAGATATGAATGGGTATCGAAGAATTTACATAGATATTCCTGCACACGGACATAGTGATGTTGATGAAAAAATTAGTTCAACGGATGATATTCTTATGAATATATTAGATTTTATAGATAGTGTATTACCTAATGAGAATTTTTCTATAATTGGTTTTTCTTTTGGTGGATATTTAGCTCAAGGAATATTACATTTTAGACAAAAACAAGTAAGAAGTATATGCTTGCTAGCCAGCGCCCTTCATCTAAAAGAGAGAACTTTACCTGACAAAGTAATCTTTGAAAAGGATGAAAATATACTTAGTACATTGGATTCGGATATAAAAAATGCTTTTGAAACTCTATTTGTCTACCAAAATAAAGAGAACCTTGAGTGTTTTCTTAGGGAAGTTCAACCGGGACGATTGTTAGCTAACAGAGAATTCCTAACTTCGAATTGGAGAGAAAAGGGATACTTTTTCTCAGAAGAACCGTTTCTAGGTGTTTCAATTTTGCAGCAACCAGCATTAATTATTCTTGGTAAACAAGATCATATCTGCGGGTATGAAGACTATGATTTTCTCCTCGACAAGTTTCCACATTCAACTTTTGTTATTTTAGATAAAGCAGGACATATGCTTCCTGTTGAAAAGCGGGACATTGTACAACAACTCATTGGAGATTGGTTAGCATAAGAGAATTCATTCTTTTTCGCAGTAGTAGGGGATTAGCTGAGGATCAGGCAATAGATCTCGGCTTTTTTTCTTTATTCCGTTATTGGGTAGGTTACTTTAGTAAGTGAAACTTTCATTTTTCTAATTCGTATATACAGTAAGAAGATTGGTATAGATTATGGAGGTGTCAAATGTATCTACAGAAGTCATTTTTATCTTAGTTTTAGCATCTATGGCTTTATGGATTAGGGTGTCTCGAGAGACTGTAAAACCTTTAAGAGAAATAAACTGGCGGAAAATGATCATATTACTATCTGCTGGTTCACTATCTGCATTAGTTATAACTTTTATGCTTTTTCAAAGCTTGTCATTATAGTGTTCCGTTAACGGGGTCAACTACTAAAGATTTTACATGGATAGGAAAAGCACTTTAAATAAAAAAACCAGCCCTTACAATAAAGGGGTGGTTTTTCTACTATAATATGAGATCAATTTAAAAATAAGTTACACTCTAGAGTAATTTCAATAATTCCCCAATAGTTAGCGTGAAAGAGAAATCATTTTTGTAAACAGGTAAACACTATTATCCCCAGCTTATCTTGGAAAAAGGTAAGCTCTTTTTTATTTAATTAGATTTATAAAGGAGTTCTTGAGTCCAGTAAAAATTTATAAATAAAATATTGGAAAATAATGAAAAATAATTTATGATAAGAACATATGTTTTATATGGAGGTTTTCAGATGGATGCAGAATTCGAACAAAAAACTATAAAGCCAAGTATTTTATATTATGGAACGCCAGTGATTTTATTAACAACTTTAAATGAAGACGGTACAACAAATATTAGTCCTCTATCTTCATCTTGGGCACTAGGGGATTGCTTAGTGTTAGGGCTTGGTTTAGGTGGGAAAGCAATTGAAAACCTTAGAAACCACCCAGAATGTGTTGTAAACGTTCCTAGTCCTGAACTATGGGAAAATGTAGAATTATTAGCTTCATTAACAGGTAAGAATCCAGTTCCAGAATATAAGTTAAAAAATAAATTTAGACATGAAAAAGATAAGTTTGGTGCTTCAGGTCTAACTAAGCAGATTTCTGAAGATGTAAAGCCGCACCGAATACTTGAATGTCCCCTTCAAATAGAAAGTGTAGTGAAACATATTCGGGTTCCAGAACATAATCAGAGTTTTGCAGTGGTAGAAGTGGAAGCAATTAAAGTACACGCACATAAGAGTGTGATTATTGATGACAACCATATTGATGCAAATAAATGGAGTCCCCTAATTTATAATTTTAGACACTACTTTGGACTCGGTAAGGAGTTAGGAAAAACTTTTCGTGCTTAATACTTATTAAATTATTTTTGTCCTAGATCGAACTCGATAATCAAGACTTCAGCCTTCCCTGTTCAAATATGAGGCAGGTAAGGATTCCAAACTGGACCCATCAAAGGGTCCTTGTTTTATTTCTATTTATCGACAGTATAATTTAGTGTTATTTTTGGTGAATAATGGGACTTTTATTCAGCGGCAATCGTCTGTTAATTGAAAAATACAGTTAATGGTGGTGTGATATGACAAACAGTGCAGGACAGAGTATGCATGAGGAACGATCCATTAGTTCCCTGGTCACCCAATATGGGGAGGATGTGAAGAGGCTCATTTATTCCTATGTGAAGAACTGGAGTGCGGCTGAGGATTTAGTACAGGAGGTTTTTATCACGGTCTTTCAAAAGGTGGATACCTTGGAGAAGGAAGATTCGGTGAAAGCATGGATTTTTTCTATTGCTGCCAATAAGTCGAAGGATTATCTGCGAAGTTGGCATTATAGGAAGTTATTATTCACGAATACACTTTCCGCTAAAACCAATAAAGAGAGTCCAGAGGCCTTATTGCTGCAAAAACAGCAGAAAACGGTATTGAGTGAAGCCGTTTTTGCTCTTCCAGTGAAATACAGAGAGGTCATCATCTTCTTTTATTATCAAGAGATGAGGATTGAAGAAATCTCAACTATCCTTGGAATCAATTCTTCGACGATCCGAACCAGATTGGCCAGAGCCCGTGACCTCTTGAATCAAAAGCTTGGAGGCGATCTAGATGAATAATAAACGAATGCATGATGCGATTCATCATCATTTAGGGAAAGGACGAACCTTTTCTAAAGAAGAGGAAGCTGCATTACTCGCCAAGTTAGAGAACAATCATTTTCCTCCCAAGAGAAAGTGGTTTCCTGAATTAGTAAGTTGGAGCCTTGCAGGTGCAGCACTTCTCTTAGTGATTGGGGTTATTGGAAGCCAAACGGGGCTACTCCCTTTACTAGGTGGAGGACAGCCTGAGAGGTTGGATAGTACCCTATTGAAAGAAAGTGAAGTTCACGGACTTGAAAATATGTCAGAGGAGCAGAAGGAAGAGTTTCTCGGCAGGCAACCAAAGGATTATTATGCTGATAGCGTGAAGAACGCTCTTAAGGCATTGCCATTCCCATTGACCTTGCCTGAAAAACTCCCTTTTGATGCGAAATTTGTGGTGGAGGGAATTAAGGACTGGCATTTTCCATCCAATACAGATGGAAAAGACATCTCAGCGACCTTTAGCGCTGCCAATGGTCAACAATCTATCCTGATTGATGCCGTTGACTTCGAACAGAATGTTGTTGAAGGAAGTAACGGGGCAGAAGCATCATCTGAAGAAATAGAATTAAAAAAAGGTATAGAAGGTGACTTGAAACTAGACAGTAATGGAGGGAAAATCACGTTCGAAAATAAGAATGGGATTAAAATTAAAATCTACTTTTATGATCCTCAAAAGGATTATAATACACGCGATGTATTAACGGACCTTGCCAACCAAATGGTTGATTGATTTTGAAGCGCATGCTGGCTGAATTTAGTAAGTTTAGTATTTGTGGCTTATTCGTGGAAGGATAAGCCTCTTATTGGGTTTTCACTTCCTAGATAACACTAAACTGAGTTTCGAAATAGAATTAAGTTGAATAGATAGAAATTGAAAATATAAGCGGATTAGCTTGCATTAACTGGATAATAGCGTTATGATGTTATAATTTGCAAAATTATAACAATTTGATGAAGAGGGTATATTCATGGAAGAAATCATTCAACGCGCTATTCAAAGAAAAAAGATTGCACTAGAAATTTTGAACCAATTAGACTTCATTGAAAAATGGGGAGAAGTTGGTGAAGCCCATCTGGTTGGGGCTACTGCTTATAACCTTATGGTCAATCACGATATTGACATAGAGACTTTCTGTAACATCCCGTGTCCGGAAAACGTGTTTAAAGTATTAGGACACTTGGCTGCTCATAGGGGTGTGGTAGAAATAAAGTTTCATAACTATTTGAACGCTCCATTTAACGGTTTATATTCTAAATTAACGTATCGTTATCCGGATAATACGGAAGGAACGCTATGGAATGTAGACATGTGGCTCTTTCCTTCTAACCATAGGGGTCCACTTTCTAGGGACTTGGTGGGATATATGAATAAAGTGCTCACAGATAGAAGTCGTAAATCTATCTTAGATATTAAGGAACACCTTGTAAGATTAAGATTGAACTATCCATCTGTATTCATATACCGGGCTGTCTTGGTTGATGGAATTGAGGGTATTCATCATTTCTTAGATTGGATGAACAATCAGGATTTAAATGAAACGTTTAAATTAGAGACGTTGACTGTGAAGGAAAGTGGTGCCAATCATGACAGGAAATAAAGGTATATGGGAAAGACAATATGATCAAGCAGAAAATTTCTTATGGAGCTTGAGGCCAATACAAACATTGGTTGATTACTCCCCTTTAGTAAAAGAAGGAAACGTATTAGACCTGGGAATAGGTGAAGGAAGGAATGCTCTTTATTTTGCCAATAAAGGGTTTGAGGTTGCTGGTATTGATATTTCAGAAACAGCAATTAAGCGCTCATTAACTGCCGCCAAAGAAATTGGCGTAACCATCAATGCAGAAGTAAACGAAATAAAGAAATTTGAAGTAGAAGAAAATACATATTCTTTGATCATTCTTGCCAATGTCCTCAATTTTTTTAACGATAAAGAGATAAAAGAAATCATTAAGAGGGCAAAAAAGGATTAATACTAGGTGGCCTCATTTACATCAATGTCTTTGATGCGAATGACCCAAGTTACAATAAGAATGTAAGAAGTGCTCAACAAAAAAGTGAGTATACATTCTATCGGCCTAAGTCAGATAGTTATATTCACTTTTTTCAACAGAAAGAATTAGATGATTATTTTAAGGGATATGAAAAGATTAAAGCGTCAGAGACCTTTATGCTGGATATAGGTCATGGTGAGCCACATTATCATGGTACGGTTGAAGTGATATATAGAAAGTAAATCGACTAAAAAGTAACAGGTTCTTAAATGAGATAGATCTTCTATTTCTCATTTGATGAGGGGAATCTTGAGACAATCAAGTTTATACGAGATGTAGCTGTGATGTCATCATATCATGGGTTAATTGTGATAATATTGAAAATAATGGATATTTTATTTATCGACGAAATGGTGGGAGAGAGGAATACTCTCACTTTGAAATCGACTAAGGAGAACATAGAAAACAGAAATGAGGAATAAACATGAAGGTATCATTACTAACCAGTGGTTTTCCTAATGGTTTCACAGATGATTTCGTTACGTGCATAAAGGAATACTACCTTAAAGATGGAGTGATTGTTTTTATTGCATCTGATTTTTCAAGACATTCTAAAACAGATAGATATACTGATGTGTTCTTGACTATGTTCAGAAACAAAGGGATTGAATTTGATGAAGTTTTTGTCATTGATGACCGAATCATGAAAGAAAAGGCAAGGCAGTATATAGAAAAATCCGATATAGTATGGCTTTCAGGAGGCGATACACTTCAACAAATAGCCTATTTAAAAGAATATGATCTCATTCCATCTTTACAAAAAAGAGAAGGTATGACGATTGGTATGAGTGCAGGCTCTATTAATATGGCCACTAGAGTGGTACTGGCCAAGGATATAAATGATCATATTCCAGAGTTAACGATTTATGATGGCATTGGACTGGTTGAGATCAATATCGAACCACATTTGAATGCTGCAAGTGAGGAGCATATATCAGATATTCATGAAGCATCGCGATTTGCTGCAATTTACGGCCTTTATGATAACTCATTCATTAAGGTAGTCGATAATAAGATGGAGATTTTCGGTGATTGCTTCAAGTATGAAAATGTGTAAGTCAAGACGTGTAATAAGGTGTTCCACTAAGTACCGCAATAACTGGATATTTAGAAGAGATTCAAGGATCTGTAATGAATTAAGTTTTGAGGAGATATCGATTTGAAGGGAAAACTCATGTTTATGTTTGGCTTTTTGTCTTCGATTTTACTCATTACTTCTCTTGTGACATATACTACTCAGACGTTATCCAACAAAGTTATTAGCTTTTATTCGGATAATCAAAGGGATCAAGAAAGTGCATTTCTGGGCGATTTTACCAAAGGTAGATCGCAACGGGAAATGAACTTGGATAAGAATAGTGAAATCGGTGATAAGGTAGAAAAAGAAAAAAGTGAAGAAGGAAAAATAATAGTAGGTAAGGTTGTTAAAAAAGAACCAGTTCCTTTTGAAGAAAAGGTGGGTGAATCTCATAAAATAGGTAGTTATGTATTTCTAACTCTTCTTGCAATAGCAATAATGGTGTTCTTCTTGGTGGTAAGAAAAAGGCGAAAAAGTAATAACTTTACAACAAACGCTATTGTTGTATATAAGCATGAAGACGAGATTCAGGGTGAGGGTATATATATAAATGAACCACTCAGCAAAGATAAACAGAATGAGATTCGATGGTTACTTCAGGAATGGCAAGGTAAGTTAAGAGATGAACAAAAGAAAAGACCAAATGAAACGATTCACGAATGGTTTCGAAGAATTGGGGGACCATTGGAAATCATCCCTATTTATGAAAAAGTTCGGTATGGTTATCAACACTCTACCAAAGATGAATATGATTTATTATATTCTCGGTTTACATTAGACCATAAGCTCAGAAAAAGATGAGATAATACAGCATAATCTTCAAGGGACAACATGTTAGGCTATCTACTTAATACCAGCGTTGGGTATTAAGTTAAGAGCAGTTTGATGGAAGTATTCAATTTAAGGGAGCTTATCCAGAACAAGGTAAGCTCCTTTTTAGTTCAACTATTTCTTAAGTAAGCTACTTGATTGGTATGAAACACATTGGAGTTTAAGGGGTGCTAAAATAGCTGTGATATAAATGAACTGTATTGTCCCTTCATTAGAGTTGAGGTAGTGACTTTACCTAACTTTTAAGAACTATCTATTTGTATGGCGCGCAAAGTACAAGCGCGCCACATTCAATTTCTTACTTGTTAACACTGACTTCTACTCCTTCGATCCATTCTTCAACAAATTCTAATATAGGCTGGATGCTGTTCTCTTCAAATGGTGATTTTATATTAGCCATTTTGATCAATTCTTTAAACGGGAGTTTCCCTCCATTTCTACACATTTCAAGAAACCCCATTAATGCTTCCTTTGGATTTTCTTGATGCTTCCTCCATAGCTGAACTGCACAAAGGTGTGCTAGGTCATAGTCCATAAAATAGAATGGTGTTGTAAACAAATGACTAATTTCGTAAAAACCCGTTCCTCTTTCTAGAAATTTATTTCCATCGTAATCACGTTCTGGAATGTATTTACGTTCTAACTCCGCCCATTTAGATTTTCGTTCTTCAATTGAAACGGCCGGTTGTTCATACAAAAAATGCTCAAATTCATCTACAGCACTTGCTAAAGGCATATACATAAAAGCAGAAATCAAATGGGAATATTGATATCGTTTTGTGTTGCTGCCAAAAAAATCTTCCATACATGGCCACGAAAGCCGTTCCATTCCAAAGGAAAATAGTTCAGCTGAGTCGTAGGGGATTATATATTCAGGAACATTCCAATGCCTGGACATATGAAATTGACATGCATGACCAGCTTCGTGTGTAAATATCCGAATATCATTTGCGATGCCATGAAGGTTGATAAACATGAAAGGGTGTTTGTCAGGTCCAATGTATGTAGCGAAGTTCCCTACCATTTTATCCTTACGAGGGGTGAGATCAATTAAATCATGGGTTAGCATTTCGTCAATGAAGACTTTTGTCTCTGGTGATAATTCTGAAAAAAACGTTTTGAACTTATTAATCATTTCCTGATGGGTACCTTTGGGGGACAGAGATCCATCTGCGAAAAGATAGCCTTCATCATAGTAGTTGAGTTTATCAACGCCGATTCTTTGTTCTTGAGCTTCTCGTAATTTGGATACGAATGGAACTCCGTATTTCTCAACTTGAGTTCGATACTTCTCCAAGTCATCTGGCGTATGGCCAGTTCGATGCATTCGTTGATAACCCAGTTTAACAAAGGATGAATGTCCTAACTTATTTGCTATTGTATTCCTTACATGAACAAGTCCGTCTAAAAGTTCATCAAATCGTCCTTCATTTTTTTGAAAAAACTGGTATTTAGCCAAATGAGCATCTTTACGTATGTTTCTATCTGAGGAGTTAAGATAAGGGGTAAGTTCTGAGAGATTCATTTTCTGTTCTGAGAAATGTATTTCTGCTTTCCCGAGGAGGGACTGATATTCCATAATGAGTTGATTTTCCTTCCCTAGTTCATCTTCAATCTTGTCAGAGTATAAACTTTGCTTCAATTCTGCGAGTCGAAATATTTGTTTCCCCCACCAGTCTTCAAGATGATCTCTATAAGTCGCCCTGAGAATCGTTCTATAATAATGTCCAACCAGTTCGAGATAACGAGGTTCCATTTTAGTAAAAGCATTTAATTCAGTCGCGCATAATTCATTATTCATTTCACGATAGTGTCGTAGTCTTGCAGAATTAAAATTGGTTTCAAAAATAAAACGGTGGTCATTTAGTTTCATGAACCACTTGGACTGCTCCTTAGCGGAGTTTGCATTTTCAAATTGATGCAAAAGGTCATAGAACTTGCTTTCGTACTTATCAATATCAATGTGAATGAACTTCTCATATAAAACTTTCATAGATTCAACTCCTTTTAAGTAATTACTATATATTGTATATTGATTACTCTTTGAAGTAAATATATTTATTTTAAAAAGTAATATTATCTGGATGGCAGGTGAATTGAGCTTTTCTTATTTTCGGATTTTTCTTGAGTACTCTGCCTTATTTTGAAATAATTGGCATTATGAGGTGGTCATGTTGAGTGCGATTTGAATACATATCCTTACAAGCTAAGCGTGTTCCTAATCTGGAATTAGTGGATTGATTACTACATAACCGCACAAATTTACATTGAAGGGAAGTATTTAGTCTTGATCCTTAGTCACAATGAAAATCCAATCTTTGAACCGGTATTAGATCACGTAAAAGGGACTTTTAATAATGTAATTTGTTCGGGAGCATCTACTCTTATCATTCATAAAGATTCAATCGTGTTAGAACAGTACATAGGGAAACAGTCCAGGGAAAAAGAGGTTAGAGCAGTTCAGGCTGATACTCAGTTTCATGTAGCTTCAGTTAGGAAAAGTTATATAGGTTTTGCAGTTTCGTATGCGTTGTATTATAGCTACATAAACAGCATAGATGATCTGGTTTTATCCTATTTGCCTGAACTTGAGAAGAACACCTGGAAAGATACAACTATAAGACATTTACTTACTCATACACATGGATTAAAGCAAGAGGGGAATAATGTCATCCGAGAGTTTTCTCCGGGCTCAAACTGGTCTTATAAACAAACTGGGATCGAGGCACTAACTCAGATTGTAAAACGCACAACAGATAAATCAGTTGCAGATATCATACATGAATATGTCTTTACTCCGTTAGGATTTTGTGAATCCAATTGGCATTCAAAGAAACACGAAAAGCTGGTTGATGTCGTGTTACGTTATGAGGGGGATGAAGACTGGAGTACCAGTGAGAGTACTGAAGGTGACAAAATGAATATGTATGTATCAACCAGAGAGTTAGCTTACTGGGGGTATCTTCATCTAAAGAAAGGAAAGTTAAATGGAAAACAAATTGTTCCCAGAGAAATTATAGATATGGCGACTTCTCTTCAAAGTCCATCGACACTTCATAATGACTTACCTCAAAATGGCTTCTTGTGGTTCGTTAAAGATTTACCTGCTTTAAAGACCGAGATAGGTCATCAAGTCCCTAAAGGCTCTTACCAAATACTTGGATTTACAAATGTAACTCTATTAGTGATTCCTGAAGAAGATATTGTGGCTGTTCGAATGTTTAATAGCTTTGGTTCTCCAGAAGGATTTGATTACTTATCTGATGTGAGATTGTTTGGCGATACGGTTATGGAGTGTGTAAAGAACGAATTCAAAGTAGGTTTATGAGGGATATTTCGAATATGAGTATTCTGTTAAAGGTGCAGGTTAATTAAAGGAAAAGGGGGGCGAAATATGAGGGGATACGAGGATTTATTAGGAGAGATTGTTACAAAAAGTGAACCTATAAATAGACTTCTTAAAATACTTCGAGATATAAATCTACCTTTTGAATATTATGTAGGTGCAGGGTGTATTGCAAACACCGTTTGGAATGAAATTTCTTGCTATCCTTTTGAATATGGAATTTCAGACGTTGATATCGTTTACTATGACTCTGGAAATAAAACACTTGAAAGTGAGAAAGAGATCAAAGAAAACTTGTTAAATTTACTCGGAGATTTTCCATTTAAGCTAGATGTTAAAAATCAAGCAAGAGTGCATCTTTGGTATAAGGAAAAGTTCGGATTTTCTATAGAGCCATATCACTCTCTTAATTCAGCAATTGATACTTGGCCAACTACTGCAACTGCTCTAGGATTAAGGCAAGAAAAGGACGATACATTAAAAATTTACGCTCCTTATCAGTTGGAAGATTTATTTTCAATGGTAGTTAGACCAAACAAGCGGATGATAACGAGAGAGATTTATGAAAATAAAGCTAATAAATGGCAAGAAAAATGGCCAAAACTTTTGGTGATTCCCTGGTAATTCGTTTTTTCACTAAAATCGCTATTCAGATCTAGAAAGTGTTTATTAAATATTGTATTTAATTAAAGGGGACAAAAACTAAGTCTATATATTTGATCTCCGACTATTGCCTATCGCCAATTATTGGGCAGTTTAGCCGAAAAAGAATATTAATATTTCACATATTTACTATTGATAGTTTGCAAAATGAGGGGATAAATGAAATGACGAATGAAATGCAAGTGCAAATAACTGGTTGTAAACTATACGCAAAATTGGTTGGAGAGAATAATGGAAAACCCACTATTGTCTTGGATGCTGGATATGGTGATTATTCCAAGGCTTGGGATTCAGTAATCGAAGATCTTTCAATGCTCTCTAAAGTTCTAATTTATGATAGAGCGGGACTTGGAAAAAGTGCCACAAGTTCTAATCCCAGAACCAGCCGTGAGATGGTAAAAGAATTGAAGGAACTTCTTATTGAGGCCAAGATAAAACCTCCCTATATTTTAGTCGGGCATTCATTTGGTGGAGTGAATTTGAGAATGTTTGCAACTGAATATCAAAATGAAGTTTGTGGACTTGTCTTGGTTGATTCTACACCTGAAGACTATAGAGAAAGATTCCTCCCCACAATGTCAGAGGACTTTCAACAAGCATACAACAAGCAATTCATTTATGAAGGAAATTATGATGAATTCATGAAGAGCTTGCAGCAGTTGAAAGATGCCAAACGTAAATTAAATGTCCCACTTATGGTTCTTTCAGCGGGAAAGAAAGCTCATTATTCAAAGGAATCACAAGCGTTATGGAATGATATGCAGAGAGAGATTCTTGAAATATCCACTGATGGTGAATTGGTGATTGCTGAAAACAGTGCTCATTATATACAAAATGATGAACCAGAAGTGGTAGTCAGTGCTGTGAAAAAATTGATAGACCGTGTTTGAAAATAGGTTGTGAAAGAGATAGAACATATTAATAGAATGAAAGAAATGGAGTTAAGTTTATGATCAAACCACGTGCTTTGAAAAAGGGTGACCAAGTAGCGATTATAGCACCAGCTGGTCCAGCTAATAAACAGCAACTTGTGCAAGGAAAACGTGTACTTGAAGAGATGGGACTTGATGTCGTCCTTGGACGACATGTGTTCGATGTGGAGGAAGACGTATACACTTTGGACCAAATGCGGCTCTCAGATTTGCACGAAGCCTTTAGAAATCCTGCTATTAGAGGCATTTTTTGTGCTAATGGTGGATTTGGTACAGCTAGAATCGCTCCTAAGATTGATTATGAAATGATAAAACGAAATCCTAAGATATTTTGGGGATATAGTGATATTACATATCTGCTTAATGCCATTCAAAACTTCAGTGATTTAGTTACTTTTCACGGACCGATGGTGGCATCCGACCTGAATGATGAAGAACGAACCGCACAAACAGAATCATCCATTTTATCATTGTTTTCATGCGAACCATTAACCTATGATTCTAGAACTTCCCCCCTCAACCCGATTTCATATGGAACTGGAGAAGGACGTTTGGTCGGAGGAAATCTAACTTTGCTCACCAATGGGCTGGGAACACCGTATCAAGTAAATACAGACGGAGCAATCCTACTAATCGAGGAAGTTCAAGAACCTTCGTTTAAGGTTCATTTAATGCTTACTCACCTTCAACAAGCTGGCGTGTTTGATACTGTCAAAGGGGTGGTCATTGGTCATTTCCAAGCGGATCCAGACGAACATAAGAAAATTAAAATAGTGCTTCAAGATTTTTTTACCAGAGTATCATTTCCTGTTGTTGAAAATTTTCAAATCGGGCATTGTCAGCCTAATTATGGGGTGCCGCTAGGCGTGAATGCAAGACTAACAACGTCGCCACCTTGTCTTGAAATAGATTCTGGCGTTAGATAAATGATTATTAGTACGGAAATTCACAGTTTTTTATTATTAACCTAAAGGGGGCTTATCCGAAATAGGGATGGGCTTCTTTTTTATTTGAAATTTTTCTTGAGTAAGCTACTCGATTTTGAAATAATTGGTATTAAATTAAAGGGCAGTATTGTTCAATGTTTTACTTAATTACTTATAAGGGGGGGCGCATATATGTTTTATCGAAGAAAGCACTATACCGTAAAAAACGAATTTGTCGAGATTTTTAATCAGCATTTCAACAACACAAACTTACCTAATCAATTAAAGCACGGTTCTCGTTTAGTGGGTCGCTGGATGAAGGATAATCAAGATGGAACTACTGAAATATTTGCTATATGGGAATACGACAGTTATGAAGTTTATGTGGAAATTGAAAGCAATATTCGAAGTGATGAGGCTCACGTTAAACGGATCAGAGAATGGTATGAAAGACACGGCGGAAAAGAATATATTGGTAAGGAATATATACTAGAAGTGAGGAATGAGGCTATAGAGTCTACTGTGACATATGAAGGAAAGACGGTATGATGTTGACTGTACCTTTAATGTTGTGCAGTTCCAACAGAGTCATGAAAAAAATTTACTTTGAAGGGGAAATGTATGAATCTACCCAATAAAATAACGATTATTAGAATATTGTTTATTCCTGTCTTTTTGTTATTTTTATTAGTTCCTTTTCCGCTGGGTGAGTTCTCTGTTGCGGGTGGGAAGATTGCAGTGTCTCATTTCATTGCTGCAATGTTATTTATTATTGATGCAAGAAAATATAGCTTAATTACTGATCTCGGGAAGTTTCTTGATCCTCTAGCAGATAAGTTATTAATCACTGCTGCTTTAGTGGCTTTGGTGCAAATGGGCATCGTTCCAAGTTGGATGGCTATTATTATATTATGTCGGGAATTTGCAGTAACTGCTTTACGCTTGATTGCGGTAAAAGAGGGAATCGTAATTGCTGCAAGTAATTTAGCAAAATGGAAAACGAGAGTTCAAGTAGTATCCATCTCCGCCTTGCTTCTACACAATATTCCTTTCACTTATTTTCATTTACCTTTTAATATGATTTCGCTATGGGCGGCACTGATTATTACCGTTGTGTCTGGTTGGGATTATTTTGTGAAAAACAGACACTTTTTTCATTCTATTTAGTCCAACTTTAGTCACCTCAAGCAACCGGAAAAGGGAGAATAGTGCCAATGAATATTGAAGCCGTTTTTGTTGATCGTGATGGAACTATTGGGGGTACTGGACACTTTATTCATCCCAATGAGTTCGCCCTATATTCGTTTAGTAGAGATGCCATACAAATTTTAAAGGATCATAATATTAGAACGTTTGCCTGTACGAATCAACATAGAATAAGTAGAGGAGAAGCCACCCTCGATGACTTTAACAAGGAATTTCAATCATATGGATTTGATGATGCCTTCATTTGTCCTCACAGTTCAGATGATGCCTGCAATTGTCATAAGCCAAAACCAGGTATGCTTTTGGAAGCATCAAAGAAATATAATTTAGATTTAACAAAAACAGTATTTATTGGTGACGTTGGTTCAACGGATATGTTGGCTGCTCATGCTGTTGGAGCAAAGAAAATATTAGTACTTACAGGATGGGGATATGGTTCTCTTAAACAATACAGGGAATCATGGGCAGAAATTGAACCAGATTATGTTGCTGAAAATTTTTTAGAAGCTGTTAAATGGATCATAAGTAAATGTGAAGGATAATTTTTATTTGCATTCTTTGGGTAGTAACTCAAGTTGATTCTGTATTGCTCTTCATAAATTGAAAGCAGAATCTGCTAAGTTAAGGTGGACATTACTGTAGATCCGCTAATGATCCGTTACTGGCCATTTTCAACTATGGGGACAGGTTAGCTGAAAAAATTTAAAGAGGTGAAATAAGTGAAAATTAGACTTGCTGAAGCAAAAGACATTAATCAATTAATAAAAATGAGATGGGATAATACCATTGAATTTGATGAGAGCAAAAAAAACGAGTCCTATGAAGAGTTTGAATGGGAATGTCAAACGTTCTTAGAAAATGCGCTGAAAAGTAGTCAGTGGTTTATTTGGGTTGCTGAGGATAAGGGGAGAATTGCTTCTCATATATACATAGAATTAATACAAAAAGTGCCAAGGCCAGGAAGGGTTACTCATCCATTTGCATATATGACCAACGTATTCACCATTCCGGAATATAGAAATAGAGGTGTCGGAAGTAAAATATTAACTACAATAAACAATTGGATACAAGAGAATAACTATGAATTTGTAATTGTATGGCCGAGTGATGAAGCCATTAATTATTATAAGAAAAATGGTTACGTAAATTGTACTGAGCCAATGGAATACTTTCCTTCTTGAACGGTGGCATTTGCTGAACAAGAGCCTCCCTATGATTAGTAAAGGCCAGGTTTGGAATAAGGATAAAAGGAGGAGCATGGATGCCTCAGAGCACAATTAAATATCGTGTGTATGCTTATTGGGCTGATTTTTTGGGATGTGACTATTCAGAATTGATTACTCCTACCGTGAGTGTAGTCCAGCATTCCGAGAGCTTAAGTGGATATAACGGGATTTACTGTTTCAACAATGGAACCTCATGTCTGATATCCGCTCCTGCTAAATACGTGGCGGAGTTACACAAAGCGGTAAGTGGCCACGGACCCGACCAAGCATTTGATGCTGAATGGCTTGTTCATTCAATTGGTGATCAATATGAAAGAATCATAGGACCAGCTTTCCAAGGGTATGTAGACAGTGATTCTTTCCTTCAAGCATCTTCGGAATCAGTAGTTGAACTGAAGACGGAGCAACACAAAATGTTACTTAAAGAGTTACGCGAAGCATGCACAGAAATGGAGTGGCAACATAGCTCCATAGATGAGGAGAAGGGTCCCATTTTTTTACGAATACTCAATGAAAAAGCAGTCGCAGCAGGGTCTTGGAGAAAAGGGGAGTCAGGATTTCTAAGTGTCGGGATTATTAGCCATCCTACACATAGAGGAAAAGGACATGCAAAAGCAGTGGTAAATGATCTTACAAAGCGAGGATTATCAAGCGGTACCATGATGCACTATCAAACTCTTGAATCCAATACATCGTCGGTTGCGATTGCTCAGTCATTGGGATATGTGCGTTTAGGGAGGACCCTTGCAATTAGATTGAGTTAATGGGCACAAGCTTCTCCTTTATTCAAAAAAATCTCAAAAGGAAAAGTACTTACTGAAAAAATCAGATTTGAAGTCTTAATGTCTAAAATAAATAGTGCAAGAATTTGATGTGATGCACATTTATTGAACATTACGGTGGTTAGTGTCATTTCATAAGGAGGAAGCAGCTTGAAATATAAAATAAGAATGGGTATTATTCTCGGTGCCTTAATTGGCTGTTTTTTTCTAATAAAGGCATTAAACCAGGAAATATGGGATGCAAACTACGATTTACTGAGGAAGGAAGTTCTATCTATCGACCAATCGGTTGAAACAGTACGTTTAATTGATGTAACTCCCTTCGAATGGGATATCGCTTATTTCTTCGATCCCTACACCCCAGCAAAAGAGATATATAAAACGGTCGGTTATGAATGGGATCGTATTTCTGCAACAGTAAGTGAGGGAATGAATCAAATCGTTTTCTTGAATAATGGCGAAGTTGTTTGTTATGTATACGGATACCCTTCCAATAATGGGTTTGGGATATTTTATGAAGGTTCTTCGCTGAAATATGATCATAATTTGAATTTTCGTGTAAGTAGAGAAAATGATGTAGTGACTTTAAACAAGGAGTAAATATTCTTATTCGGTAACAAGGGGAATAATGAAGATCCGTTGATTAAGTTATTGGCCCTCTTCAATTATCAAGTAAGATACTAAAGAAGCACAAGAACCGTCCCCGTGCTTCCTGGTGACTATGCGAGAAAGTCGAGAACCCGCTTGATCACAAGCTTCGTCGCGTCAGCATCGTAAGAAGGTATACTGCTGTCGGTGAAGAGATGTTCCTTGCCCTCATATAGGAAAAGTTCAGCGTGTTTGGCCGACTCCACAAGTTTCCGCGCCGCATCGATGTCACCGTCTTCAACGAAGAAGGGATCTTCTTTCATGGCATGAACTTGCACTGGTAAGTCGGCGGGCCAAGGAGATTCGAACTCCGAGGTCGGAAGGCAGGCATGAAAAAACAATGCGCCTCTTGAGCCTTCGCGCGTTTGAGCGAGCTGTTGTGCTGCGGGTACACCGAGTGAAAAACCAGCATAGACGATATCATTTGAAAGGTCGCTGGATGCATGAATGCCACGCGCCGTCACTTCTTCAAATCCGATTTCCTTAACAAATCCTAAGCCCTCTTCCAGTGTGGAAAATACGCGGCCATCAAATAAATCCGGCACGTGCACTATATGCCCCGCATCTCTCAGTTGATCTGCGATTGCCTCAATCCCCTTCGTTTTACCTAAAACATGGTGAAACAACAAAACTTCAGCCATCATTTACTCCCCCAATATATGAATTTCATACTACGTTTCATGTATAAGGTTCGACAAAAATCTTGTTTGACCTGCTGAAAGTTCTTCTCCGAGAATTAGTGGAGAAAAAACTCCACTGGATCTCATGACGTAATCGAAAAACATTGAGTTTTATTTATTGATTTGAAATAATTGGTATTAAGCTAGAGTTCAGGAATGGTAAATAGCAGATAATGAACTTTGATGGAATCTAATTGGGGAAGAGGTCAAAACATGAAAATCACCAGAATGGATCATATCAGTATCAACGTAAACGATCTCTCAAAGGCTAAAGAGTTTTTTATTGATTTAGGACTCGAGGTAAAAGCCGAATGGGAGATGGATGGAGAACTGTTGGACAAGGTCGTTGGCCTTAAAGATGTAAAAACGTCTTGTGTAGGGATGGGGGTACCGGACGGGAAGACATGGATAGAACTCGTCAAGTATCGTACACCGTCGGATGAAAAAGGTATTCAGCAAACGTTTCCCAACACATTGGGTATCCGACATATTTGCTTTGCTGTTGATGATCTTGAAACCATGATTGCCCATTTAAAAAAGAAGGGTACGGAAACCTTTAGTGAGATACAGCAATATGAAGAAAGTTATAAGCTATGCTACGTTCGTGGTCCGGAGGGGATTATTTTAGAGCTGGCGGAGGAGATCAGATAAGAAAGGGGCGGGGAAATGGCAGAGAGTAGGGCACAATCAATGAGATTAAGTGCAGAGACACTAGTTGAGACAGAAGATGAAAAAGGCATTTATCTTATTGAGGACGGAATAGAAAAAAGGATTGGTTCTACTACGGAGAAGATAAAGTTTGTTCGTATCAATGGCCGAGATGCCATTGAGAGAGTGCAAACATTGAATTCCGACATGTTTGGCAACAGAAAAGGCATCACAATTATGGAAAAGGCAGCCTTTAAACCCATTTCATTCACTGATTACTTAAATGATAGTCAACAGCTGAAAGCCGAATATGGTGATGAAGGAGTACATATCACGATTGAAGATAATAAAAAAACTATCAAACTAAATGGAGACTACGTTGACACATTTTCTGTTGAGCTTATATTGCGTGTGCTTCCGTTGAAGTCTGGTTACTCTCTACAATTGAATGGTTTCAATGCAACGCTTGAGTCAGAAGTCGATATTTATATTCAAGTAGTAGAGTTAGAGCAAGTCAAAAGAGGGTCTGAAGATTTTGTTGATGCTTGGAAAGTGAAAACGTATTTTGGAGAGACCCTTCAATACTATTGGATTGATCCAGCCAGCAAGGAGCTGCTGAAACAGTCTTCTCAGATTGGAGAAGGACTTGTCCTGGAATTTCGCAGAGGATAAACGACAGAGGTGATTGAAAGTGAAAAGAAAGCTCCAACCAACAACTGACACGATGAAAGAATGGATAAAAACCTATGTACCGGATAAAGACTTCTTTTTCCTCCCAGAGACCACCCTTGCTAGTTTTAAAGAATACGTAAGGGATTCCTTGGTCATTCCCCACGAAGAGTTCAACAACCATTCAACATATAAACAAGTTCAACTTACGAACAGCTATGAGTATTGGAATCTATCAAAGGACGTTGCTTATGTACTTGTGACACCTCCAGGATGGGTGAATCTTTTACCAGCTGAAAAGAAAATCGACCTTTTTCATATTCAAGTGGCAGTGGGCAGGGGGCTGATTCCTCCAATCTCTGACTCCTCTATTTACGCACCATCCCTTGGTAACAATGTGATTGAAGTAGAGGGAGAGAAGTATGCAGTCTTTCATAAAGCGATGTGGGAAGAACTCTCTTATAGTTTTAAAGAAGACATCATGACAGATATTGCCCAGGAATGGGAGGCTTGGACCTGCTATGATGTTCCGAGCCAAACACCACCACACCTAATTCCGTTTGCTAACACCTTTCCATCCAGAGCAGGAAGTAATTGTTTATCGGCCACCTTATTCGCCATTACCCAACAGGAATGGATCGTACATGAATGGGTCCATCCTCAAACGTTTCTTCACCGTTTAGAATTTGAGCATTATCATGTCATCCCCTCTCAGGATTTGAGAGCGGGCGATGTGGTGACTTGGGAGAATTCAGACGGAATCATACAACACGCATCCTACTGTATAGACGAACAGTTCTTCTTTAATAAACGTGGACAGACGTTTTTTAACGCGTGGAGTATTGTACATGTTGATGACCTGAAAGAGGATTGGGGCCATTATCATAGGAAGACCTTTCGAAAGGCAGAATCGATACAGTGAAAAATTGAAAGGGAGGAGCGATCCATGATTACATTCAAAGAACTGACCTCAAGTCTTTTACTGATCATCAGCTGGTTTCTGTTTCCTATAAGTGCATATCTTCTTTATTGGACGATTGTAATGCCCGGGTATGTCATCATTCCATTCATTCTTTTTGTGGCTACTGGTTTGTTGTGTTTTTACAGTTCTAGAAAACTGGATGGTAGAAAAAAATGCAAAGTAAAATATAGATAGAACTTCTCGAGGTAACGGAAGAGCTGTCAACTATAAAGTAAAACATTTTGATAAACAAGTTTGGAGGAGAAATAATGAAGAAAGCAATAGAGAGAGTTGATTTTCCAAATACCAAAAACTCTATTATGGGTGACCTCAGAAAAATGGGGGTTAAAGAGGGAATGACCGTAATCGTTCATTCTTCATTATCTTCGATTGGATGGGTGAATGGAGGAGAAGTAGCAGTTATTCAAGCCTTGATGGAGGTTATAACAGAAGAAGGTACTATCATCATGCCAACTCAATCAGCCTTACTTTCAGATCCTTCAGAGTGGGAGATGCCTCCCGTTCCTAGAGAATGGTGGCAGCCTATTCGAGATACAATGCCTGCTTTTCATCCTTCCTATACACCTACTTATGCGATGGGGAAAATCTCTGAAGCATTTCGGAACTTTCCCGGTGTTATAAGAAGCAATCATCCAGAGGTTTCGTTTGCTGCCTGGGGAAAGGATAAAGAAATCATCATTAGAGAACATAGCCTGGAATTTGGTTTAGGTGAACAATCACCTCTGGCTACATTATATAAAATGAATGGTTTAGTTCTTCTATTAGGCGTTGGGTACGACAGTAACACCTCATTCCACCTTGCAGAATATAGAATTCCATATCGCAAAATCGTAAGTAAAGGAAACCCGATTTTGATAGATGATGAACGAGTTTGGAAAACCTATCAAGAAATAGAAACAAGAGAAGAGCTTTTTGAAGAGATAGGTAGAGAATTCGAGAGTAAATATGAAGTATCAGTAAATCATATTGGACTTGCAGAAAGTCGATTATTTTCATTAAAGCAAGGCGTTGATTTTGCTGGAAAATGGCTAAAAGCACATGATGAAAAAATCGTGTTAAAAGAGAACTCTGGGCACTAACCTAGAAGTGGCATCCGGAAGTGCCGATCAACACGATGAAGCGGTTTTCTATTATTCCATAAAGCTCCCAAAATACTGCACAAAGGAAGGAAGTAAATGGGTGTATTTAAAAAGGTTGTCACTTTCTTAAATCGTTTTAAGCAAGTGTTTTACTCCTATGACGATGAAGGTTTTTCGGCTGCTGAGAAAGAATACATTGATAATATCAAGAATGCCAATCCCTATGGAATCTTTGTATTGATCTTTGGTGGAATTTCATTCGCCTTTGGACCGCAATATGTTATTTTCCCTGTCATCACGTTGACAGTAGCAATACTAACCATCTGGACATTTGATAAAGAAAAAGAAGACAACCCTTGGACGTTTTTCCTGGGGACGGTTCTATCTCTCACGGGATTGTATATGCATATTGTGGGAGCGATTCACGTTCTCATTCTATAAGGGAGGGAAGGTTAGATGGAGATCATCAATCGCATACAAGAGGTATTGTCTCTTGGACTAGCTTTTATTGTTTATCTTGCCATTCCGGCGTTTATTATCATTAGAGCCATCAGAAAGAAGAAACTCCCCAATAATCATTACACACCTTTAGACGATATCCTGGACGGTAAAGTGAGAGACCCTGAGGAAGAAAATGAGAGCGCTGATAACAAAAGGATGGACTAAGAGATGACCAAAGAAGGAGAGAAGAAATTGAGTACATCATTCATTGAACAAGTACACTATATTAGAATTCCTGTTAAAAATGTAGAAAAATCTGCACAATGGTACCGAGATGTATTGGGACTCCAGTTACTCAACATGACGGAGGAACTCGCCACGATCAAAGTAAACGAAGGACCGTTTTTACTGATCCTCATCCCGACTGAAGATGAAACCTTTGCCCATTTTACTGTGAATCAACAACAAGAATTCAGTATTGGCTTTACAAGCCCCGAGTTGGCTAAATTTCATCAACACTTAATGGATTACCAAGTGAAGGTTGATGAGATTAAAGAAGATCACGGTCATGCCTTTTTCCACTTTTATGATCCAGATGGCAATAAACTGCAAGCCCACTGGTAATAGTTCATACCGCAAGCTGATTTCCGTTTGTCACCGGAAATCGGCTTTTGTAATGAAATTTCAAAAATATGGTTGACTATTTAGTTGAACTATCATGAAAGACTTTGGAGTGGAGAATGTGTTAATTTAGAAAGTGTTTATCTTTGAAACTCCATTTGTCCTATTGAAGTTGTTTCCTGTATTTATGGTTGTTTTTTTGGCGGGAAGTTATTCTAAAGCATTTCGTAAGTATTCAATATTAAAAGAAAAATAGTGCGTGGAGTACTTATTGATTCAAAGAAGATATAGGAGTACGCAACTATCGCAACTGGGAGCATTAAAATATCTCGAGTAATGTACTTAGTGTAAATGGGGCTTATCCAGAACAGGATAAGCTTCTTTTTTATCTAAAGTTTTTCTTGAGTAAGCTACTCGATTTTGAAATAATTGGTATTGAATCAAAGACAGATAAGTTGATGAATGGAGGGTCTAACCATGGGCGTTAGAAATTATCTAATCGAAGGAGTTTCCTGCACTGGTAAAACAACGGTCTGCAACGAATTGCAAAGGCGCGGTTATCTTGCCATTCATGGTGACCGTGAATTGGCTTATCAAGGCGATCCGGAAACTGGTACACGTACATATACTGCCTCGCACGAGAACCACATTTGGCATGTAGATAAAGTAAAAACTTTAGTAGATAACCAGGATGAGCCGGTAACATTTTTCTGCGGTGGTTCTAGGAACTTTTCGAAATTCATAGATCTGTTTGATGGTGTGTTCGTCCTCGAGGTTGACATGGAAACATTAAATCGACGACTTGACGAGCGACCAGAAAATGAGTTTGGTGGAAAGAAAACAGAACGGGAACTAATTGCTCGTTTGCACCAAACGAAAGAAGACATTCCGAAGAACGGAATCATAATCGACGCAGCTGCGCCGATCGAGCATGTTGTAGATGCGATCCTTCGTCAATGTAAAGTAAGTAAACGCTAATGAGGTTCACTTGGGTTCGCTCGCAACATCATCTTATTGCTTTATATAAAAATGCAAAGAGTCAGAAGAACACTAATATAACGAATTGTACTATGAATCAGGCTACGGTCAGTCTTCAATTCTTACAATAAATATAGGGAGGGGGAGTTACGCATGTTACTAGCATCAGCACAATCAACAGCAACATTTAACACAGGTGATATTATTTTTCAGTTACTATCACTTTTATTTCTTTTAACTATTCCAGTGGGGATTATAATCTTCATAGTTGTTCTTAGAAGAAGAAATAGCAGGCTAAAACGTGTTGAAGAAAAACTGGATAAGCTTATATCAGATAAGGAGAATGGTAGAGTATAATCGTCTGTAATCCTGATCAATAACTGAAAATCAGCTAATCGATCAGGCTATTGCTCTTCATCAATTATTGAAGAGTATCAAGGAGTAATGGACCTGGGCATACTTTCAAATCCTGATTTGAATATTGACAAAGTGGGTGCTTTTTCATTGGAATATAAGGTTACAGAATTACAGGGTTTTACGTATCAAATTGGCCATTTAGTTTCGCAGATGGATTACGTTAGAAAGACAACAATAGACGCTGTTAAAGGATTAACTATAGAAGAGTTAGATTTCTTGCCAAGCGATGATTCTAATAGCATAGGAGCATTGTTATTACATATTGCAGCAATAGAAAAAGGATTTCAAATTGAGATTTTTGATGGCAGAAAGCCGAATCAACAAGAGATTGCTCAATGGGGAGATCCATATAGTCTTGGTGATAAAGGGAGAAAAAATATCAAAGGAAACTCTTTGGATTTTTACATCACTAAATTGAAAGATGTACGGCAAAAAACGCTAGAAGAATTTGCGAAGCAAAATGATACATGGTTGTATGAAAACAGATTATGGGATAACCATCAATCGAATCATTATTTTATTTGGTTCCACGTCTTTGAAGATGAAATTAACCATAGAGGTCAAATAAGACTTATTAAAAAAATGTTGTCAAAGGGTTAGTAAGTTGAAAGGATCTCTAGTAGAAGTAATATATAGAGTCTGATTAACAATCGAGGTGTTTTACTTTGCAGAAATGTGATAAATGTAATACTCAATTTAGCTGGAGTGAAATCTTTAAATCATATATATGGATATACACCCCAATTGAGTGTAGGAATTGTGGAACGGTACATAAAATTACCCCTTTAGGAAGGATAACTTTCGTTTGTTGCACAATTGTACCCGCGCTTGTTTTCTTTCATTTCATATCCCCTTTTGAAAATTTCGCTCTTAATTTTGGAATTCAATTAATCATACTTTTGGTTGGATCGTTGTTTACCCCTTATGTTGTTAAATATAAGGGTATACTTTAAGAATTCTCCCTTTATCAAGGGAGGCGCTTTTTTGAATTGGAATATAGAATAGTTTATTACTTAAGGCAGTGGAGGAGAGTGTATTTAATTTTATGAAACAAACAACAATCAATTTTTCTCTCATATTTTTGGGAGTATGTGTGTTAGCTGGAGCTTGGATGGTTTCTAATGCACTGAATCATAACGGTAACCAAAAAGCAGTTGGGCCAGTTGATCAGGTTACGGTGATTACACCTCAAGAACATCAGTTATTAAGTTATCTAGAATTAAAAGAATATCTGGGCATTAGTGACGAGCAATTAGGAAAGATTTTACCCAAAAATGATGGTGATATTACTACCAGTGAAATCCCCTATATAAAAATTGGATATGAGACCTACTTTCCTGTAAAGGCAATAGATAAGTGGTTAACCGAAACCGAAGCTCAAACATTTCAGTAATCTTCATTATATGGGGGACGTAAGAGAATAATAAGCTCAAAAAAACCAGAGCCGATTGGCCTGGTTTTTCACTGTTACTCATAGTGTAGTTTCATGTAACTTAGAATTACAGAAAAATTATCTTGTGATTGTCAAAGACTACACCTAAACTAAAGAACAGTTAGTAGAAGAGTGGTGTTGACGTTTTCTACAACAAAGAGAATATATTTTTAGTCTAGGAATGGAAAGAATAGAAAGTAAACAGGGATCTAGCTGATTGTGAATTAGGAGTGGGAAGATGAGATCTATTTCAATACTAGTTGCAGATGATGAAGAGGAAATTGCTACTCTGATTTCGATTCATTTAGAAAAAGAAGGGTATCAAGTTCGTACCGTTTCGGATGGGGAAGAGGCTGTTCGTGCTGTAGAGTCGCAGGTGTTTGATTTGCTGATTTTGGACATTATGATGCCGAAGATGGATGGGTATGAAGTCACTCGTCGTATTCGCGAACATCATAATATGCCGATCATTTTTTTGAGTGCGAAAACATCTGATTTTGATAAAGTACAAGGACTTGTCATCGGAGCAGATGATTATATGATCAAGCCTTTTGCACCGATCGAATTGGTTGCGCGGGTAAATGCCCAGCTCCGCCGTTTTATGAAGCTTAATCAACCTAAAACGGAATCCATTCCTAAAACGTCCGTAGAATATGGCGGAATGGTCATTTCTCCTGAAGAACGGACCGTCACACTATATGGAAAATGCATTGAATTAACACCTAAGGAATTTGATATATTATATTTACTGGCCAGTCATCCTAAGAAAGTTTTCAATGTGGAGAATATCTTCCAACAGGTGTGGGGGGAAGCCTACCTTGAAGGTGGTAATACCGTTATGGTTCATATACGGACGCTCCGGAAAAAGCTTGAAGAAGATAAACATAAAACGAAGTGGATCAAGACAGTATGGGGAGTAGGGTATACATTTAATGGGTAACATGATGCGCAGCTTTCGTTCCAAGATGGTGTTGTTATTCGGTTTAAGTATGATCTTGTCTGGTTCGATCACATATATCATCTTTAAGTTACTTCAATATTATTATCATACTAATGTTCATTACGGTGAACCATTGGCCGAGTTTCGTACATTCATGAATAAAATCGGAGACATTAATTTCTTTTTACTACTATTTATTCCACTATCCATACTGTTCTTCTTTCTCCTTACGAAGCGCTATTCTACTTATTTTAGAGAGATATCAAACGGGATTCATTACCTTGCTCGCGGTGACTTTAAACACCAGGTACATATCCAGTCGAATGATGAGTTTAGAGATATCGCACTGGACATTAATTTGGCAAGTGAAAAATTGGAAGAAGCCATCCAACGGGGAGATTTCTCAGAAAGCAGTAAGGATCAATTGGTCGTAAATTTGGCACATGATTTGCGAACTCCTCTTACCTCTGTTTTAGGATATTTGGATTTGATCCTTAAGGATGAGAGCTTGTCGAAAGAACAAGTCAGGCATTTTTTAACGATTGCCTTCACTAAATCTCAACGTTTAGAAAGGCTAATTGATGAATTGTTTGAAATCACCCGAATGAATTACGGCATGCTTTCCATTGAAAAGAAGAGATTAGATTTGACTGAATTGCTTCATCAATTAACGGAAGAATTGTATCCAGTATTTGAAAAAAATCATGTGGATACCCGTTTGAATTGTGAACCTCATTTACCTATTGTGGGTGATGGAGATTTAATCGCACGTGTGTTTGAGAACCTTATGACGAATGCAATTCGCTATGGATATGAAGGGCAATATGTGGATATTAACGGTTTTATTGAGGCAGAGGAAGTGGTTATTCAAGTTGTGAATTATGGAGATAGCATTCCTCCTGATGAACTCCCGCATCTTTTTGATATGTTCTATACCGGAGACAGGGCACGAACTCATCAAGAAGATAGTACAGGTCTTGGCTTATTCATTGCGAAGAATATTGTGGAGCAGCATGATGGGTCCATAACTGCCGAAAGCAGCGTCATACAGACCGTTTTTGAAGTTCGGTTACCAAAGGAAAATGAATAAAACATAGTTGATTTAAGAAAAATTTTATATTTACCCCACACTTTTTTTAAATAGTTTTCCTTATTCTTTTTAGCATAGAAGAAAAAGAGGAGGAAACAGTTAGATGAAAAAGTGGGGGTTTTTATTTTGTTTATTATCGTGCGCGTATCTAACGTTCAGTACTACAATTCTGGAACCGAAAGTAGAAATACAGAAAGTTGATGAAGAGGATAAATCGACTGCTAAAAAAATCCACAAAAAAGAGATTACAGAAAAACAAATTCATCAAGGAAACCTACTTTTGGTCAACCAAGAATACCCAGTCGAACAAGAGAGTATTAAATCAGATATTATCAATTTATTTTCTCATAGTGAATTAACACGAGGGTATGGGTTGATGGATAGTAACATTTATCTGTCAAAGGATATTGCCATTGAATTTTCAAATATGATCGCTGCAGCAAAAAAAGAAGGAGTTCGACATTTCTCCATCACGAGTGGGTTTCGAGACTTTGAAGAGCAAAGTGTGCTTTATCAAGAAATCGGTTCTGACTATGCCTTACCGGCAGGGTTTAGCGAACATAACCTGGGGTTATCGCTTGATGTAGGATCCACGCAAATGAAAATGGCCGTAGCACTCGAAGGAAAATGGATAGAAAAAAATGCTTGGAAATACGGATTCGTCTTACGCTATCCAAAGGATAAAAAAGATATAACAGGAATTGAATATGAGCCCTGGCATATCCGCTATGTCGGTTTGCCACATAGTGCGATTATGAAGGAAAAGGATTTTGTTCTAGAAGAATATTTAGATTACTTAAAGGATGAAAAGCACATTTCTGTTAAGATGAATGGGGAAAATTACAGTATTACTTATTATCCCATCTCGGGGAGCAGGACGATCTCTATACTGAATAATAGCCAATTTGAGATTTCAGGAAACAATATGGATGGAGTCATTGTGACGGTGTATGAGTGATAAGTGATAAAAAGGGCGTTTCGATGCGCCCTTTTTTGGAGTATACTATGTCTTTTTATTCGGATGATGGGTCTTCTTTTTAGTAGATTCATTCATGTATACTTGAAAAACACTACACATACAATCAGATATAATAGAGCATATATCATTCTGAATTTAATTTTTTTAGAATAAAATACAGATATGTATACTATTGTTAAAACGATATAAATGAATAAATATATTTTCCAACATACACTCACCGCCAATTTTATTTACTTTACTTTATATGTTTTTGCTTTTATGTTTTCATTTGCATGAGTCTGGAAGACATATATTGTACCATGTGAAAAACACCACGACATAAAAAACGCCATTAAATAAACCTTAAATATTCATCCAATTCGAATAGACTGTACTCAACACAAAAAGACCTGCCCCTTATCCGGGACAGGTCTTTTCCTTAGCCTATCTTTTGATTCGATTTATCCTTCTTATTCGTTTTCCAATGATTCATTTGGATGTCATATTCTCTTCCAAGCTCCTTCACCAATCCGTAGCACATGACTAGCACGACGAATGTAAGGGGAAGTGCACTTACAATGATGGCTGTCTGGAGACCGGTTAGACCGCCGGATGCCATTAGAACAAGTGTAGATGCAACGAGGATAATTCCCCATACAACTTTCACGCGGTTAGGAGGGTTCATTTGCCCACCTGTTGTCAGCATGCCAAGAACAAACGTCGCCGAGTCGGCTGATGTGACGAAGAAGGTCGTGATAAGAGCCACAGTCAATACCGATAGAATCGCACCGAACGGAAGATGTTGATACGTAAAGAATAAAGCTGTTTCCAGGCTTTGTCCTGAAACATCCAAGCCTTTCACCATCTCGAGGTGGATACCTGTTCCGCCGAATACTGTGAACCATAAGGCACAGACCAGGGATGGTACCAATAAGACGGCGATTGTGAACTCACGGATGGTACGTCCTTTAGAAACACGTGCAATGAACATTCCCACAAATGGAGTCCAGGAAATCCACCAAGCCCAATAGAATACCGTCCAGCCTTGGGTCCAAGCTGCTTCATCCGCATTGAAAGGAGACAAGCGCAAGCCCATTTGAAGGACATTGGTTAAATAGCTACCCATAGTGGTGGTGAACATATTCATCAAGAATAGTGTTGGACCAAGTATGAGCATAACAATAAATAATAAGACCGCTAACGACATATTGATATTACTTAATAACTTGATTCCTTTTGAAATGCCTGTAGTTGCTGAAACAATGAAAAGTACAGTGATGATCATCATGATAATGAACTGGACAAAAAAGTTGTTCGGAATGCCTATAAGATATGTCAGTCCAGCATTGATCTGTTGTGATCCCAATCCTAATGATGCCGCAACGCCAAATAATGTCGCAAATACGGCAACAACATCAATGGTCTTACCGATTGGGCCTTTCACCCTTTCACCAATTACAGGATGTAAAGTCGCACTCATTAATCCAGGAGCTCCCCTGTTAAACTTCTGATAGGCCAGTGCCAATGCGACAATCGCATAAATTGCCCAGGCATGCAGTCCCCAATGAAGCCAGGTATATCGCATTCCCATAATTCCTGATTGTGCCGTACTGCCTTCACCTACAGGTGGTGAGGAAAAATGAGAAATGGGTTCAGAGACACCGTAAAATAACAAACCGATTCCCATTCCGGCCGAAAACAGCATGGCAAACCAAGTTGGTCGGCTGAATTCAGGTTCTGAGTCTTGTTTTCCTAATTTGATTTTTCCATATTTACTGAAAATCATAAACGTGGCGAATAAGAGGAAGAAGGTGGCGACCAGCTGATAAAACCAGCCAAATTTCTCAAGTACAAATCCTTTTGCTACATCCATTGCAGATCCCAATTGTTCAGGTATTAATACCCCTACCAGAACAAAAACGATTGCAATTCCTACTGAGATCCTAAAAACGGACCTATCCATTTGCATCAATCCTTTACTACTTTAATAGATAACACTATGTAACGAGTACATCTTTTCATTAAAACATAAAGTGAGAACATAGAAAAAAGCCACAGTTTTTCATATTTCGTCAAATTTCGCGGTTTTCAACGTAGAGGCGAGCTCATCCATGTTAGGGGTACAATTGCTGAGATATGGTTGTGAATGCTTCCTTATGCTCCTTCTTGAACACATAACAGTACCTTCCTTCCGTTAGGGATTTGTGAAAATTCTTCTTGAGTGGGTTCTTGGAATTTGAAATAATTGGTATAAGGTTATAAGGTGGGGGTGTTTTGGTGAAATATATTTTCATAGCAATCGTTGTTTTTGTTTTGATATCCATCGTTAAATTTCTATTAAGAAAGATTTTTAAAGTAAAAAAAGTGAAGAGAAACTTCTTTTCCTATAATCATATAAATGAATCTCATCGTAAAGTGGATAAATGGATGAGACGCTTCAATGCACTGACTCTAATGATTTTATCCATTTTGGTGATAAACGATAAAAGCATGATCTACTTATATTTAATTGGGATTAGTATGTTATTGGCACTGGACTATGCTGTTAGAGCATTCTTTGAATGGAAATTTAGTGAATATCCCAAACAAGCTTTTTAAACAATAGCTGAAATGACCTTGATGTTATCCGCCATCTTAGCTGTGTTTCAATTTTGGATTACGTAGTTCTTACCATTCAACATTCTTTCAGTATGTATGAAAGTGCATTTTTTATTGAAACTGACTTAAAGGGGACAGAAAAAGTTATTACGTTTTCGTCAAGGAGGAGTTATGGAAGTATTAGAGAATAATGAGTTTCAAAAAGTGTTAACGATTTTGGATAACTGTGAAACTTGTCCTACTTTTGCTTATGCTGTTATTGAAAATATTATTGAAGGCACTGTTCGGGCTGATCGTGCGGATTGCCCAGCCACGGTTCTAATCGGTACGAATTCCGGAATATATTTTATCGTAGGAAATGAACAAAATAGTGCGTTCAATCGTTCCTTTAGGGATTTTCATCAGCAAAATAAAGGATCCAGGTTTACTTTGTTTTCAGCAACAAAAGAATGGGACGAAGTAATATGTAGTCTTTTCGAAAATGAAATCACTCAATTGAGTAGGTATGCGTATTTGTTTAATAAGGAAAAATTCTCAACTGAAGTAAAAGAATTTTCAGCGGACTATATTGTGAAGGAAACCGATAACGATATGATCTTACGAAGTCCTGAATTTAATCAAGACTACTATATTCTATATTGGGGATCCGTATCTAATTTTCTTACCAATGGCATGGGATTTTCTGCATTATATAAAGGCAGAGTTGTAAGTGAATGTACCTCGATTTTTCATAGCAAATCGATTGTTGAGATTGACATTGCGACACAACAGGACTTTATAGGCAAAGGTTTAGCCTTCAACTTAGGAAAGCTATTTATTGATGAATGTTTAGAAAAGGGGCTAACACCTCATTGGGATTGTGACGTTGAGAACGTATCATCCATTAAGTTAGCAGCGAAATTAGGATTTGATCATCCTATTAGGTATTCGCTATTTGTTAGAAAATAAGAAAGAGGTGGCTAACATTCTTAACCTGAAGAAAAAGCTTTTATATATTCTTGCCTTCTTTTTATTTTTGATTTTCCTATCAGGATGTCAGCAGGAAACGTATTACTATAAAGGAGAAGGAGATTATTGGGAAGGAAGTTATACCAGCAATCAAACTTCAGACAGGGAGAATGGGGAGTTTGTGTTTGGGTACAAAGGAGAAGGTGAAGGAGATGTAGGAGAAATCGTCTATGAAATTACCTCGAACACTGGTGATCATGATGGTAACAGGTATGTTTACGGTAGAACGTTTACTACCACAACGGCTTGTTCAGGATGTGCCAAACCAAATGAAGATGATGAATTCAAAGTAGTCATTAAATGGGGTGGCAAAAAAGATGAATTTACTCTTAAGAGAAATTGACATATAGAAAACCCACCTCATTTAAAGAGAGGTGGGTTTCCTTATGATTCTGAGGTCAATTTCAAGAATGCTAACAGATTACCATATTTCACTCTAGGTCACAAGAGATTTTCGAAACTTTTAATTATATTGATACGTAAATACAGTAAACTACACATTATATCATGGGAATGAGGATGCAGATGTATTATGGGCTATTAGCAATAGGTGGCTTGTTATTTTGTATAAGTGTGTTTTGGTTGATCTTTATGTTCAAAGAAAAAGAATTTACCTTCCTGAATATATGGAAAGCTTCTCTTTCATTATTACTAAGCGGACTACTGCTAGTAGTAACTCTCCCTAGTTTAAAATATATGATCAATAAGGATTACGATGTTGTAAAAGGGAGTTGCACTATCGAAATCGATTCATCTGGCCGATCCAGTGAAGCGGTATTTCACATGCAGCATTCGTCCGATATTTATGATTTTGTAGATATCCCTGACTTGGATTCCTATGGAAGGGCCGTTCCATACTATTGTGAGCTTACGGTTACAAAGGATCATGCGTTTGAAATAGGCTATAAAATTTATGATTCTCAATCAAGGGAACTTATTCAAGAAAGTAAGTAGGTTTACTTTTGAACTTGGAAAACCGCTCAATCATTCTAAGCATTGAGCGGCATGTCATCAAGTCATTATTTCTTTACAGCATGTATATAATGGATCGTTTCGAATGCAGTCAAATAATCCGACCGGTTGCTAAAGAAACGCTCATTGATTGCCCTTGGGGATACATGTTCATAAATGAGTAAACCTGCTTTTTCTAATACATTCTCAATTTCTTCATAAGAGAAACATGATTTCATCGTTTCTCCACCTACTGATGCCATTTTGATCATATTTTTTACTCGATTAGACTTTCCTTTTTCATCAAAGAGATTTTCGTCTGGATAATCAAATACGATGGAGCTTCCAGATGGTAGTTTGGCAAATAGATCATGGAATAAGCTTGAAATTTCTTCTTTCGTTAAATAATAGGAAACACCCAAAAGGCTACAGAATGTTTTTTGATTAGGATCAAATCCCGCATCGATGAGGCTTTGAATGGAAAACCGCTTCGTGAAGTCCATCGGAACAAAATGAAGGTTTCTTGGGATTTGGAAATGCTTCTCCGCTAATCTTCTTTTTTTGAATTCCTGTGTAGCGGGGTGGTCGATTTCAAATATTTCTAATCTATTTTCGAATTCTGGATGTCTAAAGCAAAATGTATCTAACCCCGCTCCGAGAATCATAAACTGCTTTACTCCTAATGTCACTTCATTGCGTATCACGTCTTCACAGAATGCAGCACGAGCTAAGGGTGTTGGAGAAAGTTGCACCTGATTAATCCATTTTAAAATTTCATCTGGTTGATCTTGAAACCTTTGACCAATCTCTTGGTTGAAAAACGATATACCTTGGATCATATTTGTTCTGATCCCTGAATACTCTTCGTGGGAAATGAGATCTTTTGCAAGAAAATCATCGAAAATCTTTGGAGTATCATATTGACTATGATAGGCCCGAGCGAATGCAGATACTAAGGAAGTGACACTGGACTCATTTTGCTTCATTCCATTAACCCCCATATAAAAATAAGATTCCCCTGGCCAGGAGAATCTCATTGTACATAATTTTTGTAAAATTGTAAATTATAGCATAAATTAAATATTTTGTCAATTATTTCGTTCTTGTTTGCTTATGTTGAAATGGCGTATAGGAATGGTCTTTAGGATTTCTTTTAATGCTTTTCTTCCTCTTGCTGCTCTTTATGTTGTAACTTTAACTTTTCCAGCTCTATTTTATTTTCTTCCAGCTCTAATTTCTTCTTTTTTAAGTCATAACGGAGTACAAAATATAAAAAAATAAAAGTCAAACCAACAATGACTGAAATAAATAAAAACAGGTCCAAACGTATCTCCCCCTTAGTTATAAGATTAACAGAATGATTCTAATCTTCGTTCATTAAATATACTAATAAGTATATATATTATGTTCATTTCTTATTGCATGACCCGATTTTACACCTCCGATAACCTTCCATGTATCTGTTAAATATTGCTATAATTGAAGGGTGATTACAGTTCTGAGAAAGGAGAATAACATGAAAGAAGTCCTTATCCAGTATATGAAGCGTTTTACCAATCTCAGTGATTCAGAGTTGGAAAAACTGACAGTAGATGTTCCGGTTGCTACTTATAAGAAAGGGACAATCCTTTTGCATCAGGGAGAAGTTCCCTACAAGTGCTATTTTGTTTTAAAAGGGTGTGTACGGCAGTACGCTGTAAATGAAAATGGGATTGAGCATACGTATAATTTCTTTACGGAAGAACAGAGTGTCACGATCTTTAATCAGCATACGACGGATAGGAGTTCAAAATACTCTCTTAGCTGTTTGGAGGACTGTACGCTTGTAGTGGGTGATTTAGCTACAGAGCAGGCAGCTTACGACATGCATCCGGTGTTAGAAGTAATGACTCGCAAAATGATGCAAGAGGATATGGGTGCTATGCGGGATGATTTCTCCTCCTTCATTTCTTCGACACCGGAAGAGCGGTTTCATGGATTGATGGAAAAAAGGCCAGAGTTAATTGACCGGGTTCCTCAGTACCAGCTGGCAAGCTACCTGGGAATCAAGCCGGAATCTCTAAGTCGTATCAAGAAACGCTCAGAAGCCAGTCACCTTCGAAATGTTGATTAAGGAGTCCACTTTCTCCCTTTTACCAATAACCATACACCAAAGCCTAATTCACCTATTAACATGGGAGCCATTAGAATCAATTCCAGTATTCCTGTGAAACGTTCAATCTGTGGGATAAACCCGTACATGAAATGAATGATGAAGTAGCTGAAGCCGGCTAAAACTAATAGAATGCTAAGCGCTTTGGGGATCTTTCTTGTATTCATTGCGATGAAACCGACTGTAATAAGATGAAGCCCAAAGATGATTAATCCTAAGGACCAGATTGCTTCGAACGCTGTGATGGACCCCATTACTTGCTGTGCCACACCAGATACTGGTCCTTGAATCATGCCATTGGCGATCACAAGATGTGAAATCGCAATCGCCAGTATGGCTGTGTAAAGCAAACGAAGCCAACCGGCTAATAAGGCATAACTAGGATGGATGGGCTTCAGAAACACATAAAATCCCCATGATACGACTAAATCCATGATGACAATGATCAGCCATCCTAGTACCTCAAGACGAAATAAAGATTGAGATGCGTGGATGTTTTTTAATGTGGTTGCCGCGTCTCCATCTATGACTAATGAGCTGTGAACGTACCCTTGAGCAAAGAATGCAGCACACGTCATCACAAGCAATGCGACACCCGAAGAGGTTGCTGCTTTTTGCTGCATGGTTTGATTTGTTGATTTCATATAATACCTCCTTTAAGTTGATCTCATTTAGATTGTAGTTTGAATGAGGAAGGATTTCATTGACTTAAATCAAGGAGTTCGAATTTTTTAGGGTTGTTCCGGAATAGTTAGATACGTTAAGGAGAATACAGAAGGGGGGGGATTCTGTGAACCTAAAAATATATCGAATCATTCATCTTGTCATTACAGGCATCATCACTATACCTATTACTCTTTTCTTCGCAAGTGGTGGCTTAGGTGAGAATTACACCGGTCATACGTTTGTTTACCCTCAACTTCTTTTAGTCATAGCTGTCTGGATTATCGGTTCGGTGCTCTCTTTTAATAAAAATATAGCTGAATTCGGCTTATTGATCAGTGCTTTGCCAGCAGTGTTTTTCATCGGGAATGTTCTGATTACATTTTTGACTTAATTCATTAAAAATCTAAACCAAGAGCAGGTGTAGCCATGGAGGTTCGGTTAGAAAGAGCAACAAACCAAGATGCACAATCTATCTTTAACATTCAGGTTGAGGCATTTATGCCACTGTTGAACACGTATAAAGATTCTGAAACCAATCCGGCGAACGAGACGATTGAAAGAGTACAAATAAGGATCAATAGAGCTGACGGTGGCTTCTATAAGATTTTGACTGAGGATAAACTCGTCGGGGCCATTTGCGTCTATTGGAAAGAAGATGTTCAGTTCTGGATTAGTCCCATGTTTATTTTACCTTCTTATCAAGGGAAGGGGATCGCACAGAAAACGATACTCTTAGTTGAAGAAATGTTTCCTCAAGCAGAATCGAGGGAATTAGCGACACTATTAGAAGAGGAAAGAAACTGTCATCTGTATGAAAAAATGGGCTATAGCAAAACGGGAATCAGTAAGAAATTAAATGACCGTGCCACACTTATTTTTTATAAAAAGATTTGTTAACTTGCTTCAAGAGTTAAAGTCCACAGGGGGAATATAGATTGGATATACATATGAGAGAGGCCACCAAGAACGATTATGATGCGGTTCATTACATACAAAGACAAGTTCACGAAATGCATACAAAGGAAAGACCAGACCATTATAGAATGGCTGATGCCACCTTAGATCAGGAGTACTTCAACAGCTTGATCGATGGTGAAAACACAAAGGTATTCTTGTTAGAAGAAGGCCAACCGATCGCTTATTCGATCATTACGATAAAACATACAGAAGAAAGACCCATTCTCATCCCAAGGAAAGTGGTCTACATGGATGACTTTGGTGTTGACCATACCTACAGAGGAAACGGAATGGGGAGAATCTTCTTTGAGAAAATAATAGAGTTCGCAAAGAGTATAGAAGCAGACTCATTAGAATTAGGTGTATGGGAGTTCAACGAAGGTGCTATAAAATTTTATGAATCGATGAAATTAAAGACAAAGAGTAGGCGGATGGGGATGGATTTATAAGGGACTCCTTGTTTCAAAGTAGTTTGAGAGTATCTGGCGGTCCTTTTCATTCCTACATATATTCAGATAGATGTGAAGGACTCTGATGTAAAATTAAAGCTTTTAAGGGGAGAGATAAAATGACTAACGACAATTTTACAAAGGCAATATTACTTGGAATTCTGGCTTGTTTGATTGTGATTGCCTTTAAAATAAATCCAGAGGGAAATATTCAACCTCCACCACCAAATGTGGAGGTTCTTAATCAAGGTGGTAGAGTGGTCCAAATTGCACCTAATAGAGTGGGAGTTGTTGACACTGGTAATGGTAGTGGTTGGGAACAACTTGTCGTATTTGAATATAATCCTGAAGCTAAAACATTTGATGTCGTTAGTTCATTGACTTATGAAGATATCTTGAATCACCCAAAGAAACATGATATTCCAGTAAGAACTGATAAGTATGGGAATTAATTCTTATCAATCGTAATAGGCGTAACTCCATTGGAGTTACGCCTATAATCATTGGACTCTAAATAAGGACACTCCTTAGTTCACTTAAATTCGAACATAAAGAAAAAATAAATGAAACCTATCGATTTCCTCATTCGTCTAATTACTATAAAGTATTTTAAAAAAATTCTGAAGAAAATCTAACAGAGAATAGAAACCTGCAAGGTATCCTATCCTCAGCTTATGACCACGGTGTTTTGAGGGCAGCTGGATGTTCGCTCCTTCGACAACGGGAAACATTACGGAAAGAAAGGTGGATGAGGTAGAAATGATGTGGGAACAAAAGCTAATTCAAACAGAACGAGGGAATTTCGAAATATTTGTAGCGGGGAATGGTGAACCATTATGTGTGACTCATCTTTATAGCGAGTTTAACGAGCGTGGCTACTATTTCGCTGATATGTTTGTAGATGATTTCAAAGTGTTTCTTGTAAACCTGAAAGAATCGGGGAACTCGACTGAAGTGACAAATGAAGATGAGCTATGTATGAGTGAGACATGTAAAGACTTAGAAGCAATCCGGATGGCGCTGGGGTTTGGTCACTGGAACTTTGCAGGCCATTCCACTGGAGGAATGCTCGGGTTGGTGTATGCTGCTAATCACCCAAATTCTTTAGAGCGTTTAATTGTCGGTGGAGCATCCGCTACCAATGCGTATATGGAACATCAGGAAAGTATTTATTGTGATCAAAATCCAGGTAATAATCGTTTAAAAGAACTAATCTGCATGATGAAATCTCAAGATTCAACGAAAGAAGAACGAGTACAAGCAGGTAGAGAATGGACCGAAATGTCATTGTATGACCCGGAAAGATTCGATGAATATTTCTCAAAGCCAAGCAGTGGCAGAGTGGTCCAGAAACGGTTAGATTATTATTCTAATACCGAACTCCCAACGTATGATATTAGAGAAAGCATTTCGGACATCACCACTCCGACCATTATTTTCTGTGGAAGATACGACTCTCAATGCCCATTTGTGTATTCAGAAGAAATCTTTGATCTTCTTCCCAATTCATCCTTTTACATTTTCGAAAATAGCAACCATTCACCACACTTAGAAGAAAGAGAAAAATTCAGTGAGATGGTGAAGGATTTTAATCAATTGGTCTAAGCGTTTTGCTATCGTCATCTCATCAGCTGAGCGCGATTAAAAGGTTTACTTATTATTCGTTGAATTCTGATGTGCCCAAACTAAGGAGGTTCAGATGGATAAACGGGTTCAGTTCGACTTTGAAATCGACTTTACAAACGGAGGCGGCATACAGGGACAGGAATTCCGTCTTGATATTGATGGGGATGACATCTCTGATCAAGATCTCGCTGCATATATCGTCGAGGACATGAGGTTGTTGATGGTTGGGGAAGTGAGGATTTTGAATAAAAAAATCATTACTGAAAAGCATAAACGAAAGCCGGGTGAAAAGGAAACCAATTAGTGACACTGAGTTATTTCGTCAGAGATTGCTTATACAAAAAGGTGCATTTCTATTAAAGAAATGCACCTTTTTTAATGGGGTTTGTTTTTGAAAATACTTATAAAAATATCCTTGTCCCCATCTTTTTGTCTAGTTGTTGAATTTTCCCAATAGCTTTCTGTGTTTTGTAGGTCATATTTCATTGATGTGCATTGTCGAGTAAAGGAATTATGTTGTTTTAATAGGTACAATTCAGTAATTGTCGTTTACCAACTTTGTCGACTTCTATTAAACTTTCCCCATACTTTCTATCTGCCTCCCTATGGTACCGTTAAGTTGTTAAAAAATTCAGAAATAAGGAGTTGCTATCACTTAATGAACACCAAAAAGAATCTATTAATCTACGCCTTAGGGGCAGGAATGATGTTGAGTTCTGTCAATATACCTGGCGTGAACGTTCTGGCAGAAAAGCCATCCACCATCGAAGATGCTCTCTCAAACTTAACCCCCCAGCAGCTTGAAAACTACAAACAGCTCCAAAGTGTTGAAAAAGAAGGACTCTTTTTGTCTCAAAACGTCAATCTGGACAGTAATGACTCAATCAAGGTCATTGTTCAACTGGATCATCATCCTGAAAAAGTCGCTATGCTTAAAGCAAAGCTTGAAGGTAAACCACTTACCCAAAAAGAAGCGAAGGACAATGTCGCTAATGATCAAAAGAAACTGAAGCAAGATCTGGATCGTATGATTAAAGATAAGAGTCAATCTGGATTTAAGATCGGAAAAACATATGAAAACGCCATGAACGGTGTTTCATTAGAGGTTCCAGCTAATAGAGTGCAAGAATTACTAAGTCTGGACGTTGTAAGAGCCATATGGAGTGATGTTGAAGTACAGGTGGAGCCCCCTGTAACGAATACAACTGAAGAACAGAAAGACGAGTATATCGTTGAAAGTATGCCTCATTTAAAGATTGACCAATTACATAGTGAAGGCTTCACTGGTAAAGGGATAAAAGTGGGTGTTATCGATACAGGAATTGATTATAATCATCCCGACTTAGATGGCGTTTATAAGGGCGGCTATGATTTCGTTGATAACGATAATGACCCGATGGAAACGACCTATGCGGATTGGCAAGCATCGGGGAATCCTGAGGTTTATAGAGGCAACAGCTACTACACCGAGCATGGAACCCACGTATCTGGTACGATCGCTGGTCAAGGGGATAACGATCAATCTGAATATAGTGTAAAAGGTGTGGCACCGGAAGCGGACTTATATGGGTATCGCGTATTAGGCCCGTACGGAAGCGGATCAAGTGAAAATGTCATTGCAGGAATCGATAAGGCCGTTGAACAAGGAATGGATGTAATCAACCTTTCATTGGGTGCGACGGTGAATGATCCTCTCTATCCTACGAGTATCGCCATCAACAACGCGGTCCTTAGTGGAGTGACAGCGGTGGTATCAGCCGGTAATAGCGGAAGTGCCGCATTTACTCTTGGTTCACCGGGAACGTCCGCCCTTGCCCTAACGGTTGGTGCAAGTGATGTTCCTATTGGCATTCCTACATTTAACGGTCAATATGGTTCAAATGCAGTGCATCTGCAATTAATGGCTAAAAACTACAGTGATAAGATTTCAGACTTCGAGGGAGCGAGTTATGAACTGGTGAATGCAGGTCTTGGCGGAAATTCCAATTACTCATCCATCAAGGATAAGGTAAAAGGGAATATCGCTCTGGTTAGCCGAGGGTCTTACTCTTTTGTCGACAAGATTAAGTATGCTAAAGAAAATGGTGCCAAAGCCATCATCATTTATAATAACGAGGATGGCCAGATCCCTTATTATCTTGGTGAGGGTGTCGATAATATCCCAACCTTCTCTTTATCTAAAGAGGAAGGAGAAAATCTAAAGAATAGTTTGGAAGAAGGGAAAACCATAACCTTCAATGATTTAGGAGAGATGAAAACAGAAGGAGACCGACTAGCTGATTTCAGTTCCAGAGGACCTTCCAAAATGAACTACGATATCAAACCTGAAATTGTAGCTCCAGGCGTATCTGTGTTATCGACGGTTCCTTCTTATATCAATGATAAAGTAAATGGAACGTATGATTATGCTTATACCCGATTGTCCGGGACATCCATGGCGTCTCCTCATGTGGCAGGGATTGCTGCGCTTCTATTACAGTCGAATAAAAGCTATACGCCTGCTGATGTGAAATCCAAATTGATGAATACCGCTGACCCACTGAATGGTGATTACAGCGTGTATGAAGTCGGGGCAGGAAGGGTGGACCCGTATGAAGCCATTCATTCCCGTGTCAACTTCCAGGTAGTGGACGAAACGCCAACCCTCTATAACGGGGAAGAAGTGACGATTGACGAACGAACTGGTGGTATGAGCTTCGGTTTACAATATGTAGAGGGAAAACCATTGCATGACCAACGAACAATCGAAATCACGAATTCAGGAGACAAGGACAAGACGTTCCAAGCCAGCGTAGAGTTTACAAGTAATTCCATGGACGCCGCTGGAAACAAGGTTTCCCTTTCTTATGCTGACAAATTGACGATCAATGCCGGGAAATCAAAGAAAACGAAGGTGTTCCTGGATGTTCCTGCAACAGCTGAAAAGGGTTACTACGAAGGATACGTTAAATATGTAAACAGTGAGGATCCATCTGAAGAATACCAAATTCCATTTGGCATAAGGGTATCCGAAGAAGGGATAGAAGCACTTGAGGCGTTTAACTTCTCAACTAAACAGAACAATCAATTCGGAACATTGTTTAACTTCACACCTGGATCCTTTGTGCTTAGATCCCCTATGGAACAAATGAGTCTCGTATTGGTGGATCCAAAAACAAACAAAGATTTAGGGCTGATTGCATCATTCAATCCAACTGGAATAAAAGAAGGACAAAGAATTGTATTTAATTCCATATTCTCCGGTTACTATTACCCTTACACCAGGAACAAGAAAAATCCATTCTCTGTAAATCCTACCCTTGCACCAGAAGGACATTACAAATTGAAACTTGTTGGGGTAAATGCAAAAGGAAAAACGTTCACCAAGGAAACAGATACGTTCATCGATAATACGGCACCAAAATTCTCGAGCAGTCTACCGAATGGTGTTTACGAATATGCACCAGGGAAAGAAACGGTACCCGTTTCTTTAAAGCTTTACGATAACGAAATCGATCAAATGAAAGCGGCAGGCTTGGATGTAGACCAATCAAATAATTACATCACCTATTATTGGGCGTCACCGTTCCCTAGTCCTGTTCCATTAATCACCGATGCTTCCGGAAACCTGAACGAAGAAATTCTCATGCATCCTCGTTTAGATCGTTATCCTCTCGCATTCTTCCCTTATGATTCAGTTGGGAATCTGGCAGAGAATGGACCAGTTCTTAATGCTTTTGTGGTTGAAGGAACCCCTTATATGACCACTGTGAGTAATAAGAGCGAATTGACAGCAGGAGATGAGTTTAAACTGACGTTAACAGCTAATAACGTAAAGAAATTTAAAGAAGGAAACTTTACCGTAACGTACGATAAAAACGAAATGGAAGTAAAGGATGTGGTCCTTAATCCAGAATTCAAGTCGTATAGTGAATCCACTATCGAGCATGAAATCAAGGATAAATCGAGCTACCAGAATAATCTGGATATCGCCGTTTCCCTTGAAGAAGATTCAACGATTGACGTAACGGGTGATACTCCAGTCGTTGATATTATATTAGAAGCAAAAGAAGCCAGCTATAGTAAGAGAAACCAATTGAAATTACCAACACTAACAGCTTCTTACATCAATACGGATGGCCAAGAAACAAAAAATATTAGAGGTTATTTCGCGGGAGATATTCCGGAATTGTTGCGCAGCTATTCTGAAGCTCGTGGAAGTATTATTCCACAAGGGTTTTATGGCATGGACGGAAAGTTTGACTATGATAAGGACTTCTCCAATGCGCCGATCTCTATCATCGTGACAGATCCTGATGGAGGGAAACATGAAGGGACTTTAAATAAAACCACTTTCTCAGTGTCAGACTTACCTATAACGGACAAACCTTTTAATTTTGAAGTTAAGATCCCGGGACACTTCCCAGTGAACACTTCGGTTAAAATCTATGAGCAGCGTGGAGATAGAGTCATTGGAACTTGGCGTGAATTCCCTATTCGCAAACAAGATGCCGGAGATATTAATCAGGATAGCGTCATTGATATTTTTGATGCTGTTGCATTGAAAGAATCTTGGGGTACAGATAAGCAAGAAGCGGATTTGAATTTCGATGGAGTCATCAATGAAGAAGACTTTGAGCTTGTCGAATATAATTACCTTGAAACAGATCCTGGAGTGGACAAAGCCCCTACTCCAAAACAAATGTATCAAGGCCAAACCTTGGAAAGCATAAAGAAAGAGTTGGGCATCAACTAAAAACGTAAGAAGTGGATTCGATCGAATCCACTTCTTTTTTTCTAAATAAAGCTGAGGTAATCTCATTAACCTAAAGGAAAATTCAAATTTTAGTAGAATGTATCACTTGAAGAGGAGAGTGTTTTAGGTTGGAAATACAATCCTTATAGTATAGGTCAGGTCTATAATTGCCTGGGGAATTGCGTGGCGATTAAGCTTATCAATTGAGTAAAGTGATTGTCAGGACCTTTCATTTTTGAAATAATTGGAATGTGAATAACGTACATACAAAAGGAGTAGAAACGATGCTAAATAAACCAGAAATGAATGAGTATCCTCCATATTATGAGGGATATGTGAACCACGTACCAGATGGAGATCTGCTCCAGATTCTTGATGCTCAACTAAAGGAAACCATCAATCTATTAAAAGATGTAAGCGAAGAAAAGTCCGAGTTCCGATATGCCCCTGAAAAGTGGACAATCAAGGAAGTACTAGGTCACATAACCGACACCGAACGGATTATGAGCTACCGTCTTCTTTCTATAGGAAGAGGAGAAAAGGAAATGCTGCCGGGATATCATGATGATGAGTATGTGAAAAGGGGCAAATTTAATCGTTTTTCCTTACAGGAGCTTTTACATCATCAATCTCTTGTCCGCCAACATACTATTCTACTTCTAGGCAGTTTGGATGAGGAAGCCCTGGTACAGAGAGGAAGAGCAAATGGTGGAGAAGTTACGGCGAGGGCTATTGGATACATTATTGCCGGGCATGAGATTCATCATCGTAGGTTGATTGAGGAACGGTATTTGAAATCGGATAACTTTTAAGGTGAACGTGGAAAAGACTATTACATAATATTGGGGGAACTAAAATTGAGTGGATTGGCAAAAACTCCTCAACCACCTTACTATGCGGTAATATTTGCTTCAGAACGAACCGAGAATGACAAAGGGTATGAGAAGATGTCTGAAAAAATGGTAGAGTTAGCATCGCAACAGAAAGGTTTCTTAGGGATAGAAAGCGCCCGTGATGAAGGTCTGGGAATCACGATTTCTTACTGGGAATCTGTAGAAGCCATCAAGCAGTGGAAAGAACATTCAGCCCATCAAGTGGCACAGGATAGAGGAAAAAAAGAATGGTACAAAAACTTTGCTGTAAGAGTATGTAAGGTAGAAAGGGATCGCTTTTTTGAGATGTGATGGAGGTTGTAAGGTTCACCTTGTAATTAAGGGGGAGCAAAGTGACGGAACTCGGTATAGAAATTGTTGAATATGATGATCGATGGACAGAAGAATTTCATTCCATAAAACGGGTTTTGAGTATTGCTTTAAAGGATGTCATAATCGGGATTGAACACGTGGGTAGCACCTCCATACCAGGACTCAGTGCAAAGCTGATTTTGGATATTGATATTGTGATAGAGAGTTATGATGTTTTTCATAGTGTCATTCTGCAACTTGAACAGATAGGGTATTTTCATCAGGAAGAATGGAGTTTTGAAGGTAGAGAAGCATTTGGGAGAAAGAATCTTTTGACTCCATGGGACGGAGAAGGCACACAATGGATGGAACACCATCTTTATGTATGTAACAAAGATAGTAAAGAGCTGGCAAGGCATTTAGCCTTCAGAGATTATATGCGGATAACCCACAAGCTGTTATCGAGTATGAACAGATTAAAAGGATAATAGCTGATACAGTAAATAGCCGAGACTCTTATACAGAAGGAAAAACAGAATTTATCAATCGCATATTGAGAAAAGGAATGCTTTGATGAAAAGGGAGAGCAGGAAAGAGAAGTCTAATAGGATTGGAGATAAGAATATGACCAAAAAACTATTATTCTCTGTACTATTCATCCTTTTACTGAGTGCTTGCAGCCAAAATGAAGTAGAAGACTCTTCCCCTAATACGAAAGATATTACTCTAAAAGAAGTTTTAAATGTAATCAGAGAACAAGGGTTGGAATTAGAAGACACGTCAGATTTACCAAAAGAGAACGTCTTTATTCAAAAATTAAACGGTGTTACACCTGAAGTGTACGGTTTGGAGGGAAACACTTTATCTATTTATATTTTTCCCACTTCAAATGAACGGGGAAAAGCAGTGCAGGCGTTTGAAGAGAAAACAGCAACGTATGATTTAATAGAACATCAGGAATATGGAATACATAATCTATTGGTGTTTTATGTAAGCGAAGATGAAAAGATACAGGACGAATTGTTTGACGCGTTGCAATCTATAGATTCGTAAAAACATTCTACATGACGAAGACGGAGATTTTAATCGAGAATGAAGAAAGGAACTTCAACATACGAAGTTCCTTTTATATCCCTTATGGATAGAGAATAAACTTCCAATAAGCGAAACAAATAAACGTACAAATCCACGAAACAAACCCAAAGGCGGTGACAATGGTCGTTTCACCCCAACCATATTTTAAGCCGTAGTGATAATGAATGGGAGTCATCCTGAAAATTCGTTTCCCTGTCGATTTAAATGATGCCACTTGTAAGATAACCGAAAGTTGTTCAGCGAAATAAATAAAGAATAATAGGGGAATGAGGATCTCCACTTTCTCGATAACGGCAAGAAAGGAAAGGGATCCCCCTATCGCCAATGACCCTGTATCCCCCATAAAAGCTCGGGCTGGAAAGATGTTATAGATGAGAAAGCCAAGTAAGCAGCCAATCATGATTAAACAGAAAAGCTGTACCTCTGATTTGTCTGAAATCATAAAGAAGAAAAAGTATGTAGGAATGGCCACCACTCCTAAAAGCCCGTCCAAGCCATCTGTAAAATTAATGGCATTGGCAGAGGCCACAACAAATAAGGTGATCACTATGAAATATACGACCATTGGAAGATCAATTGAGAGATGTTGATAAATACGAATCGTCGTGTCTAACCCAAGCTCGTTTATCACGTAGAAAAGCAGGACACCGGTAAAAAGAAATTGGAAAATCAGCTTGATTCTACTCGATACACCTCCAGGATCTTGACGGGACGCTTTCCAAAAATCATCCAAGAATCCTATAAAACTGAATAGAATATACGTAATAGCCAAGAAGAACATTAGTGGCGTAGGGGAGAAAAATAAGGATACAACCACTCCTATAAAAAGAATGATTCCAAACATTAACGGAGTACCCTTTTTGATTTGATGATTGGAGGGAAGTTCCTTTCTTATCGGTTGCAGGAGCTTTAATTTTCTTAAGAGTTCAATGAATAGTGGAGATAGTACAGCAACTAATATAAAAGCAATGACTGCCGGTATGATTTGATCAATCACTTCTTATCTACTCCTCTTTTATAAACTATCTATACATAAGTTCTATGAAGAGTATGGATATCCTTTAATGTGTTTTTAAATTAATGGAGATTGTGAGTAAATGGAGGTGGGTTCAGCTGCTGATTTTATAACGATATTCAGCAGTTGAACGTTCCAACTATGTCAGCAGCTGATTATAAGTGGATATTCAACAGCTGAATTCATCATGAACCTAGATGGTTATTAATGATAGGATAACTGATATAAAACCTTTTGGAGTTGATACATATGCCAAATGACGTAGAATTTCAATATGCATTAACGGATACAGGGTGGGCTTCAGGTTTCATAAGGATTGATCAAACTAGATTTGAATTTGTGTGTTCCTACTTATTCCATAATCCATTGGAAGAGTTTTTAAAGGCTGTCTATCAATTATTACCTGGTTTGGCTGCATTCCCAAGAAAGGAAATCCATTTTACAATGCTGGATGAACCGGTTGAGTACACATGGGAATTCAATAGATTAGATCAACCACATGTCGCCATTCGGGTTTTTGAAAAAGGGTATGATGTAAAAACAGTATTTGAAGAAAAATGTGATCTGAATGATTTAGTGGGGGCGATCATTCAGTGTATGATGAGAAATCCTGAACTAAGAAAGAATGAAGTCATTGAAAGAATGTATCAGGAATTGAAAGAATATGTGAATCATTAATGAGGTAAGGAGATAGGTGTTGGATTCAGCTGCTGATTCTTTCACTATTTTTAGCAGCTGAATATAAGCCTAAGTTCAACAGCTGAATCATTCAAACACCCATTCCATATTTTTAAAACCAAAAGGTGCCTATCCAAAATCGGATAAGCACCTTTTTCTATCATACACTCAGCGCATCATAAACCTTACTGAGCTACTTTCTCTTCACTTTCCAACTGCTGAGCACGTTGACGCTTCGATTTCCTGAAATACAGCAATTCGTAGAACACAGGAACTACCACAAGCGTCAGCACAGTAGCACCGGCAAGACCACCGATGACGACAACAGCCAGCGATTTCGATACCAGACTTCCATCTTCAGTGTGACCGAATAGAAGTGGAAGCATAGCACAAATCGTGGCAATCGCGGTCATGACAACTGGACGGAGACGAGTGCCGCATGCTTCTAAAATCGCGTCACGAATGATCATCGTTTCTTCATTCTGCTTCACGCGGTCAATTAAGACGATGGCGTTTGTAACAACGATACCAATCAGCATCAATGCTCCAATGAGGGCCGTTGCGTCCGCAGGTACCCTGGCAATGAGCAGTCCGAGGACGGCACCAATGGAAGCGAGTGGTAACGTAATCAATATCGCAAGTGGAGCTTTCAATGTCTTAAAGGTAAGGACCATGATCAGGTAAACAATCATGATGGATGCAAGCATCGTCATTCCAAGATCCTTAAAGTCGTCGGCCTGTTGGGCAGCGGCGCCTCCGGTATCAAGAGACACACCTTTTGGCAGTTCAACATCCTTGACTTTCGTATCGATATTTTTCGAGATGACTGAAAGCTCTTCAGGGTCTACCTCGGCTGTGATTCGGACATATAAGTCACCGTCTTTATGCAGGACGGTACTCGGTTTCTCTTCTTCCGTGATGGATGCCACATCGGATAGTGGCTGGATGCCCGAGTTCGTTGCAATCGTTAATCCTTTTAAATCGGCCTGTTTCGTGAGGTCGACACCGGCGTCCAGGAACACAGGAGTCGTTTGGTCATCCAGGTTGACTACCCCGATCGGCTGTGGATTCAGTATTGAGCGGATTTGCATGGCCGTTTGCTGGGCATTTGCTTTCTCCGTGTTGACGTTCACCGTAAAGACAGGTGACGTTTTCTCCAGATTGCTGGAGACTTTCTTTACGCCATCGATATCTTTGATCTTATCCATGATCGATTTGGAAGTTTTCAGAAGTTCATTGGTGTCATTTCCGACGATATCATACGTAATACTTGAATTGGATGATCCTCCAAAGATGGATGCAGGTGATGCCGTGATGATGACGTCCTTTTCATCCTTTTTCGCTTCATTCACCTTTTCTATGAAGGCTTCAGCATCAGCATCTTCCTTCATGATCACGCTGTAAGAAACGGTATCTGGATCACTTACTTCTCCGTATTGAGCTGCTTCTTCACTAGATCCATACTGGGTGATCAAAAAATCGAATCCTTCAAACTCCGATAGTTTATCTTCAAAGCTTGTCATACGCTCTTTAATGGTGTCTTTAGGCGTATTGCTCGGGAAATTCATTGATACAGCTACAAATGATGCATCGTTCGCACTTGTCGCTGCTTTCGGTAACGTGATATAAAGAGCGATCGAGCCTCCAAAGACAAGAATGGCCAAAAGGATCGGAACGAACTTATGATTTAAGGACCATCTCAACACATTTACGTAGCGGTGAGGCGTGTTGTGTTTAGGCAAGGTTGTATTTTTTAACATGCCTCGGCTTAACAACGGCACGACCGTCACGGCTACAAGCAGGGAAGCGAGCAATGAGTACGTAACCGTCAATCCAAATGGAAGCAGGAACGCCTTCAATGATCCATTGACAAGTCCCATCGGCAAGAACACGGCCACGGTAATGAGTGTGGACGACGTAATCGCACGGGTAACTTCCTTGGTAGCAAGTAGAACATTTTGTTTAGACAGCTTCTCATTCTGGCTGCGCCTGAAAATATTTTCGACGACGACAATACTGTCATCGACCAGTCGGCCGACAGCCACCGCGACTCCTCCCAGAGTTAGGATGTTCAAGGTGACTCCGGATAACCAGAGAAGGAATAGAGTGATACAAAGTGATAATGGAATGGAAACGACGGTAATTAGGGTCGGCTTGAATTTTCTTAAGAATAAAAGAATCACAAGCGTTGCGAACAGAGCGCCTAAGGCGACTTCGCGAACCATGCTGTTCACCGAGTTCTTGACCATATCCCCTGTTGTGAACAATGTCTTTGCTTCGACACCGTCATAGTCTTTATTGATTTTATCTACTGTGTCTTTTACTTCTTCTCCTGCTGTTACCGCACTGGCATCACTTTCTTTGAACAGGATGATGGCCAGGGCTTCTTTCCCGTTTACTCGTGTGATTGTGTTTTCTGCTTTTACTTTTTCAACGGTTGCGATGTCTTTCAATTTAACGACAGGAGCGTTCTGGACTTGCAGCGGAATAGGCAAGTTTTTCAATGCGTCTACGGAAGTCAAATTGTCCGTTACGTTGATGGTACTCTTCTGCCCATCAATCGTTGTGCTTCCGGCAGAAGCAGATACATGTTGTCCTTGCAGCACTCCCATCACCGCGTTAACCGGGATATGTAACTTTTCCAGTTTATCTTGGTCAAGGTTGATTTGGACACGTGCACTGTTTTCACCGGCGACACTGGCTTGAGACAGACCGGATTGATTCTCAAACAGTGGTTTGAATTCGTCGTTGACGAGATCCAGGTTCTTTTTCGTTAATCCGTCATCAAATGTCACGGAAACCTGACCGATTGGAATCATTGACGTATTCAGCTGAGAGATCTGCGGTTGGCCGACTCCCTCAGGAAGCTGAATCCCTTTAATGGCATCCTCCACTTTCAACTTGGCTTCCTTCATATCTGTTTTGGAATCAAAGTTGATGGAAATCTGGGAATACCCTTCCCCTGTAGTGGATAGGATCGATGTTTTTCCAGAAATGGATGCGACCGCCTGTTCCACGGGCTCTGTGATATTCGTTGTCATGGATCCGGCGTCATACCCCTGTCCCAGGGTCACGACTGTGACTTGTGGATTATCCGCTTCTGGCAAGAATTCCATAGGCAAACGGAAATAACTAATGATGCCGATAAGCAATGTGATGACGATAAAGAGTCCCATGGCCGCCTTATTGCGGAATACCCAATTGGTTAAAGCTTGCATGTGTTTCCCCCCTAATACTGATTTGGTTTTGAAACCTTCTTTTTAAAGATACTTGATTCCTGACCTGATCACAGCCTCCTCCAGACTAATATTCGCCTAGGTCTTGAGGCGTAGTTTACCTGACTTTCCCAACAGGTGGCCACAAAGTTCATTTTACTGAGGAAAAGAGCCTCTTATTCTTAAAAAAATGTAAATTATTTTTAAGATTGGCCTCTGCTGTGATCGTTTTTTATATGTAAAAAGATACATGTCACAATATAGAATTATAGTATGAATAGAAAAGTATGGGAATATATTCTTGGTATTTTTTACAAAAATATGAAAAAGTTAGAGAGGTGAATGGGATATAGTCACATGAGGGATTGTTTAATAATGAAGAATTTGGAATAATTGGAATTGAGCTGGTGTACAACTCATTAGAAAAGAGGGGAACATGTGGCGAAGAGAAAAAAGGTTTTAGCGTTTATTTTACTGATAGCAGTGGTGTTCGTTGCATTGCCACCACTATTGGCTCCAAAAATTCACGATCATGATTCACCGAGGTCAGCTTTAAGAGAAGCCATTTACAAGGATGGGCATCCTTATCAAAGCTTTTTTGCCTTCATTAAAAAAGAGGATTATCAGGATCAAGAATATGGTCAGCAGTACCATGTTTATTGGTATGACTACAATAGTCCTACTGGTGAAACAGCCAGCATATGTTATGCGAAGGCGAATGAGAATGAAGAGTATGATGTGGCTTGTGGGACAGGGCCGTAATAAGGGGAGGACATGCAAGATATGAATATCTCAAATAAATTAGTTGATTACACCATCGTATATGATGACCGAAGAGAAGTGAACTCAGGGAAATATGATCATTGAAGAGATTATAGAGAAATTTAAGACGGATGTTGAGGATAGAAATGGTCAGGAGGTCATCGTGGTCTACGATTGGCGTAAGACACATAGTGGCATGGAGATTATTATGTATGCTTATGAGAAATAATTTCTACGCAAGTTCTTCTAAGGCAGGAGGAGAGTAGAAGTCCGTTGAAATGCATTCTTATTTTGTAAAGTGGAGGTGTCCATATGATTCAAACAAAAACGGTACATATTCTAAATGGAACAGAGATGTATAAGAACTTTGAAAAGTCACAGCTTCTTGAACCAGAAACGATGACTCCCTTTAACGAAGCCATGTGTTACGGGGAAACCTGTGAAGACATTTTTTCCGAGGCGTTTATTGAGATGCGCGCAATGGTTCATCATGTAACACCGGCTCAATATGCTGAGATCACTTTAAAACCGTTGCAGCCCCTTTTTAAAGGAAGCGTTGAACGAATAGCCTTGTGGTTTGATGAAGATATGTTCTGTCAAATGAACCTTCTGACGATACTCGCCTGGTTGGACAAAAGAAATTATAAGGGTGAGATTGATCTCCATCTTGTCGATCATCAGTATCAGCCTGTAGGTGACTACAGCTTAGAGGCAAAAGGATATGCCGCACTTTACAAACAAGTGATGATCAATAAAACGTTGCCTGAGGATGTTGGTCTGACTCCTTTATCTAAAGGGATTGAACGATATTTGAATTATCTGGAGAAGGATAGCGATCTTATGCTGTATATTCAGAGGCATCATGACGTCCCGGCAGAGGAGCTCGTGTCTCTTTTGATCGAGAATTTTAAAGAGTATGGGTTAGGGGATACGCAGTATTTTGAAATGATTAAGGAGTGTCGTCAGAATCGATGACAATCTTTTAAATCAGTCATTCAGCAAAGGAAATGAGTGTGAAGGAGAATATCATTGAATCATTTCGTGTTGCTGTGTATTTTGTTTGTAATAGCCGTTACGGTTGAATTGATCGGGTTGACGATTATTAAACGATATAAAAAAGGAGAAACATTATTATTCTCGAGTGTGGTGTGGGGGAGTCTTATGGTGGTTTTCAGTGTGGTTTGGTTCCTGGGAAATTGATACTTGCTAAAGAGGAGTGAAGAGTGAATGCCTATATACAATCAAATAGGAAAGACCTATAACACAACCAGAAAAGCTGATCCACGCATCACTGAAAAGATACTTCAACAACTTATGCTACATCCACATGCGACCGTTTTAGATATTGGTGCGGGTACTGGAAATTACAGCTATGAACTTGCACATAAAGGCTATAAGGTTATCGCTCTTGAACCATCTGAAATCATGAGAAATCAAGGCAAGCAACACATAAATATGACTTGGAAAGAAGGGTTTGCAGAGAGGATCCCTTTAGAAGAGAAGTCTGTAGACGGGATTATTTGCACGCTTGCTTCTCATCATTTTCAAGAATTATCCCTTTGTTTCCGTGAGATGAAGAGAGTGTTAAAGGAAGATGGTAAGATCGTCATTTTTACACTAGATCCTAGATTATGCGAAGAGGAATGCTGGCTGTTTGATTATTTTGGTCCAATTCTAAAAAATGCGTATAAGATTCATCCTCCAATGAAGGATTTATCTAAATTACTCCAGGAGCAGGTGGAACGTCCGGTTGATATCGTTCCTTATCCACTGCCTTATGATTTGATGGATCAGTTTTTCTTTACTGGCTGGAGAAAACCTGAACTATACTTAGACAAGGATTTTCAACGCGGCACTTCTCCTCTTGCGAAAGAAGAGGAAGTTAAGAGGTGCCTGGATCAATTGCATACGGATCTGGAGAATGGAAAATGGCATGAAAACTACAAATACATCTTGAAATTAAATGAGTATGACTGTGGCCATTTCTTTTTAGTCGTTTAAAAAATTGAACGGGGTGATCTAGTGGGAGTTTATTATTTTGCTATTCTATTTTTAGGTTTTTTTCTTATTTTAGGGGCAGGTTTGCAGGCGTTTAAGCAGGGCTCCATTTTTAAGCCTAGGGTATTTCTTTATGGTGTAATGGGTGCTGCATTGATTGGGTTATCTATTTTTATGTTTACACCTGGGAGCGCTGAAATTGTTGCTGACCTATTGGGATTGGCTGAAAATTAATTGAAGGGGTTCTTACATGCTTAAAAGAAAGTACGGAAACCGTGCCGATTGGAAGAGAGTAAACCAAAGGAAATACGCTCAAACCACTCTTAACACGAAGGAATTCCATGGATACATTACTCTGTTGAATACAATGAAAGTGAACGAACCATTAATCGCCCGATACGGAGATAAAGAAATATGCATCGTTGATAATGGGTATATGTGGCTTCAGCAGTTCCCTGTTGGGAAACATCATTCCGTTACTACCATGTTTGATGCAAATGGAGAGGTTGTGCAATGGTACATCGATATTTGCCTGGAAAATGGAGTGGAGGATGATGTTCCATGGATGGATGATCTCTATTTGGATGTTGTAGTGCTGCCATCAGGTGAGGTCTATCTATTGGACGAGGATGAGCTGGAGCAGGCGTATACAAAAGGCATGATTTCTGATAACTTGTATGATTTGGCTATGAATGAAAGCAGAGAGATTATGAAGCAAATTCAAAATGATGAATTTATGCTACTAAAACTGGCTCCCGAGCATAGGAGAATGCTCGAGAACGAACTTAAGTAAACAGAGTAATGGTGTCTGAACCTCAGCATAAAGAGCCAGGCACCCTTTTTATATTAAAAATCCTTTCCGAAATACTTCGATTTATTCTTCATTGCCTTAGTTAACTTTCCTCTCAAACCTACTAACCATTCAGGTGATTCCACTGATCTTCTGTTGATCTCAAATTTAATGAATATACCTTCTTTAGAATTTGTAAATCAATGGATTTCGAATGGAAGAGCCTAAGGTATAATGAGTGATAAATAATATTGTGAGTATAAAAATGAAAGCGAGTGGATGACGAATGAATACTATCTCTCAAATGAAAATTCAAAAGCCGGCACATGAAATTTTCGAGGCTTTTGTTAATCCTGAAAAGATAGGGGGGTTCTGGTTTTCTTCAAGCTCTGAAAGGTGGCAGGAAGGAAAGACGGTTACTTTGAGATATGATGAGTATGACGCACAAGGTGATATTCATATATTAGAAGTCCAAGAACAAAAGAAGATCGTTTTCGAATGGGCAGGAAACCATAAAGTGACCATAACCTTTATTCAAGAAGAAAATGGCAGCACGATCGTTGGAGTGAAAGAAGAAGGATTCGACGAGATCAATGAAAATTTAATCAGCCAGTTAGTAGACAATAAAGAAGGCTGGGTGTATATGCTAACATGCTTGAAGGGATACATGGAGTATGGTGTGAATCTTAGAGCATCGCTTGTTAAGTGAGGTGTAGAGTTAGTCTAAATGAGTGCCTTTATAAAAATCATCCTCTCACTGAAGGATGATTTTTATATAAATGAATACCTTGCATTATAAGGTAATATATATTATAAATATGTAAGGGGGTGCAAAATTTGGAAATTAATAAAGAGGTCTTAAAAGGACATATTGATACATTGATTCTCTCGCTCTTGAATAGCCGTGATATGTATGGATATGAATTAGCAAAAACGGTTCGCGAAAAAAGCGAAGATCAATTCGAGCTAAAAGAAGGTACGCTTTATTTATCCTTGAAAAGGTTAGAAAAAAACCAGTGGATCTCTTCTTACTGGGGTGATGAACAGGGACCTGGGGGAAGAAGAAAATATTACACTCTCACTCCAATCGGCAAAGAAGGTTTTGAAGATAAGCGCAGGGAGTGGCAATTCGTAAAGAAAATGATTGATACCTTTATCGAAGGGGGAGAGATATCTTGAGACAGATTGATGCATATGTAGATTCTGTTTATGAGAATATCGGGGGTAATCGAAAAGAAATTCAGGAATTAAAAGCTGAGATGAAAAGTCACTTAATAGAGGCCGTTCATGAACTTAAAGCGGAAGGTATGCTTGAGCAAGAAGCTGTTGACATGGCTATTGACCGTTTCGGTGGAGAGCAGGAGATGCGGTCGATTGTAGGGCAGCTCTTTAAGGCTCAAAAAACGTTTGCTAAATGGGTCCTTTATCTTGCACTGGCAGTACTTCTTTTTACCATTTCGGCATTCGGATATGTATGGTCGATCCAAGAAGAAAATGCTTTGGAAAATGCTGAAATCGCTACCCAGGTCGCTTATGTTTTAGAAAATAAGACAAGTCTCACGGATGAGATGAAAATGAAAATAAATAGTTTAATTGAAATGACGGATCAAATCGCAAGTGTTGAGATTTATGATGTTAGTAGTGTGAAGAATAATAATATAATTTTTGATTATGTGAGAGACGCAAAGCCCGATTACCGTTTTGAACAGAAAGTGTGGAATCCTGAATGGTTACAAGCAGATTTCTTTCCATACGGAAACGGGGATGGAAAGCAGTGGTATATCCAAATGGAAACAAGACATATAGGAGACTGGTTGTCGATCATTTTGTTCTCGGGAATGGCGATTTATATCACGTTGTTCACGATTTGGGCAACCATTAATGCTTATCATCATAGGCGATTAAACATTGGATGGATAGTGGTGTTTGCTTTGTTTAATGTTTTGGGATATTTGGTTTATTACGTTGTGGGGAGAAAAAAGCGTTATATGAGTGTTAAGGAAGCATAAATTTTTAGATATGTATCCATTTTATACGTTGTTATCTACAAACCAAACTTCTCTTCCTACTTTCATTATACCACGCTGAAAAAATGTATTACAGACTGTTTCTTTCACTACCCTCCTGCTAAAATCAAATAACATTCATGGATAGGGGGAGTGGCAGTATGAGTTCATTGGTTCTCAGCTTTCAGGAAATGGAACAATCCCAGCTTTCGCTTGTAGGTGGAAAAGGGGTGAACCTCGGTGCATTATCGGAGATTGAAGGGGTACTGGTGCCGGACGGATTCAGTGTGACGACAGTTGGATTTCAAAGATCGGTTGAACAAAATGAAACGTATCACACTTTGCTTGCTCGGTTATCCAAGCTTACACCGGAAGACAGGAATCAAGTTGGGGAAGTCAGTAAGGAGATTCGGGAAATCATTCTGGGTGTAACGATTCCTCCCGAAGTGGTCGAAGCTGTGACTTACTATCTCTTCCAGTTTGGAGAGGAGCATGCATATGCCATTCGTTCCAGTGCCACGGCTGAGGACTTGCCACATGCCTCTTTTGCCGGGCAGCAGGATACGTACCTCAATATCATCGGCAAAGAAGCCATCCTGGAGCATATACGCAAATGTTGGGCCTCCCTTTTTACAGATCGTGCAGTGATTTACCGTATGCAAAATGGGTTTAGTCATAGTCAAGTTCATATTGCCGTTATCGTTCAGAGGATGGTATCCCCTCAGGTTTCAGGAATACTTTTTACGGCTGACCCAGTGAATTCTAATCGGAAGGTCGTATCCATCGACGCAGGCTACGGACTTGGTGAATCCTTGGTCTCTGGCTTGGTTTCAGCAGATTCCTATAAAGTACAGGACGGAATGATTATAGATAAAAAGATTGCAATGAAGAAATGGGCTATCTATGGACGAAGTGGTGGAGGGACGGTGACGCAGTCCATTCATTCTGATCAACAGAAAGCCACAGTCCTTACGGATGAACAGATTATAGAACTGTCACGCCTTGGAAGAAAGATCGAAGCACAATTTGGCTCTCCGCAAGATATTGAATGGTGTCTAGAGGATGATACTTTTTATATTGTCCAAAGCCGGCCAATTACGACCTTATTCCCGATTCCGGGAGCGGCGGATGAAGAGAATCGTGTGTATCTTTCTGTCGGGCATCAGCAAATGATGACGGATGCCATGAAGCCGTTGGGGTTGTCCTTTTTCCTGTTAACGACCCCTGCACCGATGAAAGTCGCGGGTGGACGGTTGTTTGTGGATTGCACACCTCGATTGGCATCCCCGGCAATCAGACAATCGTTCATTGATCTAATGGGCAAATCCGAACCGCTTATAAAAGATGCTCTCACAAAAATTGTAGAGCGAGAAGGTTTCATCCAAACAGTCGAGGATGAAGGAATCCCATCTCAGGGGAAAGGTGGCGTGGATCCAGTCGACCCCGATCCTGCAATCGTTGCTGAATTAATGAAGAAAAGTGAGTCCTCGATCGAACAGTTGAAACAAACCATCCATACGAAAACAGGATCCGAGTTAATCGATTTCATCTTAGAGGATATGAAGGAATTAAAGAGGATTCTATTTGATCCGCAAAGTTCTCGGGTGATCATGGCTGCGATGGATGCTTTATTCTGGATCAATGAACATATGAACGAGTGGTTGGGAGAAAAAAATGTGGCAGATACACTGTCTCAATCGGTCCCGAATAACATCACTTCCGAAATGGGCTTGGCATTGATGGACGTCGCCGACGTCATACGTCCACACCAGGCAGTAATCGAATACTTGCGACAAGTAAAAGAGGATACTTTCCTGGATGAATTAGTGAATATCGAGGGTGGACAGGAAGCCCGGGAAGCCATCGAAGACTTTCTCACGAAATACGGGATAAGATGCAGTGGAGAAATCGATATTTCGAGAGTACGCTGGAGTGAAAAGCCAACAACCATTGTTTCGATGATCCTCAGGAACATCGAACAGTTTGAGCCTCAGGAAAGCAAGCGTAAATTTGAGCAAGGGCGGCAGGAAGCGTTCGAAAAAGAACAAGAATTACTGGAGCGATTAAGCTTATCACCAGATGGCGAACAAAAGGTAAAAGAGACGAAACGCAGGATCGATATCATCCGACATTTCAGCGGGTACAGGGAATATCCGAAATACGGCATGATTCACCGCTACTTCGTTTATAAGCAGGCATTATTAAAAGAAGCTGAACAGCTTATCGAACAGAATATTCTTCAAGAAAAAGAAGACATTTTCTATTTTACATTTGAGGAATTGCAGCACTTAGTGAGAACGCTTGAACCGGAAGATGCTCTCATTTGTAAGCGAAAAGAAGAGTACCACTTTTATGAAAAGCTCACTTCACCTCGGGTGATCACGTCTGACGGAGAAATCATCACCGGTGAATATAAGCGGAAGGATTTACCGGCAGATGCCATCGCCGGCCTGGCTGTTTCATCAGGTGTAATAGAGGGGCGGGCACGTGTGATTGTCAACATGGAAGACGCCAATCTGGAAGAGGGAGATATACTCGTTACCAGGTTTACCGACCCAAGCTGGACACCCTTATTTGTATCCATCAAAGGATTAGTCACAGAGGTTGGCGGACTGATGACTCATGGAGCAGTGATTGCACGGGAATATGGACTGCCGGCTGTTGTAGGTGTTGAACGTGCTACAGAGAGGATCCAGGACGGCCAAAGGATCCGGGTGCATGGAACAGATGGGTATATTGAGATATTGGATTAATTCATGAAGGTATAAAAGGCGTAGTTCCTTAAATGGATTACGCCTTACTTTATGGGAAATGGTAAACTGATTTAGAGTAGTATTTTCATCGTTTTACTAGATGTGGTGATAGGTGGGGAACAAATGAAAAAAGGTTTGAAACGTACGATTCTGTTTTTCCTAGCGTTGTCCATTTTTGTTTTTCTTAACAATAGTTCTTTGTTTTCGAAGGAAAGAGAAGGGGATCCGTTGCTTCTGGCTCATAGGGGATTGGCTCAAACGTTTCCAATGGAAGGCATAACAGGGGAGATGTGTACTGCTGAAATCATCCATGAACCTGAACATCCATACTTGGAAAACACGATTCCTTCGATGGAAGCAGCCTTCAAAGAGGGGGCAGATCTAGTCGAGATTGATATTCAACCTACGAAAGATGGGGAATTTGCTATTTTCCACGACTGGACCCTGGATTGCAGAACCGATGGCACTGGGAAAACGAGAGATTATACGATGGATGAGCTTAGAAAGTTAGATGTCGGATATGGCTATACGGCTGACAATGGAAAGACGTATCCTTTTCGAGGGAAAGGGGTAGGAAAGATGCCTACCTTAAACGAAGTCTTAACACACTTCCCGAATAAAGAATTCCTCATCCACATTAAGAGTAATGACCCTGTGGAAGGAACACAATTGACTGAGTACCTTTCCCGTTACTCAAAGACAAGGATGGACGATTTATCTGTGTACGGCGGGGATGAACCAATCAAAACTCTAAAAGAGAAGATGCCCGGCTTGCGTGCAATGTCCAAAGAAACGCTCAAAAGCTGTGTTCTATCTTACGAAGCAATAAGCTGGACCGGCTACATACCTGACGCTTGTAAAAACACGCAAATTCATATACCGGAAAAGTACGCTCCTTACCTCTGGGGATTTCCAACTAAGTTCGTAAATCGAATGGAAGAGGTCAATACGAGGGTGATCCTTGTAGCTGGAGACGGGAATTGGTCCGAAGGGTTTGATGAAGAGTCGGATCTTGAGCGTATTCCAGAGGGGTATAAAGGTTGGATTTGGACAAATAGAATTGATCGGATTGCTTCGGTTGTGAAGGAATGATTTTTGAGGTACTTAGATTGAGATCTAAGTACCTTTTTTTATAGTGAAAAGATATTTTATAAGGTTTATAACATTTATTTACAGTTTATTGTGTAGATTATAAACTAATTAGTAGAGTTAACATATTAGAGTGGGAGGTGAAGTGATGCGGGGGTGGAGGTATAAACAGATCATTATTATTTTATGTCTAATCCCTCTTTTGAACGGATGTCGTGTGATTGTTTTTGATGAAAAGAAAGGGGAGCGAAAAGTTGAGAAGGTTGTAAATAATCCAAATAATGAAGTGAAGGTGAATGCAACGGTGCAGCTTTTCAAGAAAAAGCTCCTAGTACGTGGAGAGACTACCTTACCAAAAGGGACGATCATAGACGTTCAATTAAAGCCTTATCCTGAAAGTGCCACATCCCTTCAAATTGTGAGAAACACTGTCGGTCCGCTAGATTCCGTCGCAGCCTCTGGCATAATCAAAGTGAAGAAGGATGGTACGCTTGAGTCCATCACAGTTACAAGGCCCGGTGAAGACAAACGATATCGGCTGGAGATAGTTCTTGATCCCAGAAAGCAAAATAAAGATGTTCAAACAGTCCTTGGCCCACTAGGTGAAAACATTGGCAATAGTGACGGCCACGTTTCCGTCACTCAAGAAACAGAAGAAATCACCCTCATAAAAAAATTCGCCAACATCATGAAAAGAGAAGAACCTGATGGGTTTATGTCAAAAATCGGTTTAACGGCTTTAAAAGAATAATTTTTGAGGGACGGACCTTGTTTCTCAAAAATTTAGAGGGACGGACCTTGCATTTCAAGGTCCGTCCCTCTTCTTTTACAAAGGTGGAAGGTCAAATTTTCCTTCTTCGAATAGTTGTTTTAGCATGTGTTTGGTGTAGCCGGCGGCTTGGGAGAACTGGATTTTGGCCGGCATTGGTGCTTCGTCGGCATCGACGACGACGTCGATGATGCATGGTTTCTTTTGTTGGATGGCTTTTTGCAGTGATGGCAGGATGTCTTCTGGGCGTTCAACTCGATATCCGACTCCACCGCAGGCTTCTGCATATTTGGCGAAGTCAGGGTTCTGAAGGTTTGTACCGAATTCAATATTCCCCATCACTTCCTGTTCGAATTTGATCATGGCGATTTTATGGTTGTTTAGGACCACGACGATGATGGGTAAGTCATATTTGACTGCCGTTACGAAGTCTGCCATCGTCATGGCGAATCCGCCGTCTCCGCAAATCGCAAACACCTGTCGATCGGGATAGGCGATTTGACCGGCAAGAGCTCCCGGCAGACCACAGCCAAGGGTTGCGAGCCAGCTCGAAATGATAAAGGACTGATTGGTGATTGGGAAATGACGTGCCATCCACACCGTTACATTACCAACATCCACAGACAGGATGGCGTCATCTGACGCTATTTCCTTTAGGGCATGGATCAGTCGCTGAGGCTTGAGTGGAACTGATCCATTCTCTTCTTGCGCCTCCAGCGTGTCCCACCATTTACTCGTTCTTTCCTGATTCTTCTCCAGGAAATCGCGATTTTCATTTCTTGAGATATGCTCAGTCAACCATTTAAGGGAGGTGGCGGCATCTCCTGCGAGACCAACATCAACCGGGTAACGTTTCCCGATTTGGGTAGGATCGATGTCAATCTGAATGGTCTTCGCTTTGTCCGGCAGAAAACCTGTGAACGGGAATGAGGTTCCGATCATCATGAGCATATCTGCTTCCTGCATGGCTTCATACGAAGGCTTTGTTCCGATCAGACCTAGACCTCCCAAACAATAGGGATGCTTATCAGGAATGACGCCTTTACCTGGCAAGGTCAATACAATGGGAGCCCCGACCTTTTCAGCAAATGCTAATAATGTCTCACGATGTCCGTGGACGCCTTTTCCAGCAAGGATGATTGGTCGTTCCGCCCCTTCAATGATTTCCTTTGCTCTTTGTAAATCTTCAGGGAGTGGAGAGATATCTTGTTTTACAGCAAAATTGGCCGTTACGCGAGCTTCTTTGCCTACTTCAAAGCGGGGGATATCATCCGGGATGGTCAGCACGGATACCCCTTTTTTGGCATAGGCAGTCCGGATCGCCTGATTGACAACGGCAGGTAACTGTTCAGCAGACATGATGCGCTGATTATAAACCGTAACATCGTCAAACATCCTATCGAGGTTCACTTCTTGAAAGGAATCGGTCCCGAGAAGGTCCGTTTCCACTTGACCAGTAATCGCTAAAACCGGAGCTCTATCCAGCTTGGCATCATACAATCCATTCAGAAGATGAATTGCCCCCGGGCCGGCAATCGCCGTGCACACGCCCAGTTTCCCTGTTAATTTCGCATACGCCGCCGCAGCCAGAGCCCCTGCTTCCTCATGCCTGACTTGAATGAACTTAATTTTATCCTGTCTTTTTCGTAGTGGCTCGATAATCGAATTGATGGAGTCACCTGGCATGCCGTATATATGGTCGACGCCCCATTCGATTAAGAGATCAATTAATTTTTCACCAGCGTTCTGTTTAAACATCACGTATTCTCCTCTCGAAAATTGGTTATTTCTATTTTGGTACAATACTTCCTAAATTACTCAATATTTCTAACTCAACATGCACATACTGAAAAAATAAATATCCTGGGGTGATAAAGATGAAGAAGCTTGTGTTGATTCGTCATGGCGAGAGCCAATATAATCTTGAAAATCGATTTACTGGCTGGACGGATGTGGATTTGACGGATGATGGTTATAACGAGGCAAGGAAAGCGGGAGCCGTCCTGAAGAAACACGGGTTTGGATTCGATGTTGCCTATACATCGGTTTTAAAACGAGCTGTCCGAACATTGTGGATCACGCTACACGAAATGGACCTGGTCTGGATTCCAGTCCATAAATCATGGAGACTAAACGAGCGGCATTATGGCGGGCTGCAGGGATTGGATAAAGATGAAGTGACAGAGAAGTTTGGTGAAGAGCAGGTCCATGAATGGAGAAGGTCTGCCGATATCCGGCCACCGGAAATTTCAGAAGAAGGGCATCGAGGGAACCTCTCCGATCCGAAATACGCTTCTGTAGGTGAGGCGAATATGCCATTTGCGGAAAGCCTTCTCGATACTGAAAAAAGGGCTCTCGTCTATTGGCATGAAGAAATTGTCCCGACGATCCGGGACAATCAGCGTGTCATCATCTCAGCACATGGGAATACGCTACGGGCACTCGTTAAGTACCTTGACGATATTCCGGATGATGGGATCGTCAGCCTCAATATTCCAAACAGCATCCCGCTTGTGTATGAATTGGATGATGACTTGAAGCCTATCAGGCATTATTATTTGGACGATGAGGGAGAGGTGCCGCATGATAGAATTCCGCGGCATATGGATTTGGATGATAGGGAGAATTGGGATTGGATGGGATGAATGGATTTAAAGGGAATCATTAGCTTAAAATAAACTTCTATTTTTATGGGTTAATTCGTAGTAGAAAAAATGTGTTTCATAAAAGATATGTTCAGGGGTGTTACCCCTGAACATATCATTTTTATGATAACTTCTTCCATTAAAGCCTCCGTTAATGGAAGAAAGACTATGGTTCGTATATGAGGTCGTCGTAATAACTGTCCCATTCTAGTTCAATAAATTTAGCTCTTAATGCATTTTCAATTGAGATTGGAGACCAAGAATTTAATTCTTTTAATGCGTCTAGTTCAGTTTTTCTTGGGTGCTCATCTATTACGCTCCCTAAATAATCTATTAGCTGGTATCCTTCATCTGTTTCTTCTTTATATTTAGGAAAATAAATCTCAGGAATCGATTGGTTTCCTAACACTTCCCAAAGACCATCCTCTATCCTTGTTAAAACAGTTGAAACAAGGAAAATAACAGGTTTGTTAGGAAGTGTTTTGACTGGTGGATGCTCATTACTAATCAAATCAAAAATAATTATAAAATCACAAAATTCTCCTTTGGAGTGAACTTGCCCGTAACAAAATCTATTCTCGTCTATTTTAATTGAAAAAATATCTCCCACTTTAACTTTTACTTTCCTTCTTCTTATCATAATTTCAACACCAGCTCACTTTATAATAGTTGAGTATTTTACTTTGTAGTTTAGTTCTACTAAACAGCCCCTTTCACTTATTACCGATTATTTCAAATAGGAGCAACCTACTCAAGAAAAACTCAAGCAAAAATAGAAGCTTATCCTATACTGGATAAGCCCCTGTTTGTGGAACATAAAAAAATTAAGATTTATCATCTCTGTGCCACTTATCATCACCCATAATCCTATCTATGATGTGATTATCTGCCCAAACTGCCGTCACTTCTAATCCTTCACACTCCGATTTCGTTGCACTTCTAATTTCGCCTTTATGGTAAATGGAATATTCGCCTGTAGTACTATCAATGATAGAAGAAGGAGGCGGATAAGCTTCATCATCCCTTTTGAAAGGTCGATTTTCAACAATTGTCCAATCTCCTGATTTTAGAACATATTCATATACACCAACAATAAATTGGTACTCCTCACCCTTCGGAATATCATCCATACTATCCCCAATATATTTATAGATCCCAATGCCACCATCTTTAAATATTCTACCGAAGGCATATTTCCCATCTGGTAAAGGTATAGCATATACATCTCCAATTTTGATTCGTTTACGTTGCTCTCTTGTCATTAAAACACCACATTCCTAAATCATCTCCCGTTCTTCCATCAAACTGACCGTTAATGAAAATCCCCTCAACACATTGCATTTTTCTATTTTACGACTATCTCAAAATCTCAAATTCAAGCTTGTCCAACCAATTATGCACCAAAGCATTGAAGACTTCCTCCTGCTCGATCTGCACATTATGACCACCCATATCAAGCACGGCAAAGGTAGCCCTTGGGTAGTTCTCGATTAATTGCCACGCATCCTGATATCCGACTACATGGTCTTGCCGACCTGTAACAATCAGTGTCGGGTAGTCAAGTTGATGTGAGAGGTCGAAGGTGAAACCATATCCATTCTCTCTGATCCTGTTCACGAATTCTTCATTGGTTTGAGTGGAAGGAATCAGTATGTCATCCCGGAACCTTTCCCATTCTTTCTTACCCTGAACGACACCCATGGAGGCAAAAGCTTCGGCTTCCAGTGAAGAGAGGTTTGATAGTAAATGAGGGTCTTTTTTTAATACAACCTGCTGCGGCAGTTCTCTTTTGTCAGAATCGGGTATGACCATGGGGGCGAGCAGCATTAAACCACGGGCATAATCTTGTCTCGCCTGAACGGTCCCCCTCGCCATATATCCCCCATATGAATATCCGCAAACGATGAAGGGTTGATCTGGGATCAATTCATCCATCAGTTCAAGAACAGCTTCCAACATATCGTCTGAATTCTGGATGGATTGTTGTGGTTCAGAAAGCCCCATTCCAGGGAGGTCTATGTATATTCTCTTCCAACCAGTACGTTTTTCAAAATTCGGTTCCATCGCGTTCATCATCGCCTGATGATCCAGTGTCCATCCATGGACCATTACGATGGGAAAGCCTTCTCCGATTATTTTATGGTGAATAGTCATGTACCTTCTCCTCCTTAGTAATCTATAAAAAGTATATGTTATTTTTTGGATTAATCAAAGGATACTCTTCTACGCGTGTTGAATGCACATACAGGTAGTTTTTTCTAAAAAAATGAAACCAACTACTAATTGATTCGTCTTAGCATTAAACGGGGAATGAGGTGAGGAACGTGTGAGAAAGGTAAAGAATGAAGACCATTCAGATGGCAGGGATGCCTGGCTAGAGATCATCATGGATGAATATGGGGAACGGCTAACGAAATTGGCTTACAACTATGTGAAAGATTGGAATCTGGCGGAAGACATCGTGCAGGATGTTTTTGTTACTTGCTACAGGCATTATGAAAAAATAGATGAGATTCTTTCATTTAAAGCGTGGATATACCGACTGGTCATTAATCGAGCAAAGGATGTTCTGAAGAGTTCAGCGTTTAAGAGAGTGGTGATGAATTCAAGTCTGTTTTCTCGTTTTACATCAAATGAACCGTTACCTGAAATGAGTGTGTTGAAGCGAAGTGAGGAAGAGATTCTTTCAAGGAGTGTTCTAGACTTGCCCGTGAAATATCGGGAAGTTATTATTCTATATTATTATGAAGAATGCAACATTGATGAGATAAGAGAGCTGTTAGGGTTGAACCGGAATACGATCAAAACCAGGCTAAGCAGAGGCAGAAGTAAGCTGAAAAATATGATGGAAAGGTGGGACGGAGATGGAGGATAAGCTTAACGAATTGAAGAGAGCAATGAATTCTACAACTCACGAAGGCCGCCACTTTACGGAGTTACAAAAAAATAAGATTCGGCATACCGTTCATAATCCGGTAGAGACAAAACGTCCAAGTCCATTCATCATATTCAGCATGACGACTGTTGCCATCTGCTTAATAGGCTTCTTTGTTTCAACAGAATTGTTGCTAAAGCAGAATGGTTCGATTAACGGGAGTCCGAACACATGGAGAGTCCATCACGATTATAAGGAGAATAATAAAGTCCTATTTAGTATCATACCTGATCCAGAACTGCATGCCGGTAAGCCATATGGCTACATTTTTAGTTTCAAAGAATCTTTTGACACATTCAAAGGAAAAGACCTATCCGTTATAGCGGTGCATAAGAAAACAGGTCAGCGCATTGAAGTACTGCCCCCTCAAAGAATAACGAAACCTTCGCCGGGGTATTCAAGCCTGCAGCGTTTCACGGCAAATTTTCAGGTTCCCTACAGCGGAATATGGAGGTATGAAGTCTACCTTGACGATAAGGCTTACGGTAATGTCGTCGTAAGTGTGGCTGAAAAAGAAGAAGGGGGCCCTGTCACGTTACCAGAAGATATCCCTGACTACGTTCGAGAAAGTGATTTTAACCAGATCAACTGGGATCGAAAGGCGACCACATTTGGATCTAACATGATTGGGAATGAAAACAAGTCAGGTATCATTGGTGCCGACATGCCAAGCCTGTCCGGACAAAAGTGGATGTGGCATCTGTGGGACACGGAAGCCTCAGATCTCACAGTGGTTGGTTATCACAGAGAGTCGGGGACCGTGCATCCAATATTAAATAACGGTGAGAGTTGGACGATTCCTCTCGGCGGGGAGAATAATGGCGCGGATGTTCATGCTCCATCTTCTGTTATGATCCCTGAGCGGGGGGAGTGGGCGTTTGTGCTTTATACGAATGGGGAGTTGTTCGATGTGGTTGTGTTGGAGATTGATGAGTGACTTTATTGAGTGGAGATTGTTTTTAAAAAAATTAATTAGATATCCGGGCTTGTGCCCGGATTTTATTGGTTTTCTATTCTGTTTAAATAAATATTAGTGTGAATCTTGAAGAAATACTGTTGCATGGTCCAATGTGGAACTAATAATCTATTTCGACCTAAGTAAAGTGCTGATATTTGAGCCGGTTTGGACTAATTATGCTCCGCTTTCAGGATTTATGATCTGGAATTCAAACTTATGATCCACCTTTGACCCAATATGATCTATTTGTCAAAAAATATTGAAGGTCCATTAAATACCTTCGTAAAATACAATCTCCTCTATATCCCGAAGCCATTCCTCCGCTTCAGTTCCATCCGTATTCCCGATCCAAAGATCCCTTTTCCTATCAGTAAGAGATGTTCCCCTCAGCCAAACGAGCTTGTCAATGGAAGGAATGAACTGAGGGGCATAGTCTCCCCATCCTTTGGGAGGACTCGTTACCTTCATTTGTTTGTGGGAATCGATGTTCAAGGTGTAGAGGACAGGTAGCGGGTGCTTACTAAAGTCATTGGTCCACTCCTGTTCTTTGACTCTCGAGACGACCAGAGACTTGTCCGTTATCCAATCGAAATCAAGGTCAGCAAAATCGGGAGGAGTAAAGGTTCCTGAAACCGGCATTTCCTTCACCTTAAGATCCTTGTTTTTGAAACCGAACACGATTCTCCCGCCGCCTGCGATGTAGGCAAGTGTATCCGTTGATGGTGACCACTGCGGTTTACCTACCTGCAAAACCATCTCGTCTAAAACCTCGAAGTTCTTTCCGTCCTTATCAATGACACACACCATATTGCTGTCCATGGACCAGGAAGCGGTAGGAGACACAACGAAAGAAATCCACTTGCCGCTTGGTGAATAGGTCAGCTGCTCGGCATCGACAGCGATTAGTTTGTTTTGATCATTGGTCCCTATCTCCCGTGGGAGTGTAAAGAAAGGCTCAACCCCTCCATATAGGACGATATCCTCATAGTTATTCCCGACTTTTTTTATGAATAAAGAAGCGCTGGACCATCCATCCGGGTTAAGGGTTCCCGATGAAGAAAGAAGGAACCCACTGCCGTCCGGAAGCCATGTGAAATCACTGACCCCGGTTGCGATGTTGTAGAATCGCTTGAGGTCTGAAATATCCAGGATTCCATTATTTACATAGGCAAGATGGTTTTTATGTGGAGCCCATTTCGGTACATGGCCGTTATATGAGATTTTCTTCTTTTCACGGGTGTTGAGATTGTATGTCCACAGCTCAGACTGCCCTTGGGTTGTTGACTCCATTTGATAGGCAATCATGGTTCCATCGGTTGACCATTTGGGCACGGAGTGGATGTTTCCCGTGTTCGTGACTTGCGTTTCCTTACCATCTGCTAAGGTCCACACGTTTCCTCCCCTGATAAAAGCAGCCTTCACTGAATTATTAATCGAAGCGCTGGGCGTCGATGGGAAAATAAGCATAAATATAATGGTGAGCAGGATGGCTGGTTTCATGCGGAAGTCTCCTTTTTTGGTGGTGTACTTACTATTTTCTTGAATCGGTTTAATTATGTAGGGGGCCAAACATTGACTCCAATGCTAATATGAAAATATACGTATAAATGGATTTTTTTACAACTTTTGCAACCATTCAATTTGGGCGTCGTCTAAAGGTTGAAAGGGAGTACATGATGATAGGAGATAAGAAGTTGTATATGGAGCAAAATGAAATGAGCAGAGAAGAGACGGTTGAATGGTTAATGGATGAGTACGGAAAGAAGGTTGTGCGACTTGCTTATACCTATTTGAAACAAGAGCAACTCGCCGAGGATGTGGCACAGGAAGTGTTTATCAGGTGTTATCAAAAGTTTGATGCGTTCCGTCATGAATCATCCTATCAAACATGGATTTACTCCATAACGGTAAATCTGTGTAAGGATCGGTTGAAAAGCTGGAGTTTTAGGAATCTTGTGTTTAGTGATTTCTTTTCTTCAAGAAGCATTACACATCACACCCCAGAGAGCAAAGTCCTCCACCTAGAAGCAAAAACAGAGTTATCCCAGAGTGTATTGGGTCTTCCCATCAAATATCGTGAAATCATGATTCTGTTTTACTATGAAGAATTTACGTATAAGGAGATTGAAGATTTGTTGGGGGTCAGCAGCCAAACTATCAAATCCAGATTACATAGGGGAAGAAACATGTTAAGGAAGAAGCTTAAAGGGGGGGAGGGAAATGAGTGATATGTTGGATCAATTGAAAGAAGTATTAGATGAACAGGTACTGAAAGATTTAGATTTCAGGGAGAGAAACAAAGCGGTTGTAAGGAACCACTTTAAGAGTAATCGTGAGCCGAGTAGAGAAAAGAAGCGATTTGGTTTAGGAGTGCTATTAAGTTTTGGTTTCACTGTACTTTTTATTGGGTTCTCAAGCTATTTTGTTCTAAATCATTTAGGTTTAACTCAAGAAGAGAACCTTTCCAATGAGAAAAAAGAGTTGAAAGAACATCAGGAACCAAAATCCATTACGCATCCACATACGAAAGAGAATTATGAGGATATGACGAAAGAAGATGTTCTCCATAAACTATTTAATTCTGTTGATTACTTTGAGACGGCATCTGGTCAATTCGAAAGATATGATCTGTACTATGACGGATCTATAAGCAAGTCTACAGTTGAGTATAAGATGAGTAATAAGGGTGTTATAGGTGGATATGAGAAGGTTACCAGTCATCCCGACCCGAATAATCCTCAAACAAAAGAGACAATAGATAAAACGTATTATAACAAGGAAAATGTATGGCGTCTTAACTTAGAGTTTAATGATTATTCGAAAGATGAGAATATACGTGAAAAGAAAAGGAAGATCGTAAAAGCAGAGGATATCTTTAATATGGACCCCAAAGATATTTATGAATACGAGTATAGGGAAATGTACAGGGAAACTCCACCTAACATGGCAGCATTCGCATCCCTCTACAATTACCAATTCTTAGCGAAATACTTAAGAAATGAAAATGAATGGTCAATAGAAAAACAAAATGAGCAACTACTGGAACATAATACGCTGGTCATAGCAGGAACTCTTGATGACAGCCTGGTCAATATCATGCAGCCAGATGAAAAGGATTTTAGGATATGGGTGGATAAAGACACTGGAATAATCGTGAAAGAAGAGGTATATAGTGAATCTGGTGAGCTGGTCAGTTATATACATCCAACAAGCTTGGAAATTAATAAAACATTCCATGAAAATGAGTTCGAGCCTGATCTTGACGGATTTCAAAAAAGAAGAATGCTTGACCTTCCTCCAATGGATGAGAGGGAAAAAGAACTAGAAGTCATTGAACATGCTGATACAAAACTGAGTGAAGTAGAAGAAGTGTTGGCCATTCAAAGGGACACCATGCCGTTGTTCTATGAGTTGGACGATCCAAAGATCACTCCTTTTTCTGCCAGTATTGAACAGTATCATGAAGATCTTCAAGCATTTGTTGTCTACAGTTATGACAAGCCTGAAAATGAAATCGGATCTGGTTCCCGTCTGCTTTACACAAGAATCTATCCTAAGGACACCTACCTCAGAAAAACAGGAGACTTCGATAGACCATTAGGCGAAGAAATTGAATCGACAACTATGAATGGGGTTCAATGGAGCCTTTTTAATGTGGAAGGCACGGAGGACGTTCATGTTAAGGGAGAAACGGGTGACTATGTGATTGAAATCGTCACTCATGAAGTATCCGCAAGTGAAATGAAAAGATTGTTGGGCACATATAAAAAAGCAGAATAGGTTTACTGGCGCATATCACGAGTTAGGATATGCGCCTTTTCATTTGTTTCTATCTTCTTGAAAAAAGTTTTCTTAAAAAGAAGGAGATGTTCTAAAAAAATAGAATAATCTATAATATTAGAATAAGGGGGATTAATCATGAAAAATGAATCGTCGATATCCATTTCAATGGAGCAGCAGAAGTTGATTTCAAATGCCACTCGAATCAAAATCATTCATCTGTTAAAGGAAGAGGAATTAACCGCGATGGAAGTTGCGAATAGATTGGAGAAATCTGTAGGGAGTGTCCATTATCATATTCAACTTCTCTATAAAGGGGGGATATTGGAGCTTGTGAGGGAGCAGAAGAAAGGAGGCATACTTGAGAAGTATTACAGGTCTAAAGCGACCAGATTCGTCTTAGAAGAAAAAGACTCTGAGGCAGCTTCATCTCTTTCTACAAACTTAAAATTAAACCCGGAAGAAAAGCAACAATTCCTGCTGGAGCTGGAGCAGCTTTTTGTCAGGTGGGAAAGCCATCTGTCAAAGGATGAACATAAACCAGAATTCAAAGTATCCTGCTCATTTGAAGAGGTCAAGGATCGATGAGGGGATCATTAAGAGAATGGAAAGCACCCGGCCTGCTATTGAGTGCCGTTGGGATTTCCTATATTGGTGACTTCATTTATCTCGTTGCATTAAATTTATTTATATTTGCCAAAACGGATTCCGTAGCCGCTGTTGCCGGACTTTGGATCATTGGACCGATAGCTGGCATCATCACGGGGTTTTGGTCTGGCAGTATGATAGACCGTCTATACAAAAAACATATCATGATCGTAATGGATGTATTAAGGGGCTGCTTTGTAGCGGTGATCCCCTTGCTGTCCGAGTTATGGTCCATCTATGCTGTCTTATTCATTATAAGCCTGTGCAGCTCCTTTTTCAGGCCGGCTTCCACAGCTTATACGGTTCAACTCGTTCCTAAGGGAAATTTGTTGCGCTATAACTCAATCAGTTCGATTCTCACAACAGGCTCCCTGGTACTGGGCCCAGCTATAGCAGGTGCGTTAATTCAATTTAGCTCTTACCATGTTGCCATTTGGTGTAACGCCGTTTCCTTCCTGCTGTCAGGGGTTCTGATTTTCTTTTTACCCAATCTGCACATAAGATCTGATTCTACTGAAGAATCATCCAAGTACATAAAGATCATAGTAGATGATTTACGAATGGTGCTGCATTTCTTAAAGAAGCACAGGTATTTCCTGACTGTCTATCTTCTATTTCAATTGATCATGACCTTAGCGATCGCACTGGATTCCCAGGAAGTTGTTTTCACACAGAAAGTGATTGGCTTAACGGAAAGTCAGTTCAGTTTATTAATGAGTATCACAGGTGTCGGCTATTTATCAGGATCCTTACTCATGTCCATGGTTGCGAAAAGAATGACGATTCCCTATTTGATCGGATTTGGTACAAGTCTGTTCAGTGCCGGCTATGTGATCTACTCATTTTCAACAACCTTTTTAGCAGCAAGTATAGGATTTATCATACTCGGTTTCTTCTCCTCGTTCGCCAACACAGGATTTCAAACCTTTTTCCAAACGAGCATCCCATCCCATCAAATGGGCCGTATTGGTACGACATTGAGTTTATTCCAGAGTTCCATGCTAATCGTAACCATTTTACTTGCCGGGTTATTGAGTGAGGTATATGGGGTGAAATATCTAGTCATTGGAACTACGCTGATCATTGCACTAATCGCCGCTTTGCTCTGTGCGTTGACAACGATTTCGCATTTAAAGCAAAAAGGAAGTATACCTTCAGTTGGTACTGTCAAAGAGATGTGAAAAGGGTTATCCGTTTTGTAGACAGAACAAGGAATTCTCCATTTTATGATGAAATATTAAGTAGAACGATAAAGTAGTAGGAGGAAAATAAAAAATGAACCGAACGGATCTACTCTTAAGAATGCTCGACACTACATTCGACAAGGAAAGTTGGTACGCCCCATTCAAATCTGCAATAGAGGGACTAACGGCAGAACAAGCATGTTGGAAACCGGACGGGGAAGCGACCAAAACCATTTGGGAAAATGTGAATCACCTGATTTACTATAAAGAAAGACTGACGGCGAAGTTGGAAGGCCGTGAAAGGACGAATTCTCTTGACGGAAATGAAACCTTCTACCTCACTAAACAATTAAATGAAGATAAGGAATGGAGAGCAGTCGTTGAACGCGTTGAGACGGCTCATCGAGGTTTAAGAGAAGCGCTCAGTAAGACAACAGGTGAAATACTTCAAGAAGATTCTCTTGAAGGAAAACTGCTGGACATCATGCTTCATGATGCTTATCATACGGGACAAATTATTCAAATTAGAAAGATGCAGGGGTCTTGGCCGTCGGAACGATGAATAGGAAAAAAAGATAGAAGCTGGAGATGCCAGTATGATCTCCAGTTTTTTTGTATTTTCCTAAACTTTTTGCTGTCGGTAGAGCCAGAATATAAGATTTACTAACTTATTTATTCTGTTAATAACATATATTGGATAATTTGCTATAATTTAAATAGACAGAAAAAACAGAAAAATAAAAGGGTGGTCTCATGAGTTTCTCAATTACTTGCCAATCTCTATCAAAAGAGTTTATCGGGGACGGGATTAGAACACGTGCTTTGGACAATGTGAATGTGAAGTTCCAAAAAGGAGAGTTTGTTTCCATTGTAGGAACATCTGGTTCTGGTAAATCAACATTGTTAAGTTTACTTGGGACTTTGGATGCTCCTTCTGCGGGGAGTATTTTATTTGAGGGAGAGGATGTTAAGTCTTTAAAACCAAATCAATTGGCAGATTTTCGATTCGAAAACATTGGTTTTATCTTTCAGCAATTTCATTTACTCCCTACATTAACGTCATTAGAAAATGTGATGGCTCCTCTTTTTTCCCGTAGAGTTTCTTACAATAAGAAACAAAAAGCCGAAGAAGTTTTAGAGAAAGTAGGTTTAAAAGACAAGTGGAATTCACTGCCCTCTCAATTGTCTGGGGGACAACAACAACGCGTGGCTATTGCAAGGGCGATTATTCACGAGCCCCATTGGTTACTTGCAGATGAACCCACTGGAAATTTGGATAGTGAAACAGGAGAAATGGTATTTGATCTCCTTTTATCGTTAAACAAAGAAAAAGGGTGTGGGGTTATTTTCGTTACCCACGATCCAGTCTTGGCCAATAAAGCGGGGCGAATCATTGAGATGAAAGATGGATGTATTCTTTCAGATAAGGTTGGTTCTTTCATATGATTCGATTTATATGGAATAACTGGTGGAGGAATAAAGGGAGGTTTATTTTACTTCTAGTTGGAGCTCTTATAGTAAGCACAGGTTTGAGTTATCTTGTCGGAGTGACACAGTCTAATAATGGAACCATTGTGGATGAACTTCAGAATAGATGGAAATCTTCTTATCATATTGTGGTACGACCTCCTGGTACAAGAAGTGTCACGGAAGAACTTAATCTCTTGGAACCTAACTATCAAAGTGGGCTATCAGGTGGCATTTCACTTGATCAATACAACCAAATAAAGAAAATGAGTGATATTGATATTGCGGCTCCGATTGCCATGGTAGGATTTGTGAATAACGATATGGTAATAGATAAGGTTGCGGTCCGTGAACCTGGTGTGTACAGGCTAAATATCAAAGACGATACAGATACAGGGGCCGGGATAGAAACCGACGATGGATCATTGTACTTTACCGTTGGAGGCTGGCAGCCGGTCGGACTGGGGAAAGAATATGGTACTATGCGATATGACGGGGAGCTTCCTCTATCTTATGGATCTGAAGTCATGCTGGCAGGTATCGATCCGGATGCGGAGAGTGATCTGGTCGGTCTGAAGGAAGCGATGATTACTGACACAAACAGTGAGTACTTTCATAAAGATGATAATTCGGAGAAGCTAGTAATTGATACAGACATTACTGAAACAGCCATACCGGTTATTATAAGCAACAAAGAATTTGTGGAGAGTAAACGAACTTTTACGATTTCAAAACTTGACCTGCCGTTTTCCTCAGAAGAACAAGCAGCAACGATGGAGAAAGTGAAGGAAAATGGTGGAGAGGTATATCTGGATAAGCAGGAAGGGACGAAAGTAGAGTCTTTCACGTATACGACTCAAGATGTTCATAAGAACTTAGTCAATGAGATATTGTCACCGAGTGAAGATCAGATGGACATTGATCTTCAGAAAATAATAGGGTTTAAAGCATCACCAGTTGAATATAAACCCGTAACCAGCCCATTCTCTGATCGATGGCCATTTGCATACGAAGTAAAACCTTATACTATTCCGGAAGATGTTTCCATTGCTGAAACGGAAGCGTATCGTCCAGTAACAATGTTTGGAGCTGAATTTAAAGATTTTCCTAGAGTAAAGTTAAATATTAAGGGTGTTTTTGATCCAAGGAAATTGAATATATCAAAGGATCCACTGACAGAATTACCGATGGAAACGTATTTTCCATCTAAATCGAATTGGGTATTGGATCAAAATGAAAATCCAGTGAATCCACCAATGGAAATGAAACCACTCAATAATCCGTATGGGTTTCTAACGAAGCCTCCTCTCATGTTAACCACACTGGATGCAGCTGCTGAAATTATGGGAGAAAAACCGATTTCCTCTATACGAATTAAAGTAAGGGGAGTTGATCAACTGAATGATGAAAGTGAAGCTCTATTAAATAAAGTAGCAAATTCGATAGAAAAGGAAACAGGTCTTATTACAGACGTGACTCTTGGATCTTCTCCTCAACCAGCTTTAACCCATATACCAGGTTTAAAGGGAAAAGATTCATTAGGGTGGGTTGAACAGCCGTGGATTAAACTAGGGTCCTCCATGTCCATCTTCAAAGAGGCAAAAGTTGGCCTGAGTGGTGTCATCGCAAGTGTCATTCTCGTAGCGATCGTGTATGTTTTCTCTTCTAATCTCATCATGATGTTTACACGTCAAAAGGAATTTGCGGTATTGCTTTCAATTGGCTGGAGGCCGAGTCAATTATCGAAGCTTTTGTTTCTTGAAGCAACCCTAATTGGTGTATTTGTTTCAGTCATAAGCTGGATTATATTGGGCTACTTTTATTTCACAAGTGACATTACTACGTCTCTCACAAGGTTTTCTCTAATCGGTTTATTTGGTTTGTTAATTTATCTGTTGGGTACAATCATTCCTGCCCATTTAGTAAAGAAAATAAAACCTTATGAAACGATGAAATCTGGTGAGATTACCCATACGGGAAGAAGATGGATCCCAACGAGAACAATCTGGTCCATGAGTTTAAACTCTTTCATTAGTAAATGGAAAAGAAGCATCTTATCTGTTATCTCAATCGCATTGCCGACAAGTTTATTTGTTATTTTCCTGTTTATCACCTTTAGACTTAAAGGCGTTATGTATGCAACATGGTTAGGGGAATATGTTGCGATGGAGGTTAGCTCACTCCATTATATTGCTATGGGAGTAGCGCTCCTGATTGCCATATTAACAACCACCGAGATCATATGGCAAAATGTCTCTGAAAGGAAACCGGAAATTGCTCTCTTGAAATCGATCGGATGGCACGATCGCCATATTAGACTACTTGTCTTACTAGAGGGTGCGTTTAGCGGTCTATTTGCAGGTATCATTGGTGTTCTTCTTGCTTTAGTATTTGTTTGGAATACATATGATCAGTTTCCAACAGACCAACTTCCTTTCTTTCTATTATCAATCGTCATTCCAGTACTTACGGGAATGGTTGGTGCGCTGTTCCCTGCCCGTAAAGCCGTGAAGATCTTACCTTACCAAGCTCTTGGTGGTTCAGCTGAACACTCAAAGCAAACAGAAAAGCGATTAAAAGTCGCTTTGGGAACTCTTGGAGTTGTCTTGTTCATAGGGCTGCTTTCAGTGTTGGGACAGGCCGTTCCAGAGGTGAAGAATGTTGCAACTGATAAAGAAAAAACAGAAGATGTAGTTGGTACCGCTGGTGAAACGACAGAAGTATTTAAATTCAACAATCAAAATGAGCAAGAATCTGAAAATACTCAAGCACAAAATTCATTTGATAAGAAAATGGAGTCTGCTTGGAAAGTGATTCAACTTGATGAAGAGTTTGAGGACCTTGTCACTCTTAAGTATTCATTGGGGGAAAGTAAAGAGGGATCGAACGAATCAACCGAATTAATCAAAGTGGATTCCAGGATGCTATATCCTAAAGGGGATAGGAATGATGGAAGTGTTCTAGCTAAGGTGAATAGTTATACCTTATTGGATGAAGAAGGTAATGTTTATCAACCTACGGATACAATAGTAACGGAGAAAAAGAATTGGAATGGCATCTACCTAAAGCCTGGTGGAGAGATAGATTTCACTCTGGTATTCGAAATTCCAAAGAATAAACAAAAACTAATGCTTCAAGGAATGCATTCATTTTTTCCAGGTGAGCTATTAGTGGAAATCCGAAATTAGTACAATCCATATTTGAACTATGTAATGACGCCTCTGTGAATTTGCGAAGGCGTCTTTTGGTCTGAGAACTGGGAGATATGTGTTGTTATAAATTAGTAATTAATGGATAATTAGTATCATTAAGGCGGAGAGGGTATAAAAATGATCATTAATCCAAAAGAATACAATATTCGTAACCTACTATATACCATAAGGTCAGCAACAGAAGCTGATGCGATAAATCTATCAGATGTACGCTTGCAAGCCGACGGAGAGACAGAAAACATGGATCGGGAACGAGGAGAGGCGTACATAGATGAGGAAGGTTTCAAACAAATCATCCAAGAAGACTCGGACAGTGCCCAGAATCTCTTTTTAGTGTGTGAAGTGAGTGATAGGGTCGTAGGTTTCTCCAGATGTGAAGGGAAACTATTAAAGCGGGTCTCTCATAAAGTTGAGTTTGGAGTATGTGTATTAAAAGAATTCTGGGGATATGGCATCGGGAAAAATCTATTAAAGGAAACTATTCGATGGGCAGATGCCAGTGATATTAAGAAAATCACCCTAAATGTCCTTGAAACCAATGAAAAGGCCATAGCCCTATACAAAGACAATGGCTTTGAAGTAGAAGGAATGTTGAAGAAAGATAAATTATTATCGGATGGACATTATTACGATACCGTGGTGATGGGACGAATAAATGGAATTTGAAAAAAGGGGTGGTTACTATGAAACTCTCTTTAAAGGAGATCAACGCTGATAATTGGGAGAAGTGTATAGCACTATCGGTTTCAGATCATCAAAAGGGGTTTGTGGCAGATAACGCTTATTCATTGCTGCAGTCCAAATTTTTTGAAGACCAATATCCATTGGCCATTTATCATGGGGAGGACATGGTTGGGTTCATCATGTACGGTATTGACGCTGAAACTAGCAGGATGGAAATGTGCCGGTTAATGATTGATCAGAAATATCAGGGAAGAGGTTTTGGAAAAGAAGCAACGCAATTACTTTTAGAACAGCTGACACATATATACGGGAATATTGAATTATTCACAAGTGCTGAACCGGAGAACGTGAGTGCAATAGGGTTATATGAACGTCTGGGGTTTGAGAAGACTGGTGAAGTGATGTGGGGGGAAGTTGTGTTGAAGAAGGAGCTTTAGTATACAGTGTAATCCCACTTCTAATCTAATAAAAGGGTTGATAAATGAATGAATATATATAGCTTGCTTTTATTTGACCTGGATGACACTCTACTAGAAAATTCGTCTTGGTTTGATGATGGACTGGTACACTCTCTTAAAGAACATCCCGTGACAAGGGGCATGGATGGACAGCTGTTTTTGAAGAAAATAAAACAACCTCCAAAATCTTTAATAGCTAAACTTATTAGCGGGGAAATAAATACATACGAATTTAAGATAGAGAGGTGGAAAAGCGCGTTTGATTACTTTGACGTGAAGGTGAACAATGAAGCAATCGAACAACTCGAATCTCTCTTTCATAACATAAGTATGAAATTCATAACTATTAATGAAAATGTACTAAATCTCATGAATGAACTGACTAAGCATTATGAGGTAGGTATTGTTACCAATGGACTTTATGATCCTCATCAAAAGGTAATCAACATGGGATTAGGAGATATATTCAGCCAAGATAAAATCTTTCATGCAGAACCATTAGGTTTTAGAAAACCTGATTCCAGGATCTATCATATTGCTTTAGAAGCATTTAATAAAAAACCTGAAGAGACCTTATTCATAGGTGATTCGTGGACACATGATGTAATTGGGCCCATGGAGGTAGGAATGGATGCCATATGGGTCAATTTTAGAGGAATAGAGAAACCGACGGAGCACACTCTATTTGCGATGGTGTCTTCTATTGGTGAAATTAGAGATGTTTTACTTAGGAACAGAAGTGAAAAATAGTTTTTGTAATATAGGTAGTAGACGATGAAAATTCAAAAAGTAATTAAATAAGTACGAGATTCATTTGAAAGAAGGAAATGAAACTGGTGAATAAAGCATTAAAAGAACACCTGCAACACCTTGAAGAAAATTTATTAAAACCAGAAATTCGGGCATCCAAAACAGAGCTTACTCAAATTCTTGCAGATGAATTTTTTGAAATAGGCAGTTCAGGGAGAATTCTTTATAAAAATGAAGAGATAAGTGATAAAGGGATAGGTTTGGTTAAGATGAAACTGGATCACTTTGAAATACATCCATTATCTGAAGAAATCGTATTGACGACATATAAGATTATCAATGAGGAAACCCAACAACACTCTCTAAGAAGTTCGATTTGGAAATGGGTAGATGGAAGATGGCAAATGTATTTTCATCAAGGTACAAGGATTAGTGAGGATTTTTAATTTTATTAGTAGTGAAATTCATAAAGTATAAGGAAAGAAGCTTATCCCCAACGAAGGAAAAGCTTCTTTTTTTATAAACAAATCATTGAGTTACTGTAAGTAAACTGGAATAATTGGAATTGTCAGTAATATACCTTACGGACAAAGGGGGAACTTCATATGAAAAAGATAAATATTATCATGGTTAGCATCTTAGTTGTCCTTTCCCTGTTCGGCTGCGGGAAGAATGATGGCATCGGCAGCAAGGAAGCAGAGAACATTGCGATGGAACAATTCAAAAAAGATGTTAAAGAACATAATGAGACATCCGTCGAAAAGATAAAGATGGAGGAAGTTGTACTCCTTTCTAAAGAAACCAATTTCAGCAGTTCGTCTAAGGCTTGGGAGATTACATTCAATTACAAGGACGGACTCTCGAAAGAAGATGAAGTTTCGAATTCGATTGCACAATATAGTGTGGATCCTGAAGGGGAGATTGTTCGTAAGTCGAGTTCGTTTTAAGAATCCGAGGAGTGAATAAATTGCTAACCTTATATATAACAAGACACGGAGAAACGGAATGGAATACCGAAAAAAGAATGCAAGGCTGGAGTGATTCAAACCTCACAAAGAAAGGGAAGGAACATGCAGTACTGTTAGGGAACAGACTAAAAGAGGTTCAATTCGAAGCTATTTATTCAAGCCCAAGTAAAAGATCCGAAATGACTGCGACCTTAATAAAAGGTGACAAAGATATTCCCATGATCTTTGATGAGAGATTAAGAGAGATCAACATGGGGATTTGGGAGGGGAAAACTTTTTCATACATTAAGGATAACCATCCTGATGAGTTTCACTCATTTTGGAATACTCCACATCTTTATGAATCATTGGGTGGAGAGAACTTCAATGAACTATTAAACAGAATTTTAACATGTATGGGGTCAATTCAAGAGAAACATGAATCAGGAAATATCCTAATCGTTACTCACTCTGTTGTCATAAAGGCATTATTAGCTCATTTCAAAAAACGTCCCTTAGAGAAATTATGGGATCCTCCATTTATTCATGATACGAGTCTTACTGTAATTGAGCTATCGGAAAAGGAAAATAAGATTGTGATGGAAGGGGATTTATCACATAGGAGAATAGGCATTGGTTCCTACAAATAATATTCGACAAGAACGTTGATTTATTTTCAGTTAGGATTAATTAATGGTATTAAGGATTAATTAATCTGAAATAAGATTAATAATTTTAAATCGGGTTAAATAAACGTTCAAAATGGATTAATTGATGTTCAGTGCTTTTATCTACCTACTTATTCTAAAGTTAATTCCCGTCATTAATAAGGTATGGTAGCAGGATCAAGTAAAACGAAACAAGTAAAGGAGGGAAAACGATGAACTACGTTAAAGATCTACGAAAGCTGGTCGGAACCAGACCCTTAATCCTGCCCGGATCTGTCGTCCTCATTCTAAACGAAAACAATGAATTACTACTTCAGCACCGGACGGATGGGGGGTGGGGACTTCCAGGAGGATTGATGGAGCTTGGCGAAAGTTTGGAGGAGACGGCACGGAGAGAAGTGAAGGAAGAAACGGGACTGGATATAGGGGAGCTGACCCTGGTAGACGTCTTCTCTGGTTCGGATTATTTTTTCAAAGTATCGAATGGGGATGAATTGTATTCCGTCACGGCCGTTTATGCCACAAAGGACGTGAGTGGAAAACTGGAAGTAGATGCAACAGAATCGGTTGAAATCCAATTTTTTAAACTGAATGAACTGCCGGACGGGTTAACGGATGAATATAAAAGCTACATCACGCCATACATAAATCAATTAAAGAAAGAATTCGAGGTGCAGAAATGATCGCTTCAGACAGCATCTTAAAGACTTGGGAGAAATTTAAAGATTTTCCGATGGAGACATTAACAAAGGTCTGGTTTTATAACGGGGGAACTGCGAAGAAGCAGCGTGATGTTTCTCTTATGCGGGAGCATCGGGAACAATTCGGCATGTCGGGAAATTGTTTCGATCTTGCACTGTGGTTACTGGATGAGTTTAAAAGGGATGGCGTCGAGGCCTATCCTGTCGGTCATAATTTGAATTCGAAAGATGCTCATGCGGCCGTTATCGCATTAAATGAAAAAGGGGAACGGTTTCTTTGTGACCTGGGTGATCAATGGTTGAATCCCATTCTTATAGATACAAAGAGTCCTGATTATTCGAACGAAACATTAAGTGGTTTCTTTCCTGCTGCAAAGGTGCAGGTTCAGGCTCAGCCGTCAGATACGGAAATCCGATATCATCGACCGAATGGAAAAGTATCGAAGCAAATTTTCCAAACTGATCCGGTTGATAGGGATGTGTTCTTATCGGCTGCGGAACATTCTCAACATTTGATCAAGCCCCATCCATTACTGGAGTGCAGAATCCCGTACAAAACTGAAATCGCTCATTGGGAGTTTTACAATTGGGAGAGCTTTCTAAGTACTACAGAAGGATTGATGAAGGATTCCAAGCTGGGAACAGTGGAAGAATGGGCTGAACGAATCCATGGGAAAACGAGCTACGACAAAGCGGTTCTAATCGAAATATTAGAACATTACAGACGCATTCAAGTATGAAAGGAACAACGACAATGAAAACAACTCAATGGCCGAACGTAACATTAAGAGAATTGACACTGGATGATGCAGAAGACCGTTACCAGTGGTGCAAGGATAAAGAAGTAACCCAGCACTTGAACATGCCCGATAAATATCCTCCATTCAGCCGGGAAGAAACCCAGAACTGGATTGACATGTGCATCAACAAGACCAATGGATATGAGCAAAAAGCGATTATCACGGAAGATGGCAAACACATCGGGTGGATCGATTTGAAAAATATCGACCGTATGAACAAACATGCAGAACTTGGAGTCGCGATCGGGGATAAGACCTATTGGGGCAAAGGGTACGGATTAGCTGCCATGCGAGAGATGCTTCAATGGGGATTCGAGGAACTGGGACTAAACAAGATCTGGCTCAGGGTTGAAGTCGATAATGAGCAAGCGATCAAGTCTTATAAACGGATCGGATATGTGGAAGAAGGTATATTACGACAGGACCGATTGAGGAACGGTGAATTTGTAGACCGACTGAGAATGAGCATCCTAAGAGAGGAGTTTTTCAATGAAGAAAGTGGACCATCAAAAGTTTCATGAATTTATCAAAATAGCAAGCAAACTGAATGCTATAGGAATCACACCATTGCTAATGGGCTCGGTGGGTTTAGAAGTGGTCACGGGCAGAAGCTGGGACGCACAGGATCTGGACATTCATGTGCCAGGAGATAAACGAGGATGGGAAGTGCCGGCTGAAACATCCATACATAACTGGAATGAGATTGAGAACATCATGGCTACGATGAGCTATAACCTGATCGATCTCCATGAACATGAATTTACGAAAGCTGATCTTTCCGTTGAGTTCGGCATTATCGACACGCTGCCCGATTTCGCAGGAGTGCGATTAGAAGATCTAACGATTCATAGAGATGGAGAAGTGAGTTACTATCTACTGAATCCCGAGCAATATTTACGTGTTTACGAGGCTTCTTCTAAAGACAGCTATCGGGCAGATAAGAATAATCATAAGGATTTGGGCAAAATCGAGTATTTGAGAAATGCGACACATCGTGGATGAAACGGCAACTCATGAAACCAGCAGGATATGTTACAGTTAAAATATAGGAAATGTAGTAAGAAGGAGGGAAACGATGTACTTCTTAATTTTTCTGGGGATTGTCGTTGTGTATTTTGCGATACGGATTTTCATTGGTTCGAGGAAAATGGAGTATTATGGAGATAGCATCAAAAAGAATTTCCCGGATCCAAGAGAAGAAGCATATCAAAAATCCGCTCAACATTCTCAACAAGCCATGAATGCTAACAATCAATCTGGCGGGGGGGGAGGACCTTCTTCTTAAGGTCCAGTAGAATGGGAACTCCCACATAGTGAGGTTCCCTTTATCTTCTTTTCATCATTTCAAACTGTTCAACAATCCACCATCAGCCTGATTCCGAACCGTCACAATTTTCCCTTCGTCATTGAGATTCATTCTTCCAGTGACAGTAGCGGTTTTAGTCTTGCCATCCTTACTATATTCCACTTTGACTTTATAATCATAAGCAAGATCTTGATCTTTTTTCAATTCAATATTGGCCGGTTTCAACTGATACCCATTTTCATAAGCCATCCGTTGATACAACAACAAATGATTAGCATTCAGCATGTCTTCCCAACTCATAACCAGAGGCTTATAGTTCTCTTCTACATATTCTTTCAACTCAGGTGGAAAGGCTCCGTCTTCTTCAAACGCAACCGTGAGTTCATCAGTGGGTCCGGTAAATTCCTTTTTCAAAAAAGTTTCAATGGTTTCTACATGTTCATTTTGAGAATTACAGCCAACAACAAGAACCAAGAGTGTCGATGTAACTATCAGCTTTAAAAGTGGACTAATCCGTTTTTTCATAAACCATATCGCCCCCTTGGGTAATATTTACGAACAAGGATGGTTAAAGTTTCAATTTTTTATAATCTTTGGTGAGTTCACCCAGTTGAAGGTACTAAAATACAGAGAGTGGAGGAAAAAACATGAATTCATTAGAATCACAATATCGTAATCCGACGAAACTGAATACCCGGATCAATATTCATGAGACATACAGTGAAAATAAAAAGGATTGGCATCTATGGCTATTTGAACAGATGAACATCTCCCCAAATAGTAAGATTCTTGAGGTGGGATGTGGAGACGGCACTTTTTGGATGAAGAATAGAAAGCGGATTGATCCTAGTTGGAACTTGATTCTCTCTGATTTTTCAGAAGGGATGGTTGAATCGGCTCATAAGAATGTAGGGGTGAACCCTAACATTCAGTACAGTTCATTCAACATTGAGGATATTCCTTTTGCAGAAAACCATTTTGATATCGTGATAGCCAGCCACATGCTGTATCATGTCCCAAATCGGAAAAAAGCGTTAGAAGAAGTAAGAAGGGTGTTAAAACCAGATGGTACATTTTACTGTTCAACCATTGGACAGAATCATTTGAAAGAATTTGGTGAGTTGTTAAAACGTTTTGATCCACATTTAGACTTCCCATCTGCCAGAGAACACGCCTTGAACTTCGGAGTGGAAAACGGGGCTGCCCAGCTTCAAGAGTATTTCAATGAAATCGGGTATAAAGACTTTGCAGGAGGACTGAAAATCACAGATGAAAAAGCAATCGTGGATTATCTGCTTTCCTCTAATACAGACCTGAATAAAATATTGGTCAATGACACATTATCAGATTTTCTTTCATTCCTTAAATCGGAAAAAGAAGAGAATAATGGAGCGATTTACATAACGAAGTCGACTGGATTGTTTGAATCCAAACGATCATGAGGAGATGAAAAACTTGAAAATCATATATGGTAATAAAAGCTTTAAACTAGATGAATTTCTTGTAAAACCTTTATTTGCCCATCTATCCACACTATCCAAAGAAGGACCAAGGGAGTCCCCAGTATGGTTTTACTGGGAAAATGAGCACATCTATATCATCGGAACCCCATCCTCAGACACCTTCCCACGAAGAATCGAAGAAAACCCAGCGTGTGCCATAGGTATCGTCGATCTGGATCACACTACCGGAAAAGTCCTTCATGCAGGGTTCAGAGGGGAAGCCACAGTGGAGCCATTTGATAAGAAGATTGCAACGAAATTACTGGAGCGGTATCTGGGTCCCGATGAAGAGAAATGGGATCCCAGGTTTCAAGGGTTGGGCGATAGCAATGTACTTATTAAATTTGTACCTGAGACGGTGGTTGTGAGGGATCAGTCTTTTGTGCCGAGTATGTAAGGTATGACTATCGATCATATATCAGGATTCAAGCTCAAAAACCTCATGCTGGATCATATTGTTTGAAAATCGGTTCATAAAACCTGTAGTCTTCCTCTGTAATACGTGCATTAAGATAGTCTTAAGGGCATGGAATCACTTCTTATCATCTTAATAAACTATCAACAGAAAAAAGACTAAGTATACAAACACAGATAAATAAGCATCCCAATCACCTTAATAGAAAAGAGGCCATACCCATGACAAACATCATCATCCTAAACGGAGGATCAAGCTCAGGAAAAACAACACTTGCAAAATGTCTCCAAAATTCATTGACCGAGTCATGGCTAAGATTCAGCATCGATGATCTGATCGAATCGATGCCAGATGCTATGCTTAAGAAAGATAGTGGAATCAAACTAAATGAAGACGGATCCGTCAGTCCCGGTTCAGAATTTCGAGAGCTTGAATCGGCATGGATGCATGGCATTGGAGAGATGGCACGAAGAGGTGCCCGGATCATCATTGATGATGTATTCCTGAGCGGAATGGAAGCCCGACAAAGATGGGAGACATTCTTGAAAGGATTGCAGGTGATATGGGTTGGTGTCTTCTGTGATCCGGCCGTCGCGGGTGCCCGTGAGAAAGAAAGAGGGGACCGTATTGAAGGAATGGCTATATCCCAGGCTGTTGCGGTGCATGAAGGCATGAACTATGATGTAACCGTCGATACATCTAAGACATCGTTGAAAGAATGTATTAGGTTGATTGAGCAACAGATGTAAGCTTTAAAGAGATTTCAATAAAGGTGGATTTTTGTGTTTTCAAAAAAAAGAATGCTAGCTTCAGGGTTCATCTTATTCATCATATTATTCGCCATATTGGATTATACGTCCCCAACCAGTGATGAATTTGAACAATGGATGTTGAAGGAGAATGACATCGAGTGTACGGAAAATGGCGGAGTTAAAAAATGCATGAAGAACAACCGTGTGATATGGGGACGTTCAGGGCATTATCGAAACGTCGGTTTTTTTTCTTCCTACGAAAGGGATTACGAGTATGATACGGGAGAACAAATTACTTTTAGGACCTTTGGTATTCTGGGAAAGATCATTCCCATGGAAGATGGCCGGATTTGGGGTATTGTGAATTAACTCAAATAGAAAGTGGTGCCCAGTTATGGATATTTATGTTAAAATAAACGTATTGACTATTTTCTGGAGGAAGAAATCATGAACGATGTATCAAAAGGTCTCCTTTTCGTATTAGGAGGAATTGTATTCTTGTTAGTATCCTTGATCCTTTCGCTGCCTACTCCTTTATGGGCTGTTATTCTTAGTGCAAGTATTGTTTTAAATTGTACAGGGACTGTGTTTCTTATTAGGTATATTAAGAAACCTGATCAGGGAGTAGGGAAGTCGAAATAACATGTTGAGAGCTTCACTCTTTTTGGAGAGTGGAGCTCTTTTATTTATTTGAAAAAAATGGATGTGCCATCGAACCCTTTCAATCGTTTACTAGTAATAGTAGTAAATGAAAACAACAGAGGGGGAGAAAAGTTTGGAAAATCATAAACTACTAATCATGATTGTACTTCTAGTTCTGCTGTTCAGTGGTTGTGCAGCCTCCAAAAAAGAGGTGAAAATTGCAGGCAATGTGAAGACTGTCGGGAATAAAGTTTCAGTTAACGGTACCAGTACACTGGAAAAAAATTCAGAGATCAAGGTTGAACTTAAAGATATTGAAAGTGATGCCGTCCTGGAGGAAGCCATTGTAAAAGTGAACGCAGACCGGACTTACAGTGCAAATTTTTCAAGAGAAAACAGAGATGAGGAACAAAAGTTAGTCGTCACCTTTAAGCCGGAAGAACAACCTGCCGATATACAGAAGATATACGGTCCCAAAGGTGAAAATATTGGAGATGGATCTCCGGGCTTGGTAAAAGAGGGAGAATTTGCACGCATTCAAATGTTCGATTTTATTTATAAAGTTGAGAAAGGGAGTGTAGGGCAAAGAACATTTCTGCTCGATACCTTTAATAACCTCAGCGAGAACAGTAGTGGAGGGGAGTGAATTAGTCCTTTGTTTATTGAAGAGTCAAAAGCAGAAAAAATTTTCAGAGAATATAGGGATTATGTATATAGAACAGCTTTACTATTAACCAAATCACGTAGTTTAGCAGATGATATCACACAAGAGACATTCATTCGCCTCTTGAGTAAATATGACAGGTATGACGACACAAGGCCGATCAAACCCTGGATTTATACCATCACCATGAATGTCGCCAAGACCGTCTCGAAGAAACAAAGGATAGTAAAATGCTTCTCGTTCTTTTCTGATGATATTGCCAATGATCAGATAGATTCGGTTGAAAAGAGTTTCTTGAAATCAGATGAAATGCGGGAACTGTGGATGGCCGTCAATTCCCTTTCGTGGAAAAGCAAAGAGATCGTTGTTTTGCATTTTTACTCCGAGTTCACGTTGAAGGAATGTTCCGAGATTCTCGGGATTCCTATAGGGACGGCAAAATCCAGGTTGAATACAGCACTTAAGCAATTGAGGCGTCTCGAATTACAGGTGGAATTGAATCTAACCAAGGCGGGATTATATGAAGAAAGATGAGTGGAAGAAGTTATTTGAACATTTGGATGAAACCGAAACATCTTCAATTGAATTTCAAAACGTTTGGAGAAAAGCGAATCGGAAGAATTGGAAGAGGCGTCTTTTTCAATCAGCCGTCCCTAATGTAGCCTTCCTGTTGGCCATTCTGATCCTCACTCCTCTTGCAGGATACTATCTCATTAGTCCAGAACAGGTTTTGCATTCAGCTCAATCAACGGCTAACGATACAAAGAGTCATTATGATCTGTCAGGAAAAGTGTACAACTTCCCTAACCAAATCGTCATTAAGGGAGAGACTGAATTACCAGAAGGAGCAATACTCACGATTGAGCATTTAGAAAGCGATGAAAAAACGCTTATTAGCAAAGGAAAAGTGACAACCACTTCAGATGGTTATTTTCAATACACGACTAACCGTCTTGAAAGAGATAAAGAATATATCGTCAAGGTAATGCTCTATCCCCATTTACAAAATGATACTATTAAAAAATTGCTTGGTAGTAAGGGAAAGAATTTGAAGAAGGTAGAGAATGAGGAGAGTGTATTTCACTATCATTATAAAGAAGTTGAGTATTCTGGTTTGAAGTTGGTGGGGCTTGTGAATAAGGTCGAGGACACGACGCAACAAGTTACATCGGAATTTCTGGTGAGTGAACAAGAATATGAGACTGTTCATTGAGACAGGTCATTCATGTGGCTTCATAGTGCATGTACTATGAAGCCACATTCCAAAAAAAAGAGCTTACCAATAAACTCGGTAAGCTGCTACAAATAAGGAATTTTTCGATTTACATCAGGGGTCTTGCCTTGAACCACTATCTTCAAGATGAAGAAGATATGTTTAGTATACTATCGAATTCTCGTGAGTAAAGGGGATATGCCTAGATGAATATTTTGAAATTTTTCCAGCAACACTCCTTTTCGTGAAAAGGAGTATTCAGAAATATCACTTTACAAGTGAGAATGATAATTGTTATCATTTAAAGGAGGTAGAGTTAGGAATAAAATCTAAAGTATAGACATCTTCATTTGAAACAGAAAAACCTACTCTAAGCATCTTTATATGAGGAGATCATACAATGGAAAATAAGAAATCGAATTTAGCCAAAATCATTCGTGAACGCCGCTCGATCAAAAGCGGATATACAGATAAAGACGTGACAGAGGAAACGGTACTTGAGTTATTGAATGATGCCATCTGGGCACCGAACCACGGGTTAAGGGAACCATGGAGATTCATTTTTGTCTCAACTGAGGAGAAGGAAGGGTTTGTTGAAGGTTTAGTGAAAACTTTCTCTCCAGACATGCAGGAGAACCGGAGAAACTATTTTAGCCAACCCACCGCATTCCTTATTGTGGTCATGGAAGAAGATCCAAGACAAAAACAGTGGGAAGAGAATTTTGGTGCGGTCAGCTCGCTTATTCAAAACTTCCAATTGCTTGCCTGGGAACAAAAACTTGGAGTCGTATGGAAAACAAATCCCTATATTTATGACCCTAAAGTGCGTGATCTACTGAATGTAAAACCAGGAGAGAAAATTGTTGGTTTCTTGCATATGGGCTATTTTGAAACAGCACCGCAAGTGAGACCTCGCACATCTGCAGAAGAGAAGCTGACGGTTTATAAGAACTGACTTTAAAGGTTTTCATTTTTCAGTAGTATAATAGTTAGAAATGTTATTTTCTTAGGAGAGGTACATATGAATATCCGAAAACGAAGGTTAGATGAAGATCTTCCTATGGAATTACTTCTATTAGCTGACCCTTCAGAAGAAATCGTCAAAGAATATGTCGCCAGGGGAGAATGCTTTGTAGCGGAGCTTGAGAATACTATCGTCGGAGTGTACGTCTTGCTCCCAACTAGACCCGAAACCGTTGAGCTAGTGAACGTGGCTGTTGCTGAAGAATTGCACGGAAAAGGTATAGGAAAGCAGCTGGTAATGGATGCCGTCAAGGTGGCCAGGGAGAGAGGGTACACGACCATCGAAGTGGGTACCGGAAACTCTGGCGTCGGTCAGCTTGCTCTTTATCAAAAGTGTGGATTCCGGATCGTTGGGGTAGATTTAGACTTTTTCACCCGGCATTATGCTGAAGACATTTTCGAAAATGGAATCCAAGTCAGGGATATGATCCGGTTGACTCAGGAATTATAGAAGGCAGTTAGTGAAAAGAGACCCAGTCTCGGAATTGGACTGGGTCTCTTTTTTTAAGGTTTTAATAAAATCTTTCCTGTACTCTTTCTGCTTTCCAAATACTCATGAGCTTTCGCGCCCTCACTTAAAGGAAAGACCGTTGGTTCAGAAACATTTAACTTTCCTTCTTGAATCCATCCAAACAACTCATGTGAGCGGATCACCCGTTCTTCGTGAGACGTCAAGACATTCCAAAGGTCTCCACCGGTCAACGTTTTCGAGGTGTCCATCAGCATCCGCGGATCAACTGAAACAGGATCGCCTCCCGCCATACCGAAGAAAACGACCGTCCCTCCGATGCGAGTTGCTTCAAAGCTTTTCATCAACGTCGAGCCCACAGATTCATAGACAACGTCAGCGCCTTTACCATTGGTCACTTTCTGGACTTGCTGTTCCCAGTCTTCACTGTATAAAAACATATGGTCTGCACCAACAGCAAGCGCCGCCTGCCTCTTTTCCTCTGAAGACGTTAACCCGATGACTGTGCCGCCTAATATCTTAATGATTTGAACAAGAAGCTGTCCGACTCCTCCTGCTGCCGCATGAACTAAAACGGTATCCCCATTTTTAACGCGATAGCTGTCTTTCGTTAAGTAATGAGCAGTAAGGCCTTGTAATAAAAGGGATGCAGCGGTTTCAAATGAAATTTCGTCAGGAAGCGGAATCGCTTTTTCCACTGGAACTGACACAAGTTCAGCGTTGGCATACGGTACATCGGCAAAAGCGATTCGCTCCCCGACTTTTATTTCAGTCACGTTCGTTCCAACGCTTTTAACGATCCCCGCTCCTTCATACCCACAAATGTACGGAGGATTTCCTGCTAAGTGATAATTTCCTTTTCTTCTATATACATCCGCGAAATTCAGGCCGATTGCCTTCATTTCAACTAAAACGTCATCCGGTCCGATTTCGGGCGCATCGATCTCCTGGTAATGCAGGACATCCGGTCCACCGAATTTTTCAAATACAAGTGCTTTCATCATCGACTCTCCTCTATTAAATCATTCCTTTTTTAGTGTACCCACTTCCCTGCCGTTTGACTAGGAAAGAGCTTACTGTTCATAGGTACTTCCAGGTGCCTATGCCACTTCAAAGTGCGTTCTTCCCAAAAAGTTAGCTATCCCTCATAATTCAGTTTAGCTTTTCAAACAGTACCTATCGGATTTTGCCAAAGGGGTTTGAAAGGTATATAGGCACTTAATGGTCCTTAGGTTACAAATAAGTACCTACATGACTTTAAAGTGCGTACTTCTCATAAATATTTGTACCCATTATCATAATGTGTACAGAGAAACGGAAGGCGCCTTCGTTTCTCATTTCATTCAATCATTTAAGGAGGAAGTTACGTTATGAGTTCAACTTCAGCTACTATAGATCAGTCAAAAACGAAAGGCGGCACACCGGCGTTACTTGCCCTTGCCATCAGTGCCTTTGGAATAGGAACGACAGAATTTGTCCCTGTTGGATTATTATCATCGATCGCCGATGATTTATCGATATCGATCACACTCGCAGGATTATTGATTTCAGGCTATGCCATTGGAGTCGCCATCGGAGCACCGGTTTTGACGGCATTGACCAGTAAGATGAGCCGGAAATCGCTGCTTATGTCATTAATGCTCTTATTCTTTGTAGGAAACTCGGTTGCGGCCATGTCCACAAGCTTTGGACTATTATTAGTTGCCCGTTTTATCACAGCCTTTTCACACGGCATTTTCTTCTCGATCGGGTCGACGATCGCTGCCGATTTAGTCCCTGCCCATAAGCGGGCCAGCGCGATTGCCTTTATGTTCACTGGATTGACGGTCGCAACGGTAACAGGAGTACCACTTGGAACCTTTATCGGGCAGGCATTCGGATGGAGAGCCACGTTCTGGGGAGTTGCCCTTCTCGGTATCGTAGGCATCATTGCAAGTTCCATCCTTGTGCCGAAAAACTTAAAGGAAGCACCACCTGCCAAGTTCAGTGAACAATTGAAAATTTTAACGAATGGTCGATTATTACTAGCCTTTGCCATTACAGCCCTTGGATATGGCGGAACGTTCGTTGCATTCACGTATTTAACACCATTATTAGAGGACGTAACAGGATTCAGTGCCAAATGGGTAAGCATTATCCTGCTTGTATACGGAATTGCCGTAGCAATCGGAAATGTTGTCGGAGGGAAAGCTTCTGATAAAAATCCGTTAAAAGCGTTATTCTGGATGTTTGTTCTCCAAGCCATCATTCTATTAGCTCTTACATTTGCAGCACCATTCAAAGTGGCAGGGCTGATCGCCATCTTCCTTATGGGATTATTCGCATTCATGAACGTGCCGGGACTTCAGATTCTTGTTGTGAACCTGGCTGAAAAATACGTTCCATCAGCAGTCAATGTAGCATCTGCTCTTAATATTGCCGCGTTTAACGTCGGGATTGCCATCGGTTCCTTTGTAGGGGGGATCATTGTAGATGGAATCGGTTTGATTCACACACCTTGGATTGGTGCCATTATGGTGGCAGGAGCGGTTCTGTTAACAGCCTGGCTTCGTGGAATTGAACGGAAATCAGCATAAGAATTGGTTGGAGGATAGAAAGAACTAACGGGTTAAAGGAAGACATGTTTTGTGATTGAAGAAGGATTGTCATAAAATCCTCATTACGGATTCGTTAGACTATTGAAAAGCACTTAGGCATTTGAATATGCCTGAGTGCTTTTCTTTTTTGGTGAAATGAAGGGAGTGTATGGATGAAGGTTTTTCGTTAAACGGATTAATAATCGTGATTCAGGATTATTAATGAAAGATCAAGGAGGGTATTTACCATCCAGAAGGTGATCTTCAATTTAAGACGTTAAAAGAAGTTCAGCCTTTTCACTGGTATGAAGCGTATAGAAAATAATGCAAAGGAATTAAAGCGACATTTAAAAAATACGAAATGTTCCTTTTTTTAATGCTATAATATGTTTGGATAAAAAAGGGAGTTGTCACTGTGGATTTAATATCGTTACCGGTTATCTCGATTGCACTATTTATTTTAATCATACATAGCATTGAAACACTCGCTTATGCGGTCAGGTTATCAGGTGCAAGGGTAAAACTTATTGCTTCTGGTCTTTCGTTGTTCAATATGATGGTCATTGTTTCAAGGATGTCGAATATGATGCAACAGCCTTTTACAGGTGGTCTCATTGATGCTGCGCCTGAAGGTCATGAATTAGAAGTGATAGAAGGCCAATTCAGGGTGCTGATTGGTGCCTCGACTATAGGGACATTGGTAGGAATCTTTTTATTGCCAACGTTCGTTGCTCTATTTTCCAGAGGAATTATCCACCTTTCAGAGCAGGGCGGTTCCGTTCCTCGGTTGATCAAGCTCGGATTTAAGAATGACCTATATAAAAGAGGCATCAATCATTTTTCTAAGCCGGGTCGGAGATATTTGAAGGGAATCAACTTGAGAAGCATTCCAAAGAGGTTATTTTTCATTAATATGATGATTACAGCGGTTTATACAATTGGTGTTCTATCTGCGCTGTATGCGGCAATTATCGTGCCTGATCGAGGATTTGCTGCCACCATGGCCTCTGGATTAATCAATGGTATCGCAACCATTCTATTAACCTTGTTCATTGATCCGAAGATTTCCGTGATGGCTGATGATGTGGCAAATCGGAAGGGGAATTATTCTGAGTTAAAGGGGCTATCCATCATGATGGTTCTGTCAAGGCTTTTCGGTACAGTGGTCGCGCAACTCATCTTCATCCCGGGCTCATATTATATTGCTTGGATGTCTCAGTTTTTTGTTAATTAAAACGTATGAAATGGGTAAGGGGAAAGTAAGTCGACTCAAGTTAACCTGAAAAGCTTAATTTGTTATAGAAAGCATAAAACACTATAGACTAATCTACATCAAGAGGGAATTAACGTAGGGAAATTGTCTTGAAAGTATATAGAGTAATAGAAGAACCCCCCCTTTTAGAAGGGGGTCTTCTTCTGTTTACGGCAACCGATTCTCCTGCATCAATTGAAGAAAAGATTGATAATCCGCATTTACCTGATCCGCATAATCTCCTGCTAAATCCACCACTGTTGTCTTAAATTGTGGCCATACATCTATGGCTTGCAGTGCACCATCCTCAAAATTATAGGAAATGAATTGATCCTGATAATCCCGATCAGCACGTGCATGAGCATAGGCAAGGGCTTGTGCCGAGTATTTTACAAAGCTGTCGAGATCTGATTTGCTGTTAAAATCAACTGGATCTAAACCATGTTTCCAAGGGGAAATCCTGCGGACAAGATACGATTTACTCCCTCCTGCTAAGACGCCCATATGATCATCCACCTGGTCTTGAAGTCCTTTATAAGCGACCCGAGCAGTATCTGCTGTACCATTTAGTTGATTATTGTAGGTAGAAGCATCCGTAAGTGGATTGACGAACATATTCGGTTTCAACTGTTCCTTGACTTCCAGAAGTTGATCATCGTTTGTTGCGCGTGTTGGTCCTTCAATTAACACATAATATTTCTCTACTCCTAAGCTCCCCAAGCCTGAATGAAGGCGGCGGGCACGATCCTTTACATCAAAATAATGGGTATCCCAGCTGCTAACCTTATCTGAAATATCCTGAAGGTAGGAAGACCAATGTCCTTCCAAATCTGCTAAATCACTGCTGTCAACGACAGATAAATCTGGATTGGACCAATCGAATTGACGATTCCCACTGCTATTGATGACCGTCCATTTGTCTAGAGCGTGTGATGCATCCCGGCTGATGACATCATCCATTTCGTCATCGATGAATCCTGTCACTGTCGCTTTATCCATCTTCACACTCGTTTCCCCTGCATTACCGTTCACGCTTGTTAGCGTATCCTGATACTCCGTCAGAAACGACATAGCCAGGTCATCGGCTTCTGCTTGAGACAGACTCCAATCTAATTGGTCCTTCAATAGATAAATACTGGTCGTATAACGCAGTAAATCCCAATAAAAAGGCCCTATGTATGAATCATCGAAATCATTCAGGTCAAATACGATATCCCCTTCGTCATTATCAAAGAACCCTACATTTTGAGTATGGAAATCCCCAGAAAGCCACGTATCCACATTGTTGGTTGTGGTCCATTCATTAGGAATCTGAATCGTCCCATTATCGAGGTCTTGGTAATAAAGGAAGTTCGTTGCGCGGTAAAAAGCAAAAGGTGAATCTTCCATCGCCTGGTATTTCTCCGTGTTCACTGTGTTATCTGATATGTACGCATTGGCGTTCGAGATTTCCTGTTGGAGATGATCCGTGCGGGTAGAACTGTTTGTCATTGCTAGTCCATTAAGGGGTCCTGTCATAAGTATGCCGGCCATACTTATGCATGCTAAAGCACTACGTTTCATGAAATGTTAAGCTCCTTTTTATTTAATTTCGATTCTCTTCAAAGAAACCCTATCATAGAAAGGTGTGTTCATTTTCTTATTTACATAAACTTTACGGTAATGATAGTCAGTCTTAACACTATAGCTTCTTTTAATTGTGTTTGATCTCGTTGAAGATTCGAAATATTTATGAAATACTTTCCATTAGCGTTAAAATAAAAAGAGAACAATTACCTTAGCTTCAAGGTCAGTACTATTTTAAGTTGCATATCAGTAAGGGGTGATAGGATGAAACGTTGGGAAAGAAAGCTACTCCAAACAACACGCGGAGTATTTGAAGTATTCATGAAGGGTCAGGGAGATCCGCTATGTGTCACCCACCATTATTCCGAGTTCAATCATACAGGAGACTACTTCGCAGAGACCTTCACTCGTACGAACCAAGTCTTCTTGATTAACTTACGGGAAGCAGGGGGTTCTGACAAAGCATATGAACCGTATCAGCTCAGTATGTTGGAAACGATATTTGATCTGGAAGCGGTCAGGGATACATTAGGTTTTCAACGCTGGGGATTTGCCGGCCATTCCACTGGCGGGATGTTGGGAGTTCTTTACGGAATACATTTCTCGAAAAGTCTGGATTTTACAGTGATCGTCGGAGCTGCAGCGAGAGAATATATGACCTTTTCGAGAGACTGTATTTACAACCGGGCACATCCTGATTACGAAAGGATGCAGGAACTGATTGAAACGCTGAAGCAATCGGATTTATCACTTGAAAAAAGAAAAGAATTGTCAATTGAAAGGACGAAATTATCCTTACATAAACCTGAGAAATATCGTGAGCTTTTTTCCAAGGATATTCATAAAGGAATGGCTGCTGCACGGATGAACTTTTTTATCCGTGAAATACACGTCTATGATGTCACGAGAAAACTGGAATTGATTCACGTCCCGACGTTGATCATGTGCGGCCGATATGATGTGCAATGTCCGTTGAACTATTCGATTGAAATGGCTGAGGGTATACCAGATTCAAGATTGGTCATCTTTGAGAGGAGTAACCATTACCCGTTCCTTGAAGAAGCAGAGCGATTTGCGGAGGAGTATGAGGCGTTTTTAGAGGAAAGGAAATAGAGGAGGTACACACGTGGAGTCACAATATGAAAATCGAATAAGAGAAATGTACCCTGAGTTCACGATCAATCACAGCGAAATGAACATAATCGGACAGAACAATGATGTTCTCATCGTCAACGGTTCACTTGTGTTCAGGTTTCCGAAGTATCTGGAAGGAATCAGGAAATTAAAGAAAGAAACGAAGGTGTTGGAAGCGGTAAAGGGTACCATTTCATTACCGGTTCCATACCCTCTTTATCAATCCATGGAACCTGAGGAAGTGGGGAAGGTGTTCACGGGATACAAGATGATTGATGGTGAACCATTCTGGCCAGGAGTTTATAAGGATCATGAAGAACATAGTCAAAAAATCGCCTCACAATTGACGGGGTTTTTGACTGAATTGCACTCCCAGTCTATCGATGATTTAGAAATCGAGAAGAAAAGCATTGATGATATACGAAGTTCAATCGTCGATTTATACAATCGGATCAAGGAGAAGCTTTTTCCACATATGAATGAAAACGCAAAATGCGAAGTAAGCCACCATTTCGATTCATTTTTATCCAAAAATGAACTACTGGATTTCCAACCGGTCCTCATTCATGGAGACTTTGGGGCTTCGAATATTCTATGGGATTCGAAGAGCCAGGAGATCTCCGGAATCATCGATTTTGGTGAAACTGAAGTGGGAGATCCTGCATACGACTTTGCAGGGCTATTATCCAGTTACGGTGAACACTTCGTCCGCACCTGCCTGGACATGTATCCGAAAGGGGAGCACATTTTGGACAGGATGGCTTTCTATAGAGGGACATTCGCGTTGCAGGAAGCGCTCCATGGGATTGAAAATCATGATCGGGAAGCGTTTGAGAATGGGATGAAGGGATATAGATGATTACGTTCGCAAATGGAAGGGAGTCTTCTATGGAAGAAATGAAATCAACACCCATCGATCCTGATGTCAGAACATTACTATCTTTTGCGACTTCACATGAGAAAGTCAAAGTGGAATATGATTTGTACATTCATTCCTCCCAGAGAAAGCTATTTGGGTTTGTGAAGAACAACGCTCTGCTTGGGTGTATCGGGATTGAGTTACTGGATCATGATTGTTGCGAAATAAAGCATATTGCCGTAATGCCACAACAACGTGGTGAGGGGATTGGGAAACAGATGATTGATTTTATCAGGAGACATGGTTCTTTCTCGGGTATTACTGCTGAGACGGATGAAGAAGCAGTGATGTTTTATAAGAAAGTAGGGTTTGAGGTTAGGAGTTTGGGTGAGAAGTATCCGGGGGTGGAGCGGTTTAAATGTCGATTAAGTATGGAGGAATGAACATGAAACAACGGACCATAATGGTGGACAACCATCCCTTTATTGTCTATGAAATCGGAGACCGACAGCTTCCACCTCTCTTATGCCTGCACGGGATGACAGCCGATTCCAACAGCTTCATTGAACTTGCCGGGCATCTCCGTAACGATTTTCATATCATCCTATTAGACCTTCCCGGACACGGAGAAACCGCCCCTCTTGACGGTGAAGAAGACTACCTTTTTTCCTCATTAGCGAATCGGATCATGGGAGTCATCAACAAGATGACGTCTGAACCAGCATATGTGTTGGGGCACTCCTGGGGAGCTGACCTGTCATTACATCTCGCGGCGAAATTCCCTGATAAAATAAAGGGGCTAATATTAATTGATGGAGGGTATGTTTTCCCTGAAATGGTTGTGGGATATACAAGGGAGAAGGCTCATTCCGATTGGGCAGAGTATATTGATTCGAGCCGATATCGGTCTTGGGAAGATATAGTAAACACATACAAGGAGTACACGACACGGCCTTGGGATCAGCAGCTCGAGGGAATCATTTCTTCAAACTTTGTAAAAGAGGATGGCCATTATCAATTGAGAGCTGACAGGGACAGTCTTTTGGCAACGATTAAAGCCTTTTATCTTGAACCATGTTCGACAACGTATCCATTCATTGAGTGCCCTGTTTTATTCTTTCATGCTACTATTTCGGACTCAGACCGTTCACGTCAGCATGGAATCGAAAAACTGAAGAGTGCGTTGAAAGAAGTGAAAGTAGTCGGGTTCGAGAATTCGAAACATAATGTGCATTGGGATTGCCCTGAGTTAGTGGGGAAGGAAATCCGAGATTGGAATAAAAAATACCCCCCTATTGAAGGCATATATAGGGGGTGACGAATTTAGTTATTTAGGTTAATGATAATGGGTTCAAGCTTGATTTCGGTATGGCCTTTTCCAAACATGAGACTGGCAATTTCAACGGGCTCAATGATGAGTTGACTGGCACCATCCTGAATGGTTCCGAATGAAGTGGTACCTTCAAGTGTTTTGCCGTTGTCCTCAGAAAAGCCGCCTCCACCTGTTCCATCGATGTAGACATGACCAAGATCGTCTTTCACGGTGAATGTAGGCGTTACCTCTGGCCATTCCTCGAGAAGTGAGTCCGTCACCACCTGCTCATATGCAATCACCGTTGATACATCTGTAAGCTCAACGGATTTTAACGTGAAGTGAATATCGTTCGTCTTAACGGTTTCGTTTACAAGCCTGACGTCTCCATCCAGCCGTTTCAATGAAAAGGCGAAGGACCAATCTCCATCCACCTCTACATCATTGGAAGTACTGTAAAGCGTCTGTGGTTCCCAAGTAATCTCTACCTTATCCGGAGTGTCGCCGCCTTTAAAGCTTGGGGTGATGGTGGATAACCCGACATAGCGGTTATCGCTGATCTTCGTGATTTTACTGCTCCCACCGTTACCGATGGCCCCTTTTATGTCAAACCAATTGGCCCCTCTAGTCGGGCCTTCCCCAAAGTCTTTATCCGTTTCCATGGCATATGAGACCGTAATATTCGTGCCGTCGTACACGGCATTATCAATCAGGACGGTCACTCCGTTGCTACTCTCTGAAAGTCCGATATCCGTTGAATACTCGTCAAACTCTTTGTATGTGTCGTCATCACTGAAATAGTCTATAACATCATCCATGAACGGAATCTGAGTAGCGAAAGAGGGATAGGCAAAGCCTGCTGCGGTAGAGACACCGATCAGCATGACAGATGCAACCGCTATATTCCTCCATACATGTGTCTTTTTACGTTTTTTTAGGACGTGTTGTTTAACTCGCTTTTTTTCCAAGTCCGTCACTTCTTCCAATTCAAGTGTATCGATATCTATATCTATCCATTCCTTCATGCTCATACCAGTCGCTCCTTTAATGTCACATTCGAGGCTAATTTTTTCTTCCCACGGTATAATCGGTTATCCACAGCTGCTTTAGAAAGGTTTAATTGCTCCGCGATTTCGATATTGGTCAAATCCAAATAATATTTCATCATGAAAATATCCCGGTCCATTTCATCGAGCTGACTGATCGCTGCTAATAATTCGTTTTTCTCTTCCCGTCGCAGTACGGAAGTGTCGGTTTGGAGAGGACTTGATTTTTGCTGAAGGGATTCGTCGGACTGTTCACGGGCGTTCCGTTTTTCAGCCTGACGGTACCGGTCGATGGCCTTATATTTGGTGATCATCCCGATCCACTTTTTGAAATCCTCTGCGTCGCCTTGAAATTGATGATCATTTTGCCAGACAGTGAGGAACACATCATTGATACATTCATCGATATCAAGACGATTTCCATTGTGTAAAACCTTTGTGGCGATGGTTTTTACAAGTGGCATATAGACATCGATAATATACTCCAATGCATCTTCTTTTTTCTTTTTTAACCTGGTGATGAAGTTGGTCGGTGAACTTTTCATTGAATTCGCTCCTTATATGGTTGAAAGGCCTTTTCATAAAGTACAACGAATGGACTTAGAAGTTATTCTCATGAAAGTCGGTTAAAACTAGTATATATGTATTTTTTATACAATTGAGGTTGTTCCGGGCATTATCGAGTTATTCGTATATGGTTAATTTTGGTATTTGGCGCAATTACAGATCCTTTTGACGCAATTACGGTCCACTTTGACGCAAATATCAAAATAATGACGCAAAAAATTCAATTTTGACGCAAATGTGCTCGAAAATGACGCAAATACCACCAAAGGGCAAAAGAAGTAACCCCTCATGCCCGTCCAAGTAAGGATTCGGAAGAGGGTCTCACTCAACATTCAAATTTCAACATAATACTGCTCTCAAAGAACGAAAAAAGAACCTGCCACCGACAGGTTCACCAAACCCAACTAATCATCATCGTACTTCAACTCCAACGTAATCTGAGTCGTCGTATAAAAGTACATCTCCCTGACTTTCAACCGAAAGTTTTTATCATTCAGCTTAACGGTTTTATTCTCAATAATTTTCTTGATAAGCTCTTTATTCCCATATACTGTTTCTAAATCTTTGGTCAAAAGGCTCCGCAAATCTTCGCTCAGCCGATCTTCGGTTTCATGAATACTGAGCAGTTCCACTTTTGTTTTGGTCGTATTGATGATCTTCACTTTAACTTCCTGAATGGTCAGTTCGTTTTCATTTTCCTTGTTTAATTGTTTGTATTCTTCCTGCAGATAGGACAGGGTGTTTTTCAGTTTGCTGATTTCATTTTTTTGTTCTTCTATTTTTAGGGCCTGTTTTTCATGCATGGTGCCGAACATGAAGAGGAAGATCATCCAGCTGATGATGCCTCCCACGACCATTCCGGCGAAGAACCGCTGCCAGGAGGGAAGGCGGTAGAATGGGGGGATCCTCATGACGGCATATGTTCCTGGGTGAGCCAGGTGATGATCATGGCGGCTGTGTTGGCTCCTCCGAGGGCAGACAGGATCCACAGGAATTGTTTGAAGAGTTCTTTTGTCTCCCCGTTCAGAAAGCCTTTTTCAAAGCTGTACACCGTATCGAATGTGCCGCCGATTGCTGCGATGATGGCCCAGATGCGCAGGAAATCGGATAGTCGTCTCATTTCAATGAATAAGGGCTGCCCCATGGCGAAAGAGGCCAATCCGCCGAGCAGTGATCCACCTAGAAGTACCCCCATAGCAATAAAGAAGCTTTTGAATAATTCCGGAAAGAAAGCTTCTGCCATTTCATCATCTCCATCTATTACGTGTCTTTACGATAACTATATGGGATTTGGGGACAAGATATGAGGGAGAACATATTTTCTTTTTTGAGGTTTCTTTCCTATAATAAAAGTATATTGAGAAAAAGGTTGTGCATAACATGTCATTTGTTCATTTACAAATAGCGAGTGCCTATAGTCTCTTGTCTAGCACGATTTCGATAAATGGACTTGTACATAGAGCGAAAGAATACGGGTTTAAGGCGCTTGCCTTGACCGATAAAAATATGATGTATGCCGCCATCCCTTTTTATAAGGCGTGTGTCAAAGAAGGCATCAAGCCGATCATCGGATTGACCGCGGATATTGCCTCTGAGGAACGTTCCCATCCACTTGTTCTCCTTGTGAAAAATCAAACGGGCTATCAGAATCTATTGAAAATCTCGAGTGCCATCGGGGCAAAGTCGAAGGATGGCCTTCCCTTAAAGTGGCTTTCTTCTTATAGTGAAGGGTTGATTGCGATCACCCCGGGAATCAATGGTGAGATTGAGAGTCTGTTGTTAAATGGTGAAACAGAAACAGCAAAAGAATGCATCCGTACTTATCAGCAGATGTTCGGCCGGGACTCTTTTTATTTGAGTATCCAGAACCATGGCTTGTCTTCTGAGGATTCTCTTATTCCATTACTCCAGCAGTTATCGGATGAGACGGGAGCAGAACTCGTCGCTACCAATGACGTGCAGTACCTCGACCAGGAGGATCATTTTGCCCATGAGTGCATGGCGGCGATTCGCGATGGTGTGAAGCTGTCGGAAGATGACCGGGACGTACTGGAATCACAGAAGTTTTACTTTAAAAGTAAAGAGCAGATGGTGGAGTTATTCTCTGACCATGTTTCGGCTCTTGAGAATACGATGAAGATTGCGGACCGCTGCCACCTGACCATTCCGTTCCATCAGCAGCTCCTTCCTAAATATCCTCTGCCTGAGGGAGTGTCTGCCCTCCAGGAACTGACACATCTTTGTGAAAAAGGATTAAGTGAGCGTGTCCAACCGGTATCCGATGAGTACATCGAGCGACTGGATTATGAGCTTGAGGTCATCGGACGGATGGGGTTCAGTGATTACTTCCTGATTGTCTGGGATTTTATGAAGTACGCAAAGGAAAGAAAGATCATGACAGGGCCGGGACGTGGGTCGGCAGCAGGTTCCCTCGTATCCTACGCATTGAATATAACGGATGTGGACCCAATCGAGCATCATTTGCTGTTTGAGCGGTTCCTGAATCCAGAACGGGTATCCATGCCCGATATCGATATCGATTTCCCTGATCACCGGCGCGACGAAGTGATTGAATATGTGGAAGGAAAGTACGGCAGTCTCCATGTTGCCCAGATCATTACGTTCGGGACCTTTGCAGCCAAAGCGGCACTTCGTGATACGGGTCGGGTGTTCGGCCTGAATATGAAGGAGCAGGAGCAGGTTTCGAAGCTTGTGCCGAATCAGCTGGGAATCACCTTGAAGGAAGCCTATGAAAAGTCAAAGGGATTCCGCGACTTTGTGACGAGTTCTGATCATTATCAAAAGTTGTTTCAGACGGCTCTTAAACTTGAAGGACTTCCAAGACATACGTCCACCCATGCTGCAGGAGTAGTAATGAGTGAAGCGCCTCTCGTGCAGTGGGTACCGATCCAGGGCAGTGCATCAGGTATTCATTTGACCCAATACTCTATGGATATATTAGAGGAAATCGGTCTATTAAAAATGGATTTCCTCGGACTTCGAAATTTAAGTATATTAGAACGAATTGTGAAGAACGTGCAGATGGGGACGGGTAAATCGTTCTCCATCGATTCCATCCCCATGGATGATGCCAAAACCTTCGAACTTTTGAGTAAGGGACAGACAAACGGGATTTTTCAGCTTGAATCAGATGGGATGCGGAATGTGTTAAAAAGGCTGAAGCCGAATTCCTTTGAAGACATCGTGGCGGTAAATGCCTTGTACCGTCCGGGTCCGATGGAGAATATCCCGACGTATATTAAGCGGAAGCATGGGGCAGAACAGGTGCAGTACCCCCATCCTGATTTGAAACCTATTCTTGAAATGACGTATGGCGTCATTGTGTATCAGGAGCAGATCATGCAGATCGCTTCGAAAATGGCGGGATTCTCCCTCGGGGAAGCAGATCTGCTTCGTAGAGCCGTTTCTAAGAAGAAAAAGGATGTCCTTGATCAGGAGCGGGCGCATTTTGTATCAGGCTCGATCCGTAAAGGATACCGTGAGGACGTTGCCCATACGATTTATGATTTGATTGTCCGGTTTGCCGATTATGGTTTCAACCGCTCCCATGCCGTTGCCTATAGTATGATCGCTTATCAGCTCGCCTATCTGAAAGCCCATTATCCGGCGTTCTTCCTGTCGTCGCTACTGACCTCTGTCGTCGGGAACGAAACGAAGGTGGCTCAGTACATTCGGGAAGCTACACAATATGGGATCGAGATCCTTCCTCCGTCCATCAATAGCAGTCAGTTTGTGTTCACCGTTGAAGGGAAGAATCGGATCCGGTACAGCATAGGAGCGATTAAAGGAATCGGGGCGGCTGCTTTGAAAGAGATCATCCGTGCGAGAAAAGAAAAGCCGTTTCATGATCTGTTTGATTTTTGCATGAGAGTGTCATCGAAAACGATCAATCGGAAGATTCTTGAGAATTTGGTGCTCTCAGGGGCATTTGATGAATTTGGGATCGACCGGGCAACCTTGCTAGCGAGTCTGGACGTTGCAGCTCAACACGCGGAGCTTGTGAATCCCGAAGACGATCCCGACTTGTTCGATGAAGAAGAGGCGTTTATGCTGAAGCCTAAATATGTGGAAGTGGAAGAGATGACGATTGATACGAAGCTTCAGTTTGAGAAGCAGGTCCTTGGCCTGTATTTGTCGGATCACCCCGTTTCTTCTTATCGCGCTCTTTTTGAAGAGCTTGGATTGCAGCAGATAGCCGATCTTCAGAAAGCATCGAAAATCAGACTTGGCGGCTATATTACCGGGGTAAAGTCGATCCGTACGAAAAAAGGGGAAGTGATGGCTTTCCTTGAGATCGGAGATGAAAGTGGAGAAATGGAAGCAGTGGTGTTTCCGAATGTGTATCGAAATCATATGCCTCAACTGAAAGAAGGGAATATCCTCCTGTTCGGCGGTAATGTTGAAGAGCGGAACGACAAGCTCCAGTTCATTGTGAATCAGCTGGAAACGTTGGAGGATGTGCAGGCAAGGGTAAAGGAGAGCAGTCAAAAGCTCTACTTGAAAATTTCCGTTGATCAGGATCAAGAGTCGTGTATGGAAGGGATTCAACAAGTAATAAGAGATTTCAGAGGGAAGAATCCAGTCATCGTTTACTATGAGCAGGACAAAAAGAGTGTAAGGCTACCAGACCATCAGTGCATCCGTCCGTCAGAAGAGGCGCTTGAGGAATTATCCCGTATTCTTGGCAGAACAAATGTCATATTAAAATAACATACTTTACTAAAACCATAATTTATATTATTGTTTAATAGAAAAAGGTGGTCTGACCACCTCTGAACTTATTATTTTACTTATACATTTTACATTTAGAAGATTCGCGTGAGTGCGATTCGATCCATAGCATGTAAAAGAATCAAAAGGAGTGAGTCAATTTGTCATTACGTGAAGAAGCTCTGCATATGCATCGAGTGAATAAAGGGAAATTAGAGTCTAAATCCAAGGTGGAAGTCCGGAACGCGGATGACTTGAGTCTAGCTTACTCCCCTGGTGTGGCGGAACCTTGTAAGGTGATTTATGACAAGCCTGAAACCGTCTATGATTACACAATGAAAGGGAATATGGTCGCGGTCGTGTCCGATGGTACGGCTGTACTGGGCCTTGGAAATATTGGACCGGAAGCGGCTCTTCCCGTTATGGAAGGAAAAGCGGTTCTATTCAAAAGCTTTGCAGGGGTCGATGCATTCCCTATTTGCTTGAATACAACGGAAGTGGACAAGATCGTTGAAACGGTCAAGCTTCTTGAACCGACATTTGGTGGCGTGAACCTGGAAGATATCGCTGCACCGAACTGTTTTGAAATTGAAGAACGTTTAAAGAAAGAAACCAATATCCCAATATTCCATGATGATCAGCATGGTACGGCGATCGTTACCGTGGCGGGACTTGTGAATGCTCTCAAGATCGTAGGGAAGAAGATGTCCGAGATCAAAGTCGTGGCAAACGGCGCAGGTGCTGCCGGTATGGCCATCATTAAGCTTCTTTACCGTTACGGTGTAAGGGACATCATCATGTGTGATTCCAAAGGTGCGATTTACGAAGGTCGTCCTGAGGGAATGAACTCTACGAAAGACGAGGTCGCGAAGTTTACGAACCGTGACCATATCAAAGGCGGCCTTTCAGAAGTATTGAAGGATGCCGACGTATTCATCGGTGTATCCGTTGCAGGTGCGTTGACGGAAGAAATGGTTTCCTCGATGAAACAGGATCCAATCATCTTTGCCATGGCGAACCCGGTTCCTGAAATCATGCCGGAGCTTGCGAAAGCAGCTGGTGCCAAGGTTGTGGGAACAGGTCGTTCCGATTTCCCTAACCAGGTAAATAATGTCCTTGCCTTCCCGGGAATTTTCAGGGGTGCACTCGATGTCCGTGCCACTCACATCAATGAAAAAATGAAGCAGGCTGCCGTTGAAGCGATCGCCGCGCTGATCACAGAAGACGAATTGAACGCAGATTATGTCATTCCTGCACCTTTCGATAAGCGTGTAGCACCAGCTGTAGCGGCTGCCGTAGCGAAGACGGCTATGGAAACAGGGGTTGCCCGCTTAAAGGTGGACCCGGAAGAAATCCGTAAGAAAACAGAAGATTTAGCGGTTATCGGGAAGAGTGAATGATGACAGAAGTGAACTCTCTCCATACTCACGCTAAGGTATATATTGGAATTGTTCACCAGCTGAGAGAAATGATATCGAAGGACTGCCTTAAGCCCGGAGATAAGATTCCATCCGAGAGGGAACTGTCCGAACGATTGAATGTCGGCCGCTCTTCTGTCAGGGAAGCACTCCGGGCACTAGAATTACTGGGTCTGATCGAGACACGCAGGGGAGAAGGTACCTTTCTGAGGGATTTCAGGGATCATCACTTGATCGACCTTCTCGGTATGTTCATCCTGCAGGACGACATGGCCCAGGAAGACATCCTTCAAACAAAGATGATGATTGAAAAAGAAGCATTAAAAGCCATGTTTTTAGAAGAAAAAAAGACTGATTCCTTACGGGAGAAAGTTTCTGAATGTGAGAACCTGGACGACGCGTTCAGGGAGATCGTGATGAAGAGTTCAAACTACTTATCCCAACGGATCTGGAATATACTGAATGATTTCGAAACGTTGATCTGTGGTGAGAAAAAGCTCACAGCAGCAATGAAGGAAGAGTTGATCACTATGCTTTACGGCATTGATCGTGGAGAGAAAGAGACTGTGCAGGAGACGTATAAAAGGGTTAGGAAAATTGTCGATGAAGACGCGACAATTTCCAACATCTTTTTTTAAACACTTCCATTAAACTGATAGTCAAGCAGTTTTATATCATGCATTTACTATAGAGAAGCGAATGGACAGCTGACATGGAAGGGAATATCTTCCCGCTGAAGTAGCAACCTGTCATTCGGTAAGGAGGTTTCACCTTGCTAAAGGAACTTTTTAACAAATCGAAAAAGAAAAAATATGCAACGATTCCTTCTGAAGCGGCCAAACATGACGTTCCGGAAGGCATCATGACAAAATGTCCTGATTGCAAAAAAATCATGTATACGAAAGAACTTCAAAAGAACTTAAAGGTGTGCATTCATTGCGGATACCATCATGGCATGAGTTCACCTGAGAGAGTAGATAGTTTTATAGATGAAGGCACGTTCAAGGAGCTTGATCATGACCTGACTTCGGGTAACCCGCTGAACTTCCCTGATTATGAGAGCAAAGTGGAAAAGGACCGTAAGAAGACGGGTATGAATGAAGCCGTGCTGACCGGTTCAGGAAAGGTCAACGGCATTGAAGTGGTGACAGCCATTATGGATTCCCGTTTCCGTATGGGAAGCATGGGATCTGTGGTCGGAGAGAAAATCACAAGGGCCATTGAAGAAGCCGATAAACGGAAGGTTCCGTTCATTATCTTCACTGCTTCAGGCGGGGCAAGAATGCAGGAAGGTGTCCTTAGCTTGATGCAGATGGCCAAGACCAGTGTCGCACTGAATCGTTTGAGCGAAAACGGTGGGCTCTTCATTTCGATCATGACTCACCCGACAACGGGAGGTGTTTCCGCAAGTTTCGCATCCGTAGGGGATTATAACTTCGCGGAACCGGGAGCATTGATCGGCTTCGCAGGGAGACGGATCATCGAGCAGACGATCCGGGAAGATCTGCCGGAGGACTTCCAGACATCCGAATTTTTATTGAAACATGGACAACTTGACGGAGTCATCTCGAGACTCGAGTTAAAAGAGAAAATCGGGACAGTACTTGATATACATCAGTGGGACGGTGATCTGCCATGGTAAATGAGATGGAATTTGAAAAGCCTGTATTTGAGCTCAAGAAGAAAATTGCCGAGCTGAAGGAGTTCACTCAGAATTCAGATGTCGATTTATCAAAGGAAATCGAGAAGCTTGAAAACCGGCTCGCCAAGCTTGAAAATGATATCTACGAAAACATGAAGCCGTGGGAAAGGGTTCAGGTGGCACGCCATCCGAATCGTCCGACTACGCTGGATTATATTAAATACCTCTTTACGGATTTCATTGAAATGCATGGAGACCGACTATATGGGGATGATGAAGCCATCGTGTCGGGAGTCGGGAAGTTTCACGATGTCCCTGTCACGATCATCGGTCACCAACGAGGGAAAGATACGAAGGAGAACATTCGCCGTAACTTCGGGATGCCTCATCCTGAAGGCTACCGTAAAGCCTTGCGCTTGATGAAACAGGCGGACAAGTTCAACCGTCCGATCATTTGCTTCATCGATACGAAAGGTGCCTACCCAGGTAAGGCAGCTGAAGAGCGCGGACAGAGTGAAGCCATTGCGCGTAATCTTGTTGAAATGGCTGCCCTGACGGTTCCCGTCATCTGCATCGTGATCGGTGAAGGCGGTAGTGGCGGTGCTCTGGCACTTGGAGTCGGTAACCATATTCATATGCTGGAAAACTCCACATACTCCGTTATTTCACCTGAAGGGGCAGCAGCCATCCTTTGGAAGGATTCCACCCAGGCGAAACGGGCGGCTGAATCCATGAGGATTACAGCCCCGGACTTAAAGGAACTTGGTATCATCGATGACATCATCACGGAAGTGAAAGGCGGAGCGCATAAAGATGTTGAGGAACAGGCTCACTATATCAATGGCGTTCTGAAGAAGTCATTGAAAGAATTGGTTCCAATGAAGAAAGACGAATTGATTCAACATCGTTATGAAAAATTCAAAGCGATGGGCGAGTATTCCGTTTTAAATGATTTAATCGGGGTAAAATCATAACAAACCAAGGACTGACAAATAGGAATGACCTTTTGTCAGTCTTTTTCATTCAATTTCGAAGGATTGTGTCGGTTTTTTGAAGGTTTTAACAATTAAAACGCTTCCATTTAATAGATTATTTCGTCTTTTGCGTTTCCATCTAGTAACTTGTTGAGAACCTTGAACCTTCGTGTTATTTTAGAAATAATCCAAAGTCTATTGGTCCATAATAATGTAATGAATGTAGAACGAAAATTTCCTTTTCTTTGATTTATGTGAAACGATTAACAAGATGTACCATTCATTTACATATAAAGGCATATTTCTTTATGAGGTGATACTATGAAAAAGATTGGTGTATTAACGAGTGGTGGAGATTCACCCGGTATGAATGCAGCCGTCCGTGCAGTTGTGCGTAAAGCAATCTTCATGGACATGGAAGTGTACGGTATTTATCAAGGGTATAATGGATTAATCAACGGGAACATCCGGAAGCTTGAGCTTGGTTCTGTCGGTGATATCATTCACCGTGGGGGAACGATGCTTTATACAGCCCGCTGTGAAGAGTTCAAAACAAAAGAAGGTCAGAAAAAAGGGATTCAACAGTTAGAGAAACACGGCATCGAAGGACTTGTTGTCATTGGTGGAGACGGATCTTACCAAGGGGCAAAAGCCTTGACGGAATGGGGTTACCCATGTGTCGGTGTACCTGGTACAATCGATAACGACATCCCTGGTACTGAATATACAATCGGCTTTGATACAGCCCTTAACACGGTTATCGATGCAATCGATAAAATCCGTGATACGGCGACTTCACATGAGAGAACATTCATCATTGAAGTAATGGGACGAAATGCAGGGGACATCGCTCTATGGTCCGGTCTTGCCGGTGGAGCTGAAACGATCCTGATCCCTGAAGAGAAGTTCGATCTTGATGACGTCGTGAACCGTTTGAAGAAAGGACAGGAACGCGGCAAGAAGCATAGTGTCATCATTGTTGCAGAAGGCGTCATGTCCGGGAATGAATTCGCGAACCGCTTTACCGAAGCAACGGGAATGGATACACGTGTCTCCGTCCTTGGTCACATTCAGCGCGGTGGAACGCCGACAGCTGCCGACCGCGTTCTTGCAAGCCGCTTAGGTGCTCATGCCGTTGAACTGCTTTCTCAAGGTAAAGGCGGAAGAGCAGTAGGAATTGAGAAAAATCAACTAGTTGATTACGATATTATTGAAGCACTTGCCAAGCCACATCAAATTGACTTTAACATGTACAGACTTTCCAAAGAGCTTTCAATCTAAATTGTTGTAAGATTTCAGGAGGTAAAGAAAATGAGAAAAACGAAAATAGTATGCACGATTGGTCCTGCCAGTGAGAGCGTAGAGAAGTTATCACAACTGATCGAAGCAGGAATGAATGTTTCCCGCTTGAACTTTTCACACGGTGACCATGAAGAACACGGACAACGTATCGTCAATATCCGCGAAGCAGCTGAAAAAGCAGGCAAAACAGTCGGTATCCTGCTTGATACAAAAGGTCCGGAAATCCGTACAAACAACATGGAAGGCGGAGCTATTGAATTAACTCAAGGTTCAAACGTCATCGTTTCCATGAAAGAAGTACTGGGTACAACTGAAAAATTCTCCGTTACATACGAAGGATTGATCGATGATGTCCATGTTGGTTCTAAAATCCTTCTGGATGACGGCTTAATCGGTTTAGAAGTTACGGAAATCGACAAAGCGAACGGTGAAATCCACACATATATTGCCAACAGTGGAACACTTAAAAACAAAAAAGGTGTAAACGTACCTGGCGTATCTGTGAACCTTCCGGGAATCACGGATAAAGATGCAAGTGATATCGTATTCGGTATCGGACAAGGCGTTGACTTCATCGCGGCATCATTCGTCCGTCGTGCATCTGATGTATTGGAAATCCGTCAATTATTGGAAGAGCACAACGCGTCTCATATCCAAATCATCCCTAAGATCGAAAACCAAGAGGGTGTCGACAATATCGATGAAATCCTTGAAGTTTCTGATGGCTTGATGGTTGCACGTGGAGATCTTGGTGTAGAAATCCCTGCGGAAGAAGTACCATTGGTGCAAAAGCAATTGATCAAGAAATGTAACTCTTTAGGTAAGCCTGTCATCACAGCGACTCAAATGCTGGATAGTATGCAGCGCAACCCTAGACCGACAAGAGCGGAAGCAAGTGACGTTGCCAACGCCATCTTTGATGGTACAGACGCAATCATGCTTTCTGGTGAAACAGCTGCAGGTTCATACCCTGTAGAAGCAGTTCAAACGATGCATAACATCGCATCCAGAGCGGAAACGGCGCTGGATTATGATACAATCCTAGCTGCCCGCAGCAAAGACAGCGAGCACAATATGACAAATGCCATCGGGCAATCCGTCGCATACACGGCTCTTAATCTTGATGTAAATGCAATTGTGGCTCCAACTGAGAGTGGTCACACAGCACGCATGATCTCGAAATACCGTCCGAAAGCACCAATCGTAGCGGTGACAGGTACGGATTCTGTATCACGCCGCCTGGCTCTTGTCTGGGGCGTACACCCTACATTGGGACGTAAAGTGACAACAACAGATGAAATGCTTGATATGGCTGTTGAAGAGAGTGTCAACTCAGGAATGACGAAGCACGGAGATCGCATCGTCATCACAGCAGGTGTTCCGATTGGTGAAACAGGAACAACTAACCTGATGAAAATCCACGTTGTGGGCGACGTCGTGGCTAAAGGTCAAGGAATTGGCCGCAAGTCAGCTTACGGTAAAGCAGTAGTGGCAACCACAGCCGAAGAAGCTGTGCAGAACACGACTGAAGGTTCAGTACTTGTAACCATCGGCACAGATAAAGAAATGATGCCTGCATTAGAAAAATGTTCTGCCCTGATCGTTGAAGAAGGCGGTCTGACAAGTCATGCAGCCGTTGTTGGAATCAACTTGGGAATTCCTGTTGTGGTCGGTGTTGACCATGCCACTTCACTATTCAAGAATGGCCAGGAAATCACAGTGGATGCTACACATGGCGTGATTTATAATGGGTATGCTAGTGTATTGTAAGTAGATATATGTGGGAAACCAGAGTCTTTATGGGCTCTGGTTTTTTTGTTTGTGTTTGGAGTGTGGTATGTGGCGTGGTGTTCACAATTTGGCACAATTATTGGTGGAAGTGGCCCGATTAATAGTGGTTTTGGCCCAATTAGAGAGGGAAGTGGCACAATTAACAGTGAAAGTGGCCCAATTCCGTTGGAAAGCCGCTGCATAGATTGGGGAGAGCGCCGCAACAAACGTTCAAACTGCCGCAACGAACGTACAAACCGCCGCAACAAACGCCGAAAGTGCCGCAACGAACCTTCAAACTGCCGCAACAAACGCCAAAACGCCCACAACCAAAACCAAATCTCCTACAACCAACAAAACCATAACCAATAACAACACCCAAATACCATTAAAACACCCCAAAATCCCTCTCATAATACACAAACAATCTAATATGCTATAATAAAAGGAAGCAAGTACTAAACCAAATGGAGGAATCCATCATGAGATATATGCTTTTACTATTGATTATCATACCCGCACTAGAAATCGGCTTATTGGTTCTTTCCGGACAAGCCATTGGTCTAATTCCGACGGTATTACTGATCATTTCAACAGGGATCCTGGGAGCCTACCTGGCAAAGAAGCAGGGAATCGAGACGATCAGAAAAGCGCAGCGTGATATGCAGTACGGTCAATTGCCGGGTGATGCCATCATGGATGGTTTATGTATCCTTGTCGGTGGGGTTGTCCTATTGACACCGGGGTTCATTACAGATGCCATTGGTTTCCTGCTGTTGCTGCCGGCCACGAGAAAAATGTTCAAACCATTCATCTACCGATTATTCAAACGCTGGATCAACAATGGAAATGTGATCATCTACCGATAAAGAAAAAAAGCACTGCTCGCGAGCAGTGCTTTTTTCTATTTTACCCCTATGATGAATTTCCACGTATCTTCGAACACACCAGCCCGCTTCAAAGTAGATAGAATTACGAGTACTACAGGACCGACGATCAGTCCTAAAAATCCGATGAGTTTGAAGCCGACAAATAGGGCTATCAATGTCGCAAGGGGATCGAGCCCGATGCTTGAAGAGAGTACCTTTGGCTCCATGATCTGCCGTTGGACGACGACGACCATGTAGAGGACTGACAGCCCGATTCCGAGGCCTACATTGCCCGTGATGAACTCATAGGCAATCCAGGGAACGAATACAGCGCCCGTCCCAAGATAAGGCAGGATATCAACGAGGCCAGTCACGAGTGCAATGGTGATGGCGTAATCTACTCTGAGGATGATTAATCCAATCAGCACGATAATGGCGGTGATCGAGATGAGAGTAAATTGAGCCCGGATGAATCCGAACAGGGCGCGCTTTAAGTCAATGAACACTTTTCTTCCGCTGCTCATCGCTTTCCCTGGAATGATTTTCTCTGCTTTAGCGGATAATGTATACCAGTCCTTGCTGATGAAAAACGTAGCCAGCGCGGCGAATATCAGGACGGATGCGGCATTCGGGATCCACGAGATCAGCTGTGGCAGTTTCGTGAAAAAGTTCTGCAGAAAATCTCCTGCTGATGTGGCAATTTTTGTTCCGGCTGTTTGGATATTCTCGAGTATCGTATCCTGTTGTCCGGCTTCAAGATTTTTGAACATACCGGCAAGCTGATTGTAGAGCGGGATGACCTGTCCAACAATGATATCTTCTGCGTATGTAACGAGTGTTTGCACGTGCTTAGGCAGTTCTTCTGCTAAATAATTGGCTCCGGAGACGATTTCGGCGATCAATAACGTGATGAGACCTGCAAAAATGGCAACAATCATAATGAGAGATAGGGTGACGGCCCAAATCCGCGGCAGCCATTTTTCAAGTCCATTCACCATCGGATTGATGAGTAATGCGATGGCGACGGCAATGATAAATGGATAAGCAAGTTTCCATATGTAATAGAGTGAAATCAATGAAAGAATGATGATCGCTACAACGACCAGAAAGCGGATCGTTCGATAAACATAATCTAAATTCAAGAGCTTCCCTCCTACCGAGTCTAGTAATTCTATTTTATAAGAGACAGGAAATGAAAGGAAGATTTATTTGCGAAGGTTCAATGATTTTATCAATGATTAAAATAGTTGATATGGTAGGATAATGATTGGACTACATATGAGGGAGACGGGTGAAGGATATGACACAGCCATTTCTATTTTTACTGCTTTTACTGGGAATCGGTCTGATGGCAAAGAATCAATCGATTATTATAGCCGTAGCATGTTTGATCGTACTAAAATTGCTGGGCCTTGACGAGAAAGTATTTGCGTCTATTCAGTCGAAAGGGATCAATTGGGGTGTTACTATCATTACAATTGCGGTACTGGCACCGATTGCAACGGGAGAAATCGGATTTAAGGATCTCTTTGATTCGTTGAAGTCCCCCTATGCATGGATTGCCCTTGCCTCTGGGATGGCTGTTGCTTTGATTGCGAAAAACGGATTGATTTTATTGGAAGATGATCCCCACCTTACGACGGCATTGGTCCTTGGAACCGTCTTAGCCGTGGCGGTCTTTAAAGGCGTTGCTGTAGGTCCGCTTATCGGGGCAGGCATTGCTTATCTTGCGATGAAATGCTATGAGTTTTTTCTTTGAAGAGTTGCTCGGGATCATCCCGGGGGAGTTCTTTTTTCGGCTGGTTTATTTTTCTAGAAAAATAATTTTTATAGAAATTGGTGCGTTTTCATTCACAAAAGTCAGATAATTGTTTATAATAGGAAATGTAAGCGCATCCCAAGCTCTCGTGTTATCATAGAAGAGCCGGGAATCATTTTTTGTATAGGAATTGAGCAATCGCTCAACGTGTTTCTTTACGTTCTATTTAAACAAGCCTACTAGATTTAATAGATCGTTTTGTAGGGTTTTATGCTCATATGAAAATGGGTAAAAGATTAACAAAAGGAGAGGTTTATTATGACAGCAACTCGCGGATTAGAAGGAGTTGTAGCAACGACATCGTCCATCAGCTCCATCATTGACGATACTCTTACATATGTTGGCTACAACATTGACGATTTAGCAAACAATGCAAGCTTCGAAGAGGTTATCTACTTATTGTGGCACCTGAAGCTTCCTACTGCCTCCGAACTTCAAGAATTTACAGAACTATTGGCTGCAAACGCTGAACTTCCAAAAGAAGTCATCGAACATTTCAAAATGTATGACATCAAAAAGGTTCACCCGATGGCCGCTTTACGTTCTGCTGTATCTTTACTGGGATTATATGATGACAAAGCAGATGTGATGGAAGATAAGGAAAACTATTTGAAAGCTGTCCGCCTGCAAGCGAAGATCCCTACGATCGTTACAAGCTTTGCACGTATCCGCAACGGTCAGGAACCGATTGCACCGCGTAAGGATCTTGGCTTTGCCGCTAACTTCTTGTACATGCTGACTGGAAAAGATCCTGAGCCTGTTGAAGTTGAAGCGTTCAATAAAGCACTTGTTCTTCATGCGGATCACGAGTTAAACGCTTCCACATTCACAGCTCGTGTTTGTGTAGCGACTCTTTCCGATGTGTATTCAGGTGTTACTGCAGCAATCGGAGCTTTAAAAGGGCCTCTTCACGGTGGTGCGAATGAGCAGGTTATGAAGATGCTTACTGAAATCGGTTCTGTGGATAAAGCAGAAGAATATATCCTGGACAAGTTAAACAAGAAAGAAAAAATCATGGGCTTCGGTCACCGCGTTTACCGCCAAGGGGATCCACGTGCGAAGCACCTGAAAGAAATGTCCAAAAAATTAACTGAATTAACAGGACAAAGCAAATACTACGAAATGTCCGTCAAAGTAGAAGACGTATTTACGTCTAACAAAGGCTTGCCGCCAAATGTTGATTTCTATTCAGCATCTGTATACCACAGCTTAGGCATCGATCATGACCTATTCACTCCGATCTTTGCTGTAAGTCGTGTATCCGGCTGGTTGGCTCACATCCTGGAACAATATTCAAACAATCGCCTGATCCGTCCTCGTGCTGATTATGTAGGGCCTGGCAAGCAGGAATATGTTCCGGTTGATCAAAGAGGTTGATCATCGATATTTACAAATAGTAAAAATATTGGTGTAATAATAAGAGAAGGGGAATGACTCAACATGGGTAAGGTATGGGTCATCCCCTTTGATAATGAAAAAATGGAGGTTACATAATGACACAAGGTGAAAAAATTACAAACCAGAACGGCCAACTTAATGTGCCAAACAATCCAATCGTTCCATTCATTGAAGGTGACGGTACGGGTCCAGATATTTGGGCAGCAGCTCAACGCGTCCTAGATGCTTCTGTAGAGAAAGCATATAAAGGTGAACGCAAGATTTCATGGAAAGAAGTATATGCAGGGGAAAAGGCATTCAACAAAACAGGCGAATGGCTGCCAAACGATACGCTTGATGCGATCCGTGAATACTTCATCGCCATCAAAGGTCCACTTACGACTCCTGTCGGCGGCGGAATCCGTTCATTGAACGTTGCGCTTCGCCAGGAATTGGATCTATTCACTTGCCTGCGTCCAGTACGTTACTTCGAAGGTGTTCCTTCACCGGTTAAGCGTCCTGAAGATACAGACATGGTTATCTTCCGTGAAAACACTGAAGATATCTATGCTGGTATCGAGTATGCTAAAGGTTCTGATGAAGTGAAGAAGTTAATTAGCTTCCTTCAAGATGAAATGGGTGTAAACAAGATCCGTTTCCCTGAAACATCAGGTATCGGAATCAAGCCTGTTTCTGAAGAAGGGACAAGCCGCCTTGTACGTGCAGCGATCAACTACGCGATCACTGAAGGTCGTAAATCAGTAACGCTTGTTCACAAAGGGAACATCATGAAGTTCACTGAAGGAGCTTTCAAAAACTGGGGTTACGAGATTGCTGAGAAAGAATTCGGCGATAAAGTATTCACATGGGCTCAATATGACAAGATCAAAGAAGCGGACGGAATGGATGCTGCGAACAAAGCTCAATCAGAAGCTGAAGCTGCTGGTAAGATCATCGTAAAAGATTCTATCGCTGACATCTTCTTACAACAAATCCTTACTCGTCCGGCTGAGTTTGATGTAGTGGCTACAATGAACCTTAACGGAGATTACATCTCTGATGCACTTGCAGCTCAAGTTGGCGGAATCGGTATTGCTCCTGGAGCAAACATCAACTACGAATCAGGACATGCAATCTTTGAAGCAACTCACGGAACAGCTCCTAAATATGCTGGTATGGATAAAGTGAATCCTTCATCTGTCATCCTTTCCGGTGTGCTTATGCTTGAGCACCTTGGTTGGACAGAAGCTGCTAACCTGATCACAAAATCAATGGAAAAAACAATCGCTTCTAAAGTCGTAACGTATGACTTTGCCCGTCTGATGGATGGAGCAACAGAAGTAAAATGCTCTGAATTCGGTACTGCATTAATCGAAAACATGGAGTAATATATAAACAAAGGATGGGGTGCTTCGTAACGGGGCACTCCTTCCTTTACATAAAGAGAAGAATAGGAGGAATCATGATGGCCATTAAACGTAGAAAAGTATCTGTTATCGGTGGAGGTTTCACAGGGGCGACAACGGCACTGATGCTCGCCCAGAAAGAGCTTGGAGATGTGGTATTGGTCGATATTCCGCAAAACGAGGATCCGACGAAAGGGAAAGCGCTTGATATGCTTGAGGCGAGTCCTGTTCAGGGATTTGATGCAAACATTATCGGGACGTCCAATTACGAGGATACGAAGGATTCGGATATCGTTGTCATTACGGCGGGGATTGCCCGTAAACCGGGGATGAGCCGAGATGATCTGGTTCAAACCAATCAAAAGGTCATGAAATCTGTGACGCAGCAAATCGTCAAGCATTCACCCGATTGCTATATCATCGTATTGACGAACCCTGTGGATGCCATGACCTATACGGTTTTCAAAGAATCTGGTTTCCCTAAGGAGCGCGTAATCGGACAATCCGGCGTATTGGATACGGCCCGATTCCGTACGTTTGTCGCCCAGGAACTTAATCTGTCTGTAAAGGATATTACTGGATTCGTTCTTGGTGGTCACGGCGATGACATGGTTCCTCTTATTCGTTATTCATACGCAGGAGGGATCCCGCTCGAGACACTAATCCCGAAAGACCGTTTAGATGCCATCGTTGAGCGCACCCGTAAAGGTGGGGGTGAGATAGTCGGCCTTCTGGGTAACGGAAGTGCTTATTACGCACCGGCGGCTTCACTCGTACAAATGGTGGAAGCCATCCTGAAGGATCAGCGCCGTGTCATACCGGCTATCGCCTACCTGGAAGGGGAATACGGTTTCGATGGTATATACCTTGGTGTTCCGACGATCCTTGGTGGCAACGGCTTGGAGCAAATCATCGAACTTGAATTAACGGATGATGAAAAAGCTGCACTTTCCAATTCAGCAGATGCAGTCAAAAACGTGATGTCTTCATTGGCTTGATTTATTTCATAGGAAACCGGCTTCCGTAATGGAGGCCGGTTTTTTCAATTCTTCAATACGGCAAAATTCAACAGGCTCTTTTGTGAGTCTGTTTCTTATTGGATAAAAGTTATATTGATTTTTTTAATAAAAATATTAAACTATTTAATAAAATTAAATGAATTTATAAATTATTTTTAAATTTATATTCAAAATCAGAATTTATTAGTGTATGATATGAATAAAATATTGAAAGGAGTTTAGTATGGCATATCCATTACTTACGAATTGTCCTGTTTGCAGCAACGCACTTAAAATTACCAAGCTGCACTGTAACCACTGCCAGACTACGGTCGAAAATGAATTTGAAGTATCAAGACTCGCGGCCCTTCGCCAGGAGCAGCTGCATTTTATTGAGGTTTTTCTTAAATGCCGTGGAAATATTAAAGAGGTTGAGAAGGAGCTTGGGATTTCTTATCCGACTGTCAGAGGTAAATTAGATGAAATTATCTCTGCAATGGGGTATTCCAGTCAAAAGAAACCGGATGTGGATAAGAAGAAAATTGTATCGTTATTAGAGAAAGGCGAAATTACGGCAGAGGAAGCCATTCAGTTACTAAAAGAGGGGGAAGTATAATGAAGGATGAAATTTCAAGGGTTTTGACGCTTGTAGAAGAAGGAAAGATTGATAAGGAAAAAGCAAGTGAACTGATCACTGTTCTACAAGGTAAAGATCAGCAGGAACTCGTGACAAAAAAAGAAGTTCCATATGGAAGTAAAATGTTGAAAATCCGCGTGAACTCCGAAGAAGGAGATAATGTGAATGTAAATGTGCCGATTAATTTGGTAAAGGCCGTTTTAAAAGTAGGTACAAATATTGCTGAAAAAATACCTGAGGCGGAAAAATACGTGAAAGATATTAACGTTGATCTCCTTATCGAAGCGATCGAAAATGAATTGGATGGTCAGATTGTCGACATTACTTCGGCCAATGGTGATAAAGTGTTCGTGGTAATTGAGTAATTTATGTTAAAAATTAAGCTGAAACTTAAGGATAAACGATTCTCGATTCCAGTGCCCTATGCGCTTTTACATTTGGCTAGTTTCATCATTACCTCAAAAAAAATCACTCGCCTACTAAATAAAGCCATTGAAAAGGATGGCAGCAAATTCATCTTTCCGGAAATAGATAGAGAAGACTTGAAGCCATTATTAGAAGGACTTTCTATGCACCGTGGATTAACCCTCGTTGAAACGAAATTGAAGGATGGAACAGAGGTAGTAGTGAAACTTTAGAACCTCCTTTAAACTTTATCCATAGATAGAGAGTGTGAAGGACACATTCTTCGCTGACCCAAGAGCTGAAGGTAAGGTGGATGACCTCCAGCTTTTTTTGTTCTTTTCACTTCTGGTATCGATCAAATCCCTTCTACTCCTGATTATGACTCTTTCCTATTTTATCACCAAAAAATAAACACCACACGGGTAAAAACTCTTTGTATGGAAACCATATAAATGTTAAAATAATAATAGACAGACAATAAAAACAATTTTTATTATTTAAAATTGTAATCGTTTACATACGTGGGGGTGCTTCTTATGTTATTAGGTAAAAAGAGAAAATTGGGAAGAAAAATTGAAGAAATGACAGTCGGCGAAAAGCTGACATTAACAGAGAAAATCGAAGACAATGAATTGCTTCTATATCTTGGACTCACCAACGATGCCAATCCATTATACATTCAACACGATTACGCCTCACAAACACCGTTTAAAAAGCCGATTGTTCCATCGATCATGTTGACAGGGATCATCACATCCGCTGTTTCTAAGTATCTTCCGGGACCTGGCTCTCATATCGTAGAGCAAAACATTGAGTTCCCGAAGCCTGTTTACCATTACGCAACGGTGCAATTCCTGTTTGAAGTAACAGAGGTGAATCCGGACAGCCACCTGGTAACCATATTCGTAACGGCAACGAATGAAGATGATGAGAAGGTGATAAACGGTACGATCAAGGTTTGTCCACCTCACCGTCTGGAGAAAATGAATAGTCATGCGTTAGAGAACTTCTAATGCCGGAAAGGAGCTATGTGACCATAGCTCTTTTTTTATGCATGAAAAATGATAAAAAATGATGGCGAAGCGCATCCTATTAGAATGGTAGAAGAAAACTAAAAAGTGTTAAATCTCTTTAAATGATGGTAAGCCTCAAGATTTATATTATAATGAAAGTACAATTACATAAATGTTTGGATGTTGGGGTTAATTTTCTTTTGTATGGAGGCACAACAAATGAGCAAAAAAATCTTGGTAGTCGATGATGAACAATCAATCGCAACACTCTTAAAGTACAATCTGGAGCAATCCGGGTATTCGGTTACAACGGCACATGACGGTGAAGAAGGAATGGATCTGGCGATTGAACAAACTCCGGACCTGATCATTCTTGATCTTATGCTGCCTTCCATGGATGGTATTGAAGTGTGTAAGGAATTGAGACAACGAAAGATTAATATCCCGATTTTGATGTTAACGGCGAAAGACGATGAGTTTGATAAGGTTCTTGGATTAGAGCTTGGAGCAGACGACTATATGACAAAGCCATTCAGTCCTCGTGAAGTGGTCGCGAGGGTGAAGGCAATCCTTCGACGCAGCCAGGCGATTCAAGAGGCTGTAGAACCCGCTTCCCCGGAACCGACAGATTACAAGGAAGTCGGTGAACTAAAGGTGTATCCGGAGCAATATGAGGCATATTTCCAAGGAGAATTACTTGAACTGACACCGAAGGAATTCGAGCTTCTCCTATATTTAACCGACAATAAAGGCAGGGTGTTGACGAGAGATCAACTGCTGAGTGCGGTATGGAACTATGATTTCGCCGGTGACACCAGAATTGTGGATGTCCATATCAGCCACTTACGTGAAAAAATCGAATCCAATACAAAAAAACCTACCTATATTAAAACGATTCGTGGGTTGGGATATAAATTGGAGGAGCCTAAAAATCGATGACCAAATTTAGGACAAAGCTACTTTTTGCTCTAATTACGTTGATCATCGCTGTTTTAATTGGACTTGGTCTCCTTTTAGGCCAGATTTTCAAGAATTTTTATTTAGATACGTTTAATTCGAGGATCCAGAAAGAAGCAAGACTACTCGCAAGCTCCATTGTAGAGAACGGGGCACCAAAAGACATCAACCCGGACATGATCCAGGAATTAAGTGACATTTTGGATGTGCGGATTACGATATTGGATAAGGCCGGCAAGGTGGTTCATGATACAGAAGCGATTGACTCACTTGTCGGTCCCCAGCAAAAGAGGATTGTAAAGGAAATCCAAAAGAATTGGGACGTCAAGCAGAAGCATAAAAAACTCGTTGCTTCTGGAAATGAATATCGCTATTATTGGTATCCTTTGAAAAATACAAACGATGATATGATGGGGCTTCTCATTATGAGTACCGAGGTGGAAGCCCTTGAAAAAGGTACGCAGCAAATCTGGTTCGTATTGTCCATATCACTCGGTCTTGCCTTGGTTCTCATCATCATTTTAGGATCGAGGATTACAGTCAGGTATACAAAGCCCATTGAATCCGCGACAAATGTGGCCATTGAGCTTGCCAAGGGAAATTACCGGGCGAGGACCTATGAAGACCGGCTCGATGAAACGAGTATGTTAAGCACCTCGATCAATATTCTGGCGAGAAACCTACAAGAGATGGTGAATGCCCAGGAAATGCAGCAGGACCGCTTAACGACCCTTATTGAAAATATGGGAAGTGCTCTTCTTCTGATTGACCATCGAGGATTCGTGGTGTTGACGAACCGGACATTCAGGGATTTCTTCAATCTCCAGGAAAGCCAGCTGAAAAAAGTACGGTATCATGAGGTGATTCACTATCAGGAAGTGAATAAACTCGTGGAAGAGATCTTCATGACAGAAGAGAGGTTAAGAAAACAAATCCTCCTTCCCCACAAACTTGACCGAAAACATTATGAAGTGTACGGTGCGCCGATCATTGGGAACAATGATGAATGGAAAGGGATTGTCGTCGTTTTCCACGATATCACGGAGCTTAAAAAGCTTGAACAGATGCGTAAAGATTTCGTGGCGAACGTATCACATGAGCTGAAAACGCCGATCACCTCCATCAAAGGGTTCTCCGAAACCTTGTTGGACGGGGCAATGAATGATCCTGATACGTTAAAATCATTTTTAGACATCATCCTGATGGAGAGTGACCGGCTTCAATCCCTTATCCAAGATCTACTCGAATTATCGAAGATCGAGAAGCAAGGGTTTGAGCTGTCCGTTCAGAAAGTAGAAGTGGCTGGTCTGATAGAAGATGTCATGCCGATATTAAATGAGAAAGCCAAATCAAAGGATATTTCCCTTCAGACGTCCTTTGACTCAAGAGGGATGGCAGAAGTGGATTCATACCGACTGAAGCAGGTCTTCATCAATTTGATCTCAAACGCCATTGTATATACGCCAAAAGACGGAAATGTTGTGATCACCGTTCAAGATGATCCTGACAAAGTATATGTAAGGGTGAAAGATAACGGAATTGGTATCAGTCCTGAAGAGCTACCGAGAATCTTTGAACGATTCTATCGTGTGGATAAAGCGAGAAGCCGTAATTCAGGCGGGACCGGACTCGGACTTGCGATTGTCAAACATATCATTGAAGCTCACGAGGGTGATATAGAAGTGGAGAGTGAATTGAACAAAGGTACGACATTCACTGTCTCTTTGAATAAACATTTTTCATCCTGACCCAAGATAAAGAAAGCTTAGTTAGTTTTCACTTATTTTACATTGTCTTTACAATAGATTTAAATACAATTAACAATCAGGTGATACGATACTAAGTGAAACCCCTTCATCCAAGGTGTTATGAAAAGGCGAGAACCAACCCCGTTCTCGTCTTTTCGCATTTATATTTTTTGGAAACGCTCTCTTTTTGGGTAGACTCTCTGTCACCTTCTCTTAATCTTTTTGAAACCTTTTTGTCTTATGTCCGTATATCTTAGTAGGAAGAAAATAAGATATAGAGATAGAAAAGGGAGGGTGCATATGAGTTTGAAGCGTGTTTATATGGTAGCAGGAATGGTATTGGCGGCCATCATTTTAATCGTTGTATTACTAACTTCCTGGTATACCGTTGACGAATCAGAACAGGCACTGGTGTTGACGTTCGGGGAAGCTGGGGAACCGGTTGTAGAGCCGGGACTGCATTTCAAGATGCCGTGGCCGATGCAATCAGTGGAAGTACTGTCGAAAGAAACCTTCAGTCTTCAATTCGGATATGAAGAAAAGGATGGGAAAATCAAAGACTTTCCGAAAGAAACCAAAATGATCACCGGGGATGAATATATCGTTCTTGCCGACCTTGTGGTGCAATGGAAGATCACGGATCCGGAAAGCTATTTATTCAACTCGGATAATCCAAAGGAAATTCTTTATGACGCCACATCATCTTCACTAAGAAGTATTATCGGTAGTTCATTGATCGATGATGCCTTAACTTCTGGGAAAGCCGAGATCGAGGCGGATGTAAGAGATTTATTAACGGACTTGATCGATGATTATGATATCGGAATATCCATCCTTGCAGTGAAATTACAGGATGTTGAGCTGCCGAATGCGGAAGTTCGCTCAGCCTTTACAGCCGTGACGGATGCAAGGGAAACAATGAATACGAAAATCAATGAAGCCAAAAAATATCGGAATCAGCGTACAAATGAAGCCCAAGGGGAGAAGGATGCCGTCATCTCCAGAGCAAAAGGGGATAAGATTGCGCGTGTGGAGCAGGCACGTGGTGATGTAGCTGTATTTGATAAGCTCTATAATGAGTATAAATCGAATCCTGAGATTACAAGAAAGCGTCTGGTATTGGAAACACTTGAAAATGTCCTGCCGGATGCAGAAGTTTATATTATGAAGGATAGTGGAGAAACGTTGAAATACTTCCCTATCCGACAGCTGGAAAATGGGAATGCACCAGTGAAACAGGAAGGAAGTGATGAGAATGAGTGATCAGAACGTCTTTGATATCCAGGCAAAGAAAAAGGATCCTGTGGAGTGGAAACGTTACACAAAATTAGGGATCTTCCTTGTTATTCTCATTGCGGTCATTCTCATCTTGTTTACGAGCCTTTTCATTGTGAAAGAGGGAGAGTACAAAGTCGTCCGTCAATTTGGAGAAGTGGTAAGGATTGACAAGGAACCGGGCTTGAAATATAAGATCCCGTTCATCCAGTCCGTGACTACTCTACCAAAACACCAAATGACGTATGATGTCACGGAAGCTGAAATCAATACGAAGGATAAGAAACGGATGCTTATCGACAACTATGCCGTTTGGCGCATTGAAGATCCTCTTAAAATGATCAAGAATGCAAGAACGGTGGTCAATGCTGAAACAAAGATGGAAGAGTTTATTTACTCGGTCGTTCGCTCAGAACTGGGACGTTTAGAGTATGATGAGATTATCAATGATGAAAAATCATCACGTGGAAGTCTCAATGATAAAGTGACAGACAAAGTAAACGAGCTATTGAGTCGAGATGGATATGGGATCGTCGTGGAGGACGTTCGTATGAAGCGTACTGATTTGCCTGAAGCGAATGAGAACTCCGTCTATACGCGGATGATTTCAGAGCGTGAATCCAAGGCACAGGAGTACTTATCCAAAGGAGATGCCGAAAAGCAAAGGATTACGGCTGAAACAGACCGAGAAGTGAAGGAGCTCCTTGCTAAGGCCGGAGCAGATGCCAATGTGATCCGGGCAGAAGGAGAAGCTGAAGCTGCGCAGGTTTACAACAAGTCGTTCTCGAAAGATCCTGCCTTCTATGATTTATATAAGACGCTTGAAACGTATAAGAAAACAGTGGATGATAAAACGGTTATCATTCTACCGTCGGATTCCCCATATGCAAGACTGTTGATGGGGTATACGGAATAAATGAAGAAACTCTTGGGGAGTGGCGTTGTCCATTCTTCAAGGGTTTTTTTGTGTTCCGGTTTTATGAGTGCGTGAAGGATACGTTTGTTAGTCTTTAGTTTACTTTTGGCACAAGTTTCGTTGAAAGTGGCACAAGTATATGCGAAAGTGGCACGAGTTTCGTTGAAAGTGGAACAAGTATATGGGAAAGTGGCACGAGTTTCGCAAAAAGTGGCACAAGTTATCAAAGCGCTGCACTAGTTAATCCAGTATTTAGTCAAATTACTAACGGCATTTCGGTAATTAACTTTATACAGTATTGAAGTTTTTCCAGATTGCAGGCGAAATCTTTCTTTCTCTGCCGGAATTATGTACCCTGCCATTCTTAATCCCTTCATAAGTGCCCCGTTTTTCCTTTCATTCCCCGACATGATAGAATAAAGATATAGAATCAGAAGCCTTTACAGGAGGTACTTATATGTCCAAAAAACTAGTCTTGATTGACGGTAACAGTATTGCTTACCGTGCATTCTTTGCCCTGCCTTTATTAAATAACGACAAGGGTGTACATACAAACGCGGTGTATGGCTTCACAACCATGCTCCAGAAGATACTTGAAGATGAGAAGCCATCTCATATCCTCGTGGCCTTTGATGCCGGGAAAACGACATTCCGCCATAAGACATTCACGGAATACAAGGGCGGCAGGCAGAAAACCCCGCCGGAACTGTCAGAACAGTTCCCTTATATCAGGGAATTATTGGACGCTTACGGGATCAAAAGATATGAGAAAGAGAATTATGAAGCGGATGATATCATCGGAACCCTTTCCCTTCAAGCAGAATCCGACGGTTTTGAAGTGAAGGTATATTCCGGGGATAAGGATTTAACCCAGCTTAGCTCCAAAGATACGACGGTGTGCATCACGAGAAAAGGGATTACGGATATCGAAGTGTATACCCCAGAGCACATTAAAGAAAAATGGGAAATCACGCCTGACCGCATCATCGATATGAAAGGCTTGATGGGGGATAGTTCCGATAATATACCTGGCGTCCCAGGCGTTGGTGAAAAGACGGCGATCAAGCTCCTGAAGGAATTCGATTCCCTGGAAAAGCTCCTCGAGTCCATTGACCAAGTGAGTGGAAAGAAACTGAAAGAAAAGCTTGAAGATAATAAAGAGCAGGCCATTATGAGTAAAGAGCTGGCCACGATCTTAAGGGAAGCTCCCATCGAGATCACGGTTGAAGAACTGAATTATGATGGTATGAATGAAGGGAAACTGAAGGAAGTTTACAGGGATCTTGGATTCAATTCCTTACTGGAGAAAATGGGGGAGTCTGCTCAGGAAGAACCAAAAGAGCTTGATGATATCTCCTTTGAAGTGTTGGAAACCATTAATGAAGGACAGCTTGCAAACGAGAGCTCCTTATACATCGAAATGCTTGAGGAGAATTACCACCTTGGGAACATCATTGGAATGAGCCTTCATAATGAACATGGGACGTTTTTCTTTAGTCTTGAAACGGCGTTGAATTCTGATGCTTTCAAAAAGTGGGCAGAAGACGAATCTTCGTTGAAGTATGTGTACAACTCGAAGGAAACGGTCGTTGCCTTAAAGCGACAAGGAATTGATATCAAAGGGATCGAGTTTGATTTATTGCTGGCTTCTTATATCATCAATCCGTCTGAATCGAGTGAAGACTTTGCGTCCATTGCGAAAGGTCACGGTCAGCCTTCCGTCGAATCGGATGAAGCCGTTTATGGAAAAGGGGCCAAGCAGAAGGTTCCTTCCACAGAGATTCTATCAGAGCATCTCGCTCGAAAAGCGTTCATCCTGAACGAACTGAAAGATACCTGCATGAATGAATTAAAAGAAAATGATCTTTATGATTTATACATGGAATTGGAATTACCGCTTGCGTTGATCCTTGCCGAAATGGAATTCACCGGTGTGAAAGTCGACCAGGAGCGCTTGCAAACAATGAAAGAGGAATTGGCCCTCCGCCTGGAAGAATTGGAAAAGAACATTTATGAGCTGGCTGGGGAAAGTTTCAATATCAATTCTCCGAAACAGCTTGGCGTCATCCTTTTTGAAAAATTGGGTCTTCCGGTTGTGAAGAAAACGAAAACGGGATATTCCACTTCTGCAGACGTATTGGAAAAACTCCAATCAAAACATGAAATCATTGATCATATCCTTCATTACCGTCAGTTAGGAAAGCTTCAATCCACCTATCTGGAAGGTTTATTGAAGGTTGTTCATCAAGATTCAAGTAAGATTCATACTCGCTTCAATCAGGCCCTCACCCAAACGGGCCGCCTAAGTTCTACGGATCCAAACCTTCAAAACATCCCGATCCGTTTGGAAGAAGGACGGAAGATCCGTCAGGCATTCATTCCTTCTGAAAAGGGATGGGTGATGTTCGCTGCCGACTATTCTCAGATCGAACTACGTGTACTCGCTCATATAGCTGGAGATGAGAAATTGATTGAAGCTTTCAGAAACGACATGGACATCCATACGAAAACCGCCATGGACGTCTTCGGGGTAGAGAAGGATGAGGTCACGTCCAATATGAGAAGGCATGCGAAAGCCGTAAACTTCGGGATCGTCTATGGAATCAGTGACTACGGCCTTTCACAAAGCCTTGATATCACGCGTAAAGAAGCAGGGGAATTCATTAAGAAGTACCTGGAAAGCTTCCCGGGTGTGAAAGAATATATGGATGACATCGTCCAGGATGCGAAACAAAAGGGATATGTGACGACCCTGATGAATCGCCGCCGCTACCTTCCGGAAATCACGAGCCGTAACTTCAATTTGCGAAGCTTTGCTGAACGGACCGCGATGAATACACCGATCCAGGGCAGTGCAGCTGACATCATCAAGAAGGCGATGATCGACATGGCTGCCAGATTGAAGGAAGAGAATCTTCAGTCGAGGCTATTATTACAGGTACATGATGAATTGATCTTTGAAGCGCCTGAGGAAGAAATTGAAACCTTGAAGAAAATCGTCCCTGAAGTGATGGAGAACGCCATGGAGCTTGAAGTTCCTCTGAAGGTCGATTACTCATACGGACAAACATGGTACGACGCGAAGTAGTTTTATGTAAAAGGAGGTGGCACAATGCCTGAGCTGCCCGAAGTAGAGACGGTCAGAAGAACATTGGAGCTCCTTGTATTAGGAAAGAAAATAAAAGATGTCAGTGTGTTTTGGCCGAAGATGGTTAAAAACCCAGATGATACGGAAGCATTCATCGATAGCCTGAGAGGTCAGGAAATCCTTGAAATGAGAAGAAGAGGGAAATTCTTAATCTTTTACTTTAACGATGTGGCGCTAGTTTCCCATTTGAGAATGGAAGGAAAGTATAATCTTGCTTCTCATCAGGATCCCGTTGAAAAACATACTCACGTCATCTTCCATTTTACGGACGGGACGGAGCTCAGATACCGTGATGTACGTAAATTCGGAACGATGCACCTGTTCAAGAAAGGGGAGGAACTGCTTCACCTCCCCCTCCTGCAATTGGGACCAGAACCGTTTCTATCAGAGTTCACGGTGGACTATCTGGCTGAAAAGCTTGGCAGGACGGACAGAATCGTGAAAGCGACACTGTTGGATCAGACGGTACTGGTGGGTCTTGGGAACATTTATGTAGATGAAGCATTATTCCGTGCCGGCATTCATCCTGACAGAAAGTCGAAGTCCTTGTCACGTGAAGAAATCGACGTGCTGCACAAGGAAATCATTCATACATTGACCGAAGCCGTAGAGATGGGTGGCAGTACAATCCGATCTTACGTGAATTCCCAGGGTCAGATGGGGATGTTCCAGCAGAACCTGTATGTTTACAACAGAAAAGAAGAGCCGTGCCGGAATTGCGGCACGCTCATTGAGAAGAAAGTATCAGCCGGGAGAGGGACCCATTATTGTCCCCAATGTCAGCATTAGAAACGTTTAACATCTGATAAGCCCTTACCATATAGTATTGTAATGATTTTTGGGAGGGCTATTAGATGAGTGAAACAATCTCCTTATTACTGCTGGCGTTTGCTGTGAGTCTCGATAGTTTTAGCACCGGTTTGACTTATGGATTGCGAAAAGTGAAAATCCCTACAAAATCAATCAGTATTATCTCGATCTGTTCAGCGAGCTCCTTATTGCTGGCCATGTTACTTGGTCAAACCATCGGGTCCATCATCACCCCGGTGTGGGCTGGAAGGATTGGCGGTATAATCTTAGTTGTGATCGGTGCGGCAGTTCTTTACCAGTTCTTCAGACCGGAAAAGGAATCAGTCATTCCGCAAGAAAAAACACTGATCAATTTTGAAATTAAATCCATAGGTTTGGTGATTCAAATATTAAGAAGGCCGTTGACGGCGGACTTTGATAAATCAGGCACCATCACGGGTATCGAGGCATTCATGCTTGGGATCGCACTGTCTCTGGATGCCTTCGGTGCCGGAATCGGTGCAGCACTACTACACTTCTCGCCGTTACTACTTAGCCTGGCAATCTTTGTGATGAGCTTTACCTTCTTATTCTCCGGATTGAAGATGGGGGAATTCTTCTCTCATCTGCGCTGGATTCACCGCGTCTCGTTTCTTCCGGGTGTACTGCTCATCCTCATCGGGATCCTGCGGTTTTAGTAACCGGCGAGTATTGGAAAGGATACGATCATGGCAAATATAATTGGATTAACAGGTGGAATTGCCAGTGGAAAGAGCACAGTATCCACCATGTTAAACGAAAAAGGATATACCATCATTGATGCAGACCTGGCTGCCCGAATGGTCGTAGAAGTCGGTCAGCCCGCCTATCTTGCAATCGTTGAGGAATTTGGTGACGGTATCCTTCACGAAAACGATACAACCATCAACCGAGAAAAGCTCGGTCAGATCATCTTTAACTCGGAAGAAAAAAGGAAAAAACTGAATAGTATCGTGCATCCAGCTGTAAGAAGCATGATGCTTCAGTATAAAGACGAAGCTATTGCATCAGGAAAAAACACCATATTCATGGATATCCCCTTATTATTTGAGAGCGACCTGACGTGGATGGTGGATCGCACCCTCGTGGTATACGTGAACGAAGAAACCCAGCTCTCACGCTTAATGGAACGGAATCACTTCAATCGCGAAGATGCATCATGCCGAATCGCTTCCCAATTCCCCCTGAAGGATAAAGTCAACCTTGCCGACGCAGTCATCGACAACAACGGATCACTGCATGAAACAAAAGAACAGCTTGAATCCCTCATAGTGAAATGGGACCTGAAACCATAGCAAGACAAATGACCGACAAGAGAACTTGTCGGTTTTTTATTTTGCCTTCATGGAATATTTTAAGTGGAATTATATGCATTTTAATTGATAGCATCATGATATCTATGTTGAGTGTAGCGGAAGGTTGCTCGACTCCTGCGGGAAAAGTGGGACAGGTGAGACCCCGCAGGCGAAGCCGAGGAGGCTCACCGCCCACCCCGCGGAAAGCGAGCAACGTGTAGCGGAACTCAACCAGCACATGCTTCGTGCAAAAATGTAAGCGATGCCATTGAAAACATGTATGTTTCCATACCGTAAAAATATACATACAATAAGCCTATTTGTCAGAATAATAAAACATTAAAAATCCGCAAAATACTTATTAACTAATTCTCCAAATATGTTATACTATTTTTAGCAAATAAACATATAAGTATAACATTAATATAGAGGGGAGCCGGATTTATGAAGGCGAAAATTGCAATCAATGGTTTTGGACGTATTGGAAGAATGGTTTTCAGAAAAGCAATCTTAGAGGATAACTTAGAGGTTGTAGCCATCAACGCAAGCTACCCTGCTGAAACGTTAGCCCATTTAATAAAGTATGACACAAATCATGGCACATTCCAGGCAGATGTAGTGGCAGAAGATGATGCACTCATCATCAACGGTAAACGTGTCCTGCTATTAAGCAATCGTGATCCTAAAGCATTACCTTGGAATGAATTGAATATTGATATCGTGATTGAAGCGACTGGGAAATTCAATTCAAAGGACAAAGCGAGCCTTCATTTAGAAGCGGGAGCGAAAAAAGTCATCCTTACAGCCCCTGGGAAAAATGAGGACGTTACCATTGTGATGGGAGTAAATGAAAGCGCATTAAATATTGAGGAACACAGTGTGATTTCCAACGCTTCCTGCACGACGAACTGCCTGGCTCCTGTTGCAAAAGTACTGGATGAGCAGTTCGGAATTGAAAACGGTCTCATGACGACCGTGCATGCGTACACGAATGATCAAAAGAATATTGATAATCCGCATAAAGATTTGAGAAGAGCAAGAGCTTGCGGACAATCAATCATTCCGACGACTACCGGTGCAGCAAAAGCATTATCATTGGTTCTTCCACAGCTTAACGGGAAGCTTCATGGAATGGCTTTACGCGTGCCGACTCCTAACGTTTCACTAGTAGATCTGGTTGTAGATGTGAAAAGAGACGTGACGGTTGAAGAAATCAATGAAGCCTTCATTACAGCATCCCTTGGTTCCCTGCATGGAGTGCTTCAATACACGACTGAACCATTGGTTTCAATCGACTTCAATACAAATCCTCACTCCGCGATCATCGACGGCTTATCCACGATGGTCATGGGGAGCCGAAAAGTGAAGGTATTGGCTTGGTATGATAATGAATGGGGTTACTCATGCCGTGTCGTAGACCTGGCTAAATTCGTCGCGAGCAAAATGAATGCCAAACAAGAAGTCAACGTTTGAAAGAACCAACATAAACAATAAAGCGAATCATAGGAACGCACCTGTTTCGGGTGCGTTCTTTTCTTTTTTTACACGCTTTAGGAAGGACAAAGGGAAGTATATTCTTATAAGTAGTGGAGACATCTAGTTGCTACTGGTTAAAGTTTGTTTGGAAACTTTATGCTTTAAAAAAAGCTGATTAGTACTATCAATAAATAGTGTAACTAAATTAGAATCACAGAGTGGATTGTAGCGGAAGGCACTTGACTCCTGCGGGAATAGCGGGAAAGTTGAGACCCCACAGGGCAAAGCCCGAGGAGGCTCAACTCACGCCCCGCCGGAAAGCAAGTGCCTGGAGCGGAAAGGAACGGTCTTCAAAGAAAACGAGATCTCTCTACTATGCTCTTTATTGAAAAAGAGAAAAGGATTTTACTTTTATATGGTTAAAAAACTTTATAAAAATTTATTGCAAAAGAGATTTAAACAAAGTATACTATTTTTCGTGAACTTCTTATTAGCAAATGAATACTGATTTAACTACTTAAAGGGTTAGGACCTCTTCGGACTAACTTTCCCCCGTGGTAGTTAAGATTTTGCCAAAGGATCCGTTCATTTTGACGAAAAAAATCATGTCAAAGGGGGAAATACGAAAATGGAAACAATGGGACGTCATGTAATCTCTGAATTATGGGGTTGCGATTTTGAAAAATTAAACGATGTAGTAGGAATTGAGAAAACATTCGTAGATGCTGCACTTAAATCAGGTGCAGAAGTTCGTGAGGTGGCTTTCCACAAATTTGCTCCTCAAGGTGTAAGTGGAGTGGTAATCATCTCAGAATCACATTTAACGATCCACAGTTTTCCTGAACATGGTTATGCCAGTATTGATGTATATACTTGCGGTGATTTAGATCCTAATATCGCTGCTGAATATATTGCTGATGCTCTTGGTGCTGACACACGCGAAACAATCGAATTGCCGCGTGGTATGGGTCCAGTACAAGTGAAAAAGTCTCAGGCTCAAGCCCTTTAATCGATAATAACTCAGAAGAGATGCGTGTTTCATGCATCTCTTTTTTTGTGCGCTCCTTCACTGTGCATTATTATGGGTTTTTCAATTTTGCCTTTTCGTGTAAAATAAGGGTAACTAAAGGGAGGAACTTGAAATGAGTGGATTACGCACCCTATTAAAACGATTTCAATCGGAATGTGAAACATCCGATCAGCATGAAGATAAAGAACTGCAATCACGCTATTATAAATCCATGCATCAAGGTGCATTTAATGCAGTACTAGGTTTGTTCTCATCGGCCGAGTACGATGTGATCTCACAGTCCAAAGATAGAGGGGAAATCACGGTCCGGAAAAACGGAACGCCCCAATTGTTCATCGTCGCCACGGTCATCACGGTGAGACCGCTTGAAACGGCAGTCGATTTCAAAATTAGTGCAGATAAAGGAAAGATCTTTGGTACATATACCGTTTTAAAAGCACAGATCAGTCATTATTATCACCAGCTTGATAGTGAGTTGACCAAAGCGAAATAACGGTAAATCCTTCAGAAGCTTGTGTAAGTCGCGGCTTTTTTATATGATGAAGGTAATAGTTTGTAATAACGGAGCTGATATTATGAAGTGCCCGTCTTGCCAGCATAATGGTACACGAGTAGTGGACTCCCGTCCTGCTGATGAAGGACGTTCAATCAGAAGAAGAAGAGAATGCGAAGTATGCAATTTTCGCTTTACGACCTTTGAGAAGGTTGAAGAGCTTCCTTTGATTGTCGTGAAAAAAGAAGGGGTAAGAGAAGAGTTTAGTCGAGAAAAGATTTTGAGAGGGCTGATCAAGGCCTGCGAGAAGCGCCCTGTTCCTCTTGAGAGGTTAGAAAAGATCTCAACGGATATTGAAAAGGATCTTCGGAATCAAGGTGCTTCCGAAGTAGAATCTGTGAAGATCGGTGAGATGGTCATGGATCATCTTGCTAAAGTAGATGAAGTGGCATATGTCCGTTTTGCATCCGTATATCGACAGTTTAAAGATATTAATGTATTTATAGACGAATTAAAAGAATTGATAAAAAAAGAGTAGAAGAATGAGCTGAAGATGATATTCTTTAGCTCTTTTCTCTTTATTTATTGAAAGGTAGAATCCAACTATGATGAAGAAGCATTGGAATGAAATACAACCGATCGATCACTACACGGTGGGGACTAATGGGATGCTTCAGGAATATGACCGGAAAATCATCACATTTCTATACCAGCCTTTAATCGGTTCCGTATGCTACAGCCTCTATATGAGCCTGTGGGGGGAAGTGGAAGAAAACCGTCTCTGGTCGACGGATTCCACTCACTATCATCTGATGAATGTTCTGTCTGTCAACCTTCAGGACGTTTATGAAGCAAGGATGAAGCTTGAAGGAATTGGGTTGTTGAAGGTTTATGTGAAAAAGGATCAAGAAGACCGCCGTTTCCTTTATGAATTGCAGCCGCCACTGTCTCCCCAGGAATTCTTTCATGATGGAATGCTGAATGTATATTTATACCGTAAGATCGGCCGGACCCATTACTTGCGTTTGAAGAAGTTTTTCTCTGATGTAACGGTTGATCACGATCATTACACCGATATCACACGTTCCTTTCAGGATGTGTTTACATCGGAGCCGATCAATTTCCTTCACCATGATGCAAATATGGATTCCGAGACTGCCTCTGGTGAACAATATATGAAATATGGAAAGAATGATGGACTGGCCCTGGACGAAGTCGATTTCGACTTTCAATTATTGCTTGGCGGGTTATCTGAATCCATGGTTCCCCGGAAAGCTTTTACGGAAAAAGTGAAGGAAACCGTATTGAAGCTGAGCTACCTTTATGGAATCAATCCCCTTCAAATGAAAAATATCGTCTTAAGCTCCCTGGATGCCGATGATTCAATCGATATTGAATTGCTGCGTAAAACGGCACGGGACTGGTATGGCATGCAAACCGGAGACCAACTGCCCGATTTGACAACAAGACTTGAGCCAAAGAAACCCGAGGTGCGCGATCAACCGCTTTCTCAGGAAGAAGAGCTCATTGAATATCTGGAAACCACGTCACCGAAGGATGTGTTATCGGACATATCCAATGGCGGGTCACCTTCAAAGGCGGATCTTCAGGCGGTTGAAGAAGTACTCATGGCCCAAAAACTGCCGATCGGCGTCATGAATGTGCTGATTCAATATGTTCTGTTGAAAACGGATATGAAGTTGACAAAGGGATACATGGAGAAAATTGCGTCTCATTGGTCCAGGAAGAAAGTGAAGACGGCTAGTGAAGCGATGGATCTCGCCAAAAAAGAACATAAGCAGTACATGGAGTGGGCGGAAGGTAAGAAGGAAACGAAATCGAACAGGCGGAGAAAGCCGATTCGTACAGAGAAGCTTCCGGACTGGTTTAAGGAAGAGGAAACCACTGAAGAATCCGACACGTCTTCTGACGGATACGACTTTGAAGCGGAAAAGAAAAAACTCGAAGAAGAATTAAAAAATTTTCGGAAGTAGGTGAACATAACGGTGGAGAAAATAAATAACACCCTAAAACGGTTGGCGACTTCTGGTTCGTTTCAACAACGATATGAACAAATGAAAAAAGAGATCCTGGAAAATAGTGATGTGAAGGATTTTATCCGCAGGAATGAAGGTGTTGTAACAGCTGAAATGGTCAATGGTAGCCTGATGAAGCTGTATGAATACATCTCGCAAAGCAAGGAATGCCGGTACTGCCCATCCTTACAGGAATGTAAGAATATGATGGAAGGTTATGACCCTCATTTAGTGATCAGAGGCAACACCATCGACATCGATTATCATCGCTGTCCCCGCAAGGTCATCCATGATGAAAGAACGAGTGCTCAGCGCTTGATCAAAAGCTTATATGTACCGAAAGATATTTTACAAGCGTCTTTCCAGACACTCGAGCTTGATTCGAAAAGCCGCCTGGAAGCTGTGCGTTTGGCAAAGAATTTCGTAGAGACATATCAAGAAGGAACCAAGATGAAAGGTCTTTATTTTTACGGAAAATTCGGGGTAGGCAAATCCTATCTGTTGGGAGCCATGGCTAACGAACTTGCTGAGAAAAAAATAGCTTCCTTAATCGTATACGTTCCCGAGTTCTTCCGGGAAATCAAACAATCACTTGGTGATAATTCGGTCAATGAAAAACTCGAGATGGTGAAAACAGCACCGATCCTCATGCTTGATGATATCGGAGCAGAAACGATGTCGAGTTGGGGAAGGGATGAAATCCTTGGAACCATCCTCCAGTATCGGATGCTTGAAAACCTGCCGACATTCTTCACCTCCAACTTCAACTTCAGCGAGCTGACCCATCACCTGACGTACAGTCAGCGCGGGGAAGAAGAAAAGTTGAAGGCTGCACGGATCATGGAGCGAATCAAGTATTTGTCGAAGCCAGTGTTGATTGATGGTAAGAATAGAAGAGAATAGGTTGATGGAGAGGGAATCGGATGCGGTTTCCTTTCTTTTTTTATGAGATAATGATGCTGGGTTATTTGCATTATTTGTTAAATGGCTGGATTTTTTGAGATTTCGGTCGGTTTTTCAAAGGAAACGGCCGGATTATCGGCGAAAACGGCTGGAATGTCACATCGAACAGTCAACCATGGCTGAATCAGCCCCAAATAGCCCTTCCCCAAAAAGAAATTCACTCATCAACTTCTAATTTATACAAGCCTCCCATATATATAAATCAGGGAATTGGGTTTAAGGAGGCGAGAAAGTTTGATTGAATTTATTTTCAAGCAAAAAAATGATGCAATAAAGCTTCAAGAATACCTTAATAAAGAGTTCATCCAATCATGGTTCCATGAAACACTCTTTCAACATAAAACTCACTATAATCTGACGATTGAGGTTTCCCCCTTCTTCAAGGAGAGAGAAAAGCTGTTCAACGGGGTTTCTAAATTCGTCATGAATGATAAATGTATGGATTGGTCCGAATCAGTCCTGCGGGAAAATTACCTTTATGAAGATATTGATGAAATCAATCAAATTTTAGAAATTGTGTCAGAGATGAGGATGGGGGAACGACCGGAATTGATGGAACTGGTCGGGGAATGGGACGAAGCAGGTTGCGTCCGTGACAGTTTGGAACATTTGATGGAAGGGAAGGCACCCATATCATTCGACTCCTTTAGCAAATTCAGGTTGAAGAAGCTTCAGGAGAGGATTATCCTGATGGTTGACCTGGCCATAGAAGAATATAAGATGGAGCAGGAATACCAGATGTTTGTTCATATGCTCAGGGAGTATCTTGCGTCCAGGGAACAGAAGATGTGTACAATCCATTTATATTCGACGGGTTATGGTTTCCGATTTTTTGATGAAGATATGAAAGAAGTGACCCGGCAGGAATTGACGAAGGCGATTGATAAGCGCTTGCTGACGAATCATCCATTATACGTTGATTCGTACACCATCGCGCCGTTATTATCCCTTGCCCCGGAGAAAATCCTCGTTTATGGCAATGGTGACCACCAATTGATCAGGACCCTTCAAAATATTTTTGAAGAGCGGATCGACCTTTTGCCGTTGAGTTATTTTCCTGATACTCTCTTATATCCTTCATGGGATATCGCGAATGAATAGGCTTGCTTTTCCAAGCATAACCGATTATAATACCTACATAATAAGTCAATAAATAAAGGTTATGATGAGGACAAGAATATTTCTATTCTATTCACAGAGAGGGAAGTCACAAGGCTGCAAGCTTCCTAATTCGTTAGGGATATTTACCACCTCGGAACTGCAATCATGAACTGGGTCATACAGGATTCACAGTAATGATTGACGGCTAAATGTCGTTATTCGTTTTCAATGAAGTCATTGTCTGTTTATTCGCATTCAATGAGAAGTTGGGTGGAACCACGAGATTACTTACTAACCTCGTCCCTTCAAATGTGAAGGGGCGGGGTTTTTTATGTTTTTTAACGATACTTTAAGGAGTGAAATCACATGTCAGAAGTAGTGAAAATTCAGTTCCCAGATGGAAATGTCAAGGAGTTTCCTAAAGGGACAACGACAGAAGAGATTGCTGCGTCCATCAGTCCCGGACTGAAGAAGAAGGCGCTCGCTGGTAAAATAAATGATGCATTGATTGACTTGCGCACAGGGATTCAGGAAGATGGAGCGATTGAGATTGTTACGGCTCCTTCCGAAGATGCGCTTGAAATCCTTCGTCACAGTACAGCCCACTTAATGGCACAGGCAATTAAGCGTTTATATCCTGAAACAAAGCTTGGAATCGGGCCGGTCATCGAAGGCGGATTCTATTATGATATCGATTCAGAGCATACATTCACTCCGGAAGATCTTCCAATGATCGAGAAGGAAATGAAGAAGATCACAGGAGAAAACTTAGAGGTTGTCCGTAAAGAAGTAAGCCGCGGGAAAGCTCAGAAAATGTACGAAGAAATCGGTGATGAGTACAAGCTTGAACTGCTTGAAGCCATTCCTGAAGGGGAGCAGGTTTCCATTTATGAGCAGGGTGAATTCTTCGACCTATGCCGTGGAGTGCACATCCCGTCTACAAATAAAATCAAGGAATTCAAGCTGCTAAGCATTGCCGGTGCCTACTGGCGTGGTAACAGTGATAATAAAATGCTTCAACGTATTTACGGTACAGCTTTCTTCAAGAAAGAAGACCTTGAAGAGCATCTTCGTCTCTTAGAAGAAGCGAAAGAGCGTGATCACCGTAAAATCGGTAAAGAATTGAACCTTTTCATGAACTCACAAAAAGTGGGACAAGGTCTTCCAATGTGGCTCCCTAAAGGTGCGACGATCCGCCGTATCATCGAGCGTTATATTGTTGATAAAGAAGAACGTCTCGGTTATGATCACGTCTACACGCCGATCATGGGTAGCGTAGAGCTGTACAAAACAAGCGGTCATTGGGATCACTATCAGGAGAATATGTTCCCGGTCATGGAGATGGACAATGAAGATTTAGTCCTTCGCCCGATGAACTGCCCTCATCATATGATGATTTACAAAAACGGCATCCACAGCTATCGTGAACTGCCGATCCGTATCGCCGAGCTTGGTACGATGCACCGTTATGAACTATCTGGTGCTCTGTCCGGACTTCAGCGTGTACGCGGGATGACTCTAAATGATGCCCATATCTTTGTACGTCCTGATCAAATTAAGGAAGAATTCAAGCGTGTCGTGCGTCTTGTTCAGGAAGTCTACAAAGACTTTGATCTGAATGACTATTCGTTCCGTCTTTCTTACCGTGATCCTGAAGATACGGAGAAGTACTTCGATGATGATGAAATGTGGAACCGTGCACAAGGAATGATCAAGGAAGCAATGGATGAACTGGATGTTGAGTACTTTGAAGCAGAAGGGGAAGCGGCATTCTACGGTCCTAAACTGGACGTTCAGGTGAAAACGGCCCTTGGTAAGGAAGAAACACTATCCACTGTTCAATTGGACTTCTTACTTCCAGAGCGCTTCGACCTAACGTATGTAGGGGAAGACGGGAAGCAGCATCGCCCGGTTGTTATCCACCGTGGGGTTGTATCCACAATGGAACGCTTTGTGGCATTCCTGATCGAAGAATACAAAGGAGCTTTCCCGACTTGGCTTGCTCCAACGCAGGTTCAAGTGATCCCGGTTTCTCCGGATGTTCACTTCGACTACGCGAAAGAAGTGAAAGAAAAGCTTCAAGCTGAAGGGCTTCGTGTGGAAATCGATGACCGTAATGAAAAAATCGGTTATAAGATCCGTGAATCACAAATGAGTAAAGTCCCTTATATGCTTGTCGTGGGAGACAATGAAATCAAGGAAACAGCTGTCAACGTCCGTAAATACGGGGAACAGAAATCAGAAACGATTTCTCTTGATGCATTCATCGCTCACATCACAAAAGAAGCGAATCGCTAAAAAAGAAGAGGGACGGACCTCCAAATGGTCATTGTGGTTTACCATAATGTTTCCGTTGGAGGTCCGTCCCTACCAATGAATTTCAAAAAAACTGTTGCACTCTCCTGAGATGTCTGATATTATGAAATACGTTGTGATAATAAATGATTATTTGACAGCGGTATTGTCATGTGATATAGTATCTAAGGTGAATTGAATACAGTTTGGTACAAGAAGGAGCTACCCGCTTCTCACCTGAATAACGCGTTCGTGCTGTTTACAGGTATGTGATTGACTATTAAAGCCATTTATATATGCTTAATAATCAGGTGCGGGTGTTTCGACACTCGCATCTTTTTTTGTGTGCAAACGCGAAAAGGGATTGCGAGTGCGTCGGCCAAAGCCGTGTATTCTTTTAATAAACCTTGGAGGTGGCTAATTATTAGCAAAGACATGATCTTAAACGAAACGATTCGTGCCCGTGAAGTACGTCTTATCGATCAAAACGGGGAGCAGCTTGGAATCAAATCCAAGAATGAAGCTCTTGAAATTGCTGAACGTGTAAATCTTGATCTTGTTCTTGTTGCTCCAAATGCAAAACCACCCGTTGCTCGTATCATGGACTACGGTAAGTTTAAGTTTGAACAACAGAAGAAAGAAAAAGAAGCACGTAAGAATCAGAAGATCATCAATCTTAAAGAGGTGCGTTTAAGCCCGACGATTGATGAGCATGATTTCAATACTAAGCTTCGTAATGCTCGTAAGTTCCTTGAAAAAGGAGACAAAGTGAAAGCGTCAATCCGATTTAAAGGTCGTGCGATTACGCACAAGGAAATTGGTCAACGCGTTCTAGATCGCTTCTCTGATGAGTGCAAAGATGTAGCAACCGTTGAATCAAAACCGAAAATGGATGGTCGCAGTATGTTCTTGGTGCTTGCACCAGTTAACGAAAAATAAGAGGACCCGAGGAGGAAAAGCACATGCCAAAAATGAAAACTCACCGCGGCTCAGCTAAGCGTTTCAAGAAAACAGGTTCTGGTAAACTTAAACGTTCACACGCTTACACAAGCCACTTATTCGCAAACAAATCTACTAAAGCAAAGCGTAAGCTACGTAAAGCGGCTGTTGTCTCTAAAGGAGATTTCAAACGCATTCGTCATATGCTTGACAACCTAAAATAAGAAGTAATAGAAACAGGAGGGAATTATTATGCCACGCGTAAAAGGCGGAACAGTAACACGCAGACGTCGTAAAAAAGTTCTTAAATTAGCCAAAGGTTATTTCGGTTCAAAACATACTTTATATAAAGTAGCAAATCAACAGGTTATGAAATCATACATGTATGCTTATCGTGACCGTCGCCAAAAGAAACGTGATTTCCGTAAACTATGGATCACACGTATCAATGCGGCTGCACGTATGAACGGTCTTTCTTACAGCCGTTTAATGCACGGATTGAAACTTGCTGGTATCGAAGTAAACCGCAAAATGCTTGCTGAGCTTGCGATTTCTGACGAAAAAGCATTCAACCAATTAGCTGATGCTGCTAAAGCTCAACTAAACAAATAATAATCGCTAATCCGTTAGCGAAAAAAAGGACTGGCCCCGGCCGGTCCTTTCTTCATATCATCAACCATATAGAAAGCAGGTAGAATCATGGGAGCATTGACTGAAATCTTATACTTATACGCCGTCGTCATCAATATCATCGGCTTTATCATTATGGGCAGGGATAAAAGAAAAGCAGAGCGCCATGAGTACCGGATCAGCGAGCGGGTCCTGTGGCAGGTTGCGATTGTAGGGGGAAGCGTTGGAGCCTACATAGGAATGAAAGTATACAGGCATAAAACCAAGCATAAACAGTTCGCCATCGGCTTTCCGCTACTCGTCATGCTTCATTGCATACTGTTTATCTGGCTGAATGCAAACCTTTGAAACCAAAGTTTTCATTCTTTAACCCGTCTCGTTTACATACTATATAAAGAGTGTGTAGAAACAGCTTAGAAAAGCAGAAGGAGGTCGCGTTAGCCATGGACGAACGGTTGGTTGCTGCATTCGCCCTGATGGAATCAAGCGGATATATGGCTCCTGTTCTGTTTATCTTATTTCACGTCCTGAGGCAATTTCTGTTCATCCCCGTCGCCCTTGTCTGTATGGCCGGAGGAGTCTTGTTCGGAAGTCTCTTCGGCACTCTGTACTCCTTGATCGGATTAACGCTCTTATCTGTCACTTTTTATTTTGTCATTAAAGGCTTCAAATCGTTTTATGAAAAGCTGCTTAGATTGAAAGAGAAGTGGTTCGGCCGGAATGCGACCCTCACCACGGGCCAGATCGCGGTTCTCCGGTTGATACCATTTGTTCACTATCAATTGCTTAATCTATGCCTGCTCGAGCGGAAGAAGGAGCTCAAACCCTTCGTTCGTGCATCTGTCCTTTCAAACATTCCCCTGGCGTTTTTTTACACCGTCTTCGGCCAATACATCAAACAATTTTCCCCGCCTATTCTTGTCATGATCTTCATTGCACTCATTGTCCTATTTTACTTATTGAGAGAAAGGGTACGTGTCATTGAGTGGAGAGAGTTTTTTCCGGGTAAATAACATCAAAAAACGACCAGCTGAGCTAGTCGTTTTTTTGTTGCGTTTTTTGAAGGAATTCATGGATTGGGCTTTTCCAGTCGAGTTTGGCATTTGGGTATCGTTCTTTGATTTCATTCTGTAAGTATTCGAAGTCCTCCTGGGTGAGTCCTTTCAGCGAGGAGACATTTTTCGTCCATACAAAAATGGATACCACTTCGAAAGACCGCTCTGTAGCCCCGAGGTATTTTTCACCCTCGAATAGCACGCCTTTATACGTTATGTGAAAGTTCTTTCGGACATTTTCCTGATCATCGAGAAAATAAAACCGTTTTTGTTCCTGGGCAAGCTCCAGTTTTCGCTTTGGGTTTATGATATATTTCACACTGCTGTATAAAAGATAAATGATAAGTAAAAAAATCGCTAATCGAATAATCCAAAGCATCACGATTACCTCCATAGGCATATTTCTTCCACTATTATTTACGGTTAGAAAAGAAAAAGGTTTCATTTTATTATAAATTTGTTTAAAAATTTGTCATACTAAGAGAGAGAACCATAGATAAAGACATCATAAGGGGAGAGTTACAATGAATATTGAAACGTTATTGGACATGCAGAAGAAACTTGATCAGCATATCGAAGAGGAACATGGTCTGGAGCAGGAAGACCTTATCGACAAGAAAATCCTTGCTCTGCTCGTCGAAGTGGGAGAACTCGCAAATGAAACGAGAAGCTTCAAGTTCTGGAGTACAAAACCATCTTCTTCAAAGGAGGTCATCCTGGAGGAATTCGTGGATGGAGTACACTTCATCCTGTCACTGGGAATTGAAATCGGCATACAGCAATTCGATTTAGGGGAGACGAATTATACAAACGAAGATGTGACAAAGCAGTTCATGGACGTGTTTAAATATGCGAATCATTTTGCTGCAGAACGGTCGGTTGAACATTTTCAGGAATTATTCAGACACTATGTATATCTCGGGGAACTCCTCGGATTTACCCATGAAGAAGTGTTTGATGCCTATGTAAAGAAAAATGAAGTGAATTATAATCGTCAAAAAGAAGGATATTAAGCAGGAGGTTATTCTTCTGTAAAGAAGATTCAGGGAATTTTGATGAATCACACATGTTCTAGTATAATGAAAGAGTATGAATATTTAGGGGGTCGAAACAATGGCGAAATTAGATGAAACATTGACTATGCTCAAGGATTTAACCGATGCCAAAGGCGTGCCTGGTAATGAAAGAGAAGTACGTGAAGTCATGAAGAAATACATAGAGCCGTTTGCAGATGAAGTAACGACAGATAATTTGGGGAGCCTGATCGCCAAAAAAGTAGGCGATGAAAATGGTCCTAAAATCATGGTGGCGGGGCACCTGGATGAAGTCGGATTCATGGTCACCCAAATCGACAGTAAAGGGTTCCTGCGCTTTCAAACGGTAGGTGGCTGGTGGTCACAGGTCATGCTTGCCCAGCGGGTGACGATCGTGACAAGCAAAGGGGAAGTAACAGGTGTGATCGGAAGCAAGCCGCCGCATATCCTGCCTCCTGACGCCCGGAAAAAACCGGTTGAAATCAAGGACATGTTCATTGATATCGGTGCATCAAGCCGTGAAGAAGTACAGGAATGGGGAGTAAAGCCTGGAGACATGGTGGTCCCTCATTTCGAATTCACTGTGATGAACAACGAAAAGATGCTTTTAGCGAAAGCATGGGATAACCGCATCGGATGTGCGATTGCCATCGATGTTCTGAAAAACCTGAAAGATGAGAAGCACCCGAACATCGTATATGGAGTCGGTACGGTACAGGAAGAAGTGGGTCTGCGTGGAGCAAGAACGGCTGCAGCCAAGATTCAGCCTGATATCGGCTTTGGTGTGGATGTCGGAATCGCAGGCGACACACCGGGAGTGTCTGATAAAGAAGCCTCAAGTAAGATGGGGGAAGGCCCTCAGATCATACTATATGATGCGTCCATGGTTTCCCACAAAGGTCTTCGCGATTTTGTGACCGACACCGCAGACGAGCATAACATCCCGTACCAATTCGATGCCATCGCAGGTGGAGGAACAGATTCAGGAGCGATCCATTTAACGGCAAATGGAGTTCCTGCCCTATCGATCACCATTGCCACTCGCTATATCCATTCACATGCAGCGATGTTACATCGTGATGATTACGAAAATGCAGTGAAATTGATTACAGAAGTGATCAAGAAGCTGGATAAGGATACAGTGGCAAAGATTACGTTTGATTGATCATTTTTTAAAAAGATGTCTTTGGTTTTTATTGAACCAGGGCATCTTTTTTTGACTACAGTATTCATTTCAAAACAGCTTGATAATCGTATTAGGACACCAAATTCGTATCCTAACCATTAAAAAAGTTCCTGACCGTGGTCTCTTTTTCTAAATTAATACAAAACAAAGGCAACCCCATTCAGGATTGCCCTTGTTTCTAATGCATTTGCTGCAATGATTCCTCTAATGTTTCAAGAACCATTTTTTGTTCCTGCGGATCTGCGTTTTGCCAGAAGACTTCAAGAAGTACACCGAGGCCAGGAAGAGTTTTTTCTTCTCCCCCTTGGATGGCGTCAACGATTGTGTCTCTCAGCTCGTCCTGGTTGTTTCCAGATACGTTGTGTATGATCGCTTTTCGTAAGTTAAGATTCATCACACATTTCTCCTTTTTGCTAGGATGAGGAATTCATTGTTATCTTGTCTCAAATTGAATTTATTATGTATGAAAGTTAAGGTATAATGAGACCTTGAATAGTAACCTAAAGGAGCGGATACGATTGAAGTATATTCAATCATCGAAAAACCCTGTTGTAAAGCAGTGGAAGAAATTATTGACCAAAAAGGAACGGGATCTCACCCGCGCATATATAATCGAAGGCTTTCACCTCGTGGAGGAAGCATTGAAACAGGAGGATACGGTTCTTGAAATGATCGTGGTAGAAGGGATCGATCTTCCACAGAAATGGACGGTGGAGTCGGTTTCCATGACGATGGTATCCGATGAAGTCGGGAAAGCATTGTCTGATACAGAGACTTCACAAGGAGTCTTTGCCATTTGTAAACAAAAAGAAGATGAGCATGATATTAAAAGAGCAAAAACCTTCATGATTCTCGATGGTCTGCAAGATCCCGGAAATATCGGTACGATCATCCGTACGGCCGATGCGGCGGGAATGGATATGGTGGTGCTCGGAAAGGGGACGGTTGACCCTTATAACCCTAAAGTACTCCGTTCAGCACAAGGAAGCCACTTTCACATTCCCATCGTCAGAAGGGATCTTTCAGAAACCATTCCAGCCCTGAAAGAACGTGGGATACCGGTTTATGGGACCGCGCTTGAAAATGGAGTCGAATATTCAACAGTCGAGCCTGGTCCTTCTTATGCCCTCATCGTAGGAAACGAAGGAAATGGTATGTCCAAGGACGTTTTAACTGAAACCGATCAAAACCTCTACATCCCGATTTACGGGAAGAGTGAGTCATTGAACGTAGCGATTGCGGCAGGCATTTTATTGTACTATTTCAAAAATGGGCAGTGAAATTCGTGAAAAGGTTTGAAATATGCCGGGAAATTCACTATAATAAGGCACATATAATTTAAAAACGTTGAAAGAGGAAAGTAGCACATGACCTTCTTCAAGGGAGAGAATGCCCTGGACTGTAAGCATTCTTAAGAAAACATGATGTGAACATTTCACCTCTCGAGTTGGCATCGGGACCATGAGAATGTAAAGATGCTCCGGCATAAGCCGTTATCCGAATGAAGTGAGTATGTCTATCTATCTTTAGATATGCTTATAAGGGTGGTACCGCGATATAAACCTCGTCCCTTTTTGGGATGGGGTTTTTTTATTTGGTTGGAAATCCGGAAAGCGCCATTCGGACGATATACATTAAAGGAGGAAGTATAATGGAGGACAAATTACGTTCCCTTCAACAAGAAGCCATTGAAAAAGTGAACGAAGCACAAGACTTGAAAGAATTGAACAACATCCGCGTTGCTTACCTAGGGAAAAAAGGACCTGTAACCGAAGCGTTAAAAGGAATGGGGAAACTTTCTGCTGAAGAACGTCCTAAAATGGGTGCGCTTGCGAATGAAGTACGTGGAGCGATCACCGAAACGATTGAAGCGAAGCAGGCCGTTCTTGAAAAAGAAGCGGTTGAAAAGAAGCTTCAATCTGAAACGATTGATGTTACATTACCAGGTCGCCCTGTGAAGAAGGGAAATCATCATCCTCTTACTATGATCGTAGAAGAAATCGAAGATCTGTTTATCGGTATGGGTTACACTGTTGCTGAAGGACCTGAAGTCGAAAAGGATTATTACAACTTCGAAGCCTTAAATCTACCGAAGGGACATCCGGCCCGTGACATGCAGGATTCTTTCTACATCACGGAAGAAACCTTGCTTCGTACCCACACGTCACCGGTTCAGGCAAGAACGATGGAGCTCGCCAAAGGCAAGGGACCGATCAAAATCATCTGTCCGGGTAAAGTGTACCGACGCGATACAGATGATGCGACCCACTCTCATCAATTCACACAGATCGAGGGCCTTGTCATTGATGAAAACATTCGCATGAGTGACCTGAAAGGAACGCTGAATGTGTTTGCCAAGAAAATGTTCGGTGAAGACCGCGAAATCCGCTTACGTCCGAGTTTCTTCCCATTCACAGAGCCATCCGTCGAGATGGATATCTCTTGTAAGATCTGTGGAGGAAAAGGCTGTCGTGTATGTAAAGGAACTGGCTGGATCGAAATTCTTGGAGCGGGGATGGTTCATCCGAATGTCCTTGAAATGGCAGGATTCGATTCAAAGAAATACACAGGATTTGCATTCGGTATGGGACCTGAGCGTATTGCGATGCTGAAATACGGTATCGATGATATTCGTCATTTCTACACAAACGATACGCGTTTTGTCACACAGTTCGGAACGGAAGAGTAATCGAAAATCGGGTAGGAGGTACAACACATGTTTGTTTCATATAAATGGTTGGAAAATTACGTAGACTTATCAGGTGTCACACCTGAAGAGTTGGCAGAGAAAATTACAAGAAGCGGGATCGAAGTGGAAGGCGTTGAACGGATCGGCGAAGGTATCAAAAATGTGGTCGTCGGCCATGTCCTTCAATGTGAGCCACACCCTGATGCGGATAAATTAAATAAATGCCTGGTGGATGTCGGGGAAGAAGAACCTGTCCAAATCATCTGCGGGGCACCGAATGTAGCAAAAGGTCAGAAAGTGGCAGTTGCAAAGGTGGGAGCGGTCCTTCCTGGCAACTTCAAAATCAAAAAAGCCAAACTCCGTGGCGAAGCGTCACACGGGATGATCTGTTCCCTTCAAGAGCTTGGAGTCGAAGGGAAACTCGTACCGAAAGAGCATGCAGAAGGGATCTATGTATTCAGTGATGATGCAGAGGTCGGTCAGAATGCGGTTGAGTTATTGAACCTGGATGATGCCATTCTGGAACTTGGCTTAACGCCTAACCGTTCAGATTGCTTAAGTATGCTGGGTGTCGCATATGAAGTGGCAGCGATACTGGATCGTGATGTGAAGCTTCCTGAAACGAACCTTTCAGAAGGTAACGAAAAAGCATCTGATTATGTGTCGGTAAACGTAGAGGCGATAGAGGATAACCCTCTATACGGCGCCAAAATCATTAAGAATGTCAAAATCGGCCCATCTCCACTATGGATGCAAAATGCGCTGATTTCAGCTGGAATCCGTCCTCATAACAATGTAGTAGACATCACAAACTACGTGCTATTGGAATATGGTCAACCGCTGCATGCCTTTGACTATGACCGCCTGGGTTCAAAGGAAATCCTGGTCCGTCGTGCCAAGGATGGAGAATCCTTCGTTACTCTGGATGACGCGGAAAGAACGTTAGCAAGCAGCCAGCTGGTCATCACCAACGGTACCGAGCCTGTTGCCCTTGCCGGAGTGATGGGGGGAGCGAATTCAGAAGTTCAAAACGATACGACGACCGTTCTTCTTGAAGCGGCTTACTTCACTGGTGCGATCGTAAGGGGAGCTTCGAAAGATCATGGACTGCGAAGCGAAGCAAGCACCCGTTATGAAAAAGGAGTGGACCCGAATCGTGTCCTAAGGGCTGGAGAAAGAGCGGCCGGGCTGATGGCTGAATATGCCGGAGGGGAAATTCTTGAAGGAACTGTATTAGTGAACGAAATGGATGTAGAACCAGTTAAAGTTGACATTACGTTAGATAAAATCAATTCTTCTCTGGGTACAGCCATTACAGTTGAGACAGTGGAAAATATTTTCCGCAGGCTTCAATTTGATGTAGAGGTGAATGGCGAAACATTCGTCGTAACAGCTCCTACAAGAAGAGGGGACATTACCATCCCAGAAGATTTACTTGAAGAAGTGGCACGCCTTTTCGGATATGACAATCTTCCATTGACCCTTCCAGAAGGAGAAGGGACGCCTGGCGGACTAACCAATCACCAGTTGAAACGTCGTACGGTACGCCGATATCTGGAGGGAGCGGGACTTCTGCAGGCCATCACGTATTCGTTGACAAATGATAAGAAAGCAACCCAATACGCACTGGACGTCAGAGAGCCTGTTCGTTTATTGATGCCAATGAGTGAAGAGCGCAGCAACCTTCGCCTAAGCATCATCCCTCAGCTTCTAGAAGTGGTTTCATATAACAAAGCACGTCAAAACGATTCTCTTGCCTTTTATGAAGTCGGATCCGTTTTCTTATCTGAAACTGGTGAAGAGCTACCACAGGAAGAGGAACATATTGCAGGAGCTCTAACTGGGCTTTGGCATCAACACGCTTGGCAGGGTGAGAAAAAGCCGGTTGACTTCTACGTTGCAAAAGGAATCCTTGAAGGGATGTTTGAAGAAATCGGTGTTTCTGAAGCCATCACGTACCGTCAGGCAACGGTAGACGGCATGCATCCAGGTCGCACCGCTGAAATTCTATTGGATAACGAAGTGATCGGTTTCGTTGGAGCCATCCATCCGGAAGCGGAAAAGGAATTGGATTTGAACGAAACCTATGTGTTCGAACTGAAAGCTTCACCTGTTTTCCATTATGAGAAACCGGCATTAAGTTATACGCCGATCCCTCGTCACCCATCCATCACTAGAGATATCGCCCTTGTTGTGGATGTGAAGGTGAAAGCAGGAGAATTAGAATCCATCATTAAAGAAGCGGGAGGAAAGCTTCTGAAAGAAGTATCCGTCTTCGACCTTTACGAAGGAGAGCATATGGAAGCGGGCAAAAAATCCCTTGCATTCTCCCTTAAATACTTCGATCCGGCCAAAACATTGACGGATGAAGAAGTAGTGAAAGTCCATGATGGAGTCCTTGCTGCAGTAAGGGAAAAAGCAGGTGCGGAGTTAAGAGGATAATATTGAAGAGAGGTGTCAGACATTTGGTCTGGCATCTTTTTTTGTATGTTTGCCTGTTGAAAAATAGCGGTAGTTTGACAGGAGAAATAGGCCTGGAATTCAGCAGGTGAAATACGTCTGATATTTAACAGGTGAAAAAATCGTTACATTTACCGGTTAAAATCTCTCCTGAATTCACCTGCTGAATAAACAGGAATATTCATCTGCTGAATCTCATGAAAAATCAGCAGTTGAACTTCATCCATACTACAAAGCTAAACCAAATCCATCGCCACATCACAAACAAAAAATCCCCACCGCTAAAACCGGTGGGGCCAACCTTATTTCCTCGCTAACTTCATCGCCTTCTCGCTATTCGCAAAATGCCATTTGGTCATTGATTTTAATTCCTCGATCCCTTTTCGCTTGATGATCTTGGCCGCGGCGACATCCACGTGTTTTCCAGCGCCCTTTGGTATTTCGAAGCCTGCTTTTGCACTCAGCTTGTCCATTTCTAACAAGAAAGCGTAGCGGGCTATGATCGAGGCCGCTGCAACAGCAAGATGGATGCTTTCGCCTTTTGTGCTGAAGTAGACTTTGTCCTTTTGGACTTTTTGTTGAGCAGACACGTGTTTGAAGTATGTATTTTTTTCTACGAACTGATCGATTAAGATGCCCTCGGGCTGTTCGGGAGACATCTTTTCTAATAGGTTCAGGATGGCTTTGTTGTGCAGGAGTGCTTTCATCTTCCCCTGTGTCATTCCCTTTGCCTGCATTTCATTGTATTTCGGGTTGTGAAGGATCAGCAAAGAATATGGGATGGTCGAGATGAGATCCTTGGCTATGCTGATGATTTGAGGGTCGGATAAGTTTTTTGAATCCTTAACCCCGAGTTCTTTCATGAGGGGAATATGCTCTTTCTTTACGTAAGCACTGACCACAGTGATCGGACCGAAGAAGTCTCCTGTACCCACTTCATCTGAACCGATGACAGACCATTCAGCGAAATGATCTGGTAGAGACGTCGTTCCTTTGGAAGGGGATTTCACCTTTGTGGGCTCGCTGCTTCCCCATTGACTTGCCTCTCCTTCTCCATTTGCACCTTGAAATAATACTTTCCCGGATTTATAGGCGGTGATCGTGCAGCCTGATGGCTTCGCAACAAATATGGCACCAGGCGGCAACTTGTCCGTTAAGACCCTTTTGTAATGGTCTTTCATTTTGTCTATCGTTTGCTTATTGGTTTGTATGACGGTATTGGCCACGTTTCTCTCTCCTTATGACAATAAAATAAAAATTGTGAGCTAATATGACAAATTCCTTCCAAAATCAAAAAGTTTCATGGTATGATTATGTGTAGGATTCTTATGAATGGGGGGCTTTCAGGTTGTCTGAAGAACAAAAAAATCGTACCACTGTAGACATATATGGGCAACAATATACGATTGTCGGCACTGAATCAACTAGTCAAATCCGATTCGTTTGTTCGAAAGTGGATGACAAAATGAGAGAAATCAACTCCATGAATCCGTCTCTCGACACAAGCAGACTTGCGGTTTTGACTGCGGTGAATGCCGTGAATGATTATCTCAAGCTTCAAGAAAAATTTGAAGAGCTTGAACGGGAAATTAAACGATTAAAGGATTGAAAAAAAGATGCTGGACTTAGCTTTGTTGGTCATCCTGGTGATAGGGTTTTTTATAGGTTTAAAGCGTGGATTCATTTTGCAGGTCATCCACATATTCGGATTTATCGTTTCTTTCATTGTAGCATACATATATTATGATCAGCTTGCTCCTAAGTTGACTTTGTGGATTCCTTATCCGGTATTGGACGAGCAATCCACGCTGAATATGATTTTTGAATCGACCCACTTGGATCAGGCATATTACCGGGTAATCGCGTTTGCGATGATTTTCTTTGCAACCCGTATTATACTGCAAATTATTGGATCGATGCTCGACTTTGTCGCCCATCTACCCCTTTTAAAGCAGCTGAATGTACTTGGTGGTGGGATATTAGGCTTTATTGAAGCATACTTGATGATTTTCATTCTATTATATATTGCTGTATTATTGCCGATCGAGTCGGTTCAATCACTCATCAATCACTCGTTTATAGCGCAGGCGATGGTGAAACATACTCCTGTTTTCTCCGATATGGTTAAATCATGGTGGATTGAATATGTAGCCTAAAAAAGGGCTGACTATAAGTATGCAACGCAAATTCGTAAGGGGTACCTTAACGGATGTTCATCTTATAAGTCAGTCTTTTTTCTTTTTATATCAATTTTGCTACTATTATAGGTGGAGTCGTTTTTAAATATTCAACGAACGAATGGTCCTATTCATTAATTCTAAGATAGTGGGTGAATCTTTTGAATAAAAAAGATATTATAAAATTATTAGAGCAAATCGCCATATATATGGAATTGAAAGGTGAAAATTCATTTAAAACGTCGGCCTACCGGAAAGCGGCAGCGGCCCTTGAGAATGATGACCGTAGCTTACAGGAAATCAGTGACTTCACAAAGCTCCCGGGAATCGGCAAGGGGACGGCCGGTGTAATAGAAGAGTACATAAACGAAGGAACATCTTCGGTTCTTGAAGCATTGAAAGAAGAGGTTCCGAAAGGCCTGATCCCTCTGTTGCAACTACCGGGGCTTGGCGGGAAGAAAATCGCGAAGCTTTACAGTGAGCTTGGAGTCGAAAACATAGAAGATTTAGAAGAAGCGTGTAAAGAGAGCAAAGTGCAGTCACTTGCAGGTTTCGGGAAAAAAACAGAAGAAAAGATTTTAGCAGCCATCGAGCAGGTTGGGAAAAGACCTGACCGTCTTCCGATAGGCTTTATGATGGGGATTGCGGAAGAGATTGAAGGTTATCTTGCTGAAATCGACAGTATCCATACCTATTCGAGGGCCGGAAGCTTAAGAAGGATGAGGGAAACCATTAAGGATCTTGATTTTATTCTGTCAACAGAACACCCTCATAAAGTGAAAGAGGAACTGCTTAAATTGCCGAATATCGTTGAAACCATTGCGGCAGGGGATACGAAAGTTTCATTGACCCTTTCGTACCAATGGGACGTAAGCATTGATTTTCGGATCGTACAACCGGAAGAATTTGCGACGACCCTTCACCATTTTACCGGATCAAAAGACCATAATGTCCGTATGCGTCAGCTCGCGAAAGAACGTGGAGAGAAAATCAGTGAGTATGGTGTGGAAAATAGTGAAACAGGGGAAGTGACAACTTTTAAAACCGAAGAAGAATTTTACCATCACTTTAACCTTCCTCTGATTCCTCCAGAACTGAGGGAGGATGGAAGAGAAGTGGAAAAGTTCAGTAAGGACTATCCGCTGCTTACCTTAGAGGATATTAAGGGAGATCTTCACATGCACTCTACTTGGTCCGACGGTGCCTACTCCATTGAAGAGATGGTGGAAGCGTGCCGCGCCAAAGGATACCGGTATATGGCCATCACAGATCATTCCCAGTATCTTCGCGTGGCGAACGGACTTACAACAGAACGATTATTGAAGCAAATCGAGGAAATAAAAGAAATCAATGAGAAGTATGATGATATAGAAGTGCTGTCAGGTATCGAGATGGACATCCTTCCTGACGCTACCCTGGACTATGAAGACGACATCCTTGAGAAGGTGGATCTGGTGATCGCCTCGATTCATTCGAGCTTTTCACAGCCCCGGGGGAAAATCATGGAGAGACTCTCTACAGCCTTGGAAAGTGCCCATGTGGACATCATCGCTCACCCGACTGGCCGTATCATTGGCAGACGGGAAGGGTATGACGTCGATATGGATCTTCTTATCCAGCTGGCGAAAGAAACCGGAACGGCACTTGAGTTGAATGCAAATCCAAATCGTCTCGATCTGTCTGCTGACAACATCCGAAAAGCCCAGGAACAAGGTGTGAAGCTCGTAATCAACACCGATGCTCACAGTATCGATCACCTGGAATTTATGGAAGTCGGTGTCGGGACGGCCCGTAAAGGATGGATCAAGAAAGACACGGTCATCAATACGTGGGATACCAATGAGTTATTACAATTTATAAAGCGAAACTGATAAAAGGTGGAATACATTCCGTGAATTCTAAAGTATTAAAGACATTAGAGTTTGATAAAATCAAAGAACTATTAAAGCAATTCGCCGCTTCTGCGCTGGGGCATGCAAGGGTAGCTTCCCTTATGCCGTCTGTCGATTATGAAGAGATTACAGCTCTTCATGAAGAGACGGATGAAGCGATGACGATTCTGCGCTTAAAGGGTCATGCACCATTAGGCGGGATATTCGATATACGTCCTCACGTAAAGCGTGCTCAAATAGGCGGTATGCTTTCCCCTTCTGAATTCGTCCAGGTGGCGAGTACGATTCGGGCAAGCAGGAAACTGACCCTTTTTGTAGAAGAACTGTTGGAGGAAGAAGTGGATATTCCTCTGTTGCAAGAGAAAATGGGAACGGTCATTCCGTTGCCACAACTTGAACAGGAAATACGTAAAGTGGTGGATGATAACGGAGAAATCCTGGATTCAGCCAGTGAGACCCTTCGTACGATCCGGACGCAGCTCCGGGCCAATGAAGGAAGGATCAGAGAGAAGCTCGAAAGGATGATCCGTTCTTCGAATGCTCAAAAAATGTTATCCGATGCCATCATCACCATCCGGAATGACCGGTACGTTATACCGGTCAAACAGGAGTACCGGGGACAATATGGCGGGATCATCCATGATCAGTCTTCTTCAGGTCAGACATTATTCATCGAGCCTGAAGCGATTGTTCAGCTGAATAACCAATTGCGTGAGTTCCGGTTGAAGGAACAAACGGAAATCGAAAAGATTCTACAGGAACTCTCTGAACATGTTCAGGAGTCTGGAGAAGAACTGCTACTGATTGTCAACGTCCTGTCAGACGTGGATTTCATGTTTACAAAAGCGAAATTCGGACGGTCGATCAAGGGATCAAAACCGACGATCAATAATGAACGCCGTGTGAAGCTGAATAAAGCACGACATCCCCTTCTCCCTATCGAGGAGGCGGTGGCGAATGATATCGAACTTGGAAATGAGTTTTCTTCCATCGTGATTACCGGTCCGAATACCGGTGGTAAAACCGTTACCCTTAAGACACTGGGTTTAACAAGCCTCATGGCTCAGGCAGGACTTCCGATTCCTGCACTCGATGGATCGGAAGTCGGCGTATTCCGGACCATCTATGCCGATATCGGGGATGAGCAATCGATTGAACAAAGCTTGAGTACCTTCTCTTCCCATATGGTCAACATCGTCGACATCCTGAAAAAGGTCGATCATGATAGTCTTGTGCTGTTCGATGAATTGGGAGCAGGGACCGATCCTCAAGAAGGGGCGGCATTAGCCATTTCCATTCTTGATGAAGTCCATGGTACAGGGGCAAGAGTCGTCGCGACCACCCATTACCCCGAATTGAAGGCGTATGGCTACAATCGGGACGGCGTCGTGAATGCAAGTGTGGAATTCGATGTGGAAACATTAAGTCCAACCTATAAGCTCCTGCTTGGGGTCCCGGGAAGAAGTAATGCCTTTGACATTTCCAAGCGTCTTGGATTGTCCGATGGGGTCATCCAACGTGCAAAGTCCCATATTGGCACAGATAGTAAAGAAGTCGAGAATATGATTGCCTCGCTAGAAGACAGCAGACGTCAGGGTGAACGCGAGCTTGAGGAAGCCCATGAGCTGCTGAGGCAGGCAGAGAAGATGCATAAAGATATGCAGAAGCAAATGATGGAGTATTACGAGAAGAAAGATACACTCTACGAAAAGGCACAGCAAAAAGCCAGTGAAGTCGTTGAAAAGGCGAAGGCGGAAGCTGAGCAGGTGATCAAGGATTTACGGAAAATGCAGCAGGAAAAGTCGGCTCAGATCAAAGAACATGAATTGATCCAGGCGAAAAAGCAGCTTGAGGATGCAACACCTAAGCTAAAAACGGGTCAAAAGAAGAAAACCTCTCAAGTGAAACACGAATTGAAGCCCGGCGATGAAGTCAAGGTGTTAAGCTTTGATCAAAAAGGTCATTTGGTCGAAAGGGTGTCTGCGAAGGAATGGCAGGTTCAGATGGGTATCATGAAGATGAAAGTGAAGGAGTCCGACCTTGAATTCATCCAATCCCAGCAAAAGGTGGAAACCAAACCTCTTGCAACAGTGAAAGGGAAAGATTTTCATGTCAGCCTCGAACTTGATTTGCGCGGCGAGCGTTTTGAAAATGCCTTATCAAGAGTAGAAAAATACATCGATGACGCCTTGCTTGCAGGATACCCACGCGTTTCCATTATCCATGGAAAAGGGACGGGGGCATTAAGACAGGGAGTGCAGGAGTATTTGAAAAATCACCGTTCAGTGAAAAATATCCGTTTCGGTGATGCAGGTGAAGGTGGAACGGGCGTAACGGTCGTACAATTCAAGTAAATGAAAACGGAATAAAGGGAGCTTTACAATGGAGAACTTTTGGGAAAATGAATTTGTTCAAACGGCGGGGAATTATAGTGTGGTCATCCTTTGCCTGGTATTGTTCTTATCGATATTTGAACTGGTGACTAAATATCGAAATTGGGAGGAAATCAAAAAAGGGAATTTAGCTGTGGCGATGGCAACAGGCGGGAAGATATTTGGGATAGCCAATATTTTCCGCCATTCCATCAGTCATAATGATACCATCCTGACGACCATTGGATGGGGTGTGTTTGGCTTTGTTCTCTTGTTGATCGGATATTTCATATATGAATTTCTGACGCCAAAATTTAGAATCGATGAAGAAATTGAAAATGATAACCGGGCAGTAGGTTTCATCTCACTGGTCATTTCAGTTGGATTATCCTATGTCATAGGAGCCGGTATATCGTAAGGAGAGGGAAAATGGAAACATTGGCAAAGGTTCTGCTCACTTTGTGCGGACTGTTCATTGTGGTCGGGGTCATCTATATGCTATTCTTTACCTGACTAAAATGGGCAGAGAGATAACAATCCCAAAATAATAATATTGTACAAACAGACTGTCATATGGTGGATTAGGCAGTCTTTTTTCTTTTTATGAAACGTCTACAAGGAAGGTCAAGCCTTACGGATAGGAAGAAAGTATGGTCGACATTTATTTCAAATTGTAACTGAAGTCCCCTTATATTATAATAATGAATAGAAGAAATTTTCAAAAAATTAATAAGGAGGGATTACAATGAATAAACCATGGCTTGCTGAATATCCGGCAGAAATTCCGAAGGAGCTCGATCTTGTCGAGAAACCGTTACAGTCCTATTTGACTGAAGCCGCTTCTCTTTATGGAGAGAAAGCCGCGATTCATTTCATGGGGAAAGAAATGAGCTATAGCGAACTGTATGAATCGGCTCTCAAATTCGCCAACTACCTTAAAACACTAGGGATCAACAAAGGTGATCGGGTCGCCATCATGCTTCCGAATACTCCTCAATCTGTCATTGCCTATTATGGCATTCTATATGCAGGTGGAGTGGTGGTACAAACCAATCCATTGTATATGGAGAGAGAAATTGAATATCAAATGAAAGATTCCGGTGCCAAGGTGATACTCACATTAGACATCCTCTATCCAAGAGTATCGAAAGTCATGAAAAACACCGACCTTGAGCATATTGTTGTAACCGCTATCAAAGATTACCTGCCTTTTCCGAAGAATCTCATTTACCCATTTATCCAGAAGAAGCAATATGGTATCGTCGTGAAAGTAGATCATTCTGGTCAGAATCACTTATTCACGGAAATCATGAAAACGGCGGAGCCTGAAGTGATTCCAGAAGAAGGATTCGATTTTGAAAATGATCTTGCCCTGCTTCAATACACAGGCGGCACTACAGGCTTCCCTAAAGGAGTCATGCTGACCCATAAGAATCTTGTAGCGAATGCATCCATGTGTGATGCCTGGCTTTACAAGTGTAAAAAAGGGGAAGAAAAGATGCTCGGGATCCTGCCTTTCTTTCATGTGTATGGGATGACTGCCGTACTGATTCTGTCTGTCATGCAGGGATATAAGATGATCCTGCTTCCTAAGTTTGATCCTGAAACAACCTTGAAAACGATACAGAAGCTAAAACCAACTTTATTCCCGGGTGCCCCAACGATCTACATTGGCCTCCTAAATCATCCGGAATTAAAGAATTACGATCTGTCATCCATTGATTCATGTCTAAGTGGAAGTGCACCATTACCAGTGGAAGTACAGCAACAATTCGAGGAAGTCACAGGTGGGAAGCTCGTGGAAGGATACGGATTAACTGAATCGTCACCTGTCACTCACTCCAACTTTCTTTGGGATAAGGTGAGAATAAAGGGAAGCATAGGCGTACCTTGGCCGAGTACAGAAAGCGCAGTATTTTCATTGGAAACGGGAGAACCACTGCCACCAAATGAAATCGGCGAAATCGTCGTCAGAGGTCCACAGGTGATGAAAGGGTACTGGAACCGTCCCGAGGAAACGGAACAAACGTTAAAGGACGGCTGGCTGTTAACGGGAGATTTAGGGTATATGGATGAAAAGGGTTATTTCTATGTAGTAGACCGCAAGAAAGATATGATCATTGCCGGTGGCTTTAATATTTATCCACGTGAGATCGAAGAAGTGCTATATGAACATCCTGCCATTCAAGAGGTTGTCGCAGCAGGGGTTCCTGATGCCTATAGAGGTGAAACCGTCAAGGCATATGTTGTGTTGAAAGAAGGAGAATCCCTCACAGAGGAAGAACTCAACGAATACTCTCGTAAATACTTGGCCGCGTATAAAGTACCGAGAATATACGAATTCCGGAAAGAACTGCCTAAAACAGCTGTCGGGAAGATCCTGCGGAGAACCCTGGTAGAAGAAGAGCGGCAAAAGGTTGAAAACGAACAAAAAACAAGTTAACCTGAATTTCATTGAGCTTTATCCTTTTGACTCTGAATGGGACAAGGATCGATTCTTGACATTCGGTGCGAAACCTTTTATTATTGAAATATGAATGAATGGTCATTCATATTTTGTTAAGGCAGGTCAAAACTTATGAAACGAAATAAACCTAAATACATGCAAATTATCGATGCAGCTGTTATTGTTATAGCAGAAAATGGCTACCATCAGGCACAAGTCTCAAAGATTGCTAAACAGGCGGGTGTCGCAGATGGAACTATTTACCTTTATTTTAAAAACAAAGAAGATATCCTGATATCATTATTCAAGGAAAAAATGGTTCTCTTTGTCGAAAAAATCGAGGAAGTTATTGCAGGAAAACAGACAGTTTCAGAGAAATTATTAGTGATGATTGAAAATCACTGTAGGATTCTGTCGGATGATCATCATCTCGCTATTGTCACTCAACTGGAGCTCAGGCAATCGAATAAGGATATCCGTATGAAAATCAATGATGTACTAAAAGGCTATCTTGAATTAGTCGATAAAATCCTGATCAGCGGAATTGAATCAGGTGAGTTTTCAAGTGATCTCAATGTTCGTCTGGCCCGCCAAATGATCTTTGGCACTCTGGATGAAATGGCGACAACTTGGGTGATGAACGATCAGAAATATGATTTAGTCGATCAAGTCCCTGCTATTCACAAGCTATTGCTTCATGGCTGTGGAGGCGGGAACTAAATTAGTTTAGGAGGATATGAAATGGAAAGTTTATCATGGTCATTAGAAGGAAAGGTTGCAACAATTCTTATTCAAAGACCTCCTGCTAATGCATTAGCCAGTGGACTCATCAAGGAAATCGATGCCGTTCTTGATGAACTCGAGACGAATTCTGATGTACGGGTGATCTTACTGAAAGGTGAGGGACGCTTCTTCTCAGCAGGCGCAGACATCAAAGAATTCACAACGATTGAAAGTGGAGAAGAATTCTCTAAGCTTGCCAAAAAGGGCCAGGACGTGTTCGAGCGGATGGAGAATTTCCCGAAACCGATCATTGCAGCGATTCATGGAGCCGCTTTAGGCGGTGGATTGGAACTTGCCATGGGCGCTCACATCCGATTGGTCAGTGAAAATGCCAAGCTTGGATTACCTGAACTGCAATTAGGACTGGTTCCAGGATTTGCAGGTTCACAGCGCCTTCCGAAACTGGTTGGACGAGCGAAGGCGGCAGAAATGCTGCTGACGAGTGAACCAATCAGTGGGACAGAAGCTGTACAATGGGGACTCGCCAATAAAGCTTACCCTGAAGACCAGCTTTTTGATAAAGCAAAGGAAATGGCTGATAAGATTGCGAAGAAGAGCCCGGGTGCCATGAAGGCTGCCATTGATCTGTTAAGCTATACGAAAGATGACCGTTTCTATGAAGGCGTAAAGAAAGAATCGGATCTATTCGGTGAAGTATTCGTATCCGCTGATGCCAAAGAGGGTATTTCAGCGTTCATTGAAAAGAGAGAACCACACTTTAAAGGCTAGAATACATTCTAGTAATATAGTAAACTCTTATTGAGGGGCAGTATTGAATAACAATGCTGCCCATTCAAAGGGGTTAAATTGTCGAAATCTTTTTAAGGGAAAGAATGTTTACATTATTAGGAGGGACTTACGAATGAACATCTATGTACTTTTGAAAAGAACGTTTGATACTGAGGAGAAAATTTCGATCCAAAACGGTCAAATTGCCGAAGACGGAGCTGAATTTATCATAAATCCTTACGATGAATATGCAGTCGAAGAAGCCATTCAAGTCCGCGATGCACACGGCGGGGAAGTAACTGTCGTGACGGTCGGTGGAGAAGAAAGCGAAAAGCAATTGAGAACGGCTTTAGCCATGGGTGCTGATAAAGCAGTTCTGATCAATACAGAAGATGACCTTGATCATGGAGATCAGTTTACGACAGCGAAAATTCTTTCTCACTATTTAAAAGAGCAGGAAGTAGACTTGATCCTTGCAGGTAATGTTGCCATCGACGGTGGATCTGGACAAGTCGGACCACGTGTTGCAGAGCAACTTGATATTCCTTATGTGACAACGATCACAAAACTGGAAATCGACGGTGAAACAGTAACGGTTACGCGTGACGTAGAAGGGGATTCAGAAGTCATTGAAACTTCTCTTCCACTATTGGTGACGGCTCAACAAGGATTGAACGAACCTCGCTATCCATCCCTTCCAGGAATCATGAAGGCAAAGAAAAAGCCTTTGGATGAATTGGAATTGGATGATATCGATTTAGACGAAGATGATGTAGAAGCGAAGACCAAAACAATTGAAATTTATCTTCCACCGAAGAAGGAAGCCGGTAAAGTATTAGAAGGCGAATTGGATGCTCAAGTATCAGAGCTTGTTTCACTTCTTCGCAACGAAGCGAAAGTCATATAAGGCGGAATCACAGTAATAACTAACATTCAGGGGGTAATTTAACATGGCGAGAAAAGTATTAGTACTTGGAGAAGTTCGAGACGGATCATTACGTAATGTTTCCTTTGAAGCGATTGCGGCAGGTAAAACAGTATCTGAAGGCGGAGAAGTCGTTGGCGTTCTTATTGGCAAAAGTGTAAGCGCTTTAGGTGAAGAGATGATTCAATATGGTGCGGACAAAGTAGTAGTCGTGGAAGATGATAAGCTGGAACAATATACATCTGACGGTTATTCACAAGCGATCCTTTCTGTCATTAATGAAGAGAAGCCAGAAGGCATCATTTTCGGTCATACAGCACTAGGAAAAGACCTGTCTCCTAAAGTAGCAAGTAAACTTAGCACAGGATTGATTTCCGATGCAACGGACCTTGAGGAAGCGGGCGGTAACCTTGTTTTCACAAGACCTATTTATTCAGGAAAAGCGTTTGAAAAGAAAATCGTCACTGACGGAGTGATTTTCGCGACGATCCGTCCGAATAACATCGAGCCTCTGGCGAAAGATGAGTCTCGCTCGGGTGAGGTTACGTCCCTTTCAGTGGATATCAAGGATTTACGCACTATCATTAAAGAAGTCGTACGCAAAGCAAGCGAAGGGGTGGACCTTTCAGAAGCGAAAGTCATCATCGCCGGCGGACGCGGAGTGAAGAGCGAAGACGGATTCAATCCTCTTAAGGAACTTGCAGATGTTCTTGGAGGAGCTGTCGGGGCATCGCGTGGAGCGTGTGACGCAGACTACTGTGATTATTCATTACAGATCGGTCAAACCGGGAAAGTCGTAACGCCTGACCTGTATATTGCATGTGGTATCTCTGGTGCTATCCAGCATTTAGCCGGTATGTCAAACTCTAAGGTCATCGTGGCCATCAATAAGGATCCTGAAGCCAATATCTTTAACGTTGCTGATTACGGCATTGTCGGGGACCTGTTCGAAGTGGTACCGATGTTAACGGAAGAGTTCAAGAAACTAAAAGTATCCTCTTCTTAATCTGTTCCTATGTTTATAGGAACGATTATCGGGTAAAAGAATAATATGGATTATAAATAGGGACGTAGCTGAATCACAGGCTGCGCCTTATTTTTTCTTCCCGAGTATATTCCGTTTTCAAACGGGAATATTACCTACGAGCAGAAATATAGCATCCATAAAAAAACGGTGATATACTTACGTTACATTCAAAGATTTTAGGAGGCGCATATATATGGCTATTACACATGCTACTGATCAATCATTCACAACTGATACAAACTCTGGACTGGTACTTGCAGATTTTTGGGCACCTTGGTGTGGACCTTGTAAAATGATCGCTCCAGTACTAGAAGAGCTTGATAGTGAAATGGGCGACAAAGTGAAAATCGTTAAAGTTGACGTTGATGAAAACCAGGAAACAGCAGGGAAATACGGGGTTATGAGTATCCCAACTTTAGTTGTCCTTAAAGACGGCGAAGTTGTAGACAAAGTAATCGGTTTCCAACCTAAGGAAGCACTTGCTGAATTATTAAACAAACACGTATAAGAAGATACACGAAAACACCGGGGCTGGTTGGTCAGCTCCGGTGTTTTTTTGTTTCGATTAGAATGAGGAAATGGTTATGGTGGGGCTGTGGTAGTGTTGTTCACAATTTGGCCCAATACATTGTGGAAGTGGCCCAATAAACTGTTGGAGTGGCTCAATAACTGCTGAAAGTGGCCCAATAAACCTCGGAAGTGGCTCAATAAAAGGAAATAATCTTAGAATCTAACTGAAAATACCCATGAATTCCTCGATTCTCTCCCATTCAACTTACATTATTGACGTCATTCCTTTAAATCATCTAATACTACCCCAAAACACATGTTAATTTATACTAATCGGACCTCTTCAAGTGCTCTAACCATTTAGAAGTCATATTTTTCGTAAGAAACCGTTGACTATGAGAATCATTCTCGCTATAATTTAAATGGAATTGAAAATCATTATCATTTAAACAGTCGGGGGTTTATACATATGAGAAAGAGAGATTTAACGAAGATCTTTGCTGCATTTTTATTAACGGGTTCTGTCCTGGCAGGATGTGGAACCGATGAGAAAAGCAGTGATACAGCTGCATCGGATGAATCTAAACAAGTAGAAAAAGAAGATGAAAGCGAAGAAATGGATTTTTCTGCGTCATTTGAAGAAGCCAAGGCTGAGCTTTCAAAAGCGAAGCAAGACAAAGATGTTGATTTTGATAAAGTGACTTCCATCTATAAAGATGATCTGCAAGAGCTTGTGCAAAAACGTGATCAGGAATTTGAAGATACGGTTGATGAGCATATTTCTACCGCTCTAGAAGCAGGTAAGGATGGTTCCCTTGATCAAGTGGTTGTGGCACAATTATTCGATAAATTAATGCAAAAAGTATTCTATACAACAATGAAACATGAATTCACGGAAGTTGCCGAAAACTGGGGCAACACGGAAGAAGTGAATGAAGAAATAGAAGAAGCGAAAGAATTCTATGAAATCCTTGAGCCGACTGTCGAGAAGAGGGATCAGGCATACGGGACTAAGATGATGGATGCCATAAATGGTGGATTTGCCGAAATGGAGAAGGCGGTCGAAGAGGATGATGAACTCGGCTTCCAACTGGGGAAACAGGTTGTGGATAAAACGCTTATGAAGACGTTTTACCTTGCTGCAGGTGCTCTTCCGAACGGATATGCGATGAAAGCATCTGAAGAAGCAAAGGAAAATGCTGAAGCAGCAAAAGCTGAACAAGCAGAAGGATGGGCTTTCTATCAATCTCTTGAAAGCTATCTATCAGGAAACGCTCCTGAAGAAGCGGACAAGATCAACAAACAATTTGACCTGCAAACGGAAGTGACATCCATCGATCCTGAAGCAGTGAACCATGCATTTGTTCGTGGATTCTCTAAAATTGCGTTACACGAATATGAAGAGAGTGAAGAGTACTGGGGAGAAGATAAGTCAGCTATCACTGCATTGGAAGGTGCGCTGTTTATTGATCTGATCTCTTCCGATATTAAGAATCTGATGGATGATGCATCATATGAATCACTATCAACAGATGCTCAAAGCTACTTAGAAGCTGTTAAGTCACAGGATAAAGAAAAAGCAGAAACGCTAAGATCTAACATTGAAAAAATGTTGAATGATGTGATTGCGAAAGCGAATAAATAGTCATTTGGGTTGACCCTGTAAAGTGTTAAGTCCTCCTTCAAGTACATTGAGGGGTGGTGCTTTTTGAACACATGGGGGTCAACCCTTTTTCACTTTCTCTTCAAGGTAAGGTACAATATAGAGATGATTAAATCGTAATGGTTCGAGGTGTGAGGAATTGAAGATAATTGTTACAGGCGGTGCCGGGTTCATCGGATCCCATCTGTCGAGAAAGCTTATTGAAGAAGATCATGAGCTATTGATCATAGACAGTTTTCACCCCTATTATTCACCTGAAAGAAAAAAACGACAACTATCGTTTGTAAGGGAAGTGGGTTCTTTCAGCTTCTCTCAAAAAGATTTGTTAGTGGATGAAGAAGAGTTACAAGAGGTGTTTCGCGATTTTAAAGGCGACTGTGTCGTTCATTTGGCAGCGATCCCAGGGGTATCCCACTCTTTACAGGTTCCAAATGAATACGTCGATTATGATATCAAAGCGACGATCAATACCCTTCGACTGGCGGGGGAGAGCGGTGTCCGGAAATTTATCTTTGCTTCTTCTTCCTCTGTTTATGGAAATCAGAGTGACAAGCCTTCCAAAGAAGATGATTCAACGGGTGCGGTGATATCGCCGTATGCTGCGGCAAAGTATAGTGCCGAATCGTTTTGTAAAGCATACGCGTCCATTTACGGTCTGGACTTGACGATCCTCCGCTTTTTCACCGTATATGGACCGTGGGGAAGACCTGATATGGCTATCTATTCATTTATCCTGAAGCTTATGAACGGTGGGAATATTCCTATTTACGGATTGGAGAATAGTAGAGATTATACGTATATTGATGATATTGTGGATGGTACGTATAAGGCCATCATGAGTGATCAGTCTGGAACGTTTAATCTTGGAAATGGCAGGCCGATTTCCATGGACAGGCTGATCAGTGAACTAAGGACTCATTTTCCATCGTTGGAGTTACACGTTACCGACAGAAGGGTTGGGGATGTGACATCGACATGTGCGGATATTACGAAAGCGAAAGACGTTTTAGGCTATTCACCAGCTGTCTCCTTTGAAGAAGGAATCAAAAGAACCGTTCAATGGATGAAAGAACATGAACAAAACGTCCTATAAATTCGCAAAGAATGCTGTAAGAATCTTATTATTGGGTCTGTTTTTTATTTTGCTCTATTTCTATTTTGATAAAGAGTTTATGATGAAAGCCATACAACAGATGGTTGTGCATCCTATTATCATTTTAACGGTACTGGGAATGTATTTTTTGTCCTTTTTCCTGAAAGGAATCGCATGGAAACTATACCTGAATGCGAATGTGAGATTATCAAGCTGTTTGATCGGATTGTTTTATAGTTTACTGTTTAATCATTTGTTTCCTTTAAAAGTGGGGGACGGACTTCGGGTCATGGTGATGAACCAGCGTGAAAAGCAGGTAAGTGTTGAACAATCGTTTCATTCAGTGTTTGTTTTGAGAGTGATGGACACATTATTGCTCATGATCCTTGTAGGGATCGGACTGCCATTTTTTCCACTTTCACTAGAGATGCCCGCTCTGTTCTCCATCGGATTGTTTATCTGTTTCCTATTGGCAGGAGGATTTATCCTTAGGTATGTTCCTTCCGTATTCCTCTCCCGACAGGTAAGTATGCTGAAAAATGCCCTTTCTGGTGGCAGGGGACTCGTGGTCATCAGTCTAATCTTTCTTAGCTGGGTATTGGAGGGAGCGATTCTCTTTGGAGTTGCCGTCATCAGTTTAGAGCCGTTATCCATGGGAGCAGCGATTTGGGTCAATAGTGTGACGATCATCGGTCAGTTGTTTCAATTTGCCCCTGGAGGACTGGGTACCTATGAATCTGTTATGAGTTATACTCTGCTCACAGCGGGTATTCCCCTTGGAAAAGGGCTTTCCATGGCTATTTTGAGTCATGGGTTAAAGTTTGTTTTCTCTTTTGTAGTTGGAGGAATCGTAATCGCCGTATCCCCGGTTTCACTCAAAAACGTGAAACGGTGGAGCGGGATGAAAGGATGAATGAAATTGAAGAGCGCATCAAAATTCGAAAAAACGGCGGCCAGATGCTGGAATCTCCTGAATGAAGGAAAACCATTCACCCCTATTTTTGTCATTGGGACCATGATGATCTTTCATTTTCAGGAATTGCTTCATGGAGAATGGTTCCCATTCCTTATAAGCTTGTTATTTACCCTGCCGCTGTTTATTTTATATTTTTATTATGACTTTCCATTGTTCTTGCGGAACTATTTATGGATTCCGGTGATAGGGTATCTCCTACTCTTCGAATCACCTAATTTAGCTCTATGGGGATTTGGGATCGGTCTTTATTTCTTCTTTACCGTCTTTTTCTGGGGAACATTCTATTATCACCTGCGGATCGGAACGGACTGGCTGAATTTCACCCGGTTCTGGAAACTGGTATTGAAGAATAGTGACTCAACGAGCGGAAACGCACAGGAACAACTTCCGAAATTCCTTCTCTTGTTAGCGGTTTGGGACGGGATGATGACGAATCTGTCTACGGGTGAATTACTGCCTACGACTCACTATTTCATTTTTTGTGGTGCGGTATTCGCTTTAGCTTTCATTTTGCATCATTTCCTATTCGACTGGAAGCCGAAGCAGTATGACTCCTTTACTTCCGGTGTACCTTCCGCTGAAGCCCTTAATGATAAAGTGGTGGTCATTGTGATCGACGGGATGAGGAAAGAACGTTTTTATGAAGCGAATACGCCGTATCTGGATGGATTGGTGGAAAAGGGAACGGAGTATTTAAATATGGAAACCGTGTATCCTGCGAGAACCGTTGTGTGCTTCTCTTCCATGTTCACAGGTACGTACCCTAAAGAACATGGTATGAAATCCAATATGGTCTGGAAGTTAGGGATCAAAGTGGAGAGTATCTTTGATTCACTACGAAAGGTAGGGAAAAAAGGGAAGATGTTAGGGATCGCCCACCTGGTCGATTCATTCGGTCAAGACGTTGAAACCGTCACGGCCGTGATGCATAAAGACAAAGCGGATCGAAATATTATTAATAAAGCGAAAAAGATCATGGAAGAACAAGACCCGGATCTTTTTATCGTTCAATTAATCGGTACCGATCAAATTGGGCATAGTAGAGGGGTCTTATACGATGAATATATTGAGAAAATTGAAGAAGCAGATCGTTTAGTGCAAGAATACGTCGAGTGGCTGGAAGCGGAAGGGAAGATGGAAAACACGACCCTTATGATCTGTGCCGATCACGGACAGGCCGATGGAATCGGCGGACACGGTCATCTCGATGAAGGTGAAAGATTCGTTCCTTTCTTTATGGTTGGTCCTGGAGTGAAGCAGGGTGAGAAGATCCAGGAGAAACATAGCCTGGTATCCATGGCTCCGACCATCGCTCATTTATTGGGGGCACCATTTCCGGGGAACAGCAGGGGACCTGTGTTAAACGAAGCATTAAAGGAGAGTTGGATGCAACATGAATAAACAGAAAGTCATCGTTTTCATGCCTGCCCATAATGAAGAAGAGTCGATCGGGGACGTCATCAGACGGGTGCCCCGTTCCTTCCACCCTTCCGTTGAGGTGGAGGTATTGGTCATCAATGACGGCTCAAACGATAGGACGGTTGAGGTGTCGAAACGGGCAGGCGCTGATCACATCATCACCTTTGACCATAACCGGGGTCTCGGCGCTGCTGTGAGAGAAGGTTTGAAAGCATCCGTTGAATTGGGTGCCCATATCGGAGTCATGATTGATGCAGACGGAGAGTATCCTCCTGAACAGATCCCGGATCTATTACTGCCGATCTTCCAAGGAGAGGCGGATTACACGATGGGGTCGAGATTCCTGGGCACCATCAATGGGATGAAACTTCACCGGCGTTTAGGAAATTACTGCTTCACGGTTCTTCAATCTTTATTGCTTCGAAAGTGGATATATGATGGACAGTCCGGGATGCGGGCGTTCTCAAAACAGGCGATGGAACATGCTGAAATCATACACGATTACAATTATGCTCAAGTACTGACCTTGAATCTTGTCCGCAAAGGATTCAGGGTGATGGAGATCCCGATTCTGTATCATGTACGGACGACGGGCCGCTCCTTCATCAAGTTCCAATCCTATATGTCTTCTGTTCTTCCGGCCATTTTGAAAGAGATGAACAAGCCGGTGAAAAAAGTTTATGTAGAAGAGCAGGCGCATTTCATCCCTTCAGTTGAAGGAACGAATCATTTTGCAAAATAGCGTTTCGAATCGTATATTATTGTCCAAATCGTGAAAAATAAGCACTCTCCTCCAACGGAAGAGTGCTTATTTTTTATTGACAATACGAATGATAATCATTATCATTGAAAACAGGAGGGAACCATACATGAAAAAAACGTTCATAACGAGTGTACTCGTGTTTTTATTAATCAATATCATGCTGACTTCACAGGCTGCCGCTTATTCATACGGTGATCCAAGTGAAGAAAAAATAGCAGAAGCATATAAAGAAATGATGATCAAGCTTGATGAAAACCCTCCAAACTTTTCAGAATCGAAAAAGATTTATGAAACGGTTCAAGAAGAAGTGGACCAGCATATGGGAGAGGAACCTTCCAAGGTCATTCTGCAGAATCTGGATGACAAAGAAAAAGAACAAGCTATTGAAAACTTAGATGAACTCCTTGTCCTGAATATTGCCAGAAGACTTGAGAGCATTGATAAAAACTTTTCGGAATATGATACTAGTAAGCGATTACTCGCAAAAGGGTTTGCTACATATAAAACGTTATCTCCCAAGGTAGAAGGGAAGAATCCTGAATTAGATCAAAAGATCAGGACTGAATTTGATCAAGCGTTGGAATCTTTAGGGAATCCCGGATTGTTCGGAGTTGGTACGAAGAAAGCTGATCAGGATGCGTTTAAACAAAGTAAAACGTTCATAAAGGATTCCCTTCAAAAGGAATTTGACATTAAGAGTCTGGAAGTTGGGCATTTCGCTGAAAGTGCGACAGAGGATGCAAGCCAGAAACAGGAATGGACGGATATTTCCAACCTAAAGAATTGGCTTCCCATTATCATCATTGCAGGGATACTTGCAGCAGCGATCATTTATGCCGTCAGAAAACGTAAATAAGAGGAAGAGATAAATAATGCGTCACAGCTAGTAAGGGGGAACAACCGTGGAATTACAAGCTTTGCTGATCACCTTTCGTGAAGTCCTCGAGGCTTTATTGATCGTCGGGATCATTACCACCTATCTGAAGAAAACGGATCATGGTCGATATACTAAATTTGTCTGGCTTGGGGCCGGATTAGCGATTTTGGCCAGTGTCGGTGTCGCGATGCTCTTTCAGGTCGTCTTTACCGGATTTGCCGCCATGGGAAGTGAGATGTATTTGAAAATCGGGATTATGCTGATCTCATCCGTCCTGCTTACCCAAATGGTCTTTTGGATGGCAAAGCACAGTCGCGACCTGAAGGGGAATATGGAAGGAAAGATGAATCACTTCATCTCGACAGGGAACATTGTCGGTATGGTCATTCATTCGTTCCTCGTTGTTCTGCGTGAAGGTGTAGAGACTGTATTCTTCTTCGCCGCCATCACAGGTGGAGATATTGGAGCCGCCATGCAGGGCTGGGGAGCGATCACTGGTGTCGTCATCGGGAGTGTAGTGGCATACTTCTTCTTTAAAGGCACAATGAGAATTTCATTGAAGAGCTTCTTTAAAGTGACAGGTGCATTCATTATCCTGATCTCTGCAGGGCTTCTTGTACAGGCGATTTCCATGATGCAGGATATAGGATTGATCGGCAGTGTGATTCCGCATCTTTACGATCTGACATGGATACTCCCAGAGCATCCGATCGATTATGCCCACTTCCTGCGTGATACGGGGACTGCCCCGTTGATGTCAGGTGATGTCGGCATCTTCCTTAAAGCGTTGTTCGGATATTCTTCTATGCCATCCATCGAAGAGGTGATGGCGTACATCGGGTATTTCGTAGCCATTTACTTCCTTACGTCCTCTAAGCCGAAAACGGTGAAAGCTAAGGAAGAGGTCAAAGCGGGTGTCAAGGATTTGAGTCCGCAAGCTAAATAATGTATGTTTCGTACCAAACATCATTACCTTAAAGATTGAACACCCTTTTCGAAAGGTGTACACTCTATAGAGGAATGTATGTTTGGTACTTTTTTTTATCCTCTTTTGCAAAGTGTATTTTGATATTGATTCAGACTTGATTTACAGCTACTCTGTCAATAAGTTAGTAGTTGAGGGAGAGTGAAACTGCTCCGCTTTCCACGGACGTTCGGCCGAGCCTCCTCAGCAAATTTCGCTTCCGGGGTCTCAGCACGCCCGTTTTCCGTAGGAGTCTACGCAGTTCCCCTCTCCCTTTATAGAAGTTTTGGCTGACAGAGCTAAATGATTAAAAAACAAGGAGAGAGAGGATTTCACAAATAACTACATTTGATTACTTCAGTCTTTAAAAATGATTTGGTTTCTAGCGATTCTGACATTTTTTAGTTATAGTAACAAACTTACGCTTGGAAAGTTGATTGGAGCGGAAGGTGCTCGACTCCTGCGGGAAACGCTGGACAGGTGAGACCCCGCAGGGCTTTAGCCCGAGGAGGCTCACCGCCAGCCCCGCGGAAAGCGAGCACCTGGAGCGGAAATCAACCACTACTCGCTCCTTAAAAGTAACAATGTTTACGTAAACAGTCTTACTTGTTTGAATGAAGAATGAATATATATAATGTGTGAGGGTGAAGTTGGTGAGAGAGAAGATGGGGAAGTATGTTAGCCTGGCGAATGGTGTCGGGGCGTTTGCTGTGATAGCTGTTTTTGTTCTGCAGCTCATATGGGTTCCGTCCTTCGCGGCTACGTGGGACATGGTGGATTTCGCACTGGGTGTCCTGCACTTTGATATGTACCAGATGCAGCCCCATTTTCCTGGGTACCCTTATTTCATCCTGGGGGGGAAAGCCCTTCATCTGTTTGTGGATGACCCGGCTCAAGCTTTGACCCTCTTTAATATCTTCCTTTACGGAAGTGCGATCATTCCGCTTTTTCTATTAATAAAAAGAATGACCGGGCCGTCTTATGCAATGATGGCGACGGCGTTTATCTACACAAGCAGCTTTACGATCCTGATGGTGAATCAGCCCATGTCCGAGGGAGCTGCCCTCGGGATGATGTGGTGGTATATATGGAGTCTGGTGTTTGCGACAGAGAAATCCCATAACGCCTACCTCATTCTCCCACTGTTTCTATTCAGTCTCCTTCTTGGAATCAGGTTATCCTACCTGGTCCTTGGGATCGGCATCCTGCTGGTCCTTTATAGAAAATGGAAATCAGGTATGCTGAAGGTCATGGACATGCTCGTGTACATTCTGATTGCGATTCTCTTCCAGCTTCTTTGGGTTTCAGGGATCAGTATATCTGAAGGCGGATATGGGAGCTTTCTCCGCTTGGCGCTATCTTTCACGAATGGACATTTCCAGGAATGGGGTGGTGCGATCGGAGCGTCGGATCTCAGCATGTCGGAGAGGTTTATTAAATTGCTCTTTGTGAACACGATTTGGGTTGGAGGTGCGGGAAGATCGCTTCTCCTCTTCCTCTGTTTGGTTGTGGGTCTCTTAGTGTTCAGGAATTTTCCGGTGGGGAAGTATTATCTGACAAGACTGATGCTGATTCTTCTTGGCAGTTATTTTCTTTGGGCAATATTCGCCCAGAATGTGATGAAGCCCCGTCATGCCCTGCCTTTAATCGGGATGTGTTTGTTTCTGATTGCAGGAACGCTTTTTTCAAGAAGACGGTCCAGTGGGGGAACGCTTTTTCTACTCTTGTTCCTTCTGTTTCAGGTTTTCCATACAAGTAAGCTATTATATATTCATACATCAGAAACTCCTGCAGTCTATCAGATGGCCGATTATTTAGAAGGAGAAGATCGGCCACTTGTCGTTTATACATGGGAAGAGTCAAGAGTGCTCGAATATCTTGCCGTCCCATTTACTCATAAGAAAGTACAAACTTATGAAGTGTTTGCCACTGACTCAGGATATTACCCTGACCGAGATATCTATCTGACGGATAAAGTGGTGGAAGGCTTCAAGGATCAGGGAATCCCGGTGGAAGAATTCATTAAAGTAGAAAAGCATTTCCATTCAAGTGAGCTCACCGACCCGATCTATCATGACCTTACACTATACAAGTGGGAGAAACCTAGGAAGGGGGAAGAATGATGAATCAGAATATCACAAATAAATTAGCGCTGCTTCCTGACCAGCCTGGATGTTATTTAATGAAGGACAGGCAAGGGACGATCATTTATGTGGGAAAAGCGAAAGTGTTGAAGAACCGTGTTCGTTCTTATTTCAAAGGTTCCCATGATGCAAAGACCCAGCGCCTTGTAGGGGAAATCGAAGACTTCGAATACATCATGACGTCATCTGATCTGGAAGCCCTCGTGCTCGAAATGAATCTGATCAAAAAATATGACCCTAAGTATAATGTCATGTTAAAGGATGACAAAAGCTATCCTTTCATAAAATTAACGAATGAACGACACCCAAGGCTCATCACCACCCGTAAAGTCCAAAGGGGTAAGGGGAAATACTTCGGACCATACCCGAACGTGGGAGCCGCAAATGAAACGAAAAAGCTACTCGATCGCCTGTATCCGTTACGAAAGTGTACGACCCTTCCTGACCGTGCCTGTCTTTACTATCATATGGGGCAATGTCTCGCTCCCTGCATTAAAGAAGTGAGCAAAGACACTTACCGTGACATGACGGATGAAATAACCCGCTTCTTGAATGGCGGCTATAAAGATATCAAGAATCAGCTAACGGTGAAAATGAACGAAGCAGCAGAGAACTTGGAATTCGAAAGGGCGAAGGAGTTCCGGGATCAGATCCTGCACATTGAAGCAACGATGGAAAAGCAAAAAATGACGATGACGGATTTCACAGATCGTGATGTGTTCGGATATTCCGTCGATAAAGGCTGGATGTGTGTACAGGTATTCTTTGTGCGTCAAGGAAAGCTTATAGAGAGGGATGTTTCCCTATTCCCCCTATATAATGAACCAGAGGACGAGTTCCTGACGTTCCTAGGTCAGTTCTACTCAAAGTCCAATCATTTTAAGCCGAAGGAAATCTTCCTGCCTGAGGAAATCGATATCGATCTCGCTGAAAAGCTTCTTGAGGTGAAGATGACCCAGCCGAAACGCGGGAAGAAGAAAGATCTCGTAAAGCTTGCCGAGAAAAATGCCAAGCAGGCGCTCGGGGAAAAGTTCGCCCTTATTGAAAGAGATGAAGAAAGGACGATCAAAGCGATCGAACGTCTCGGGGAACACATGGGCATTTATACCCCATTCCGGATCGAAGCGTTTGACAACTCCAATATTCAAGGATCAGATCCTGTATCGGCCATGATCGTATTCGTGGACGGCAAACCTGCGAAGAAAGAATATCGCAAGTATAAGATTAAAACGGTAAAAGGCCCCGATGATTATGATTCCATGAGGGAAGTTGTGCGCAGAAGGTATACAAGGGTGTTGAAAGACGGACTTCCTTTACCGGACCTCATTATCATCGATGGTGGGAAAGGGCAGATCGAAGCTGCGAGAGATGTCATCGAGAATGAACTGGGCCTCGATATCCCAATCGGGGGACTTGCGAAAGATGATAAGCATCAGACGTCTGACTTGCTTTACGGGAACCCGTTACAAATCGTTCCACTAGAGAAACGAAGCCAGGAATTTTACCTCCTTCAACGGATCCAGGACGAAGTCCACCGCTTTGCCATCACCTTCCACCGCCAGCTGAGAGGGAAAAGCGCCTTCCAATCCACCCTTGACGAAATCGACGGCATCGGACCGAAAAGGAAAAAACAACTTCTCAAGCACTTCGGTTCAATGAAAAAGATGAAGGATGCGACAGCGGAAGAATTCATGGAAATTGGAATACCCGAAGCCGTCGCGAAGGTATTGGTGGAGAAGTTGAAGTAAGTGTTGCTTGAAAGTCATATTCTTTTACTTCAAACAGAAAGATTGTTCGGTTTATTTATTTCTTCAGCAGACACTAGTGAACAAGCAGAGTTGATTGGAGCGGAAGGTGCTCGACTCCTGCGGGAAATCCCGAAAAGCGGGGCTGGACAAGTATAGAACTCCCACTACAATAGCCCGAGAAGGCTCACCGCCAGCCCCGCGGAAAGCGAGCACCAAGAGCGCAAATCAACCACTACTTGCTCATTAGAAACGGCTTACCAACCAATAAAAAGGAAATATTGAATCAATTAATCATTGAATCAATATTTCCTCTGTGCTATAATTAACGAAAATTTATAACATTATCACTTTTAAAAGTGGTGATAGAGGTGCGAACTTCAAGAGTACAGGCAAAGAGGAGAATGAGCTCCATTGAGATGTCTGGAAAGGGGAGAATCGCCGAAGTGGCTATAGTCTCATGCTGTATCCGCTGGTTCTACGTTTAAGAAATGTAGGATTGTCAAGATGATTCAATCTTGGAGAGCTATCTCACAATGCCGATGAACCTATTTGTATGTTCTGCTGTATGTTCATAAAGCAATGAGATATTATTCTCATTGCTTTTTTTATTATCAGCGCAGGGTTTGGTCAAACAAATCCTGTTCTATGAACGTTTAGGATGATTGTGATTGTACTCTTCATCATCAAAAAGAGTAGCGAGTATGCGCTCAGAAAGAGGGAGAAGTCGTGAGTATTATTGTTCAAAAATTCGGAGGAACATCTGTAGGATCTGTGGAAAGAATTCAAAATGTTGCGTCAAGGATCATTGAAGAGAAAGAAAGGGGAAACGATGTGGTCGTCGTCGTTTCTGCCATGGGGAAAACGACGGATACACTCGTCGGACTGGCGAGGGAAATTACGTCACAGCCGAGTAAAAGGGAAATGGATATGCTGCTTTCAACCGGAGAGCAGGTGACCATATCCCTCCTGACGATGGCCCTCATCCAATCCGGGCATGATGCCATTTCATTCACCGGCTGGCAGGCAGGTATTGAGACGGAATCTGTTCATAGCAATGCGCGGATTACCAATATTCATACCGAAAAAATGTCGACTCACCTTCAGGAAGGCAGGGTGGTTATCGTAGCTGGATTCCAGGGGATGACTGAGGCAGGAGAGATCACCACACTTGGAAGAGGCGGATCCGATACTACTGCCGTAGCCATAGCGGCCGCCCTCAAGGCTGAACGCTGTGACATTTATACAGATGTGGACGGAGTATACACGACAGATCCACGATATATTCAAGGGGCAAGAAAGTTACCGTCCATTTCCTATGATGAAATGCTTGAACTTGCGAACCTTGGGGCGGGGGTCCTGCATCCAAGAGCAGTGGAGTTTGCCAAGAATTATCAGATACCGTTAGAAGTCAGATCCAGCATTGAAAGAGTGGAAGGAACGTATATTGAGGAGGAAGCAAGCATGGAACAGAACTTAATTGTGAGAGGCGTAGCCTTTGAAAATGAAATTACGCGTGTTACTGTATTTGGACTACAAAACGCTTTAACAGGACTTTCATCCGTATTCACCACGTTAGCAAAAAATCATTTAAATGTAGACATCATCATTCAGACCCAGACGGATCAAAATACAACGAATCTTTCCTTCTCCATCAAAGAGCAGGATCTTGAGGAAACCCTTGCTGTGCTGGAGCAAAATAAAGAGCAGTTGGATTTCACACATATCGAGCATGAAAGCGGGCTGGCGAAAGTATCGATCGTCGGTTCAGGAATGATTTCCAATCCTGGTGTTGCTGCGGAAATGTTTGAAGTACTGGCTCAGCATGACATTGTCGTGAAGATGGTCAGTACCTCTGAGATTAAGGTGTCTACGGTCGTAGACGGGGAAAATATGCAAAAGGCAGCCGGTGTCTTACATACTGCCTTCAATCTTGATGCAGTGAAAATGGAAGAAATCACGCTGTAAAATTATCATAAAAAAGGGTTGCCCTGGACATACAGAGCAACCCTTTATTAGAGATTGAACAGGCCTATTCAATTCGGTCTTTATCGTCCCATCTCACAACCACTTTCACTGATTTGTTTCGTTTATGTAATTCATCAGCAGCTTCTGCCACGCATTTTCTTTGAAGCTGAATTTGTTCGGCAATAAAGCCTGTTTCCAATTTGAAGTTTACATCTGTTTTCATAGACAGACGCCGTTCGATCACTGGTCCGTTTAACTCAAAGGTCATTTCGTTCTTTTTCTGTTCCAGAAGTGTAAGGACACCCCAGCCGGCCTCATTGAAAAAAGAGGATACTTCCTCCGTTGACTGCAGTGGGAATTTCCGGGAGAGTTGTTTTCCACCCCAGTAAAGAATGTCGGGCGTATGTTTCCCTAATATTTCTGGAATCAATATGTCGCGCAGCATTTCATATCCGAAGATTGGAACGGACGGTTCATGCACTTCTTCTTTTTTCTGTTCCAAGTAAATCCCCTCTTTCTATAAAACTATTATATACGTGAAAAGGGGAATTATCATCCCATATGTCGAAAAAAGAACCTTGGGATATTTTGGTGATATAATATTTATTGTCCGTTTATTAGAATTTTCGGACTTTTAATTGGACGAAACCTCGTCTTTTCTGTTATCAATATATTAAAAATATTTTTGCGGTATTGTCGAATTTATGTATACGTTTTCTTGACGCTTCCACTCCTTGGGAGTAAAATGAACATGTCACATTATTGTTACAATATAAAATATGTATCGTCGTCTAATAGGTAATGAATGGCATTAGAAAACGAATTCATATTTTATCATTAAGGGGGGTAAATCATGGCTGGAAATCGAGAATTTAATTATCGCAGGCTTCATTCATTGCTAGGTGTTATTCCAGTTGGATTATTTTTAACACAACATTTAGTCGTGAACCATTTTGCCACTGGTGGGGAAGAATCATTCAACCAAGCGGCACACTTTATGGAAAGTCTTCCTTTCCGTTATTTCCTTGAAATCTTTATCATCTTCCTTCCATTGTATTTCCATGCAATTTACGGAATTTACATTGCATTCACTTCAAAGAATAATGCAAGTAGGTTTGGATATTTCCGTAACTGGATGTTTTTACTTCAACGTGTATCTGGAGTGATCACATTCATTTTCGTAACATGGCATATCTGGGAAACAAGAGTCGCGGCAGCTTTTGGAGCTGAAGTGAACTTTCAAATGATGGAAAACATTTTATCTAATCCATTGATGCTAGGATTTTATGTGCTGGGTGTTCTTTCAACGATTTTCCACTTTGCAAATGGATTATGGTCATTCTGCGTTAGCTGGGGACTTACAGTTACACCACGTTCTCAATTAATTGCTACATATGTTACGATCGGGATTTTTGTTGCGTTATCGATTGTCGGTATGCGTGCAATCTTTGCCTTCGTATAAGCAGAAACGATATACGAGTCTGATAGATTAAGTAAGTGCTCTGAAGTATGGTAGGAAAAGGAGTGAGTCACGATGAGTAAAGGCAAAATCATCGTTGTCGGTGGCGGTTTAGCCGGCCTGATGGCCACAATTAAAGCAGCAGAAAAAGGAACGCAAGTGGATTTATTCTCACTGGTACCCGTTAAGCGTTCCCACTCTGTATGTGCACAAGGTGGTATTAACGGAGCCGTTAATACAAAGGGAGAAGGAGACTCTCCTTGGGAACATTTTGATGATACGGTATACGGTGGGGATTTCTTAGCGAATCAACCGCCTGTTAAGGCAATGACTGAAGCAGCACCAGGGATTATTCATTTACTCGACCGTATGGGAGTTATGTTTAATCGTACACCTGAAGGATTGCTGGATTTCCGTCGTTTCGGTGGAACACAGCACCATAGAACCGCTTTCGCAGGTGCTACGACTGGTCAGCAATTATTATACGCCTTGGACGAGCAGGTACGCCGTCATGAAGTAGCAGGTTTAGTAAGCAAGTTTGAAGGCTGGGAATTCCTTGGAGTCGTCATCGATGACGAAGGAGTCGCACGTGGGATTGTTGCTCAAAACCTTCAAACGATGGAAATCAAATCCTTCGCAGCGGATGCCGTTATTATGGCGTCTGGTGGACCGGGAATTATTTTCGGAAAGTCTACAAACTCTGTCATCAATACAGGTTCAGCTGCTTCGATCGTTTATCAGCAAGGTGCTTATTATGCAAATGGTGAGTTCATTCAAATTCACCCGACAGCCATTCCTGGGGACGATAAGCTTCGCCTCATGAGTGAATCGGCACGTGGAGAAGGTGGACGTGTCTGGACGTATAAAGATGGTAAGCCTTGGTACTTCCTTGAAGAGAAGTATCCTGCATACGGAAACCTTGTTCCCCGTGATATCGCAACACGTGAAATCTTTGATGTGTGCGTAAACCAGAAGCTTGGTATCAACGGTGAAAACATGGTGTACCTGGATCTATCTCATAAAGATTCAAAAGAGCTTGATATCAAGCTTGGTGGAATCATCGAAATTTATGAGAAGTTCATGGGTGATGATCCACGTAAAGTACCAATGAAAATCTTCCCTGCGGTTCACTATTCAATGGGTGGTCTATGGGTCGACTATGATCAAATGACCAATATACCTGGTTTATTCGCAGCTGGTGAGTGTGATTATTCTCAGCACGGTGGAAACCGATTGGGAGCGAACTCATTACTATCTGCTATCTACGGTGGTATGGTTGCCGGACCTAATGCCATTAAATATATTGAGGGTCTTGAGAAAACGGTTGAATCCGTTCCTTCATCCGTATTCGACCGCTATGTAAAACAGGAAGAAGAAAAATGGAACAACATCATGTCCCTGAATGGCACGGAAAATGCGTATGTCATTCATAAAGAGCTTGGTGAATGGATGACGGATAATGTTACGGTTGTACGCCATAACGACAAGCTGAAACAAACGGATGAGAAGATTCAGGAACTGATGGAACGTTACCAAAATATCAATATCAATGATACGGCTAAATGGAGCAACCAAGGAGCGACGTTCACACGTCAATTGTGGAACATGCTGCAGCTTGCCCGTGTTATTACAATCGGTGCATTAAACCGTAATGAGAGCCGTGGAGCTCATTACAAGCCTGACTTCCCTGAACGTAATGATGAAGAATTCCTAAAAACGACGATGGCTAAGTACAATGCTTCAACGAATTCACCGGAATTCCATTACGAGGAAGTGGACACTTCACTAATCGCACCGCGTAAGCGTGACTATTCTAAGAGCAAAGGGGGAAATAAATGATGAGTGAAAATAAAAAAGTCCGTTTTATCATTACTCGTCAAGAAAGCCCGGAAACTGCCCCTTTCCAAGAAGAGTTCGAACTTGATTATCGTCCGAATATGAACGTGATTTCCGCGTTGATGGAAATCCGTCGTAATCCGGTCAATGCAAAAGGGGAACACACGACTCCGATCAACTGGGATATGAACTGTCTGGAAGAGGTATGTGGAGCTTGTTCAATGGTGATCAACGGAAAGCCGAGACAATCGTGTACGGCGTTGGTTGATCAATTAGAACAGCCGATCCGTCTTGAGCCAATGCGTACTTTCCCTGTTGTTCGTGATCTGCAGGTAGACCGCAGTCGCATGTTCGACAGCTTGAAGAAAGTCAAAGCATGGATTCCGATTGATGGAACTTACGATCTTGGTCCGGGACCACGTATGCCTGAGAAGAAACGTCAGTGGGCATATGAACTATCAAAATGTATGACTTGTGGTGTATGTCTGGAAGCATGTCCGAATGTAAACAGCAAATCAGACTTCATCGGGCCTGCCCCATTATCTCAAGTTCGCTTATTCAATGCGCATCCAACGGGTGCCATGAATCAGGATGAGCGTCTTGAATCGATCATGGGCGACGGTGGACTTGCCAACTGTGGGAACTCACAAAACTGTGTGCAATCTTGTCCGAAAGGAATTCCTTTGACGACTTCAATTGCCGCATTGAACAGGGAAACGACATTCCAAATGTTCAAAAACTTCTTCGGAAGCGACCATATGGTTGACTAATCTATATTTCAATAGCACTCTCCTTCGGGGGAGTGCTTTTTTATTTCCTCATAAAACAAGGGTTTTTGATGCATAGTAGACACAAATGAGTTCATTGCAGGAGTGATGAAAGTGAAGAAGAACAGAATGTCATTAGCCATCCTACTTGTCATCATATTGACCACCGTACATCCATTAGTCCCAGAAGAAAAGGCAATAGCGATCGAAAAAGGGGGCTCGCTCCAATTAACGATATTACATACAAATGATGTGCATGCCCATTTAGAAAACACTCCATATCTGCACACGGCCATAAAGGAAGTGCGAGAAAAGGAGAAGGAAATCCTTCTTTTGGATGCTGGGGATGTCTTTTCAGGGACGCTCTTTTTTAATCAATATCTCGGACAAGCGGATGCCGAATTTATGAACAACATAGGGTATGACGCCATGACTCTTGGAAACCATGAATTCGACAAAGGAAGTAAGGTACTGGCAGATTTTATTAAATCACTGTCTTTTCCAGTGGTGAGCAGCAATGTGGATGTGCGTGCTGATCGTTATCTTGCCCCGCTAATGAAGGATCGGATCTCTGACTCTGCGGAAGGTGGCAGTATTTACCCTGCTATCATTCATTCTGTGAAAGGTGTGAAAGTTGGAATCATTGGTCTAACCACAGAGGATACAGTATTTCTTTCAAAACCAAATGAAAAGATTGTGTTCGAGGATGCTGAGAAAAAAGTGAGAAATGAGATAGCTCAACTGCAACAAAAAGGTGTGCATCATATCATATTGTTGTCACACTTAGGTTTATCCCGTGACAAACAATTAGCTCAAGATGTAAAAGGAATTGACATCATCATTGGAGGTCACTCTCATTCTAAATTAACCAGTCCACTTGTATATAACCTGAAATCTGAGCCAACGATCATTGTGCAAGCCAATGAGTACGGAAAGTTTTTAGGGGAGGTGGATGCGGTTTTTTCGAAAGAGGGTGTATTAACAAGTTGGAACGCTGGTTTGATCGATGTATTAGCAAAAGATAAAAAAGGAAATAACATATTCCGTCCTGATCCGTGGGCTCTCGAGCGATTGTCACAATTAAAGGAGCCGATTGAAGAATTAAAGAGCACTTTTATTGGATCTGCAAGCGTACCGTTAAACGGAAACCGTCATGACGTTCGGACAAAAGAAACCAATTTAGGCAATCTCATCACAGATGCCATGCTGGAAAAAGCGAACCGGTACGCCCCAACTCAAGCCGCTTTCCAAAATGGGGGAGGCATCAGAAATTCGATCGAGGCAGGGGACATCACATTGGGAGATGTGCTGGAAGTTCTGCCTTTTGGCAACAGCATTGTTACGCTGGAACTGACAGGAGAAGAAATCCTTCAAGCATTAGAACATAGCGTGGCAAAAGTGGATGAAGAAGCGGGGCAGTTCCTACAGGTATCAGGCATTTCATTTCACTTTAATCCGGAAAGGCCGGCTGGGGAACGGATCATGGACGTGAAGGTGCAAGGAGAAAATCTTGACACTGCGAAGTCATACAGGGTGGCAGTTAACGCATTTCTTGCCGACGGAGGAGATGGTTTTACCATGTTTCGGGAGGCAAAAGAAAGCGGGAGGGTTTCAGAGTTGTACTTAAATCTATACGAGTTGGTGAGTGAATACCTCACTAGCCACTCACCCAATTCCCCTGAAGTGGAAGGTAGAATCGTGGAAGAAGGGTGATAAAAGACAAGAGCCGGTTCTTTTATTTGGCTATTTCAGTTAATATGCCTCCTTCCAATCAAATCATCTTCGAAAGTATGAAGTAGTTTTTGAAAAAATGCTCTTCTCCATATTAACTTTCTATGAACCATCTAGCTCTGTCACCAAAGGCATCTATAGAGGATGAGGGGAACTGCGTAGACTCCTACGGAAAACGGGCGTGCCGAGACCCCGGAAGCGTTTTTTGCTGAGGAGGCCTCGGCCGAACGTCCGTGGAAAGCGAAGTAGTTCCCCTCATCCTCTAGCACACACTCAATGACAGAGCATTTAAGATGATTACCCCTGTAAAAATAACAAAGCAGACTTTTATTTATAAGGTTTCTTATTGTTCTGAAAAAGGGTATAATAAAATGAATCGCCATTCATTTTCATCATTCCATATTCTATTGATAAAAGGAGGAGCCAATTTGAAGCATTTTACATACATTGAAGATATAGAAACATGGCAAAAAGAATTCTCATTTTCTATCCATATAAAGGTCCGGTTTTCTGAGACTGATATGTTTGGCCATATGAACAATACGGTTCCATTCACATACTTTGAAGAAGCCAGGATCGAATATTTAAAACACATTGGATTTATGCAAAACTGGGTGAAGCCTGAACATGATTCGATTCCAGTCGTTGCAGACTTACAGTGTGATTTTGTAAAGCAAGTATTCTTTGACGAAACGTTGAAGATCTTTGTGAAGGCAAATCGTATTGGGCGTTCTTCAGTAGATTTACACTATATGGGACTTAATGAAGAAGGAGAGATTTGCTTTACAGGCAGAGGGACCATGGTGCAAATTTCGAAGCAAACCGGAAAAGGTGTTCCTTGGTCGGAAGAAATGAAGGCGAAGCTTGAGTGCGAAAGGGTCGTCTCGAGCCCGGTGTAGGATGTAAAGAAACGAATGCCTATTTTTCATTTAACTTCCTTCTCTATGTCACTCTAAACCCTACCTTCACATATGATATTCTGACGACCGACAATACCCATCCCCGCGGTTTAAAGCTGGCGAAGGCAAGGAGGGTTACCATAATTGAAGGACAATGATTTTACACACAAACCGTTGCTCACCAAAAGAGAAAAAGAAGTATTCGAACTGTTAGTTCAAGACAAAACAACTAAAGAAATTGCTAGTGATCTATTTATTAGCGAAAAAACAGTTCGAAATCATATTTCCAACGCCATGCAAAAGCTTGGAGTGAAGGGGCGATCTCAAGCTGTTGTAGAGCTTCTTCGCATGGGGGAACTCAAGCTTTAAATGTAAGGGACTGATTCTGATGACGAACAATTAACGGGTTTCTAAACACGATGCCTATTAATGTTTGAATGAGAGTCAGTCTCTTTTAGTTGTGTGCTTTCGAACTTGTCTTGAAATTTCACCTGAAAAAGGCGAAAATGCTAGTAAGGGTAATTTGGACTTACCCCATAATAGATAGAGAAACGAAACAGGAAGGCTGAAGCGTTCCCGTTTTTCATAGGAGTACTTGTTCAGTTTCTGAAGTAAAAGGAGAGAAATCATGACGAAACCTAAAGACCAATCCATTGGAGATTTACAAGTTGTTGCAGATATTGAGAAAGACCTCCGATACATATCATCCATCATCAAACAAAAAGGAAGAGAGATATTAAGCCAATATACCATCACGCCACCTCAGTTCATCGCACTGCAATGGTTATTTGAATATGGGGACATGACGATTGGAGATCTTTCGAATAAAATGTACCTCGCATGCAGTACGACGACAGATCTGGTTGATAGAATGGAGAAAAACCAGTTAGTTGAACGTGTAAAAGATGAAAATGACCGCCGCGTCGTCCGCATTCATATGTTAAAAGAGGGCGAAAGAATTATTGAAGAAGTGATCAAGAAAAGGCAGAATTATCTCCAGAGTGTCTTAACGGATTTCTCGGATCAGGAAGTGCTATTATTAAAAGATAATTTAGCGAAACTTCATCAAGAAATTAAACCAGAGTGAGGGAATAATGTGATTCAACCAATCGGTATCATCGATTCTGGGGTAGGGGGTCTGACCGTCGCGCGGGAAGTGATGCGACAGCTGCCGAAAGAAACCATCTATTATCTTGGCGACACAGCCCGTTGTCCCTACGGACCCAGATCAGCTCAAGAAGTCAAAATGTTTACGTGGGAAATGACTCAATATCTTCTGAAATATGACATCAAAATGCTGATCATTGCCTGCAATACAGCCACAGCGGTGGTCCTTGATGAAATTCAGACTCACTTGGATATTCCCGTGATAGGGGTCATTCACCCTGGAGCGCGTGCAGCGATCAAGCATACTCATAATAAGAGAATCGGTGTCCTTGGAACAGTGGGGACGATCAATAGCGGCGCCTATGTGGACGCCCTTCACTCCCTCCACGGGAGCTTGGACGTCACTTCACTCGCCTGCCCGAAATTTGTTCCTTTAGTGGAAAGTGGAGAGTACGATAGCTCCATGGCTGATGAAATCGTGCGAGAGACCCTGCATTCGATTAAAGATTCCGGCGTAGATACCTTGATCTTAGGTTGTACTCATTATCCGTTGTTACAGCCGAAGATCCAGGAGTATATGGGTCCTGAAGTCAGTGTGATCAGCTCCGGGGACGAAACGGCCCGTGAAGTCAGTACGATTCTTGATTATTACAACCTCCTGTACAGGGGTGTCCAGCAGCCTGAGCACCGCTTCTTTAACACAGGATCCTCTTCCATCTTTTCAACAATTGCCTCCGATTGGCTGACAATCGGGGAAGTAAAAGCAGAAACCATTCGATTGCAAGAGTAGAATCTTGTGATCGGGTGGTTTTTTTGATGATTGGAGGGTGGTTGGAAAAGGAGATATCGACCTTTATTTAAATTTATCGATCGTTATTCTGATTTATAGACCCTCAAATGAATTTATCAACCGTTTTTTCATTTTATCAACCTTGTTTTCATGATATAGACCGTTCTATCAAATTTGAAAAAATCCGGTTTGCTGTTTCAGCTGTCTAATCTGGTCAAGCCTCCTTCGCTTTTGTAACATCCAGCTGCGGCGGCTAGAGGCTCGAGGTCATAAGCCAAGAACACCAAAAAGGCAAAAGGCGCCTTTCCGGTGTTCTTGTCATATGCTTGTCGCCTCTGTCCAAGCCGCCTCCGCTTTTGTTTGTACTATTTTCAAAAAGTTTCGGTCTATTTTTTGGACGGGGCTCGTATATATGTTAGTACAAACTGTCTTTTAGGAGGTTTCCCAATGGCAAAAAAAGCAAAAGTGTCAATAGCGGTAACGGTTTTAGCTTCTTCAGTATATCTTTCAGGTTGTGGGCTGCTCAGTTTCGGCGATGATAAAGAAAAGATTGATCCTCCTCAGGACTTATCCTATTTAAAAGAAGGGGAGAAAGTTGATACAGCTAAAGGAGAGGATTCAGAGAAAAAGGTGAGCAAGGAAGAAGCGGATGCACAAACCGTGATGACAGAATTGTACTTAATCGATAAAAACGGGTATGTCGTTTCCCAGTCCATCCCTTTGCCAGGTCAGGAAAGCGTGGCGAAACAAGCGCTTGAATATCTTGTGAAGAATGGTCCCGTTGAAAATATCCTACCAAACGGATTCAGGGCTGTATTGCCGGCTGATACACAAGTAACGGTGGATATTAAAGATGGAAAAGCAATAGCGGACTTTTCACCGGAATTCAACAATTACCAACCGGAAGATGAGCAGAAGATTCTTCAATCCGTCACGTGGACATTGACACAGTTCGATTCGGTGGAAAAAGTCGAGCTTCGTGTAAACGGATATCCTTTAACGGAGATGCCTGTCAATGGTACACCGATCGATGAAAATGGATTAACGCGAAAAATCGGAATTAACGTGGATACCTCAGGGGTTGTGGATCCAACGAGTACAAAGCCGCTGACGGTTTATTACGTCTCGCAAACCGATGATAAAACGTATTATGTCCCAGTCACAAAACGGGTCAGTTCGAAATCAGTGGATGAAGTCAAAGCAGTGGTGAAAGAGTTGATTGATGGACCAGGATATTCATCATCTCTTGCAAGTGACTTTACCGGGGCGAAGTTATTGGATGATCCGAAGCTTGAGGATGGTACAGTTACTCTAAACTTTAATGAAGCGGTTTTTGGTAGCTTGGAGGAAAAATTGGTTTCTGAGCACATGCTGAATTCCCTCGTCCTTTCATTAACAGAACAAAAAGGGATCAAAGGCGTCTCGGTGTTGGTCAATGGGGAAGCCACCAAAGTGTCTAAAGACGGTGAAACGGTAACCGAGCCCGTGACGAGACCGGAAAATGTCAACGCAATTAGTTTTTAAATACCGATTTTTTGATATACTATTATAGAATCACTTAAAAAGAGGTTGGCAGAATGCCACCTCTTCTATTTTTGATTAGAACTTCTTACATAACATACGAATTTACAGGAGGGAAATAAATGAGAACAGACGGCAGAGAAAAAAATCAATTGCGTCCAATCGAAATTGAAACAGATTATGTCAAACACCCGGAAGGTTCAGTATTAATCACGGTGGGAGAAACGAAAGTCATTTGTAATGCCAGCATCGAAGAAAGAGTGCCTCCATTTATGAGAAACAGTGGGAAAGGATGGATCACGGCAGAGTACTCCATGCTTCCTAGAGCGACAGAAACAAGGAATATCCGTGAATCATCCAAAGGGAAAATATCAGGAAGAACGATGGAAATTCAGCGATTGATCGGACGTGCCCTAAGAGCGGTTGTGGATTTAGATGCACTGGGTGAGCGCACGATCTGGATCGATTGTGATGTCATACAAGCAGATGGCGGAACCAGAACGGCATCGATTACCGGGTCATTCGTTGCCATGGCACTGGCCCTTGCGAAGCTGCAGGATAATAAAAAGATTTCATCCTTCCCATTGAAGAGCTTTCTGGCAGCGACAAGTGTCGGTATTGTAGAAGAGCACGGGGCGGTCCTTGATCTGAATTATATTGAAGATAGCAGTGCATTGGTGGATATGAACATCATCATGACGGGCGAAGGTGAATTTGTCGAGCTTCAGGGAACCGGTGAAGAAGCGACTTTTACAATGGACCAATTACAGGAATTATTGAAGCTTGGGCAAGAAGGAATTCATGAACTATTCCAAATCCAGAAGCAAGCATTAGGAGAAATAGTAAATAGATTTCAATAAAGGGATGAGAGATCGATGACTAAACGAGTGATCATAGCGACGAAGAACAAGGGTAAAGCAAAAGAATTTCAACATATGTTTGCACCATACGGATATGAGGTACAAACATTACTAGACCTTCCGCATATTGAGGACGTGGAGGAGACCGGCGTTACGTTCGAGGAAAATGCGGTATTAAAGGCAGAAACCGTAGCAGCGGAATTAGGAGCATTGGTGATAGCGGATGACTCAGGCCTCTCCATCGATGCGCTTGAAGGGCGTCCCGGCGTCTATTCTGCACGTTATGCAGGTGAAGAAAAAAGCGATGATGCGAATATGGAAAAGGTTCTAGGAGAACTTGAAGCTGTTGAAGATTCCGATCGCACGGCCCGTTTTTACTGTGTACTGGCCATTGCAGGGCCTGAAATGGAAACGAAGACAGTCACTGGGACTTGCGAAGGGATGATTTTACGCGATAAGAGAGGAACGAATGGTTTCGGTTATGATCCGATCTTCTTCGTGCCTTCCCTACAGAAAACCATGGCCGAATTAACACAAGAAGAGAAGAGCGGAATCAGTCATCGCGGCCATGCATTAAAAAAGCTAGGAAATATGATTTCAGACTTAGTTTAAAGGGTGAGCTGAATGAAACTATTAGTAGTGAGTGATAGTCATGGATCCAAAGAAGAGTTGGTGGATCTTTCGAAGAAATATCAGTCGGATGTCGATGCCATGATTCACTGTGGTGACTCCGAATTGAGTGCAGATGACCCTGCCTTATCATCTTACCTTATCGTTCGGGGAAACTGTGACATGGATGCACGATTACCGGATGATCTGGTAGAGGATGTCGATGGTCACTCCATCATGGTGACCCACGGTCATCTCTATGGGATCAAAATGTCATTGATGAAGCTCCGTTACAGGGCAGAAGAGGTCGGGGCAAAGTTTGTGTTCTTTGGACATTCGCATACACTCGGGGCAGAATTGAATAATGGCATACTATTCTTAAACCCAGGTAGTATTTTGTTGCCACGGGGAAGAAGTGAACGAACCTATGCATTGGTGAATGCCGAGGAACAAGAAATAAACGTAACATTTCTCACTCATGATCACGTGGTGCTGGATGAATTGACGCAAACATTCCAACTATAAAACAAGGAATGAGGACCCGTATAATACGGGTTCTCTTCAATTGTTGAAGATTGAGAAATGAGAAATGAAAAATAAAATTAATCTTTTTTAAATAACCTGTTGACTTATTGATGCTATGTGAATATAATAAATATTGTCCTTGATAAACAAATCAAGAAAAACAAAACAAGTCCCAGTAGCTCAGCAGGATAGAGCAACGGCCTTCTAAGCCGTCGGTCGGGAGTTCGAATCTCTCCTGGGACGCCATACTCATTACATAAATACCTTGATTTCAGGGTTTTGACCAACAAGGGATACTGACACAGTAAACTGTGAGGGTATCCCTTTTTTTATCCGATGCTTGGTTCGATAACTTATATTCTATGAGTTATCATATTATACCGAATATGTCCCAGTAGCTCAGCAGGATAGAGCAACAGTTTCCTAAACTGTAGGTCGGGAGTTCGAATCTCTTCTGGGACGCCATCAATCCTACATACCAAAGCTTACCTTGCAGAAGGTAAGCTTTTTTTGTTATCCAATAGATATCGTGCTAAACTTAAGGCAACTAAACAGTATAGGCAGGTACGTTTTATGAATAAGGGAAACCAAGAAGGAAAAGGAAAGATTGTACATTTTCCAGGATTGAAGGATCGGCTGCTGGAAAAAGGGGTGCTGGCACTGGAACAGGGTGAGGTCCATGAAGCGTCGGAACTCCTCGCACAAGCCTATGAATTTGACCCGGATAACCCGGATATCAATACAGCACTTGTATTATCCCTCTATGAAAGCAAGCAATATGACGAAGCGGGATCCATATGTAAAGAGATGCTCCTTGAAGGGATCGGTGACTACTTCGAGGTTGTTGATATGTATTTAATGATTCTCATTCAGCTTCATCAGCATAAGGAAGTGATCGATACGATCAATGCCCTTTTTGATGAAAAAGAAGTTCCGATTGAAAAGGAAGAACATTTCAGGAAGCTTCTTCAATTCAGTGAAAAGGTCGTGAGTGGGAAAGCGACGATCCCTGAAAAAGAAGAGCCGGAAGAGGAACAAATCCTGGCTGGAAAGAGCCTGGAGGAGCAGACGCTGATCGTGGCACAGCTCGTTCATCGGAATATTCAACCGTTTCGACGGGAGTTGGTAAGGGTATTAAGGGACCCGGATGCCCATCCGTTTTTACAAACGATGATCTTAAATGTTTTAAGAGAGCACGGAATGGATAAACAAGTAGTCGTGGTGAAGTTTGATAAGGAAGAGAAGGTATATCCATCAGGATTGACCGATGTATTCGAATCTGGGTTCTTCAAAGGTGTTACAGACTCTCTGGATGACCTCCTGGCGCAAACGAACCCTACTCTATTTCAGCATGCGTTGGAACTGGTGAAGCGGCATGCCTTCCTTCTCTACCCTTTTACGCTTGAAGGGGATCCGGAAGAAATCGCCTCGGTTTATGCCTACTACACAGCGGGGATGTTTGCCGATTCGATCCTTGAGGAAGAGTTGGAAGAGCAAGTTGAAAATGCACAATCCAAAGGGATTTTGGCCAAAGTAGAGGAACTAGAGGAAATTTCCTCTCCCAATATTTAAACGCTCTCTGTTGAAAGACAGTGGCTGTATGTTATAATGTAATGGTTGTAATGTAAAAGTTTTTCATATATTTACGATGATAGTGCTAGATTCACACGGGACTATCTACTACTATGCGTAAAAAATTTAAGATCAATCATAGATTGTTGGAGGGAACAGTATGTCTGCAAAATGGGAAAAGCAAGAAGGAAATCAAGGAGTTCTTACAATTGAAGTAGAAGCTGCGAAAGTAAACGAAGGTTTAGACGCGGCATTCAAAAAAGTTGTAAAACAAGTTAACGTACCAGGATTCCGTAAAGGGAAAATGCCTCGCGGTATGTTCGAAAAACGTTTTGGAGTAGAATCACTTTACCAAGACGCATTAGATTTCATCCTGCCTGAAGCATATGCGAAAGCAATCGAAGAAACTGGAATCGATCCAATCGACCGTCCGGAAATCGATGTTGAGCAAATGGAAAAAGGCAAAGATTTAATCTTCACTGCGAAAGTACAAGTGAAACCAGAAGTGAAACTTGGCGAATACAAAGGTCTTGAAGTAGAAAAAATGGAAACGGAAGTAACAGCTGAAGACGTTGAAGCTGAACTTACTTCACTTCAAGAAAAACAAGCTGAGCTTGCGGTTAAAGAAGAAGGAAAAGCTGAAGAAGGCGATACTGTAACAATGGATTTCGAAGGATTCGTTGACGGTGAAGCATTCGAAGGCGGACAAGCTGAGAACTATTCACTTGAATTAGGTTCTGGTCAGTTCATCCCAGGCTTCGAAGAGCAATTAGTGGGTGTAGCATCAGGAGAAGAGAAAGAAGTAGAAGTAAACTTCCCTGAAGAATACCATGCAGCTGAACTTGCTGGAAAACCAGCTACTTTCAAAGTGAAAGTTCACGAAATCAAAGCGAAAGAACTTCCAGCACTTGATGATGAGTTCGCGAAAGACGCTGACGAAGAAGTTGAAACGCTTGCTGAACTGAAAGAAAAAATCGAAAAACGTCTTCAAGAGTCTAAAAAGAATGAAGCTGAAACAGCTGTTCGTGAAACTCTTGTAAATAAAGCTTCTGACAATGCTGAAGTTGAAATTCCAGAAGTAATGGTAACAGCTGAAGTAGACCGCATGATGCAGGAATTCGGTCAACGTCTTCAAATGCAAGGTATGAACCTTGACCTATACTTCCAATTCTCTGGTCAAACAGAAGAAGATCTTCGCGGTCAAATGACAGAAGATGCCGGCAAACGCGTTCGCACTAACCTGACACTTGAAGCTATCGCAGCAGCAGAAAACCTTGAAGTGACAGACGCAGAAGCAGAAGAAGAAGTAAACAAAATGGCTGAACAATACAACATGTCTGCTGACAACATCAAACAAGCACTAGGTGGTCTAGACACACTTAAAGCTGACCTTAAAGTTCGTAAAGCAGTAGAATTCCTTGTAGAAAACAGCAAAACTGTAGCATAATAAAAATAGCAAACAAGGCGCGAATCTTCGTGCCTTGTTTTGTACAATGAAGCATAGAAACTTCATGATTTTGACTCATTCGTGTGAAACGAATGTTTCACACGCTTTTCAGCTATGCTGAAAAGTAGCCACCATCATTACTATGCTAAGCTTGATTTGGTAATTTTTTACCCTGGCGCTCAAATTTTCTACAACCGTTTTTTATAGAAAAAAGGACCAAAATATTGTACTCTATAGAATAAGAAACTTTTATCGCCCCAATAAGAATAAGAACCACTATTTTTGGAAAAAGCTTATGAAACGGGGTTGCATTACTTTCACCAGGAACATACATAATCAGATTCCTTACATTACCTGACTTCAATTGGACAAGCTAGACATTAGCAATGTAAAATATTTGCTAAAATGCGTATTACATAATAAGATGATTCTTAAGAATCGTATCCATTTCTTTACGAACATATAATATGATAAAATGCAGTACATAACTTTAGGTAATAGGGATGCAAGGAATCGTTCGTTTGATGAAACAAAGCACGATTTTATGAAGTTTTAACGAAGGGGTGAAAATCATTGTTTAAATTTAATGATGAAAAAGGGCAATTAAAATGTTCTTTTTGCGGAAAAACACAAGACCAAGTTCGTAAACTAGTCGCTGGACCAGGTGTGTATATTTGTGATGAGTGTATCGAGCTTTGCACGGAAATCGTAGAAGAAGAGCTTGGTACAGAAGAAGAAGTAGAATTCAAAGACGTACCAAAACCACGTGAAATCCGTGAAATCCTGGACGAATATGTCATCGGTCAGGACCAAGCGAAGAAATCACTCGCTGTAGCGGTTTACAACCACTACAAGCGTATCAACTCCAGCAGCAAAGTGGATGACGTCGAACTGTCAAAGAGTAATATTGCCATGATTGGACCGACTGGTAGCGGTAAAACCTTACTTGCCCAAACATTGGCTCGTATTCTTAACGTTCCTTTCGCCATCGCTGACGCCACTTCACTAACTGAAGCCGGTTATGTTGGGGAAGACGTAGAAAATATCCTATTGAAATTGATCCAGGCAGCTGACTACGATGTAGAAAAAGCTGAAAAAGGAATCATCTACATCGATGAAATCGATAAAGTGGCAAGAAAATCTGAAAATCCGTCTATCACAAGAGATGTTTCAGGTGAAGGGGTGCAACAAGCCCTATTGAAGATTCTTGAAGGTACGGTAGCAAGCGTTCCACCACAGGGCGGACGTAAACACCCTCATCAGGAGTTCATTCAAATCGATACGTCCAATGTACTATTCATCTGTGGTGGGGCATTTGACGGCATCGAGCAAATCATCAAACGCCGTTTAGGTCAGAAGGTCATCGGCTTCGGTTCTGATCCTAAAAATGCTGAAGTAAAAGAAGATAAATCCCTTCTTTCTAAAGTTGTACCTGAAGACCTGTTGAAATTTGGTTTGATTCCTGAATTCATCGGTCGTTTACCAGTCATTTCAAGCCTAGAGCCTCTAGATGAAGAAGCGCTGGTTGAAATCCTGACAAAACCTAAAAATGCATTGGTAAAACAATACCAAAAAATGCTTGAATTAGATGATGTCGAACTGGAATTCACAGAAGATGCACTGCTTGAAATCTCTAAAAAAGCCATCGAGCGTAAAACAGGAGCACGTGGATTACGTTCTATCATCGAAACGATGATGTTGGATGTCATGTTTGATCTTCCTTCCCGTGATGATATTAAAAAATGTATCATTACGAAAGAAACGATCCTTGAAGATGCAGCTCCTCACCTCATGCTTGAGGATGGAACGATGATCGATCCAAATGAGGAAAAGACATCAGCTTAATACCTTAACGTAAAGCCAAGAATGATCCTTCATTCTTGGCTTTTTTTACGGATGAAGATGAAATAGATAGGAGATGGAAGAATTGGATCGGAAGAAAACAAAGGTGGCCATTAGCTGGAGTGGGGGGAAAGATGGTTGTCTCGCTTTGTACCGTACCTTAAAAGAAGAAAAAGAAGTAGAGTGCCTTGTCTCCATGGTCTCTGAAAAATATGAACGAAATCATGCACACGGTCTGCGATTGGACATCTTGAAGCAGCAAGCAGAAGCATTGAATATTCCTCTTGTACTGGTGAATTCCGGAGAAGATTATGAACAAGCACTGATTCAAGCATTATATGATATAAAGCAGGATAGAGGTGTGGACGAAATCGTCTTTGGAAGCTTATATGCTGAAGAGGATAGAAAGTGGAACGAAGAAGTAGCTATGAAAGCGGGACTGACATCCTCGTTTCCTGTATGGATTTCAGAGAATGAAAGCAGTCTATTACTAAAAGAATTCATAACACTAGGCTTTTCTGCAGTCGTATGCAGGGCTTCTGACAAAGTATTCGATCCATCTTGGGCTGGCAGGATGCTTGATCGGGATTTCTTTGAAGATATACACAACAAAAAAGACTGTTGTGTCATGGGAGAAGCAGGAGAATACCATACATTTGTCCTGGACGGACCAATCTTTTCTAAAACAATTCAGCTTGAAAAATCTGGAGTGGTATTGAATTCCGGACTCTGGTCACTGGACATTGAGGATTGCCAATTATTAGAGAAAAAAAGCGAAATGGAGGGCATAAACCAACTTTAGAGATAGTCGAATTTAACATAAAAATGTAAGGGAAAAAGAAATTTAAAATAATAACTTTTAATACACAAAAGATGAAGATCAAGATGTTGATTGGAACGGAAGGTGCTCAACTCACGCCCCGCGGAAAGCGAGCACCTGAAGCGGACATCAACCAGCACACGCTAGGTATGAAATTGAAGTTCTATACATTCTTTTTACCCCTTCTTGAACCATCCATTCACCGAACTTTTTTGTTTATTCCCACAAGGTCAAGGAGATACTAACCGATAACAACTTGTATCTACTTGGAGGGAGACGAATGAGCTTTACTAGCATCGCTTTATTCATCCAATTATTCTTCGGAATTATCATTGGATTGTATTTCTGGAACCTGTTAAAGAACCAGCGAACTCAAAAAGTTTCCATTGACCGTGAATCAAAAAAAGAGATGGAAGAACTCCGAAAGATGAGATCCATTTCATTAACCGAACCCTTAGCTGAAAAAGTAAGACCATCAACCTTTGAAGATATTGTCGGTCAAGAAGATGGGATAAAAGCATTGAAAGCGGCACTATGCAGTCCCAATCCTCAGCACGTCATCATCTATGGACCTCCTGGTGTCGGAAAAACGGCAGCAGCCCGATTGGTCCTAGAAGAAGCCAAGAAAAATATGAAATCCCCGTTTAAACCTTCTGCTGTTTTTGTTGAGTTGGATGCCACGACCGCAAGATTCGATGAACGTGGAATTGCCGATCCGTTGATTGGTTCCGTCCATGATCCTATTTATCAGGGAGCGGGAGCCATGGGACAGGCCGGGATTCCACAGCCAAAACAAGGGGCCGTGACAAATGCTCATGGTGGCGTATTATTCATTGACGAAATCGGAGAGTTACATCCTATTCAATTGAATAAGCTCTTAAAAGTGTTAGAAGATCGCAGAGTGTTCCTTGAGAGCGCCTATTACAATGAAGAAAATCACCAAATCCCGACTCATATTCATGATATTTTCAAGAATGGCCTTCCCGCTGATTTCCGTTTAATTGGTGCAACGACACGTACACCAAGTGAACTCCCTCCTGCCATCCGTTCAAGGTGCATGGAAGTTTTCTTCAGGGAGCTAGAGCACGATGAAGTGAAAAAAGTTGCGGCAGGGGCCGTGGATAAAGTTGGGATGACTATCAGTGAAAAAGGTCTCGACACCCTTGCGTCTTATGCACGAAATGGGCGTGAAGCCGTTAATATGGTGCAAATCGCGGCTGGAGTCGCCATTACAGAAAATAGAAAAGAAATCTATGATCATGAGCTTGAGTGGATCATACAATCCAGCCAGCTGTCCCCCCGTTATCAGAAAAAAATCAACGAAGAAGCAACGATTGGTCTGGTCAATGGTTTAGCCGTTACAGGACCAAACACCGGATCACTGCTTGAAATCGAAGTGAACGTCATTCCTTCAAGTGATAAAGGGACCATTAATGTAACGGGTATAGTAGAAGAAGAAAGCATCGGTGATCGAAGCAAATCAATCAGGCGTAAGAGTATGGCGAAAGGATCGATTGAAAATGTCATAACAGTCCTTCGCTCCATGGGTGTTCCTGCCGATCAATATGATATTCATGTGAACTTCCCGGGTGGTGTGCCGGTTGACGGACCTTCCGCTGGGATCGCCATGGCACTTGGCATCTATTCGGCCATTTACCGAATCCCTATCAAACACACCATTGCTGTAACAGGTGAAATCAGTATTCATGGATCCGTTAAACCTGTCGGCGGGGTATTCCCAAAGGTGAAGGGTGCAAAATTAGCAGGCGCGACCATGGCCATCATCCCTTACGACAATCAACAAGCCATGTTAAGTGAAATAGAAGGAATTGAAGTGGTTCCTGTCAAACAACTAAAGGAAGTGCTTGATCTGGCCCTGATGAAGGACCACTTACCGCAAACCGATCTTGTTCCAGAACAAAATAAGAAAAGTGTATAGACTGTTGACCGATTCGGGTCTATCCGAATCGGTTTGTTTTTGAATCGGGTGGTAACAGGAATATGCGCTGGTCCATCCGAATAAAGTTGTAAATACCTATTTAATAGACACTACCTAGTAAATAAGTTAGAATTGTACAAAGACTAGAAGAGCATAATCCGGAGGTGTTATATGTGACAAAACAAAATAATTTAACGGTTCCCCTCCTTCCATTAAGAGGCTTACTTGTGTATCCAACAATGGTCTTGCACTTAGATGTTGGACGTGAGCGCTCCGTTCAAGCTTTAGAAAAAGCTATGATGGATGATCATTTAATTTTCTTAACGACTCAAAGAGATATGAACATAGATGAGCCTACCCAGGAAGATTTCTATGAAATGGGAACCCTCACGAAGGTTAAGCAGATGCTTAAACTTCCTAATGGTACCATTAGGGTACTGGTAGAGGGATTGAACCGGGCGTCGATCACCTCATTCACCGAGGAAAAAGAATTCTATGAAGTATCGGTGAAGGAATTTCATGATTCCCAAGAGAAGGAATCGGAAACTGATGCCTTAATGAGAACGTTATTGAACTATTTCGAACAATACATAAAGCTATCCAAAAAGGTTTCAGCTGAAACCTATTCGACTGTTTCTGATATCGAAGAACCAGGGAGGCTCGCGGACATCGTAGCGTCTCACCTGCCCCTTAAAATGAAGGAAAAGCAGAACGTCCTGGAAACACTTGATATTAAGAAGCGTCTTCAAATGGTGATCGAAACGATCAATAATGAAAAAGAAGTGCTGAGCTTAGAGAAAAAAATCGGCCAGCGTGTAAAGCGTTCAATGGAAAGAACCCAAAAAGAATACTATCTGCGTGAGCAAATGAAAGCCATTCAAAAAGAGCTAGGCGATAAAGAAGGAAAGACCGGAGAAATTGAAGATCTGACGTTGAAGATCGAGCAAGCCGACATGCCGGAAGATGTGGAACATACGGCATTAAAAGAGCTCGCCCGTTATGAGAAAGTGCCTTCAAGCTCAGCTGAAAGCTCCGTGATCAGAAACTATATCGAATGGCTTGTATCCTTACCGTGGTCCACTGAAACAGAAGATCAATTGGACATCAAACGCTCTGAACAGATTTTGAACCGTGACCACTACGGACTTGAAAAGGTAAAAGAACGAGTTCTTGAATACCTGGCTGTTCAGCAATTGACTCAATCGCTAAAAGGACCGATCCTGTGTCTTGCCGGACCTCCAGGGGTAGGGAAAACAAGTCTTGCCCGTTCCGTAGCTGAATCACTGGGCCGGAATTTTGTCCGCATTTCACTCGGAGGCGTTCGAGATGAGTCGGAAATCAGGGGGCATAGGCGTACGTATGTAGGTGCCATGCCTGGAAGAATTATTCGCGGCATGAAAAAAGCAGGAACCATCAATCCTGTTTTCCTACTCGATGAAATCGACAAAATGTCCTCGGACTTCAGGGGAGACCCTTCCTCAGCTATGCTCGAGGTACTCGATCCAGAACAGAATTCGAACTTCAGCGATCACTATATCGAGGAGACTTACGACTTATCAAAGGTCATGTTCATTGCCACGGCAAATGATTTATCGACCATTCCGGGACCATTGAGAGACAGAATGGAAATCATTACGATTGCCGGATATACAGAACTTGAAAAGTTGAATATCGCCAAGCATCATTTATTGGAGAAACAAATCAAAGATCACGGTCTGACGAAATCGAAGCTTCAAGTAAGAGACGAGGCCATCGTTGATATCGTCCGTTACTATACAAGGGAAGCCGGTGTGAGGAGCCTCGAGCGCCAGCTTGCAGCCCTATGCCGAAAGACGGCGAAGATCATTGTCTCAGGCGATAAGAAGCGCGTAGTGATTACGTCAAGCAATATTGAAGAGTTCCTGGGTAAGAAGAAATTCCGTTACGGGCAGGCAGAAGTGGAAAATCAAGTCGGTGTATCAACAGGTCTTGCCTATACTACAGTCGGTGGGGATACCCTGCAGATCGAGGTTTCCCTTGCACCAGGTAAAGGAAAGCTTGTCCTGACTGGAAAATTAGGGGATGTCATGAAGGAATCGGCTCAGACTGCCTTTAGTTACGTACGCTCGAAGGCGAAGGCGCTAGGCATTGACGAGTCTTTCCATGAGAAATATGATATTCACATCCATGTTCCGGAAGGTGCAGTCCCGAAAGACGGACCATCAGCCGGTATTACCATCACAACGGCTCTCGTATCAGCGTTGACTGGGAAATACGTGAACCGTGAAGTGGGGATGACGGGTGAGATGACCCTGAGAGGAAGAGTCCTTCCAATCGGAGGAGTGAAAGAAAAAACATTAAGTGCTCATCGTGCCGGAATTAAAACGATCATCCTTCCGAAAGATAATGAAAAGGATATCGAGGACATTCCTGAAAGTGTAAGGGGAGAATTAACGTTCATTCTTGTCTCCCACATCGATGAAGTCTTAGAGAAAGCATTAGTAGGTGAAAAGAAGTGAAAGTAAATCAAGTTGAGTTAGTCATCAGTGCAGTCAGGCCAGAACAATATCCTGGCGATTATCTTCCAGAGTTTGCCTTGGCTGGACGCTCGAACGTAGGGAAATCTTCGTTCATCAATAAAATGATCGGTCGCAAGAGCATGGCAAGGATTTCTTCCAAGCCGGGTAAAACCCAGACGCTGAATTTTTATAAAATAGAGGAGACTCTCTATTATGTCGATGTTCCTGGTTACGGATTTGCCAAAGTGTCAAAAACAGAACGTGAAGCATGGGGGAAGATGATTGAAACGTATATCACTTCCCGTGAACAGCTAAGGGCGGTCATCATGATCGTAGATCTGCGCCACCCTCCAACGAATGATGATGTCATGATGTATGATTTCCTCAAGCATCACGAGCTGCCTTGTATCGTCATTGCCACTAAAGCCGATAAGATTCCGAAAGGCAAATGGCAGAAACACCTGAAAGTCACAAGAGAAACATTGAATATGGACAGTGAAGATGACCTTATTATGTTCTCTTCCGAAACGGGCCTTGGGAAAGACAAAGCCTGGGACGCGATCAAGTCTTTCTATAAATAAGTATTAAAAAGAACCGTTCTCCGCATGAGTGGAGAACGGTTCTTTTCGTTGCAAACAATATTGCTTCAATGGGGCGGATAGTGGGTGATTTCTGCTTCCACTCACCCTCCACCACACTCTCGTTCACAGAGCGTTAATAATAAATGTAACAACACTCAACAAAGAAAAAGTTTTTAATATTACTAAATAATGACAGCAACTGAAAACAGGAATGTAGTCTGAAAGAAGGAATACCGAAGTCCGTATAAGGTTCATGGACCTATATCGTCCAAGCATATGAAAGGAAATGAAAGGATAGGGACGCATATCTATCAATATCAAAGCTGAATTCGTTTCATCCACTAAAATGGAAAATTATAAGCTGCAGAAGCTCTATTTGAATTTTGAGAATTTTCTCTTTTGTTGATAAAATTATGAAAGATTAAAAATATTACAAGCTACATAAGGGGGACTCTAGACAGTGAAGAATTGGAAAAGCCTAGTCTTGCTAGTACTTGCTGCACTTCTTCTATCCGCTTGCGGAGACAAAGCCACAACAGAAAGTGGTGCGAAGTTAGTGGAGGAAGGCAAATTCGTTTATGCAGCTTCAGGTGAATTTAAGCCATTTAGTGTAACGAATAATGATGGAACCATGTCTGGTTTCGATATTGAAGTGGCAGAAGCTGTTGCCAAAGAAATGGGTCTTGAACCCGAACAGAAGAAATTTAAATTCGCAGGAATTGTAGAAGGTGTGAAATCCGGACGATTCGACGCCGCGGTAGCCAGTCATACGATCACGGAAGATCGTTTGAAAGAAGTGGACTTCTCAACTCCTTACTACTATTCTGGACCACAGATTTTTGTTCGTAAAGACAGCGATGTAGAAACGCTGGACGATTTGAAGGATATGGAAATTGCCGTTTCAAAAGGTTCTACCTATGCGGACACAGCAAAGGAAGTAACGGATAAGATCCAGGCGTATGATAGTGATGTTGTAGCCCTTGAGGCGTTAAATAAAGGGAAGCATGATGCCGTCATCACAGATTTTATCACAGGGAAAGAAGCGATTGCTTCTGGACTCGACATTGAAGCTCGTGAACTGATCGGCCGCAGTGAACAGGCAATCGCTGTAAGTAAAGACAATGAAGCACTGCTTAAAGAAGTCAATAAAGCTCTTGAATCATTAAGAGAAGACGGTACATTAAAGAAAATCAGTGAAAAATATTTCAATACAGACATTACATCAGATCCCGAGAAAGAGTAAAGCAGCATGACACAGAGCGAATGTGCTTCTATGCGCATTCGCTTTTTGTCTTAACGGGGAACTAAAACGAACGGAGGGAAGCTCATGCACTTTTTAGAAACCTTTGCCGGTACATATGATGTTTTTCTTAAAGGGATGTTGTTAACATTCCAGTTGACTTTTGTTTCGATCCTGATTGCGATTGTGATCGGTTTGTTCTTCGCTTTCCTAAAGATATCAGGGATCAAACCTTTGTCTCTTCTAGCGGATTTATACATTTTCGTTGTAAGGGGTACGCCATTGATCGTTCAGATCTTCATATTCTATTTCGGTTTGACTTCATTGAATATATCAGGCTTCTGGTCTGTCGTCATGGGGCTTGCTTTCCATAATGGGGCTTACATTGCAGAGATTTTCCGCGGTGCCATTCAATCCATTGATAAGGGACAGATGGAAGCGGGCCGTTCCCTTGGGATGTCTTTGGGGCTTTCCATGAGAAGGATCATCCTGCCTCAGGCATTCAGGCGAGCCCTGCCGCCCCTTGGAAACCAGTTCATCATTGCTTTGAAGGATTCGTCCCTTGCTTCCTTCATCGGAATGTTCGAATTGTTCAGCGTGGCGACGACACTCGGATCGAATAACTTTGATTATATGACATACCTGCTTGTTGTAGCGATCTACTACCTGGTTCTTGTATTACTATTCTCGACGATCGTCAATATTATCGAAAAACGTATGTCTATCAGTGATTAAGAATGATGCGGGAGGGATGAGAATGAGTCAGGAAATGATTAAAGTAGAGAAATTAAATAAATCCTTTGGTGATTTGCATGTATTGAAGGATATTGATATCAGTGTAAGAGAAAGTGACGTTGTTTGCCTCATCGGAGCCAGTGGATCAGGAAAGAGTACATTGCTCCGCTGTCTTAACTTCCTTGAACTGAAAGATAATGGGAGGGTTGTCATCGAAGGTGATGAAGTCAATCAGGATACCCATGATCTGAACAAAATCCGTCAAAAGGTAGGAATGGTATTCCAGCATTTTTACCTCTTCCCTCACAAAACCGTTTTGGAAAATGTGATGGAGGCACCGGTTTATGTAAAAGGGATGTCAAAAGCGGATGCAAAGAAAGATGCGCAAAAACTGTTGAAGAAAGTCGGCCTTGGGGATAAAGAGGGAGTGTACCCTTCTAAGCTGTCAGGTGGACAGAAGCAGCGTGTGGCCATCGCAAGGGCTCTTGCCATGAAGCCGGATATCATGCTGTTTGATGAGCCTACTTCGGCCCTGGATCCTGAATTGGTGGGTGAGGTCCTCGCAACCATGAAGGAGCTTGCCTTAGAAGGGATGACGATGGTCGTCGTGACCCACGAAATGGGCTTTGCCCGTGAAGTAGCCGATTGGGTCGTCTATATGCATGATGGCCGCATCGTAGAAGTAGGGCCTCCGCAGGAGCTGTTCCATTCACCAAAAGAGCAGCGGACGAAAGAGTTTTTAGACTCGGTACTCTAATAGACACGAGAAAAGCCCGGATGACGTTCCGGGCTTTTTTTCGTATGGGTTACTTTTTCCTTACAAACAATAGATAGACACCGATAGCGATGATGACGATCGGCCAGAATTCCCAGGCCGTCCCTACACTTCCCTCGATAAAGCCTAACCAGCGCACTACTTTATCATAGAAAAGGAGAATGATAGAGAGCGTCAAAAAGAGCACCCCTTGAAATAAGCCTGCCCGAGTTTTCTGGTATCTCAGCAGGAATCCCAGTGCGATGATAAGAATGAATGTCCCCATATGATCCGGCCAGATATCTAGCTTATTGACAACATGAAAGTGTAAGCCGAATCCTACAAGAATTGTACCTGGAAGGATGGCTTCATAATCCCTTGCTCCATACCCCTGACCAAGAAAGGCAAGTCCGACAATGATCAGCAGAGTGGGCCATGTGAAAAATTCCTGAAACAATACTATATTTGCTTGCTGTAGATAAAAATAAGCCCCAAAGCCAATTAATATGATCCCCGGGAAAATTCGTTGTTGTTTCATACTCTTCCTCCTGAACAATAGTGAAAATAAGGATTGAATCCTATTTTTTAAGGGAAAAAGACACATACTATACTAAACGGATCCCTATATGACGATAAATAGTGAGAAACCTTTCCATTACTTGATTCTTTAGGCTTGTTTTGGTACCCTACATTAGTAGGGAATGTCGAAATATAAGAGATTTCTTGAGAAATGAAAATGCTTACAAGCGTTTTTCTTTCTTCCTCTTAAATGTAATGATGAAATGAATGTTTAGCAAGTCCCGTAAGAAGCAGTAGTTTCTACCCTTTTAATGTATCATATTTAGGTTTCATTTTCTGTTCACATTTCGGGGTCAGGCTCTTATTCGGACATGTTATAATAAAAGTAATGATTTTACTTGGGGGTGTAGTGCATAGCATGTATACAATAGTCGTTGGTATAAATTACAAAACGGCCCCTGTAGAGATTCGCGAACGTTTATCTTTCAATGAAACTGATCTTCCTTTAGCAATGAAAGCATTAAAGGAAAAGAAAAGCATTCTTGAAAATGTGATTGTTTCTACATGTAATCGGACGGAAGTTTATGCGGTAGTTGATCAGCTTCATACAGGTCGTTATTATATTAAAGATTTTTTATCTCAATGGTTTGATATAGATAAAGAGGAGTTCACACCTTATTTGTTCATTTATGAACAGGAAGGGGCAGTCGAACACCTTTTTAAAGTTGCATGTGGATTGAACTCCATGGTTCTCGGGGAAACCCAGATCCTTGGACAAATCCGCTCGAGTTTCCTGAATGCTCAGGAATCAGGGGCGACTGGTACAGTCTTCAACCACCTGTTCAAACAAGCAGTGACGGTTGCGAAGAAAGGCCACTCTGAAACAGAGATCGGCTCAAATGCGGTATCTGTCAGCTATGCAGCAGTTGAATTGGCCAAGAAAGTCTTTGGAAGCCTGGATAAAAAGCACGTCCTTATCCTTGGAGCTGGTAAAATGGGGGAACTTGCCATCCAGAACCTTCATGGCAGCGGAGCCACCAAGGTGACGGTGATCAACCGCACATATGAAAAGGCACAAACCCTTGCAGAGCGTTTCAGTGGAAATGCGAAGACGATGCAGGAGCTTCAATGTGCCCTGGTGGAAGCCGATATCATGATCAGCTCAACAGGTGCAAAGGATTTTGTCATCACGAAAGAAATGATGGCCCATGTCGAAAGCATGAGAAAGGGTCGTCCCCTTTTCATGGTGGACATTGCCGTGCCAAGGGACTTAGATCCAGCCATTGGTCAGCTTGAAAGTGTATTCCTTTATGATATCGATGATTTGGAAGGAATCGTCCAGGCAAATTTGGCTGAACGGAAAAAAGCGGCTGAGCAGATCGAACTCTTGATTGAAGCTGAAATAGTTGCATTTAAAGAATGGCTGAATATGCTGGGCGTGGTTCCTGTCATTTCTGCCTTAAGACAAAAAGCACTGTCCATTCAGGCGGACACAATGGAAAGCATTGAACGGAAAATGCCTGATTTGACAGACCGTGAACGTAAAGTGTTGAATAAGCACACGAAGAGTATTATCAATCAGTTATTAAAGGATCCGATCCTGCAGGCGAAGGAATTTGCCGGGCTTCCGGATGCTGATGATAAATTGGACTTATTCATCAACATTTTTAACATTGAACAACAAGTGCTAGAGCAGAAACAACTGAAAGCAGCCAACGAAAAGACTGAGAGCAATCATGGCTTTACACCACAACCCTCTTTTCAAGCATAAGTGAGGTTATTGTCGATGTTTGAACAAACGATGACTAGGCTGCACGAACTTATGATTGTTCTGTATGCTATTAGTATTCTCTTTTATTTTATAGATTTCTTAAACAAAAACCGGAAGGCGAATCTATTTGCCTTCTGGTTACTTGCGATTGTTTGGGTCCTTCAAACAATCTTTTTATTTCTATACATGAAGAATACCGGCAGGTTCCCTGTTCTCACCATCTTTGAGGGACTTTATTTTTACGCATGGGTTCTCATTACCCTGTCCCTTGTTATCAATCGACTGTTGAGTGTGGACTTCACCGTGTTTTTCACAAATGTACTCGGTTTCATCATTATGGCGATCCATACATTCGCCCCGGTACAGGTAGAGTCCCAGGCAATGGCAGAACAATTGGTGTCTGAATTATTATTGATTCACATTACGATGGCGATCCTGTCGTATGGTGCCTTCAGTTTATCCTTTGTGTTTTCCCTTCTTTATCTCCTGCAGTTTAAATTATTAAAGGAGAAAAAATGGGGGCAGAGGTTATGGAGGATCAGTGATTTGTCCAAGCTTGAAAAGATATCTTATATCTCTAATTCCATCGGTGTAGCGATGCTGTTGTTGAGCCTGATACTGGGGCTTCAATGGGCTTATATCAAACTGCCGGAATTTCTGTGGTATGACCCGAAAATAGTGGGATCATTCATTCTATTAATTTTATATAGCAGTTACTTATACCTTCGCATCAAAAAGAATGTATTTGGTAAATCATTAGCGTATTTGAATGTTGCAGCCTTTTTGATTATATTAATCAACTTTTTCTTAGGTAGCCGGTTGTCTTCATTTCATTTCTGGTATTCATAAGTTTTCAGGAGGTCATTATGAGAAAAATTATTGTTGGATCAAGACGAAGTAAATTAGCCCTTACCCAGACCAATTGGGTAATCGATCAATTGAAGGCACTGGACCCTTCTTTCGATTTCGAAGTGAAGGAAATTGTCACGAAAGGGGACCAGATCCTTGATGTTACCTTGTCCAAAGTGGGCGGTAAAGGGTTATTCGTAAAGGAAATTGAGCAGGCGATGCTGGATAAAGAAATCGACATGGCCGTTCACAGCATGAAGGACATGCCGGCTGTTTTACCAGAAGGACTGACCATCGGAAGCATACCGGTGCGTGAGGATCATCGTGATGCATTTATCAGTAAGAACCATGTGGCCCTTAAAGACCTTCCGAGTGGAGCGATTGTCGGAACGAGCAGTCTCAGAAGAGGGGCCCAAATCCTTTCTGTCCGTCCTGATCTAGAAATCAAATGGATTCGCGGTAACATCGATACGCGTCTTTCTAAGCTTCAAAATGAAGATTATGATGCGATCATACTGGCAGCAGCAGGGCTATCACGCATGGGATGGACGTCGGATGTTGTCACAGAATTCCTGGATCCAGACCTTTGTTTACCTGCAGTAGGTCAGGGAGCCCTGTCGATCGAGTGCAGAGCAGACGATTCTGAAGTTCTTGAGCTTCTTGGGAAATTCGCCTGTGAAGAAACGACGATTACGGTTACGGCAGAAAGAGCGTTCCTTCATAAAATGGAAGGCGGTTGTCAGGTTCCGATTGCCGGTTTTGCCGAGTTGAAGGACAATGGAGACGTTGCCTTAACCGGGCTTGTCGCTTCTCCTGATGGAAAAACGATTTACAAAGAGTACATGACTGGTAAGAATCCAAAAGAAGTTGGAGAAAAAGTAGCTGAAAGCTTAACAAAGCAAGGTGCGAAAGCCTTGATTGATCAGGTGAAAGAGGAGCTAGATCAATAATGAAGGGTAAGGGGCCTTTAGAACATGTAAAGGTTTTGATTACTCGTGGAAATGAGGGGTCCAGTGATACGGGTTCCCTCATCGAAAGCGAGGGAGGGGTGCCCATTTTGGTTCCCCTCCTTCACTTTCAGTCCCATATAGACCCGTGGGAGAATGAACTCCAAACCAGGATACATACATATGATTGGATTATTTTCACCAGCAAAAACGGCGTGAAGTTCTTTCTGGAGGCATTGGAAAGACAAGGGATCCCTTTAACATCCTACACCGGGAAGTTCGCTGCAGTCGGGAGCAAAACAGAGCAGTATTGCCATAAGTACGGAATGCCGGTTTCATTCGTACCACAGACGTTCACTGGAGACGAATTTGTCGAAGAATTCATAGCGAAAGTGAAGCCTTCTGGGCCCGTTTTGATCCCAAAAGGGAATCTTGCAAGGAATGTGGTTGCAACTGAATTACATGCATCTGGTATCGTGTGTCAGGAGTGGATTGTTTATGAAACAATCCTTCCGAAAGAAAGCATGAAGCAGTTGAAAGAAATCATTGAAACAGAACAAGTGGATATTATCACGTTCACGAGTTCATCTACGGTGCATCATTTTATGAAGGTCATCCGTCAATATTCACTCCATGAACACATCCAGGACATACCCATTGCATGTATTGGTCCAATTACAAAAAATACAGCTGAACAATACGGATTGAATGTAAAAATCTGTCCAAGCGTTTATACTGTAACTGAAATGGTGAAAGAGATGAAGTCCTTCATCTCTTCCCGCTAGACATATAACTTAGGAGGCTTTTTATTATGAAAGACCTGCAATTTAACCGTCACCGCCGCTTGCGTCAATCGGAAACGATGCGTTCGCTGGTTAGAGAGACTCATCTGCGAAAAGAAGATCTGATTTACCCATTGTTTGTCGTGGAAGGGGAAAACATCAAGAATGTCGTTCCGTCCATGCCGGGTGTTTATCATATTTCACTGGATAACCTGAAAGCTGAAATGGATGAAGTTGTTTCACTAGGGATTAAATCCATTATCCTGTTCGGTGTTCCAGCTGAAAAAGACGAACTCGGAAAACAGGCCTATCATGATCACGGAATCGTCCAGGAGGCAACACGCTTTGTGAAGGAACATTATCCTGAACTCGTTGTCATCGCCGATACATGTCTTTGTCAGTATACTAGCCATGGTCATTGTGGCATCGTCAAAGATGGAAAAGTATTGAACGACCATACGCTGGACCTTCTAGCGAAAACAGCGGTCAGCCAAGCTGAAGCCGGTGCAGATATCATTGCCCCGTCCAACATGATGGATGGATTCGTCGCGGCCATACGCCACGGCCTAGATGAAGCGGGATATCATGATGTGCCGATCATGTCTTACGCTGTGAAATATTCATCCAGCTTCTATGGTCCTTTCCGCGATGCGGCTCATTCAACGCCGCAATTCGGAGATCGCAGAACGTATCAAATGGACCCTGCGAACCGTATGGAAGCTCTAAGGGAAGCCCAGTCTGATATGGAAGAGGGAGCGGATTTCCTTATCGTGAAACCGGCCTTGTCTTATCTCGATATCATGCGCGAAGTGAAAGATCGATTCAATGCTCCTATCGTTGCATATAACGTCAGCGGGGAGTACAGCATGGTGAAGGCAGCAGCTCAAAACGGCTGGGTAAATGAACAAGAGATTGTGATGGAGAAACTGACGAGCATGAAACGTGCAGGAGCAGATCTTATCATTACGTATTTCGCAAAAGACGTAGCGAATTGGTTATCCTAATTGGTGGAAAGTTCGTATAAGGATGACTGAAAGATCACTAAAGGAGGAAACCATATTGCGTTCATATGAGAAATCGAAACAAGCATTCAAAGAAGCAGTCAAATTGATGCCAGGCGGCGTGAACAGTCCGGTCCGTGCATTCAAATCCGTCAAGATGGATCCCATCTTCATGGAAAGAGGAAAAGGATCAAAAATATACGATATCGATGGGAATGAGTACATCGACTATGTACTGTCATGGGGACCGCTGATTCTCGGTCACAGCAATGACAGGGTTGTAGAAAGTATTAAAAAAGTGGCCGAAAATGGAACAAGCTTCGGTGCACCGACAGAAATTGAAAACAAACTGGCTCAACTGGTGATTGAGCGCGTACCGAGTATCGAAGTCGTACGTATGGTGTCTTCTGGTACAGAAGCGACGATGAGTGCGCTCCGTTTGGCCCGTGGGTATACAGGTAAAAATAAAATCATAAAATTCGAAGGTTGTTACCACGGTCATGGGGACTCTTTATTGATCAAAGCAGGCTCCGGAGTAGCAACACTCGGTTTACCGGATAGCCCGGGTGTACCTGAAGGCGTGGCAAAGAACACGATCACAGTCCCTTACAATGATTTAGATAGCATCCGCTATGCGTTTGAACAGTTCGGTGATGACATCGCCGGTGTAATCGTCGAGCCGGTTGCGGGAAACATGGGCGTCGTACCTCCGCAACCCGGCTTCTTGGAAGGCCTGCGTGAGGTAACGGAAAACCATGGTGCCCTTCTGATCTTCGATGAAGTCATGACCGGTTTCCGTGTAGGATATGGGTGCGCTCAAGGCTATTACAATGTTACGCCTGACTTAACCTGCTTAGGGAAAGTGATCGGTGGGGGACTTCCTGTTGGTGCATACGGCGGGAAAGCGGAAATCATGGAAAGAATCGCGCCAAGCGGTCCGATTTATCAAGCGGGTACCCTGTCAGGGAATCCTTTGGCCATGACGGCTGGATATGAGACACTCGGTCAGCTGACTCCAGAAACATATGAAGAGTTCTCCCGTAAAGCAGATCGATTGGAGGAAGGTTTAAAGCAAGCGGCTGAAAAGCACAACATTCCTCACAGAATTAACCGTGCAGGCTCCATGATCGGTATTTTCTTCACGAATGAAGAAGTATCGAACTACGAAGGTGCCAAGTCATCGGATCTTGAGATGTTTGCTGATTACTACCGTGAAATGGCTCATGAAGGCGTATTCCTGCCTCCTTCTCAATTTGAAGGACTCTTCTTATCGACAGCCCATACGGATGACGATATTGAAAAGACCCTTCAAGCTGCAGAAAAAGCGTTTGAAAAGATTAGTAAGAAGTAATGAGGTAGCCGATCCTTTTTGAGGGGTCGGCTATTTTTTTTGGGGGAAAGTAGTGTGTATCGGTGTCGAAATTTGCAGAATGGTCGATATCGTGAAAATACGGTTGATAAAATGAAAGAACGGTCGATAAAACCATTTGAGGGTCGATAAATGGAATTAACGGTTGAAAAATCCCGATAAAAAGTTGATAAATCAAAAATCAATCTTTCATCATGGGCAACACCCGCGTTTCTAAAATACCGAAACCTCACCACAACTTTTCGTTTTCCTATCATATTCCTCCTTTCCGTTTCATAAAGTGATAATGGCATTGTTTACTATTTCTTTGTTTGGAACCTGAAAGGAGGAATTTCTTTGTCACAAGAGCAACAATCGTGCTTACGATTTTCTTTGGAAGAATCAATTTGGTTTAAAAAAGGACAGGAAGTTGAAGAATTGCTATCTATCTCCTTAGATCCTCATATAACGATACAAGAGCAAGAACAGTACGTACTTATCAGGGGGAGCCTTGACCTGACCGGTGAATATTTACCATCGTCACCCAGGGATGAAGTGGAAGATGATTTTGAAGCAAGTGGAAAGTTTGTGCAAACAGTAGAAAAGCGGGAAAAGGGTGAATATGAATTTGTTCACAGGTTCCCGGTGGATGTGACGATCCCGAAAAACAGGATTGCCAATCTAGGTGATATCGATGTGTATGTCGAGTCATTCGACTATATCGTCCCTGAAAATGCCTGCTTAAAGCTGAATGCGGATCTGACCATCACGGGAATTTACGGTGAGCAGCAAGCGCACACACCTTTTGAAACGGAATATCAAAGAGAGGAAGAATTTGAGCCTCTTTACCGGTCAAGTGCCGTCGCAGAGGTAGAGGAAGAAGTGGAAACAGAAGAAGAGGAAGATCGTGAAGAAGTGTACGAATACGAAAATTATGATGAAGATGAATTGACCACCTATGATGATGAAGAAGAAGAGGATGATGATACGGCTGACGACGAGTATCAGCCGTTCAACCTGGAAGGAAGGACTCCTCCTTCAGAGCAGGATGATGAAATTCCCGTCCAGATTCAGTATGATGCAAATCCGGCTCTCTCTTATGAAGAAGTGGATTACCGTAAAGAGAATGTATTCGAGCTACCACAGCATGAGCTGAGTGAATCTTCGGAGGAACAGCACGCTGAACCGAAGGCTGCCTATACGCCTCCACCTGCACCTAAATACAAGGAGCAGGAAGAGGAAGAAGAAGAGTCATCCTCCTCATCCTCAGCCGTTGAAGCAGAGATGGAAGAGGAAGAGGAAGAAAAGAAAAAGACCAAGAGTAAAAAGAAGTACGAATCCATTTCCTTAACGGATTTCTTTGCCCGTAAAGAAGAGGAAAAAGGGGCGACTCTCCGTGTGTGTATCGTCCAGGAAGGTGAGAACCTGGATTACATCGCCGAAAAATATGATCTGACCATCCCGCAGTTATTAAGGGTGAATCAGCTTGAAGCGAATCAGGATGTGTATGCAGGGCAGGTTCTTTATATCCCGAATAGCGAGTTTGTATTCAAGGGGTAGAGGCAAATAGCAAGGTCGTGCCCATCTTTAGGACCGGAGAAAAAGAAAACTATGAAATAAAAAAACGACGGGGCTGACACCATATTCATTGGAGTTGGTCCGTTTTTTTTAGAAAAGTAATCTTAGAAGGTGAGAGGAATGGTACAAACGCTGGAGGGATTGAAGCCTGTTTTACAGCCATATGGGGTCGAACCCCATTTTGTTGAAAGTTACGGAAGGATTTCGAAGGTTTTTTCAAATAAAGGTACTTTGGCGGTGAAGCAGCTGCCTGCACAAAACGGTGTGGACTTTGTCCGAAATGTGCAAATGCTGTTTCAGCGGGGCTATAATCGGATTGTACCGATCTATCCAACTTTGGATGGGCGCTATGCTGTGTGGAATGAAGGGGATTTGTACTATGTCATGCCCTGGCTTTTGAATCAGGAAAGAGAAGATCAATTTGAAAAGCACCAGAAGATGTTCAGGGAATTGGCCAGACTTCATACACTTTCCTCCCATGAAGTGAAAATCGATAAAGAAGAGAGGGAATCCCATTACGAGCAGTTGACATCAAGATGGGATAAAGAACAGGAATTTCTTGATGAGTACGTGGAAGCATGTGAGAAGACGACGTATATGTCCCCTTTTCAATATCATTTCTGTATGTATTATAAGGATGCCTCTCAAGCGCTGAAGTTTTCCCGGAAGATGCTTGATGAATGGTACGAGGATACGAAAGAACTGGAAAAGGTCCGGACCGTCATAACTCATGGAAAGGTTTCAACAGAGCACTTTTTATTCGATGAAAGGGGATTGGGATATTTCGTTAACTTTGAAAACTCGAAGATGGCATCCCCATTTCATGATCTTTTGCCATTTTTGTCGAGAACATTGAAAACCTACCCAAAATATTATGAAGAGTGCATTGAATGGCTCAACACCTACTTTCAGCATTTCACCGTGCGGAATGAAGAACGGCTCCTGTTCATGAGTTATCTCGCTTATCCCAGCTCGGTCATTTCCGTAGTGGAGAAATATTTTCATACTCCGAAGGATAAGAGGAATGAACTGAAGTCACTCAAGAAGCTGCAACGCCACTATTGGCTCTTGAAAAATACTGAATATGTGGTGATGCGACTGGACGAAATGGAAAAACAAAAGCAGGAGCAGGCTGCGCAGGCGGCTGAATCAGAATAAAAAAAGAACTGACGAATTCACATGTCGTCAGTTCTTTAAATCCAGTCGAAATAAATGGCAAGACCGATACCGATGAACAGGGTCAACAGGAGGACATCAAAAGTGGTTGGTAAGAGAATGGTGCGGATCCCTTGAAAGATGGTAAAAGGAATGATGAATTGTTTACATATTAATCGGGCATTCCCCATCCATTTCTGTAAGGTGTACTGGTTGATTTTTTTCATAATCGTCCACTCACTTTCCTGGGTGTATTCACTACTTTATCTTATGAATGAAGGATGGAATGGTGCCTATGTATAGGCGAAATGAATATTTTTCAACAAAATGGCCAATAATGATTGACGAAAGTTTATCTTTTCCTATACTATAATGAATAAATGAATAATCACGAAAAGCAATGAACAGGAAGAGTACATTGATCCTTACTTTCAGAGAGGAAAATCGTTTGCTGAGAGATTTTCTACGATAAGTCAATGGAAGGTCGCCTGAAGAGCTGCTTCTATGAATGTCAGTAGTAGAAGCCGGTTAAAAGCCGTTACATCCGTCGAGAGTTCAGGAGAAGTAGGTCTCCTGAGAAAAAAGGTGGTACCGCGAATGGAATCCTTCGTCCTTTTCATAGGACGGGGGATTTTTTTATTGTTTTTAGAAATGTGTGCTTAGTATGAGATAGGAGGAATTTACATGGAAACACAAGATCAACAGTTAGCAATGCCAACAAAATATGATCCAAATGCCATTGAACAAGGCAGATACAAATGGTGGCTAGAAGGAAAGTTCTTCGAAGCGACGAATGATAAGGAGAAAGAGCCGTACACCATCGTTATTCCACCACCAAACGTAACGGGGAAACTTCATCTTGGTCATGCCTGGGATACAGCCCTTCAGGATATCCTGACAAGAATGAAGCGGATGCAGGGGTACGATGTCCTTTGGTTACCTGGAATGGACCATGCAGGAATTGCAACACAAGCGAAAGTAGATGAAAAACTTCGCAACCAGGGGATTTCACGTTATGACCTCGGTCGTGAGAAATTCGTGGAAGAAACATGGAAATGGAAAGAGGAATACGCCGAGCACATTCGGCAGCAATGGGCAAAAGTCGGACTTGGCCTTGATTACAGCCGCGAACGCTTCACTCTAGATGAAGGATTATCGGATGCGGTACAGAAGGTTTTCATCGATCTTTATAACAAAGGTTTAATCTACCGCGGTGAATATATCATCAACTGGGACCCTGCGACGAAAACGGCCCTGTCGGATATCGAAGTTATTCATAAAGATGTTCAAGGCGCTTTCTATCACATGAGATATCCACTCACAGATGGAAGTGGACACATTGAAATCGCCACAACCCGCCCGGAAACGATGCTCGGAGATACGGCGGTTGCGGTACATCCTGAAGACGATCGTTACAAGCACCTGATTGGGAAAAAAGTTACCCTTCCAATCGTAGGACGTGAAATACCGATTGTTGGTGACGATTATGTGGATATGGAATTCGGTTCCGGAGCGGTGAAAATCACACCAGCCCATGACCCGAATGACTTTGAAATCGGAAACCGCCATAATCTTGAACGCATCTTAGTCATGAACGAAGATGGAACGATGAACGAGAAGGCGGACAAATATAATGGAATGGACCGTTTTGACTGTCGCAAACAAATCGTGAAAGATCTCCAAGATGCGGGTGTATTGTTCAAGATTGAAGAACATATGCATTCGGTTGGGCATTCGGAGCGTAGTGGGGCAGTGGTTGAGCCTTATCTTTCTACTCAATGGTTCGTTAAGATGGATACATTGGCAGAAGAAGCGGTTAAACTTCAAGAAGGTGAAAACAAAGTTAACTTTGTTCCTGACCGCTTTGAAACCTCCTACTTACGCTGGATGGAAAACACGCGTGACTGGTGTATATCTCGTCAACTATGGTGGGGCCACAGAATCCCTGCTTGGTATCACAATGAAACAGGTGAAATGTATGTAGGGGAAGAAGCACCGGAAGACATCGAAAACTGGACACAAGAAGAAGACGTGTTGGACACTTGGTTCAGTTCAGCATTATGGCCATTCTCAACGATGGGCTGGCCGGATTTAGACGCAGAAGACTTTAAGCGATATTATCCAACCAATACACTTGTTACAGGATATGACATCATCGGATTCTGGGTATCCCGAATGATATTCCAAGGATTAGAGTTCACTGGTGAAAGGCCATTTAAAGACGTTCTTATTCATGGTTTAGTTCGAGATGCCGATGGGCGTAAGATGAGTAAATCATTAGGAAACGGTGTAGACCCTATGGACGTCATCGAAAAATACGGTTCCGACTCCCTTCGCTACTTCCTGACAACAGGAAGTTCACCAGGGCAGGATCTGCGCTTCTCATTTGAGAAAGTGGAAAGTGTTTGGAACTTTGCAAACAAAATCTGGAACGCTTCCCGATTTGCATTGATGAACATGGATGGTATGACATACGACGAGATCGACTTATCAGGTGAAAAGTCCGTGGCGGATAAATGGATCCTCACTCGCTTGAATGAAACGATCGAAACGGTTACTCGTTTAGCGGATCGTTATGAATTCGGTGAAGTGGGTCGCCTATTATACAACTTCATCTGGGATGATTTCTGTGATTGGTACATTGAAATGGCGAAGCTTCCTCTATACGGTGAGGACGAAGCGGCGAAAAAGACGACCCGCTCGATCCTGGCGTATGTTCTCGACAACACCATGAGACTACTACATCCATTCATGCCGTTTATTACCGAGGAAATATGGCAGAACTTGCCGCATCAAGGCGAATCGATCACTGTAGCAGCATGGCCGACAGTGGACGAAAAGCTGACTGACAAAGCGGCAGCAGAAGAGATGAAGCTACTGGTTGATATCATCCGTGCCGTACGTAACGTTCGTGCAGAAGTGAATACACCAATGAGTAAGCAGATCAACTTGATGCTGAAAGCGAAAGATGCCCATACCCTTGCAATCATCGAAAAGAATCAATCGTATATCGAGAAATTCTGTAACCCTGAGAAACTTGAAATGGGTACAGAATTAGAAGCTCCTGAGAAAGCGATGACGGCAGTCGTTACGGGAGTGGATCTTTATCTTCCGCTAGAAGGGCTGATCAATATCGAGGAAGAAATCGCGCGCCTTCAAAAAGAACTCGAGAAATGGACGAAAGAAGTTTCCCGTGTTCAAGGTAAGCTAAACAACGAAAAGTTTGTCAGCAAAGCCCCTCAGAAAGTAGTCGATGAGGAAAAAGAGAAAGAAAAAGATTATTTAGAAAAACAAGCGACTGTTAAAGCAAGAATCGAAGAGCTTAAATCAGTTTAATGTGAATGTTTGAAATGTGGTAAGAAGAGGGCTGCAGAATCAGGTCTGATGGAAACGGGGGTGCAACCCCCAGACAGTCAGGCTTGATGTGGGCCCTTTTTCTAATGAAACCCGAGTGGGAGTGAAAGAATTGTTGAATTATGAATCTGCTGTCGATTGGATACACTCAAGGCTCAGACTTGGAATCAAGCCTGGTTTAATGCGGATGAATCTTCTTTTGGACGAACTGGGGAACCCCCATCGAAAACAAAAGACCGTCCATATCGGTGGAACGAACGGAAAAGGGTCCACCGTCACTTATCTGAGAAATGTGTTACAGGAAGCTGGATACACAGTAGGTACATTTACCTCTCCTTATTTTGAACGATTCAATGAACGAATCAGCATCAATGGGCATCCAGTCAGCGATGATGATTTGACACGGCTGGTAGAGAAGATCAAGCCCATTGCGGAAAATATGGAACAATCAGAATGGGGGGCACCATCTGAATTTGAAATCATTACGGCCATGAGCTTTTATTATTTTGCCGAAATGAAACCCGTTGATCTGGTCCTCTATGAGGTCGGGCTTGGGGGTAGGCTTGATTCCACGAATGTCATCACCCCCATGATCTCAGTGATCACAAGTATCGGAATGGATCATATGCAGTTTCTTGGCAACAGGATAGAAGATATCGCCTATGAAAAAGCAGGGATTATCAAACAACATGTGCCTGTCATTTCGGGAGTAAATCAACCGGAAGCAAGTAAGGTGATAGAAGAAAAAGCCTTAGAAATGGGGAGTGAATTGTTTCAATTTGGTGAGGATTTTTCTGCAGAGCGGACTGTCCTTTTGGAGAAAGGGGAAATGTTCGAGTATAGGTCCCCTTTTCAACATGATACATATGAGCTTTCCATGATCGGAACGCATCAAATCAACAATGCGGCTATCGCCATAAAGACTCTCGAGCTTCTCGAGAAAAGTAATGGATTGAAAGTAGGAACCGTAAACACTAAAGCTGGTTTGAAGAAGGCAGCCTGGCCGGGGAGAATGGAGGCTTTATCAAGCACTCGTGATATTTACATCGATGGCGCCCACAATCCAGAAGGAGTGGCTGCCCTGGTCAAGACAATTAAGGAACGCTTCCTTCATAAGAGAGTGACCGTGCTCTTCTCCGCGCTTCATGATAAAGAATTAAAACCAATGATTCATGATTTGGAAGAAGTAGTGGATTCCATTGGATTCACGACCTTTGACTTTCCCAGAGTAGCATCCGTCAAGGAACTTTATGAAGCGTCTTCTCACCCTTATAAAGCAGAAGTTGATGATTGGAAAGAGTATCTAATGAATAAAGTGCCGGTCATGCTAGATGATGAAGTTCTGCTCATAACAGGATCGCTCTACTTTTTATCTGAAGTAAAACCATATTTACTTCCTTTATTGGAAAATTACAGAAAAAAGTAAGTGACTTTATTTGGGTGCTTTGATAAAATATTCTTAAACTTGTGACTATTTAACTAGTATAGTATGATCGGACTATAATAAACGAATGAAAAACCTATGGGGGATATATATGACGTTACCGTTAAAGAAAAAGCTTTCCTTGTTGCTGGCGTGGCTGGTCGTTGTACCTGCAGGCCTGTATTTTACATTTCAATACTATCCCCCTGAAAATATTGCAGGAAATGAGCTGGAGTTTATCACATTAGTGGCATTCGCCACTTTTATCCCCCTCATGCCCATTGTAATCAACGGCGCGACCATTTTCTTCATCCAATGGGTGACCCTCGTCGGTTTCATCAAATATGGTCTGTTTATTGAGATCGTCCTCATGCAGTTTTCGATTATTCCATTACTGATCAGGCTAAGGGTGACGAAAAATGACTGGCACAGAATACCTTTAAATTCACTGATGTTCTTTTTGGTTTCACTCACCAGCGGTTTAATCTACTTTATGCTCGGCGGGGAAATCGCTCAAAGGGAACTGAGTCTACTGATCTTCCCGATCCTTTGCTATCAGGTCGTATCCATCATGATCAATCAGATCCTGCTCCTACTCTATCATCATTATGTGGCTAACAATGATGTACGGTTTTACAGTAAGGATTTTGTGTGGGATTTTACAGCGAATATGATCATGTTCCCTCTATCTCTATCACTCTATTATCTAACATTCGAACTTGGAGCCATCGCGTCCTTACTGATTGGGGTCCCATTCGTCAGTCTCTCCATCATCTTGAAGATGTATAATTCTTCGGAAAAAATCAATGAATACCTTCAAAAAGCAGGTGAAATCGGTCATCAGCTAACAGAGAGCCTGAAGGTCAAAGAAGTACTTGATATTTTTATTGAGAAAATCATTGAGACCCTGCCTGTAGAATATGCGTACATCCTTGATTGCCATGAGGAAGAATTAGTGCTTCTTCGTCGTGTCGAAAATGGAGAAATGAAATCGAATAATCTTCGCCCTCTCAAGAAAAACCAGGGAATCAGCGGTGTGGTTTGGGAAACGGGTAAATCCGTCCTGTACACTTCCCGGTCTGAATGGAACGATATCGCAGAAGGCTATATGCCGGAGGGTGTGGAAAGCGTGCTATGCGTACCCATCGTCCGAAGCCAGAAGGTGAGGGGGATTCTCCTTCTCGCTTCCTCCAAAAAGAAAGCCTATGAGAAATTCCAATTGATGATTGTCGATATCTTATGCTCCTATTTCGGGATAGCGATTGCTAATGCAAGGCATCATGAACGGACGAAGAAAAACAGTGAACGCTGTGCACTTACAGGTCTCTACAATTATCGTTACTTCGAAGACCTCCTTTCCATGGAATATAACAATCTCGAGGCCGGGAAAAGAAGGAATCTGTCACTCATCATGCTTGATTTGGACCACTTCAAAGTTATTAATGATAACTACGGTCATCAGAGCGGCAATGAAATATTGATCGAGCTCGCCGACCGCTTGCGTACATTGATCGACTCGAAAGGAACCGTTGCGAGATACGGAGGGGAAGAGTTTGTGATTCTCCTTCCCGACACCGAACGGGAAGAGGCGCTATGCATTGCAGAGTATGTCAGGAGCACGATAGCGAATCAACCTTTCACCCTGCATGACAGCCTGGACGAGTCCAATAAGAAGATGATGGTTCGCATCACGGCGAGCATCGGCGTATCCACTGCACCAGAAGATGCAGACGATACACTGGCGCTGATCCGCCATGCCGACCGGGCGCTTTATACAGGAGCGAAGCAGGCTGGAAGAAATAGGGTGGCTCAGTATGTAAAGTGAGGAAAAGGATGTCTGATATATGTTGGACATCCTTTCTTTGTAAAAATAATATGAATTGAGTATTAAGTCCTATTAAAATAAATAGAAGATTGATATAATGAAAGTATTATAGGATACCAAAATGAGGGATATTATGAGAAATCATCCAAAAATTCCGTTGCTAATCATATTACTGCTTGCGTTTCTATTCCATTCAACCAATGCCTCTGCGATTGGTAATGAAAATTTACGTGTGAACTTTAATGCAACTCCTTCACAAGAAGTGATTGTCAAACCTATTGATGGGAATGCCAAAGCGTCTTTAGACTTTAATATCATTCCTGCAGGTGAGATGAAAGAGGCAACACGACCTCCTATTGATGTCGTATTTGTGTTTGATAAATCAGGTTCGATGAACAGTACGAATAATAAAATGCAAAACGCAAAGGATGGACTCACAAATGCCGTTCAATTCTTTGAAAAAAACAAGCAACAAAATGATCGTTTTTCTCTCATTACCTTCTCTTCCGAAGTGGAAACGATTCTTCCATTAAGCAATAACCTCGATGCCATCAAAACTTCTATGTTATATACCACTGCAAATGGAGGCACAAATTACACAGATCCTTTACGTGCTGCTAAATATATGTTGAAAGATTCTCCTAATGAAAAATATATTGTGTTTTTGACTGATGGACAGCCGATGATTGCGTCTTCTGTTGAAAAGGTGAAAAAAGAAGTCTGTACGAAATATTGGTTGGATTTTTTTTGTACCGAAACAGGAGTGGTTGAAAGCGATCAACAAATAATCTATGATTATCAAAATCGGTACAGTAACAATAATTGGCTACATAAAATTTACTCACCGGAAAATAGTAAGTTGAAGTCATTATACATACCTTCAACTTTTTCAATGGATGGTACTTCTTTTAGTTCGGGTTGGTACAATCCAGGTGTTCTGGAAACAAACAGTCAGAAAATGCAGGCTCTGATCAAACAAAAAGGCCTTGAGGTCTCCAAAGAGTTATACAACTCAAAAATCACCATGCATACACTCGGATACGGGGAGGGAGACCTTGACGATCGGTATCTTCAAATGCTTGCTGGGCAAACTTCCGGCAGCTTCATTAAAGCTAGCGAAGGCAGTGTCTCTGATGCGTTTGAAAAGTTAGCGAATAAATTAAACTCAGTCAAATTGGATGGCGAAATAGTTGTTCCATTGCCGGCAAATGTAACCGTTGACCGTAATCAGTATAAAGTAGTCAATAATTCCGTATATTTACCGTTTTCCACTGTGTATGAAGCTGGCCAAGGAGCTCCGTCGCCTATTACACTATCATTACCGGTGGAATTTGCTGCAAAGGGTTCTTACACATTTAATAATTTAAAAATACAATATAAAACAGCAGAAGAAAATGAATGGAGATATACTGATAAAAAATCCGTAACCATTCAGGTGAAAGATGATGCACCTGCTTCCGTGACAGGAAAGTTGGAATTGAATAAAATCAATCAGGATTTGTTCAATTTAATTATTGAGCAAGGAAAAGATACAAACTCCTTTACAGGTAAGTATCAGCTGGAATTTGGCGGTCTGGTGAACCCAAATGCCAAGGGGAATTTGAGCGATATCACCATCTACCAGCCGTTACCTGAGGGTGTAGATGTGGTGGAAGGCACTGGCATATCAGTTGAAAATGTGGAAGGTCAACGAAACGCAATCATAAAACTGACTCAAAGGGTGAACTTTGAGAATGGAACTTTTTCTCAACCTACCCTTTCGGTCAACATGAAGATGAAGGCCGCTTGGGCCATTCATAATGCAAAGATGCCTCAACCGAAAGTATCTTACATTGATTCCAGATACGGGACAAAAGTAGTCGGTAATTTGAATCCTGACCAAAGTGAAATCAGTGCAAAAGTACGTACTCGACAGTATCAAAATTTAAAGGAATATGCCTATGACGGTTTCTCAAATGGAACGATAAAAAAGGTAAGAATTTTAGGATTGGTGGAGACTCCTGTCTCAGCTCTGGAACCAGGAGTGAATAATAACTTCCCGAATAAAGCCGTGAAGGATCTAGTGGCGAATACGACTCAATTAATGATCACGTATAAAGATGGATCAAGTTCTGCCCTATCATTTATTCCTGCATTGACGGTGAGAGACGCTGTTACTAATAATATTCTGGTAGATGGTGCTTCTATCCCGAATGAGGCAGAATTCAGCGTATCAACCGGGGTTCCTGGTAATGATGTGACCTATCAATACCGAGTGCTGAATGAGGATGATCCGTTAGAGGGTTGGACAGGGATTACTCTACAAGAGTTGAAGACCATTGAAATGTTCGGGAAGAATGTAATCCAGGTGAAAGCGAACGGTGGTTTTGCAATCGATGACTACATTGTCGAGAAGACCGTTTGGATTGAAGGGGACGATTTAATACGTGTGCCTTCCATAATCGAACTGTATGTAGGGGAAACAAAGTCATTCGAAATTGATCTGTTTCCTTTTGGAAAACCAAATAATAATTATAGTGTCAACGTGACCTCAGGTGACGATAATCTGATTAACTCGGTTTATACGCAAGTCATCTCTACTAAGGAAAATAAAATGACCGGTCTATCCCCTGGAGTGGATATTGTTGTAGTAGAAACTAAAAACGGTAAGTACAAAAAATATATCCAAGTCATCGTTAAATCCAGGATTGTCAAACTAGAAAGTATGGACTTTAATCAATCAAAATACACCCTGCTTCTTGAGGGAGACCATTTTGACATCCTTTCGAATATACTATTCAATCCGGATAATGCAACAAACAAGAATATCAAAAATGTGACGGATACGGGTAATGGTGTCGTGGATATTATAAAGGAAAACGGAAAATGGAAAGTGGTTCCGGAGAATAGTGGAGTGACAACCATTACGGTTATATCAGACGAAAATCCGGATATTAAAGCCAGGGCTATTTTCGAAGTTGTATCAGAAGAAGAGGAAGATTCTGATACAGATGACAGCAGCATTAATGGCAGATGGTAATGAAAAAGCGGGTCTATGAGAAATCATAGACCCGCTTTTTTTTACTGTACGATTATTTCGTCACTTATGAGGGAGAGGGATTCCACCTTTGGCAGAGCCTCCAGCTTTGAGAGAAGTACATCCCGGTTATAATGTACGATAAAGCGTGATAGCTTCTGTTCCTGGTTAGAGAATAGATCACTTTCAATCCGGTCCATGTCATCTACTTTGCCCCGAACGGCATTTACTGTCAGGTTCCCCTTTGAAAAGACGCCGCCGTTCACATAAAAAAGAGATCCGACCCCATACAAAGTAGCATCACTGTCCGTATATAAGAAAGCCTGTAATGGTTTGATAGCCTCAGATGTTTCAGGTAATAGGTCGTTCTCCTTCTTTTCTTTTTCATTCGAATAATAGTGGAATTCATTCATTCTTGTGACCAACAGTTCCCCTTTCGAAAGTAAAATCAGCTGTCCGGATGGGCCGGTTTCAGAAGAATCTTTTATTCCTGTAATGTTCAAGTTCGATATGCTGGTTTTTCCTTTGGCATATATGACAGAATTGAATTTCACTTCATCATTCTCACCATCAGGGTCATTGGAGTCACCTTGTATCGTTAAATTCTTACCGGAGAAGATGTTCCCTTCGATGCTTGAAGTTGAGTTCTGTGATTGGAATGAAATATTGTCGAAACTGACGATGTTTTCTTTCAGTACTACAGGTGCATTTGCTTCGATCGACACTTTGCCGGCTGCCACGATATTTCCGATAGACATATCCCCTGTGACATTCGAGATTGTTACATTTCCAGTAGAGATGATGTTTCCAATATTCATTGTTGAGTCTGCAAGAATGTTAACGTCCCCTTTGACGATAAGATCCACTCCGCTGTGAATAAGCCTCTTTACTGTGATACTTTTATCCGCTTTTACTACCCCTTGTACATTTTCGTTCAATATACCCTTCACCAAGGGGAAGAATAGAGAGCCGTCTGTTAGTAAGTTATTGGTGATCGTGTTCCTTAAATTTGTCTGAGTCAAGTTATTGTTAAGTGAGAGATCAAGAGGGCTTAACACTTTGCCAACCTCTTCTCCGTATGTCTGATCGAAAGAGATGTCCGTAAATTGACTGTCCTGCTTTATGTCGGGTGCTGAGATGCGCGGGTAAAACTGATGAGTGTCCACCAGGGATTTCATATGTGTATAATTTGTTTTTTCATAACTCGTGTAAATATCACCAATAATAGAAGGGAAAGGTGCGCTCACTTTTTTATCTGTTTGATTGGATAGCTGGTAGTTTGCATCCTCACTGATGTCAAGGGAATGAGCATATACATTTCCGACGAGATGCGGTGAGCCATTCAACTCAAGCAGTTCCCGAGATCCCAGTGTGTATTTCAGAAAACTTGGAATAGGAGAAAGAATGATTCTCTTTCGAACGATCTTTTCGACTTTTCCTTGCTCGGATTCAGGATTTTTGGTATGTACGATAATCTCATAGACTCTTGTAAGGTTTGTGTCTAAAAAATCTAATCCGAAAGTGTGATACTGAAGGGTATTCGCCCTCCCGCAATGATCGCCCAATAAATTCGAAGCTCTATTACTACTCACATCAACGACTGTAATGCATTTGATCGTATTAGAGGATTGATAGGTTGGGATGATGTCAGATTGTATGAAATCTGCGACTTTTGAATTTATAGTGCCTGTAGTCAGTTGGTTGATGTCCAACTTTTTCGATGGCTGAAGCTCGGAGACAAGCTTCGCAGAAATTTCTTCAACCGCTTTTAAGCCCTCGTATGTAATATCGATATCCGTTTCCCTTACTTCTGTTCGTTTTGCCCCGCCGATTGTAGAGCTGATAATCGCCATTCCGATTGTTACCATGACTAGGGTGGTGATTAATACGGTGAGCAGGGCATTTCCTCTTTGATTCGTTAACATGCATTTCCCTCCCTTCTAAAACCCGAAGCTGCTTTCTAATTGAAGTGTTTTATGAAAACTAGTATGGCTCACGTTGTACGTTAATTGAATGACCGCATTTTCACACGGATTGGATGTGCAGCTAGTGGAGATTTTTGAACCGGAAAAATCCGATGGAGTGGCGAGTATTGCACCGTTGAAGCTCCATTGCTCTTTCCCGTCAACTTGAACAAGCTCAAGTGTCTGTTGATCATTTATCACCTCTTCCTCCTCTACATCATAAAAAGATTTATCGGAGTAGGGTGTCACATTCTTTTCACTGTCATTAACGAATATAATGCAACTGGCTCTTTGAGGTGAACATTCTGAAATTCTGTCAAAAGGATATGAATATAGATTCTTCATTACCATGGCAGATACATAATCAGCATCCTCCCGTAATTGGGCGTCAATTGAAACCTTTTCATAGACTTTATATCCTGAAATAAGTGCTCCGTATGTAACGGGTAGAAGAATGGCCGATATAGTAAGTGTAACTAATAATTCAATCAGTGTGATTCCCTTGTTATCGGATATCTTCGCTTTTAACTTTTCCATCCAATGTCGTACTGTATTCACGATCATCTATCGTCCACCTCACTTTGATTATGATGGGAATATAGGAGTCCATTTCTTCAGGAGATGATACTTCCTCAGAAGAGATGGTGGCTTCATATTCTAATCCATTGATTGTAATGTTCTTTTTGTTAGGGCATGCATTAGCTAATTCTGATTCAGTAGTAGAGTTAGAGAATGTATGATATTTATCTTCACATATGTATAATGCAAGGAAATCCTCATCTGAAGATTTCTGTCCGGTGTTTACTTCGTAAAAATAATTTCTCATCTCGAGGAAATCCTGTTTTTCCATGAACATGAGGACATTTCTGGCTACATTGACTCCCACGGTCTTCTTTTGATTATTGTTTGTATATGTACTGGATTGCAGAAAAAAATTCATGAAGTTTAGAAGAACAATTCCAAGAATCGTAATGGAAACCAATAGTTCAATCAGTGTCAAGCCTCTATTATTTTTTACTATTTTTATACGTTTCACTTCAACACCTGCTTTCAAAATACCTGACTTTATTATACAATATTTAATAGTCGAAACTTGTTAAAAAAAGTCTGATTTATAAGAAATATATCACAGGAAGGAGTTGGATTTAAGATGATTTACCTATTTTCGTTGGTTGCACTTATTCTATTGTTACCTATTTTATATTTTGTCCCGATAGGCATCAGTAAGCAGGGGAAATTATTGATAGCGGGTTTATCATTTGGTTTGACACTCCTTGGGATTGTTGCTTCGAGTCAATACCCGATCTGGGCAATTTCGATCATGTTAGTCGTTTTATTGGGGTTGGCGTCTTATATGATCGAGCAGCGATTCAGTGGATTGATGTTGGTGACGGCAGGAGCAGGATCGAATGTGTATGAGGAGCAAAAGATCGAAGTCCAAGAACCACAAGAGTTAGATATACATAAAGAGAGAGTGTCAGAAGATACTCCGGAAGTGAGAGATGTTACAGAAGAGATTTCAGAAGAAGAAGAGATGGAACAGATAGACCTTGAAGAGCATGTTGAAGAGAATGAAACCGAGATACTGGAGTCCAATGATCCTAAAGAGCCTTTACAGGATCAGGATGAAATATTACTTGAACATATTGTAGCAGCTTCTGAAACAGAATCAACACCGATTCAGGATGATGAAAGTGAATGGTTTATTGAGAATACAAACGAAATGATGGCTGAACAGGAAGTGCTGGAAGAAAGTGAATTAATTGATGTTGATTTAAGTGAAATTGAAAGCATGATCAATGATTCTGATTTAGAAGATGAACAAGAAGTCGAATTAGAAGAAGCAGTGGAAGAAATGGAAGTTATTCCAGTAGTCCGTGATGAAACTGAAAATGAGGAATTAGGCGACGAAGAGGAAGAAGCAGATCTTGAGGCTGAGCTATTGGAAGAAGAGAATCTACTTGAAGGCCCGGAAAATGACATATACCAGCCGGCAGAAAAAGAATCGCATGAAGATCAACTGCCAAAGCGTAACAGGATCATGCGGGAAGTGATGAAGACGATGATTGAACAAATCTCATTATCTCGCAGTCTATTATCCACTGACCAGATGGAGAACATGCTTAAGCATTATCTACACCCAAGTTTACATGATCAAGATTACTATACATTTGCAAGGATACTAATGGATCATTATATGACAACAAAGCAATATGAAGATTTGGCTATGTTCACCAAAGGGATCGAAGAGAGGTTCAAAGAGTATCCATATATCAAATTGGATATAGAGCAAACCAAAGAAATGGCGATGGAAAATCAAACGAAATTAAATTGATAGAATAGGTGAGATGACATGAAGAAAAGTGCAGAAATGAAAACATTACCCATTATCAGTATTAACGATGGAAGTGAAATAGGGAGAGTTAAATCACTCGTGATCAACCCGGAAAAAGGATCTGTAGACTTCCTTACAATTGAACATGAAGATTGGCAAGTAAGTGTCAAGGCAATACCATTTAAAAAGGTTGTCGGGATCGGGGAGTACGCCGTCACAGTAGAAAATGAAAATGCGGTCATCGACTTGAATGAAATTCCGATTGCCAATCAGCTTGTAAACAAAAAGATTAAAATCAATGATACCCGTGTCATGACCCGCAAAGGGCAAATGATTGGGAGCATTCAAGAATATTATGTGGATGATGAAACAGGAGCCATCGTTTCATTGGAGCTACATGCAAAGGACAATACCTATTTCCTTGGAACAGAACATGTATTAACTTTCGGAAAGGATATCATCATCGTAAACGAAGATGCTGCTGAGAACTTTAAAGGCGCTTTTGATCAAATTGAAAGCCCTCTGCCAGTGGATGAAGAGGTCGAAGTCACTCACACTCACACTCAACCATATGGTTTGCATACCATCAAATCGAAGCAGACTGAATTATTAACGGGAAAAAGAGTGACAGAAGATATTTATAATTTAGAGGGGGATTTGTTGATTGCCAAGGGCTCCTCTTTGACGGAATCAGATATTAAAGCCGCACAAGATGCAGGTCCGTCTGTGTTTGTTGATTTAACGATGAATATAAAGTAGGAAGTAGCAGGAAGGAGCGCCTGATGTGAAAAAAGGTCTGTTTGTAAAGTTGATGACCGTTTTATTCTTTTCCACGTTTTTTCTTTATGGTTTTTCTCATTTAGGCGTTTTTGCTTATGAAACGTTCTTTGTTAAGTCACTCAATCTTTCGAAACATGCAGCGGTTGCATCTATTCATCTGGGTGGAGCAAACAAAGAAGAAGCCGTGAAGATCCTGAACGAAAAAATAGCGGAGTGGAAACGGAATCAAAATATCCTGATCGAGCTCGACGGAGAGAGTGTCAGGCTCGATCCGTCACTCTTTCAATTCCATCTGGAAGAAAGTATAGAAAAACTCACCGATAATGATAGCACGAGCTTAATCGTAACGATGGATGATAAAGAATTGAATTCTTTCTTATCCAATCATTTTCCAGAATATAATAGTGATGACCTGAACTCTGCTTCTCTAAAGGAATACATCCTTTCCTTAGCAGGGAGTCTCAACAAAGGAGAAACGGTCAATGTATTCGACTATTTATCCAGTAATCAATCTACACAAATCATATTTGAAGCAGTTTCTAATGAATTAGAGGTTACACCAACGCTTAAGAGCTTTATTGACAATTACCCCTCCATTCTCATTGAACCGAATTCTCAGTTTTCCTTCTCGGACTTCCTGGAAACAGAAGGATTTGTAGTTGAATCTCAGACCGACTTAAGTCCAGTTGCATCATTACTCTACCAGATCACCTTACATTCCAACTTTTCCATCATTGAACGAAACATAAGTAAAGAGCTTCCTGACTATGCGACCTTGGGGTTTGAAGCAAAGTTCAATCCATTGAATAATCAGGACTTTGTCATCACCAATCCGAACTCAACCGTTTATGAATTGAAGTTTGCCATTCAAGATAATAGAATCAAGACGCAATTGCAGGGAATCCCTTTTCCGAATTCGTATAACGTCCGATTGTCAGAAAAAGAAACCTTTCCTCCACGGGTAATCAAACAGTTCAGCCCGTTTGTTGAAAAAGGAAGCGTCGATATTCAACAGGAAGGAAAAGACGGAATTCTGATCCGGGTCTATAAACAAAAATTGAGTACTACCGGGGAAATCCTCTCAGAAGAACTGATCAACGAAGATTTTTATGCACCACAGCATAAGGTGATGGTTTATCCACTTCAGGAGATCCAGGAAACCCCTAGTGAAACATATGATAATGTACCAGAGAGTGAAAATGGCGAAGAAACTGGGGGAGACGATGAGAATTCCTCAGTGGATGATGTTGAGCAGGGAAGCAGCTCCGAAAGTGATCAAAATGAAGAATCCGCTAATCAGGATTCTTCCACTTCATCAGAAAAAAGCACAACCCAAAAGAAAAAAGATTATAAATAAGCCATAAAAGCGGGTGATAAGGTGACCACCATAAGAAAGAGGCTTGGAGACCTCCTGGTCGACGCAGGAATTATCTCACAATCACAATTACAGGATACGCTGAAAGATAAGGCTAAGGGGCAGAAGTTGGGGGATGCCCTCCTTCAAAGGGGATATATAACAGAGCAACAGTTGATTGAAGTATTGGAATTCCAATTGGGGATTCCCCATGTCAGCTTATACCGATATCCTTTTGAGACGAATTTATTCCATTTGATTCCGAAAGAATCAGCGAAAAGGAATTTGATGATTCCCCTCAAAAAAGAAGGGGACAAGCTTTTTGTGGCGATGAGTGATCCTCTGGACTTTTACGCCATCGAGGATTTGCGTTTAGCGACAGGCTTTCAAATTGAAACAGCGATTGCGACGAAGGATGACATCCTCAAAGTCATCAATAAGTTCTATGACTTAGAGGATGGATTTGAAGATCTTTTCCAGGAAAATCGGAATCAAAATCGAGTAGAAGAGACGGTGGTTGACTCTGACTCACCCATCGTCCGATTAGTCAACGGAATTCTCTCCAATGCGGTGACACAAAAGGCAAGTGACATACATATCGACCCGCAGGAGACGAAAGTCGTTATTCGTTACAGAGTGGACGGCATTCTTAGAACGGAACGAAATCTTCCCAAGCATATGCAAAGCATGTTGATTGCCAGGCTTAAAATCATGGCGAATCTCGACATAACCGAATTCAGGGTCCCTCAGGACGGGCGAATCAAAGTGAATATCGATTTCCATCCCATCGACTTGCGTGTATCGACATTGCCGACCGTTTATGGGGAAAAGATCGTACTGAGGATTCTTGATTTAGGATCGAGCCTGAATGACTTATCGAAACTGGGGTTCAACAAGGTGAATCATCAGCGATTCATGAAGATGATCCAACAGCCCACCGGAATCGTCCTCATCACAGGACCAACCGGTTCAGGAAAGTCTTCAACTTTATATGCGGCGTTAAATCACCTCAACAGTGAAGAGGTGAACATCATTACCATAGAAGATCCCGTTGAGTATCAGCTTGAGGGAATCAATCAGATCGGTGTGAATCAAAATGTTGGCTTGACCTTTGCGAAGGGTCTCCGTGCGATACTGCGTCAAGATCCAAATATCATTATGGTCGGGGAGATCCGGGATAGGGAAACCGTAGAAGTTTCCATTCGTGCTTCCTTAACAGGTCATCTTGTCCTGAGTACTATTCATACGAATGATTCGATCAGTACAGTGACGAGACTATTGGATATGGGAGTGGAGCCATTTTTAGTTGCTTCTTCACTGAGCGGGGTTGTAGCTCAACGCTTGATCCGGAAGGTGTGCCGAGACTGCAAACAAGAGGTGCCGGCCACTAAACGGGAGGTCGAAATATTCGCCAAAAGGGGAATGAAGATTGAGACCATCACCCGGGGGAGAGGATGCTCCTCTTGTAATATGACCGGTTACAAAGGAAGGATCGCCATTCACGAGGTCCTTGTCATGGATGATGAAATGAAGAAAGTCATCCTGAATAACGAACCGTTCTCCAAGCTTAGGGAGCACGCGGTACGAAACAAAACCATATTCTTGATCGATGACGGCTTGTTGAAGGTGAAACAAGGTTTGACCACGACGGAAGAAGTATTACGAGTAGCGATTTCAGAGTAGGTGAAAGCAATGAAAGAAAAAATTGATTATCTCTTAAAGAATGCATACGAGCTGGGGGCATCCGATATCCATCTAACAGTGGGATCACCTCCTATCTTCCGCATTCATGGTGATTTAAAAAGATTCGGTAAAGAACATTTAGTGCCTGACAGCACAGAGTTGATGGCGAAGGCGATTATTTCCGATCATATGTACCCTGCATTCGAAGAGGCAGGAGAATTGGATTTTTCCTACGGCATTCCTGGTGTATCGAGATTCAGGGTGAATGCATTCAAGCAAAGATCATGCGTATCTTTAGCCATTCGCGTCATCCCAACCTCCATTCCGACCATGGAAGAATTATTTCTCCCTCATGCATTAAAGACAATCGCTGAAAAACCACAGGGGTTGTTCCTGGTGACTGGACCTACGGGAAGTGGAAAGTCAACCACACTCGCATCCATTGTAGATTATATGAACCGGAAAATGAGGAAGCATATCATCACCCTTGAAGATCCGATTGAATATCTCCATAAGCATGGGGCGTCCATCATTGATCAGCGGGAAGTGGGATTTGATACACATTCATTTTCTAAAGGTCTAAGAAGTGCCTTGAGGCAGGACCCGGACATCATCCTTGTAGGGGAGATGCGGGACCTGGAAACCATACATACTGCCATTACGGCAGCAGAGACCGGTCACCTTGTCCTTGCGACCCTTCATACATCGAGTGCGCCAGCCACGATTGAGCGGATCGTAGACGTATTCCCTCCGGAGCAGCAGTCACAAATCCGGGTGCAGTTGGCATCGGTCCTTGTCGGGATCCTTTCCCAACGATTGTTTGCAACCGTGGATAAGAAAGGAAGAAGGGCTGCGACCGAGCTTTTGATGAACAACGCGGCAATCGCCAACCTGATCCGTTCAGAGAAAGTCCATCAGATCCAAAACGTCATGCAGACGTCCAAAACTTCAGGTATGCACATCATGAGTGACAGTATAATGAAACTGTATGAGAGTGGCATCATTTCTAAGGAAATGGCGTTTCCTTATATCAGAGAGGAGATTCCTCAATAGATGGGACGTTATAAGTACACAGGTAGAGATCAAAAAGGGAAAAGATCAGGAATCATTACAGCCTCAACAAAAAAAGATGCGCTCATTCAGTTAAAGAAGCAGGAAGTGAGGGTTATTGAAATCCTGGAGATGCCTGAAACTCTTATGACCAAAGAAATAACAATTGGCAATCCGGTGAAATTGCAGCACCTCGTCATTTTTCTGCGACAGTTTGCCACTCTTCTCCAAGCAGGTGTCACTGTCGTTGATGCCACTCATATCCTAGCGGAGCAGACAGAGAGTAAGGCGCTTGGAAAAGCCCTCAAAGAAATTGAAGATGAACTCAGAGATGGGAATCCTTTATCAGAGGCGTTCTCTCGTCATAAGAAATTTTTTGAACCTCTTTTGATCAATATGCTCAAGGCCGGCGAAGCATCGGGAAGTCTGGATGAGACACTGGAAGGGCTAGCCACCCATTATGAAAAGCAGCATATCACAAAGCAGAAGATCATTTCGGCCCTGTCTTATCCGATGGTTGTCGGTGTCATCGCCATCGGGGTCGTAATATTCCTTTTGGCTGCTGTTGTTCCAACATTTGTGAACATGCTATCTGATTTCGGAGGCGAATTGCCTGCAATTACAAAGTTTGTCATTGCATCAAGTGAATTCATGCAAAAGTTCTGGTACATCATTATTCTGTTCTTTGTATTTATTGTTGTCATCCTTGCCGTTTTAAGAAAAGATAAGAAAACGAAATATTATCTGGATTATGCTGTACTGAGGATACCGATCTTTGGGAAGATGCTGCAGAAAGCGGTCCTTGCAAGAATGACGAGAACATTAAGCTCTTTATTTTCAAGTTCGGTCCCTATTCTACAGGCATTGGCTATTGTTGAAAAAGTGGTAGAAAACGAAGTCGTCGCCCGTGTCATTGGTGAATCCCGGAGATCATTGGAGAAAGGGACATCCCTAACGGATCCAATGAAACGGCATTGGGCTTTTCCTCCTTTGGTAACGCAGATGATTGCTATTGGGGAAGAAACGGGGTCACTGGACTCTATGCTCGCAAAGGTTGCAGACTTCTATGAAAAGGAAGTGGAGAGTGCAACGGACCGGTTGAAGTCATTGATCGAGCCGCTCATGATCGTGGTCCTTGCCGGTCTTGTCGGGACCATCGTAACATCAATCCTCGTTCCGATGTTCGAAATCTTCAATAGTGTTCAGAACTATTAGAAAAATACCTATTATTTTACAAAAAACATGATTTTTTTGTCGGATGGATGTTGTATACTAGTACTAGATTACTAGTTTTTAGTAATAGATAAATAAACAGGAGGAATTACCATGTTAAAGAAAATGGGTCAAAGATTGAAAAATGAGCGTGGATTGACGCTTATCGAGTTACTGGCTGTTGTCGTTATTTTAGGGATCATTGCTGCGATTGCAATTCCTAGTATAGGTGGGTTGATTGATAATTCTAGGAAGGATGCACATATTGCGAATGCAAAGCAGATGATTAGCTCTGCCAAAATAGCAGTCTCATCTAATGAAGATTTAAGACCAGCTAAAGATGCCTCTGTAACAATGACATTAGAAGATTTGGAAACCAAAGGTTACTTAGATACATTAAAAGATCCTGATGGTGGAACAACAACGAAAGATGGGTACGATCGAAAGAACTCTCTCGTATCTATTACCAATGCAGGCGATGGTAAATTTACTTATACTGTAACTCTAATAGGCTCAAAACGTAGTATTACTGCACTCGGAGTAAATGAGTTAACTAGAGATTCAGTAAAAGATAATGCTGCTGAGTAAATGATTGTAATTCTTGTAATCACTTACGGTCTCCTCCTAGGCTCCTTCTACAACGTAGTCGGCCTTCGGATACCGCTCAAAAAATCAATCGTCAAACCAAGATCAGCCTGCCCGTACTGCCAGCATACGCTGACGGCCAGGGAACTGATCCCGGTAGTATCTTATATCATGCAAGGAGGTAAATGCGCTCAGTGTAAAGGGCGCATTTCTCCTCTCTATCCTTTGATGGAATTATCCACCGGATTATTATTCTTACTATCTTATACTATGCTGGGCTTGCAGCCGGAGCTGATTGTCGCTCTGACCCTTGTTTCCCTGTTCATGATCATCACGGTCAGTGACCTGAAATATATGGTCATTCCCGATAAAGTCCTGTTGTTTTTTTCGGGGCTGTTTATCATCGAACGCATTTTCATCCCGTTACACCCTTGGTGGGACAGTATAGCGGGGGCACTCACCGGCTTTTGCCTTCTTCTCCTGATCGCCATTATCAGTAAAGGTGGTATGGGTGGTGGTGATATTAAACTATTCGCTGTCATCGGCTTCGTTGTGGGGGTCAAGTTAATGATGCTTTCCTTCTTCCTCGCCACCCTTTTTGGGGCGGTTGCCGGCATATCAGGACTGCTTCTTGGCATCTTCAAAAAAGGACAACCCATTGCATTCGGTCCTTACATTGTATTGGGAACGCTCGCAGCATACTTCTTTCATCAGCCAATCCTGTATTGGTATTTTTCTTTATACAGCTAAAAGGGGTCATTCAAGATGTTATCACGTCTCTTTAATAAGAATAAAAACAAAATCAATATCGTCATCAGTGATCTATGGATTCGGTTTGTTGAACTGAAGTCTGTATCTCCTCTACATATCCATCAATTTGGAGAGAAACGAATTGCGGACGGAATGATCTCGGATGGTAAAATCATTGAAAAAGAAGCATTTCAAGCCTTTTTGGAGGAATGTGTCCTCGATTGGGGGATGAAGAAGAGGGAAGTTCAATTCATCGTACCGAATACACAGATGATCATCAGGAAGATGTCTATCTCCTCCGATATCGAAGACGATGAGGTAAAGAGTCACTTGTTCCTGGAGATTGGGACGAGTATCCATCTCCCTTTTGAGAATCCGGTGTTTGATGTCGTAGTGGTAGGCAATAAAGAAGATAAGAAAGAAATCATCCTTGTCGCTGCACCAGAAGATATTGTCATGGAATATCAGCAGATGCTGACCGGTGCCCATTTAAAGCCCGTTGTGGCTGATATTAGTCCGCTTGCTTATTATCGCTATATTCATTCTTTAGATATGACTCAAAGAGAAAGTCATGAAATGCTTCTCTATTTCAGTCAGTCAAATGTCACTGTATCCATCTTCCATGATCATCAGCCTGTCTTTTTCAGGCCGATCGGTTTAGGGGATGAGAGGGAAGTGGTAGAGGAAAGAACATATCAAAATAATTTTCAATCCCTGCCATTTGATGACGTTATGAAAGAAATCGACAAAGTGATCAGCTTTTACCGCTATACGCTTACAAATGATGAATCAACCATCAACAAAATTTACGTTGCCGGCGATCATCCCATGGTAGGGGAGATTCATACCCTCTTGTCAAAGCGATTTGAAATCGACATCATCGAGGTGCCTTCAGTCGCACGTGATGCCCATTCCAATGAAAAACTATCAAGTGAATTCCTCCTTGCCATCGGGTTGGGATTAAAAGAGGTGATATAGTGCTCGTTGATATCAATTTATTACCTCAAAGCGAAAAAAGGAGCCCCCAGTGGCTGTATGTCGTCACAGGAGTCATATCCCTCGGAATCCTTGCACTTATCGTTCTTTTTATACTTGTGGGGAATATTGGAAAAGATGTCGATGCTCTAACGACTGAGTTACAGAGTACCAAGCAGCAAAGAGCTGAAAAAGAACAAAACATCTCAGACTTTGAGTCATCGGATGCATGGGTACAATTAGAAAGTGCGGTGGGTTGGGCAGAGAACTATCCGATCGATACCTTACCGGTTTTGGATCATCTTGTGGAATTGCTCCCGGAGCGGGGATTCATGAAAGAATTCACATATGCAGAAGATGGTAGTATCCAGTTATCCATTCAATTTGATACAAGCAGTGAAGCTGCTTATTATTTAACACATCTGAAAGAATCTAAGTACATCGAGGATGCCAAACTATCATCCCTGGCTACGGAAACCATCTCGGAGACCAAACAATCTGCCGTCAATACAGAATCTGTTCTACCTAGATACATAGCTCAATATGACATCATATTAAATAGAATCGCAATCAAAGAGATCGAATCAGAAGAAAATTCCGAGGAGCAAGGGGGCGATTCGGAATGAACATTCAGTTTGATAGAAAAGAATGGCTACTCATTGGTACCTCCAGTGTTTTAGTGTTGAGTTTGATCTTAGGTTGTGTCTGGTTTTTCTATTTACCGGTCAAGACTCAAAAAGAAAGTCTACAAAATGAAATTCAGACTGAAACGAAACTGATAGAAGTATTGGATAACAAAATTGCCTCCATCAAACAGGATTCATTTGAAAATTCAAGTTCCCTTCAACAGAAGGTGCCGGTAAAACCGTTGACACAGCAGCTTCTCATCGACCTCGAGAAGGCTGAAATCGTATCGGATAGCTTGATAACGAGTATTGAATTTACAGAAGGTTCGGTGGCTCTTCCTGTAACAGAAGAAGCAGCTACGTCTCCCATTGAGGGAACCTCAGAAACGGATGGGGCTGCATCAACAGACAGCGCTGAACCTGCTGAGGTCCTTCCTTCAGGACTTCAAAAGCTGACGGCCACTATGTCCGTTGAAGCGAAGAGTTATTTTGAGATCGAGAAGTTTATCGAGAAATTAGAAGAACTGCACCGCATCGTCGAAGTGGAACAGATTTCTTTCAGTGGTCCTGCGGAATTACTGCAGTACGAGGATGAATTCGAAAACATTCAATTGAATATCGTTGTTTCTGCTTTTTACTTACCCGGTTTAGTAGAACTTGAGAAGGAACTCCCTAAGCTGGATGCACCTGTACCATCAAACAAAAAGAATCCCTTTCAGCAATTCCCAGAACAAAAGTCAGAAGAACAAGATACCCATTAAAGGTCTGATGAATGATGATTAAAAATGAAAGAGGCTACACGCTTGTTGAATTGCTGGCTGTGATTGTCATACTAGGTATCATTGCCGTCATCGCCATTTTGGCGATCAACACGATCATTGAAAAATCCAAACACCAAGCCTTTGTGGCCAATGCCCTGGCGATGAAAAGCTCTGCACAATACTATGCAAAAGACGCCATGCTTCAGGAACGGCAAATCAATAAGATAACCTATAAAGAATTGGTAGAGGCCAATTTGATCGAACCGATACTCGATCCCCATTCCAAAACCGTTTTGGCACCGGATGATGAATCGTATGTCCTGGCGAACGGGGAGAGCGTGATATCCATCTGTTTAAGGGGAAATGAATACAATCTTTGTACAAATGATAGTGGCGAAAAAGAAGAAATTCCGTTTTCTACTCTATCAATCAAATCCCTGAAGAAAAACTAAAAAATTTGACGAAAACCTATTAGGACAAGACGACAAAAGTCTTGTTCTTTTTTTTATGGGATGTGATAGCATGGAAAAAAATAGATGAAGGAGGGTGGCGATGATGGGTAATCGTGGGAAAAACGACAAAAAGATTTCTATCAAAATTAATGGGGAAAAAACGAAGTTCGATGAAGATCTTCTTGTGTATGATTGGAAGCTGGGGGAGTCGGAAACAGCTGCCGGTGAAGAGGCGAAGGATGACAGTTTTGATTGGATCCTTCCTGATGAAGAAGCCGAGCCTCCGCAGGAATATAAAAAGATTCATTATGTGTCGGGAAGTAAAAAGAAGAAAAGGTCTTTCACAAACCCTTTTCAGGATTCGGTTAATCTGATTATGTCTTTGATCGGAGCGATTGTCGTGGGGGCGGTCCTTGGCTTTGGGACGCTTAAAGTGATCACAACCACTGAAGGACCTGCTGCACCGGCGGCGACGCTGCAGGACGACACAGTTACAGGGAAAGCGGACGGTCAACAGGCGGTTTCCGCCGTCGAATTAGGAGATTTCTCCACCTCAATCGTTCAGGGAGGTGTGTATTCGACAGAGGAGCAATTAAAAGCCATGCAGGATACTTTGTCAGCAAAAGGCTTTTCTCATGCAAGTGTAGAGAAAGACGGACAATTCTTTTTATTTCTGGGTGTTTCGGGAGATCTGGAAACGGCCAAAATCCTTGGAAGTAAACTCAAGGACCAAGGAGTAGAGGTGTATGCTAAGGATTTTGTTCTCGGATCTAAGGGAATCAACGCCTCTAAAGAAGAGAAAACATTTCTTGAAAAAGGGAATGCCCTCTTTACTTCAATCGCACAGGTTAGCAGCAGTGGGATGATTGGAGGGACTCCAGATGAGGAAACGATGAAGACCGTTCAATCGGGAATAAAGGAATTGGAAGGCATCCAGGTAGGTCAAGAGTCCATTGCTTCGATGAAGAAGTCCTTAGTGGACGCGGGAAAAATGGCTGCGTCGATGAAATCTCCTGAGGATGCACAAAAAATTCAAGGGGAATTATTATCTTATCTTCACCTATACGGCGGATTATGATTTCGACTGATTCTGACTATTTTCTAGGAAATAATCATACGAAGAGAGCTGTCTAAGACCAGCTCTCTTTTCACTTGTTTACAGTAGGGGATTTTGGTAGTATATTCTTGTATCTCCCAATTTTCACTCTGAAAGGATTGGTATGGTGTGTCCAACCTCATACTCGCTTCACAATCTCCCCGTCGAAAAGAACTACTCGCACAAATCCAACTCTCTTTTTCTGTTATGAGCTCCAATGTAGATGAAAGCTTTTCATCCGATTTAATGCCACATGAAGTCGTGATGTATCTAGCACAGAAAAAAGCCAAGGAAGTATCAAATCAATATCCAACTCATTATGTCATCGGTTCAGACACCGTCGTGACAAAGGATGGAAAGATCCTTGGAAAGCCAGGGTCTAAAGAAGAAGCTAAAGAAATGCTCAGTATGCTATCGGGATCTGCCCATGAAGTGTACACAGGTGTCGCAATCGTCCATGGTGAGGTGGAGAAACTCTTTTATGAAAAAACGGATGTTACGTTTTGGGAGTTGAGCTCCAAAGAGATCGATGACTATATCGCATCTGAAGAACCATTTGATAAAGCGGGTTCATATGGGATCCAGGGAATAGGAGCGAAATTCGTCAAAGAAATCAAGGGAGATTATTTCTCCGTCGTTGGCTTGCCTATCTCACGGGTGAACCGCGTTTTACTTGAAATGGGCTATCTTCAATCAGAATGACTCCTTCACGTAAGAATAGGAGGAATCTATGGTTAAAACAATCCCTCAGCAGGAAGAAAACAGGTTGATGATCCGTGATTTTCCCCAGGATGAGAGACCAAGGGAAAGAATGATTCAAAGCGGTGCAGCCAGTTTATCCAACCAGGAACTGCTTGCGATTTTACTCCGGACAGGCACAAAGTCCGAGTCTGTACTTCAATTATCCAACAGGCTATTGACTCATTTTGATGGATTGAATCTATTAAAGGATGCGTCCCTTGAAGAGATTACGAAAACGAAAGGAATTGGGCTTGCCAAGGCCGTCCAGATCATGGCTGCCGTTGAATTTGGCCGGCGAATCAGTAATCTCGCCTTTGACGACAGATATTCGATCCGCTCCCCCGAAGACGGGGCCAATTATGTCATGAATGATATGAGGTTCCTGGCACAGGAGCATTTTGTCTGTTTATACCTCAACACTAAGAATCAAGTTCTCCACAAGCAAACCATCTTTATCGGAAGCCTCAATGCCTCCATTGTTCATCCAAGAGAAGTCTTTAAAGAAGCCTTCCGCCGCTCCGCAGCCTCCATCATTTGTATTCACAACCATCCGTCGGGAGATCCGACACCGAGCAGGGAAGACATAGAAGTGACAAAAAGATTAGTGGAATGTGGTCGAATCATTGGAATTGATATCCTCGATCACCTTATAATAGGGGAGAAGAAGTTTATCAGCTTAAAGGAAAAAGGGTATTTATGACACTATGATTTTTTTCCTGGTTACGCTATAATAAAGCTTATGATTTTTACAAACAATATGGTGATTCAATATAACGTAACTTTACTGAAATAAGAGAGTCATTCTACAAGGGAATGAGTCTTTTCGTTATGCATGAACGAACAATTATTGTGACGAAAATTACGAAGATAGAGAGTGATTGGACAACTCTCCTATGAAAACACATAAAACCTTTTAAAAACCAGCCAATTTGTATCAGAAAGGGAGATACCATCCATGTTTGGAACGAAAGATTTAGGGATTGATTTAGGAACTGCTAACACTTTGGTGTACGTGAAAGGCAAGGGGATTGTCGTTCGCGAACCTTCTGTTGTTGCACTTCAGACAGATAACAAGCAGATCGTTGCTGTAGGGAACGATGCGAAGAATATGATCGGTCGTACACCGGGGAATGTAGTCGCGCTTCGCCCGATGAAAGACGGAGTGATCGCTGACTATGAAACGACAGCAACGATGATGAAGTACTACATAAAACAGGCGACACGCAATAAAGGTGCGTTTTCCAGAAAGCCTTATGTCATGGTTTGTGTACCTTCAGGCATTACCGGTGTGGAAGAACGAGCCGTCATCGATGCCACTAGACAAGCGGGAGCACGTGATGCCTATACGATTGAAGAGCCTTTCGCAGCGGCGATCGGGGCAAATCTACCTGTATGGGAACCGACGGGTAGCATGGTCGTGGATATCGGTGGTGGAACAACAGAAGTAGCCATCATCTCTTTAGGCGGGATCGTGACGAGTCAGTCGATCCGTGTGGCCGGTGATGAAATGGACGATAGTATCATTAATTATATCCGTAAAACGTATAACCTGATGATTGGGGACCGAACAGCGGAAACCATCAAGATGGAAGTGGGTTCGGCCGGAGATTCAGAAGGGATTGAGTCGATGGAAATCCGCGGTCGTGACCTGCTGACAGGGTTACCGAAAACGATTGAAATCACAGCTGTTGAAATTGCATCAGCCCTTCATGATACCGTATACACGATTGTTGATGCCGTTAAGAGTACGCTTGAAAAGACGCCACCGGAACTTGCAGCGGATATCATGGATAGAGGGATTGTGTTGACAGGTGGAGGTGCACTGCTTCGTAACTTGGATAAAGTGATCAGCGATGAAACGAAGATGCCGGTGCTTATCGCGGAAGAGCCTCTGGATTGCGTGGCGATTGGGACTGGTAAAGCCCTTGATCACATTCACTTATTCAAAACAAGAGGAAAATAATAAAGGATAGCAATAGGGGACGTCTCCTTATGGGTGCAGGTGCAGCCTTAAGGCCGGCCCCATCTTTTTTCGAAGAACCATGAATATTTTGACGAATGATATCAAAAAATCATCATTTTTGATATAGTATTTACTAGAATGAGAAAAGGTTGAGGTGTACATCATGCCACAATTCTTCCTGAATAAACGTTTGATCATTCTGCTCGTCAGTGTCATTGTCCTGGTGGGATTAATCGGTTTTTCTTTGCGGGACCGGGACAGTATCAGCTGGCCTGAGCAGTTTGTGAAAGATATGGTAGGATTCGGACAGTCGTTGGTTTCAAAACCCGTCAATTATGTAGCCGGAGTTGTTGATAACGTTCAAGATCTTCAAAATACATACACAGAAAATGAAAAGCTGAAAACGCGTTTGGATGAATTAATCAAGCTTGAAACAAAAGTGAAAGACCTGAAGCAAGATAACGATGAACTACGGGCGGTATTGGATAAAAAGGAGAACCTTCGTGCCTATAGTACGATTCAGGCAACCGTCATCGCAAGAAACCCGGATCAATGGCAGGAACTCATCACCATCGATAAAGGTGAAGTGAACGGGATTAAGTCTGATATGGCCGTCATTTCTTCTGCAGGATTGATTGGGAAAATTAAAAGCGTCAATAAATTTTCATCTACAGTGGAATTAATTTCGACCAATAATACAAAAAATCGAATTTCCACTGTCATTCAAAGTAAAGAAGAGGATATTAACGGCTGGATCGAAGGTTATGACAACAAAGAAGAAGAGATTCTGGTTAAACGCATTTCCAACGATATGAAGGTCGAAAAAGGATCTAAAGTCATGACTTCTGGTCTCGGCGGTGTATTTCCTAAGGGATTGGTCATCGGTGAAGTAAAGGAAGTCAAGCCTGATCAATATGGATTGACGCAAACGGCATACGTGAAGCCGGCTGCTGATTTCTATCATCTAGAGCACGTTATGGTCATCGATCGTGAAATTCAAGGTGTGACAGAAGAAGATGCGGTTGAGGAGGAAGAGCAATGATCAGCAGGCTCCTCCTTCCTTTATTGACTATTATTTTTTACTATAGCGAAAGCTTATTTGTTCATTTGTTCCCTAGTGAAGAGTGGTTTGATCAGAAAATAATTGTTCCCCATTTCCTTGTTATTGTGCTGTTCTTTATTTGTGCCTATTATCAATATCGGACCGCACTTCTTTATGGGCTCATTTTTGGCTTCCTATTTGATATCTATTACACTGAAATCAATGGAATTTACCTGGTGTTATTTCCGTTCGTCATCTTTTTATCCCATCAGATGATGAAAGTGTTACATAATAACCTCTTCGTGTTAGGGATCATTTCCATGGTGAACATCTCTGTATTGGAATTTTTGGTCTACCAGATCAATCTGATCATCAAGAGGACGGATTTGACTTTCATGCAGTTTGTGGATTGGCGTTTATGGCCTACACTGGTCTTGAATATCCTGTTTTATATCATTCTTGCGTTTCCATTTAGAAACTATCTTCTGAAGAAACGGAAAGAATGGTTGGATGAATAAATACAATTAGTAATTTTTTCATAAAAAGAGGAAATGACACTGCTTATGTCGAATTTATAGACGACTGAGGTGAAAATTGCGACATGAATAAGAAGCCAAATGTGATGATAAAAGGAACAAAAGAAGGTCTGACCCTTCATCTCAACGATCAATGCTCGTTTCGCGAGTTAAAGAAGGAATTGGATGATAAGCTGTCTGCCCACTATCGGGAAACAGAAGGTACCCCTCTTTTAACGGTCAATATACAAACCGGCAACCGGTACTTAGCAGAAGACCAAGTTGAAGAGCTGAAGGATATTGTTAGACAAAAACGCAATTTAGTTGTAAACGAAGTATTGAGCAATGTCATAACAAAGAATGATGCTGAGAAACTTATAGATGAACGAAATATCGAAACCCTCACTGGGGTCATCCGTTCGGGACAGGTCGTGGAAGTATCCGGCGACATTCTCGTTGTGGGAGATATCAACCCAGGGGGAAAAGTCCTCGCTGGAGGTAATATTTACATATTAGGTTCATTAAAAGGGATTGCCCATGCCGGCTGCAATGGAAATAAGGAATCGGTTATTGTGGCATCGAAAATGGCCCCATCCCAGCTGCGAATCGCGGATTCCTTAAACCGGGCACCCGATCGGGTAGAAGATGGGGATCACCGTGAAATGGAATGCGCGTATGTGGATGACAGTGGACAGATTGTTGTCGACAGATTACAAGTTTTGAAGCATCTTAGACCAAATATTACTAGTTTTAAAGGAGGAAGCTAATGTGGGTGAAGCCATAGTTGTTACTTCAGGTAAAGGAGGAGTAGGAAAGACGACTACTTCTGCCAATGTTGGTACAGCATTAGCTCTACAAGGCAAAAAGGTTTGTTTGATTGATACGGATATCGGCCTCAGAAACCTGGACGTGGTGATGGGACTTGAAAACCGAATCATATATGACTTAGTGGACGTTGTCGAGGGTAGATGCAAAATCCATCAAGCCCTTGTGAAAGACAAGCGTTTCGAGGACAAACTCTTTTTACTGCCCGCTGCACAGACCAGTGATAAATCCGCTGTCAATCCTGAACAGATGAAAAAGCTGGTACTGGACTTAAAGCAAGACTATGATTATATCATCATCGATTGCCCTGCAGGAATTGAACAGGGATATAAAAATGCCGTAGCAGGAGCGGATCGTGCGATCGTCGTGACGACTCCTGAAATTTCGGCAGTACGGGATGCAGACCGGATCATCGGTTTGCTGGAAAAGGAAAACATCGAGCCGCCGAAGCTTGTGATCAACCGTATCCGAAGTCATATGATGAAGAACGGAGAAATGCTGGATGTGGATGAAATCACCACGCATCTTTCCATCGATCTTCTTGGAATCGTCGCCGATGACGAGAATGTAATCAAGTCTTCCAATAAAGGTGAACCAATAGCTCTTGATTCGACAAGTAAAGCCTCTATTTCTTACCGGAATATTGCGAGACGAATCCTGGGAGAATCCGTTCCGCTTCAATCCCTGGATGAAGAAAGAACCGGTGTCTTTATGAAAATTAAAAAATTATTCGGTGTGAAAGCCTAGAGTTCTTCAAGGTCCTGGCAGGGCGCGTATTGCGTTCTGCCGGGGCTTTTTTATTTTACCCATGAATATTCTCACGGGACAAGTCATACATTGTAGCAAAACACGTGAAATGGAATCATGGTATGGATCTGACACCCATTTGCCCATCATCAGGATTGGACCCAGCCGCTCTTGATCAGAGTTAAGAGATCAATGGTTATGAAACAATACCTTACAAAAAGGAATGGTGTACATGGGGAATCGTGCGGATGAAATACGTAAACGGATAGCAAAACGAAAAAAAATGGGGAATTCAGGGGGGACGCAGCACCCGACCTACTTTTTGCCGAGTGATGAGGAGCGCTATGGACTGGAGCGTCAAACCAGCTTTGAAGGCGGTCCTCCACCGGAAGGCGTTCATCCACTTTTCAAAAAGGAAACCTTTATGCTGAAAATTCTCGGAGCGGGGATCATGGTATTGGTGACGGCCATCATGTTCAAGAGTCCTTCTCCGGTTTTTAACGAGGCCAAGTCTGTTGTGATGAAGACGATGGATACAGAATTTCAATTCGCCGCGATATCCACCTGGTATGAAGATCAATTCGGTAAACCACTTGCCTTATTGCCTGCCAGCAATGCGGATAAAAAGTCCACCTCCACACAAAGTGCCGAATATGCGAGACCTGCCTCAGGGAAAGTCGTAGAGAATTTTAAGACAAACGGGCAGGGCATCATGCTTCAAACCGTCTTGGGTGAAGATGTGACCGCCATGAAGGGAGGCTTGATTATCTTTGCAGGAAAGAAGGAGGGGCTGGGGAATACAGTGGTCATTCAACATGCAGATCAATCAGAATCCTGGTACGGAAACTTGGAATCGATTGATGTGAAACAGTATGAATCAATCGAGAAGGGCTCTCTTGTAGGGAAGGTTTCCTCAAGCAGTCAGGACGAAGCGTCTGGAGAGTTTTATTTTGCCATTAAAATGGGAGATGAATTCATCGACCCGATACAGGTGATGTCATTTGACTAATATTATTTCACTTATGAAGAAGTTTTACGTCCATCCATTGTTGTGGCTTGTGATCGGGATTGCCATCATGACGGCACACTTTTTCGAGCTGATTCTTCTGCTCGTCATCATCACCATTCATGAATTGGGGCACGGATTAATGGCCCAGTCCTTCTCCTGGAGAGTGAAGAAAATCGCCCTGTTACCTTTTGGTGGGGTGGCGGAGATGGATGAGCACGGGAATCGCTCATTAAAGGAGGAGTTCCTAGTGGTGGCAGCTGGCCCCCTGCAGCATGTGTGGCTCATTGCCTTAGGATGGGGACTCCACTCCTTTGGTGTGATCAGTCAGGATGTATTTTCGCTTTTCTTTCAATTAAATATGATGGTGTTACTGTTTAACCTCCTTCCCATCTGGCCGCTGGACGGCGGGAAGATGGTTTCTTTGATGCTTGCTACCAAGTTCAATTATTTGAGAGCGTATGAATACACGCTCCTCTTTTCTTTTGGTTTACTACTACTGTTTCATCTGATTGTGCTCATGACGGCTCCCTTGCACTTGAATCTGTGGATTGTCCTTTCTTTCCTTTACTTCTCCCTTTGGGTGGACTGGAAACAGAGGCGATATGCGTTCATGAAGTTCTTATTAGAGAGGTATTACGGGAAGAGTCATCAATTTGTTCAGTTGAGGCCATTGCCGATTGAAAGTGATGATTCCATCATTACAGTGGTGGAACGGTTTCAGCGCGGAGTCAAGCATCCCCTGGTTGTATTTGAGAAAGGAGTCGAAGTGGGGAAGCTCGATGAAAACGAACTTCTCCACGCCTTTTTTGCTGAAAAGATGACTTCTGCCAAAACGAAGGATCTACTCTACCTATATTGACGAACCGTATAAAATAAGGGCATACTGATTAAAAGGGTTGAATTCAACCCTTTTTTCTGTTGTTCAGGGCATCCATTATAGAAATGAGGGTTCCATTGTGGAAGAAATGATCGTACATAGTAAAAGCAGGGAAAAACGGTGGGTACATCGTTCACATAATGAAATCATCGGTTTATATACATATCAGCCTGGAGAAGAAAGCTTAACAGGGAATATTTACTTGGGGAAAGTCGACAAGGTCCAAAAAGGACTTGGTGCGGCGTTCATCGATTTCGGGCAGGGGAAGAACGGGTACCTCCACGAAAAGGATTTCCCACAAAATGTAGAAGCGTATCACGCAGGAAGTCCTCCGGTGCCGATCAGTAAATGTGTCCACGAAGGTCAGAAAATCATCGTTCAGGTCACCAAGGATGAGATCGGGACAAAGGGCGCCAGGTTGACGGCAGTCATTGAAATGAAGGGCGAACATATGGTGTATATGCCTAAAGGTCACTATGTCGCGGTATCCAAGAAAGTGGATGATGAGAATCGAAAGGTGTTAAGACGATTAGGGAATGAATGGAAACGTCCGGAAGAAGGCGTTGTGATGCGTACGAATGCTTCCGGTGTGAAGGAAGCCGATTTACATGAAGAATTAATCGATTTACGATCTCTTTATGAACGTCTTGAGAAAGTTTCCCTAAGGGCAAAGTGTCCGTCCCTCCTATCTCGGCAGGATACCTTTTATGAAGATCTCCACGAACATTTGAAAAAAGGCGGGGGAGGCAAGATTGTCTTCGATGAGTATGAGAGCATGCTTCAGGTGGAGGAGATGTGTGGGGAAGAGACTAAAGAAAAATGGAGTTTCGAGCTTTATCAGGGTCGCGAAAATATTTTTAAACAATATGGAGTCTTCTCTATCTGGGAAACCGCAATGAAGAAAGTGGTATGGCTGGAGAACGGGGCCTTTCTAGTCATAGAAACAACGGAAGCGATGACGGTGGTGGATGTCAATTCAGGAAAATTCACTGGAAAAGACAACTTAGAAGGCACCATCCTTCAAACGAACAAACTCGCGGCAAAAGAAATGGCCAAACAGCTGACTATCCGTAATTTGAGTGGGATGATCCTGATTGATTTCATCGATATGAAGAAGGAGAGTCATCGGGATGAAGTGATCGAATCACTTTCAGAAGCCCTGCTCTCTGACCGGCAGCGCACAACCATCGTCGGGTTCACGAAACTTGGGATCCTGGAATTGACCAGAAAAAGGACCCGTCAGCCCCTCGCTGCTTCCTTGACCATACCTTGTTCGATATGCCACGGGACAGGGAGGGTGATGAGTCCTGAAACGATGGCTTTCCAGCTCGAACGGGAACTGTGGGAATGTGAAAGACTGGATGCTTCACAAATCCAAGTGGAGGCCTCCCAAGAAGTAGTGGATGTGTTTGCAGGAAAACAGGGCATTCACCTTGATAGACTTCAGAAAGCATTGAATAAAAAAATCACCTTAACGAAAATCACTCACGATCATCCATATTATCATATAACGAAAATCATATGAATTTCATGAATGTTATTGACAGTGTATTCATTTATATGATAGGATTCTAATGTTATTGATTGTAGCACCCGTGCTACAACCGCACATTACAGGTACATAAGTGTGGAGCAATCCAACACCTGTCATTGGCGAGTCTGAGTTTATAAGGAGGTGCGATTATGTACGCAATTATCGAAACAGGTGGTAAGCAAATCCGTGTAGAAGCTGGTCAAGAAATCTACATCGAGAAGCTAAACGCTGAGCAAGGCGATACGGTAACTTTTGACAAAGTTCTATTCGTTGGTGGTGACGATGTGAAAGTAGGAAGTCCTTTAGTGGATGGAGCTACTGTAACAGCGAAAGTTGAAAAACAAGGCCGCGCGAAAAAGCTTGTAGTATTCAAATACAAAGCGAAAAAGAACTACCGTCGTAAGCAAGGTCACCGTCAACCTTACACTAAAGTTGTCATTGACACAATCAACGCGTAAGGCGTGATATCATGATTAACGTTTACGTAGAGCGTTCCTCCAAGAAAAGAATCCGTTCTTTCTCTATGGATGGACATGCTGATTTTGCCGAAAATGGGCAAGACATTGTTTGTGCAGGTGCTTCTGCTGTTTCATTCGGCAGTATCAATGCCATTATGGCGTTAACCGGTGTTGAACCGTCCATCGAGCAATCCTCTGATGGTGGATTCCTTCGCTGTGTCATCCCTGATGACCTTCCGGAAGAAACAGAGGGCAAGATTCAGCTGCTGTTGAACAGCATGCTTATCAGCCTCCAAACGATTGAACGAGACTACAGTGAGTTTATTAAAATAACCTTCAAAAAGTAGGAGGTGGAACAGATGTTAAGATTAGACCTTCAGTTTTTTGCGTCTAAAAAAGGAGTAGGTTCGACTAAAAACGGTCGTGACTCTATTGCAAAGCGTCTTGGTGCTAAGCGTGCAGACGGTCAAATGGTTACTGGTGGATCAATTCTTTACCGTCAACGCGGTACAAAAATTTATCCAGGCCTAAACGTCGGCCGTGGTGGCGACGATACACTTTTCGCTAAGACCGACGGTGTTGTTCGTTTCGAACGCATGGGTCGTGACAAGAAAAAAGTGAGCGTATACCCAGTTGCGAATGAAGCTTAATCGCATATCTTTAACGAAAACTCTAACCGACTTTCGGTTAGAGTTTTATTTTTATTAGAGAAGTGTGTGGGAGATCGGGTTTTGATGTGGTTTTATACCTATTACGATTGAATCTGCTGAATTAGGGAGACTTTAGTGAGTAATAGGGTTAACATAGGGAGAATTTGATTAAAAAGTAGATGTGCAAAGCGATATATTTTCAATTTCAGCCCTTTTATTTTCAAAAACAGAATTTTATTTTCAATTCTCGTGCATTTATTTTCAAAACGAGAGATTTATTTTCAATTCATTAAGAATCCATCATCCCCCACCCACCAATTTCACAGAAACAATATACGCATCACGCCTATCTTTGATATACTTACAGGTAGCACTTAAAGTATAGGAGTTAGATTATGAGCGAAAATTGGGGTGTAGTCGAGGCATTGAGGCATGCTCGCCACGACTGGATGAACGACTTGCAATTAATTAAAGGGAACCTGGATCTTGACCGTGTGGAACGGGCGAAGCAGGTGATCGAGGAAATGGTTCTCGTTGCACAAAATGAGTCGAAGCTATCGAATCTAAAGCTTCCGCTATTGGCAGAATGGATATTAACCTATAATTGGTCAAGACATTTGATCAAGCTGGAGTTTGAAGTCCTTCAGATCGAGTCGGCACATGGACTTGAAGACCGAAGACTTTACAACTGGTGCAAGGAGTTTCTGGTATTCCTTGAATCAAATGTAATGAACAATGTAGAGAATCAATTATCCATCTTACTGGACATTACAAAAGAACAATCCCGTTTTATATTTGATTTCACAGGTATACTAAAGAGTACAAGCATGGTGGAAGACTGGATTAAAAATCAACGATCAAACGGAGAAAATATAGAAATAGAACAACTTCAAGAAGAGGTTCTTGTCGTTCATGTTGTCGTTTAATAGGACGACTGTACGGATCAGTTAGGAGTGAAAGTATGTTTATAGATCAGGTCAAGGTTTATACAAAAGGCGGTGACGGCGGAAACGGTATGGTTGCCTTCCGTCGTGAGAAATATGTACCGAAAGGCGGTCCTGCCGGAGGAGATGGCGGTCATGGAGCAGACGTCATTTTCGAAGTGGATGAAGGTTTAAGAACCTTAATGGATTTCCGCTATCAACGTCATTTCAAAGCACCTCGTGGTGAGCACGGGATGAGTAAGAATCAGCATGGGCGCAATGCGGAGGATATGATTGTCAAAGTTCCGCCGGGTACCGTTGTGAAGGATGACGATACTGGAGAAACAATTGCGGATCTTGTGCAGCATGGTCAACGTGCCGTCATCACGAAAGGCGGCCGTGGAGGAAGAGGGAATTCCCGCTTCGCGACTCCTGCCAATCCTGCACCGGAGCTTTCTGAGAAGGGTGAGCCGGGACAAGAGCGTTATATCGTTATGGAATTGAAGCTTCTTGCTGATGTCGGATTGGTAGGATTCCCAAGCGTTGGGAAGTCCACATTGCTTTCCGTTGTGTCAGCAGCGAAGCCTAAGATCGCTTCTTATCATTTCACAACGATCGTTCCGAATTTAGGGATGGTGGAAACGGGTGATGGAAGAAGCTTCGTGATGGCAGACTTACCTGGATTGATCGAAGGTGCCCACGAAGGCGTCGGGCTCGGTCATCAGTTCCTACGTCACATTGAACGTACCCGCGTCATTGTGCATGTGATTGATATGAGTGGAATGGAAGGAAGAGATCCATACGAGGATTATCTGACCATCAATGAAGAGCTTAAGCAGTACAATCTTCGTTTAACGGAGAGACCTCAAATCATCGTTGCGAATAAGATGGACATGCCGGATGCAGAAGAGAATCTTGAGATCTTCAAAGAAAAGATGCAGGAGGATTATCCTGTTTTCCCTATCTCAGCGGTTACACGACAGGGTCTTGCTGAACTGTTGTATGCCGTTGCGGATAAAGTGGAAACGACTGATGAATTCCCAATCCATGAAGAAGAAGAGACTGGGATTCACCGTGTTGTTTACAAGCATGAAGAAGAGCAGAGGGACTTCGAGATCACGCGTGATCCTGATGGAACATTCGTGGTCGGAGGTGCGAAAATAGAACGCTTGTTCAAAATGACGGATTTCTCACGTGAAGACTCGGCAAGACGTTTCGCCAGACAGCTTCGTTCTTATGGTGTAGATGATGCCCTTCGTGAACGTGGTGCCAAAAATGGCGATACAATCCGATTAATAAAATACGAGTTCGAATTTGTAGATTAAGTTCATCCTTCACCTATTTCAGACAGATAGCAGGTGGCGGCTGCCGCTACCTGCTCTACAATAGAAAGCGAAAGCGGTTTTTAAAGGGGCATGCTGCCTTTGACCTCTGCAGCTAGACAATTGGAGGAATCGTCATTGGGGAAAAAATTTCAAGAAGGCAAATTTTATTTAGTACGTGAAGACGTGTTGCCGGAAGCGATGAAGAAAACCCTGGATGCAAAAGAATTAATCGAAAGGGGCAAGGCGGATTCCGTGTGGGAAGCGGTCCACCGGGTAGATCTTAGCCGGAGTGCCTTTTACAAATACCGGGATACCGTTTTTCCTTTCCATACTGTGGTGAAGGAGAGAATCATCACGTTATTCTTTCATTTGGAGGACCGATCAGGCACGTTGTCTCACCTATTAAGTGAAACGGCCAAGCATGGCTGTAATATATTAACGATCCATCAGACGATCCCGTTACAGGGAAGAGCGAATGTGACGCTCTCCTTAAACGTGACGGACCTGACGATCGGATTGGAAGACTTACTCTCAAAGCTAAGAAGATTAGAATTTGTGGAGAAAGTGGAAGTGTTGGGTTCCGGAGCCTGACGCTTCTCTTTTTTTATAAGAAATCCTTCCCCTTTACCCCTCTACGTGTTAGAATGTTCAATAAATTTCAAGTGAGTGAGAGGAAGATCAGAGTGAAGATTGCATACTTAGGACCGGAAGCTTCCTTTACAGACTTAGCAGTCAAGAAGGCTTTCCCTGAAGAAGAAACCGTTTCGTACGTAACGATCCCCGATTGTATTGAAGCGGTGATAGAGAATGAAGTGGATTATGCCGTAGTGCCTTTAGAGAATGCTTTGGAAGGCTCGGTGCATATTACGGTGGATTATTTGTTTCATGAAGCAGACCTATCGATTGTCGCAGAGTTGACGTCGGCCATTCAGCAGCATTTAATGGTCCACCCTGAATGGAGCGGGAGGAAAGAGAACATTCAGAAGATCCTCTCTCATTCTCACGCACTGGCGCAGTGCCATAAGTTTCTCCATAAGCAGTTTAAGGGGACTACTCTGGAACAAACGACAAGTACAGCTGCGGCTGCTAAATACGTGAGTGAGCATCCTGAGACCTTTCTCGGTGCGATCGGAAATGAGCTGGCAGCTGAAAAGTACGGGCTGAACATCCTGCATGAAAACATCCATGATTTTGCCTATAATCATACCCGGTTCATTGTGTTGCATAAGAAGGCTGAACCGCTGACACTATCAGGTCAGGAAAAAACAATGGAGAAGACGACTTTGATGGTCACCCTTCCGAAAGACCGATCGGGAGCACTCCACCAAGTGTTGTCCACGTTTGCCTGGAGACAGCTGAACTTGAGTAAAATTGAATCAAGACCCCTTAAAACCGGGCTAGGAGATTATTTCTTCTTGATTGATGTGGCTCAAGGATTGGATGATGTCCTTCTGCCCGGCGCCATCAATGAAATGGAGGCACTTGGCTGCAAGGTGAAAATGATCGGTACATATTCTTCTTATTTATTGGATCAATAATAAAAAGGCAGATTCCTTTATGGATTCTGCCTTTTTGTCGGTCTTCTGGCCCCTTTTCGGGTCACAGCAACGACGTTAATGATCATTCGAAATCAAAAATCCCGCGTCATGAAGGGCTTTTTCAGCTCTTTCAAGTGTTTGTTCCGATTGGGCCATGATCGTATGTAAATGCACGCCATCGGTTAACTCGGAGAGAAAGGAAGCGCCTGTTTCATCAATTTTCTTCATGAAATGTTCTACTTCTTTTCGGTTCGATACCATAATCGATGCGGTCAGATCCCCATAAACTCCGTGTTCGATCTTTACATCCTTGACAGTGACCCCGTGATCAACCAGTAAGAAGAGCTCTTCTTCCGACTTGTCAGGGGTGTGCTGACAAGCAATGGTTCTTTCAATCATGGTGTCCTGATTTGAAGCAGGCATATATAAGTATCCTTGACTTGTTGCGATGATCGGTTCACCTTTTGCTTTCAACAGCGTAATGTCACTTACAATCACTTGCCGGCTGACATTGGACTGCTTGGCGAGATCTCCACCTGTTATAGGGGCCTGTTCCGTGATAAGTTTATCGAGGATCCATTTTCTTCTTTCATCCCCAAGGATTTTTTTTCCTGTCAAAGATATCTCCTCCGTCCCAAATTCATATAGGAAATCATACCACAAGTTGAATCTCAAGTTAAGGAGACATATGAAGCATGTATGTCAGCTAACGTGTGGACTAAAGTCTCTATCTGCTCTTTCCCTGTTTCTCTTCCGAAAGAGATCCTGAAAAATTCTTTTCCTGCTCTTTGACTGACTCCCATGCTTGCCATCGTCTTGGACATATTCTGTGACCCTGCCCCGCAGGCACTGCCGGTGGATATGCCAATTCCTCTCCTGTTGCATTCAAGCATGAGCCATTGACCCTCAAGACTGTGAATTCCAAGACCGATGACATGAGGGAGCTGTACGTGCTCAGGACCTCCGTAAAGGGTATAAGAATCTGGCAGTAATTCTTCTAGTCGGGATAAAAAATGATTCCTCAGCTCCACATAATGGGGAGTTGAAAAAGAGTCATGGCACATGTTTGCGGCTGTCACAAATCCAGCTATCCCCGGAAGGTTCACGGTTCCTCCCCTGAATCCACCCTCATGTGTCTGGCCCGGCATCATCGGAGAGACGTCGAGGGCAGGGTTGATATAAAGAGCTCCTACCCCTTTGGGACCGTAAATTTTATGTGACGAAAGGGTAAAACTGTCCACTATGGAAGTCCACTCAGTGATATCCATTTTTCCGAATGATTGAACCATATCACTATGAAGCAGAATGTCAGTGGTTCGAAGGATATTTTTTATAGCATGCAGTGGCTGTATTGTTCCAATTTCTCCATTGACGTGTCCGATGCATACTACGGTCGTCTGATCTGTTATGGATTCCTCAAGAAGTTCAAGATTAACGAACCCTTTAGAAGTGAAAGGGATTTTCGTAACGGTAAAACCCCATTGTTCAAGAAAACCGGCAGCGGAATGAAGTGACGAATGCTCGGCACCTCCGATGATGATATGTTTTCCTTTTTCACATCTTGAGAGGGCCAGTGTGACAAGCGCCAATTGGTTCCCTTCAGTCCCTCCGGAAGTAAAGTATATCCCTTTAGAGGGAACACCGAGCATGTCTGCCAATTTCTCTCTGCAGTTTGACAGGAGTTGCTGTGCTTTTCCCCCAATATCGTGAAGACTGCTCGGGTTGCCCCAGAACTCTTCACTTACGGTCTGATAGACACGTAAACTCTCAGGGTCTACAGGGGTCGTAGCAGCGTAATCAAAATAGTTCATCATGTAAACCGCCTTTAATGGAATTGTCTGAATATATGAGTCTTGTAAAAAACTCTTGTCATTAGTTTAAATATGTGTAAATATATGTGTCAAGACACCTGTAAATAATCAGGAGGGTTTTTTGATGGAAAAAGCCGATATTATCATCGTAGGGAGTGGCATTGCCGCTTTGCAATTGGCACGCCGGCTTCAAGACCATTTTTATGTGATGATTATCACAAAGGATAAAATCAAAAGCGGGAACTCGTACCTTGCTCAAGGAGGCATTGCGGCACCTTTAGGTTTAAAGGATTCCGTCCATGCCCATTTCAGAGATACATTGGAAGCAGGACGCTATCATCAGGACGAAGATAGTGTGAAACGGCTCATAGAAGATGGAAAAATGATTGTAGAATCCTTGTTGAAGGATGGAGCACCATTCGATCGGCAAAAGGATGGAAGTCTGTCTCTTGGGATGGAAGGGGCTCATAGTGAACAGCGCATCCTTCACAGCGGTGGAGATCAGACAGGTAAATATTTAGTGGAATTTCTTTTGAAATCCCTTTCAGGAGAAAAGGTTGAATTCGTTGAAGGGGAAATGGTTTACGAGCTTGTCAAAGATGACAGGGGGCGCTGCTGCGGGGTGAAAACGAAGGATAAGGATGAGGCGATCCGCTCTTATTATGCCCCCCATATAGTGCTTGCCACTGGAGGGATCGGCGGTTTGTATCCCTCTACGTCCAATCATCCGGCTGTAACGGGAGATGGGATGGCTCTTGCCTTTCTTGCAGGGGCTAAGCTTTCAGATATGGAATTCATTCAGTTTCACCCTACCCTTCTTTGGGTGAACGGGAGAACATGCGGGCTCATTTCAGAGGCGGTAAGAGGGGAAGGTGCCATTCTCCTGAATGATGAGGGAAAGAGGATCATGGAGGAAGTCGACCCGCTATTGGAACTTGCACCCCGTCATGTGGTGGCAGAGTGTATTCATAAGGAACGACAAATGGGAAGAAGCGTGTATCTGGATATAAGAGGAATAAAAGATTTTCAGGAGAAATTCCCTTCGATATCCGCTCTATGCCTAAAACATCAAATCTCAATCGAGGATGGGCTGATCCCTGTTTCTCCGGGCTGTCATTTTGTCATGGGGGGAATCGTGACGGATGATGAGGGGCGGACGAATATACCAGGATTGTACGCAATCGGAGAGGTAGCGTGTAGTGGCATTCATGGAGCAAATCGACTGGCTAGTAATTCATTGTTAGAAGGATTGGTATATGGTGACCGGTTGGGGAATCTCCTGATACAAAAGGGAGCAGGATGCTCTCCTCATGTTCCTGTAGATGACATAAAAGAGGGAAATTCTCTGCATATTCCTTTTCATTCTGATGAAATAAGAGAAGGAATGATGAATCGCGTGGGAATCATTCGGCATGAAAAAGGTTTACTTGCCCATTTAAAATGGTTGAAAGAACAGCCGCTTACATTCAGGGAGCTCATTGATGTTAATTCACGTGAAGAAATTCACACGTATTTTATGTGGATCGTTAGCTTACTTGTCACACAGTCTGCATTATTACGGCAGGAAAGCAGGGGAGGTCATATTCGCTCAGATTTCCCCGTTGAAGATCATGATGGATGGTTCAAACGGAAAACGGTCCTGCAAAACAATGATGGACGATTGAGGGTGGAATATCATGAACAAAATGAAACTAAAATCTATGCTTGAAGAATTTTACAGGGAAGATCTTGGCGATGGAGATGTATCGTCTGATATCCTGTTCGGGAAAAAGGATGAAGGTTCGTTTTCATTACTAATGAAAGAAAATGGGGTTTTCTGTGGGAAGGATGTAGTGGAAATTGGCTTCTCCCTTTTCGGCTCTTCGGTGACCGTCCAGCTGTTCGTCGAAGATGGTGAATGGGTAGAGGCAGGACAAAGAATTGCTGAAATCACCGGTCCCATGGGAGATCTCCTCCAAGCGGAACGGGTGGTCCTTAATTTGATTCAACGGATGAGCGGTATTGCAACGGAAACGTATCGGGCTGTTGAGCACGTGAAAGGCAGTGGTGTCCGATTATGTGATACAAGGAAAACAACGCCAGGACTCCGAATGCTTGAGAAATACGCTGTCAGGACCGGAGGCGGGTTTAACCATAGAAATGGTCTCTATGATGCGGTAATGCTAAAGGATAATCACATTTCCTTTGCTGGATCGATCAGTGAGGCTGTGAAGCAGGTGAAAACCCAAATCGGTCATATGGTGAAAGTGGAAGTGGAGATTGAAACGAAGGAACAATTAGTGGAAGCGATTGAAAGTGGTGCCGATGTCATCATGTTCGATAACTGCACTCCGGAGACGATCCGTGATTGGATACCGCTCGTGCCTTCTCATATCGTGACTGAGGCATCCGGAGGTATCACCTGGGAGAGTCTACCTGCCTATGCAGAGACTGGCGTTCAGTATATCTCCCTCGGTTACTTGACACACTCTGTGAAATCGCTTGATATCAGTGCAAGAGTAAGGATAGGGAAAGGGGTATGAACATGGGGATATTGGATGAATTAACGAAAGAAACAGGCGTATTGCCTGAATCGATCACAAGTCTCTCGACGGAAGAGATGGAAAATAGAGTGAGGGAAATAAAACGCCAATTAGGAAAGAAGCTTTTTATTCCAGGACATCATTACCAAAAGGACGAAGTCATACAATTTGCTGATGCCGTCGGTGATTCACTTCAGCTTGCACAAATATCCGCACAAAATAAGGAGGCGGAATATATTGTGTTTTGCGGTGTTCATTTTATGGCTGAAACAGCAGACATCTTAACGGAGGATCATCAATCGGTCATATTACCGGATATGAGGGCTGGATGTTCCATGGCGGATATGGCGGATATTTATCAAACAGAAAAGGCGTGGAAGAAGCTCATGGAGGTATATGGAGAAACGATCATCCCTCTTACCTATGTGAATTCGACTGCAGCCATTAAAAGCTTTGTCGGTAAGAATGGTGGTGCTACGGTTACTTCATCCAATGCGCATAAAATGGTGAAGTGGGCACTTTCGGAGAAGCAACGTATTCTCTTCTTGCCTGACCAGCATTTGGGCCGTAATACGGCGGCTGATCTTGGTATTGCCTTACATGAGATGGCCGTGTGGGATCCGATTGGTAACGAGCTTATTTACGATGGGGATGTCGAACAGGTAAAAGTCATACTGTGGAAGGGTCACTGCTCAGTGCATGAAAATTTCACAGAGAAAAATATTGAAGACATCCGCCTTCATCATCCAGATATGAAGATCATCGTCCATCCGGAATGTCGCCGCGAAGTGGTTGAGAAGTCCGATTTGAATGGAAGCACAAAATATATCATAGAGACGATTGAGCAGGCTCCCCCTGGATCAGCTTTCGCCATCGGTACAGAAATGAATCTTGTCAAAAGATTGATCGATCAACATCCTGATAAAAAGATTGTTTCTTTGAATCCTTACATGTGCCCATGTTTAACGATGAATCGAATCGATTTGCCACATCTCCTGTGGTCATTGGAAAAAATGATGGAAGGAAAGCCCCAAAACATTATCAAAGTGGATGATGAAGTCTCAAAAAATGCGATTTTCGCTTTAGAACGCATGTTGATCCGTGCTTAATGCAGGTAAAAATATCATTTATGCAAGCTGAAATATACCGTCCCATTCCTCGGGACGGTATATTTTTTTTTGATATCTCATAAGTTTTTATGTAGATGATTAGCAATTTGCCTATCTTGTCATAGGATATATAGACTTATGCCTGAGGAGGGAAACAGAGTGAAAATCCATATTGTTCAAAAAGGGGATACTCTTTGGAAAATCGCCAAGAAGTATGGCGTGAATTTCGAAGAGTTGAAACAAATGAATGCCCAGCTTTCAAACCCTGATATGATCATGCCCGGCATGAAAATTAAAGTGCCGACTGCGGGCGGGACCGTAAAAAAAGAGACACAAATCAAATACGGATCCAAGGAAATGCCGAAGAAAGAGATGCCAAAAGCAGAGCATCCTTTCAAAGAGCAGAAGCCTATGGCCATGCCAGTGAAAGAAGCAAAGAAAGAAATGCCGAAAGAAGTTCAAAAGCCATTTACGCCAAAAATGCCTCAACCAGTTGTTCCGGAAATTGATATTAACAACTACTACATGATGAATATGGCGAACATGCAAGTACAGCAGCCGAAGCAGCAGGCAAAACCAATGCCAAAACCCAAATCGCCGCCTAAACCTACCAATGTACTCCCTAAAGCGAAAGAACAGCCAAAACCTAAGCAAGAATCTGTGAAAGGTGTTCAAGAGGAAGAAAGCTTACAAATGCCATCTCAACCACAAGGAGGGAACACTCAGCCTATGTATTATAACCCGAATAATTGCGTACCAGTATCACCTGTCATGCCAGGATCAGGATTCTGTCCGCCACCTGGAGGAATGCATCCTGGAGCAGGATACGGGATGCCGATGGGGCAGGGAATGCCAATGGGACCAGGCGGTCAGGTTCAAGGTGCTCAATCGATGCCTGGAATGCAAAATATGCCGATGATGCCACAAATGGGCTATGATGAGGAATCTTCTTCTGTCATGCCGTATATGCCTCACGGACAAATGCCGATGCAAATGCCGATGCAGCAACCAATGCAGCAGCCAATGCAGCAGCCAACCGGAGTAATGGGTGCATCTGATCAGAACTATCCATCCGTTCAAATGCCGCAGCAGCAGGCTCCATACATGCCTTACCCAGGAAATTGTTATCCAGTCTCCCCAGTTATGCCTGGACCTGGATTCATGCCGGGCGGTTATCCGATGGGACCTGGTGGCCAGGTACAGGGGGCGATGTCAGAAGAGTCTCCTTCCATGAACGGATATCAATCGCCGATGGGTCAGCCGACAGGAGTGATGGGTGCGCAATCGCCTATGGGTCAACCATCCAATGTAATGGGAGCAAGTGACCAGGGTGATTGCGGATGCGGTGGTCCACAGTATGGTCCAATGATGCATCAACCAATGATGCCATATGGCATGCAAGGAATGCCAGGTCAAGGCATGCCAGGAATGCAAGGTCAAGGCATGCAAGGAATGCCGGGAATGCAAGGTCAGGGCATGCAAGGGATGCCAGGAATGCAAGGTCAGGGCATGCAAGGGATGCCAGGAATGCAAGGTCAGGGTATGCAGGGAATGCCAGGAATGCAAGGTCAGGGTATGCAAGGGATGCCAGGAATGCAAGGTCAGGGTATGCAAGGGATGCCGGGAATGCAGATGGGATCACCGGGAATGTTCGGTCCAAGAGCATTTGCCATGCCGAATTTCAATGACGATGATTTTGAGGGATAATATGCTCGCACGAGGGGACGATTATTCACATCGTCTCCTTTCTTTTTTACAATTTAAGCTACAAGATCCCGGGGCATCCCTGAAAAGTATAAAAGAGGGAAAATGGGTGCTGACAAGCCAAGGAACAAAATGGTTTGTCAAACGGTTCCCCAATCAATTGAAATTCATACTCCAGGAACGGCTGATTTCAGCCCTGTTAAGAGAACAGTTTTATCACGTACTTCCGTTTCACCCTATACATGAGCGGGAATTATTACTATTTGAAGGGTTTCCCATCGGTATTACGATGTGGTTGGAAACCTCGAGCCCCATCCGTTATGATCAGCCAAAAGACAGGGAAGATGCATTAAAGGTATTGAAAAGGTATCATGCCATCTCAAAGACGATCCAGGGGTCATGGACTGAAGAAATCCCTCAGTACAAATGGTTGAAAAAATGGAAAAAGCGAATGATTCAGTTTCAATATAATCTCCCCTATTTACAGGCATTCATTCAGCCCTATTATTTGTATACTTATTTAGAATGGGGCAAATGGGCGTTAAAAGAATTAAAATCCATCGGCCTGCATGATTATAGTGACTGCATCACGCATGGAGATGTGGCGCATCATAATTTTTTGAGAGGGAAAAACGGTATTGTGTATATCATCGATTTTGATCTTATGTCCCGCTCTACGGAGATAACGGATGATCTGCAATACTGCAACCGGATTTCCCCATATTTGAAATGGTCACTCAGTGAAATTAAGAAGATGAAGCCGTTTGAGTCCTACTCCGATCATCTGATCTTTTACATCGGATTGATGTATCCATCAGACGTGTTCAGGGAGTGGAATCGGTTCATCAGGGAAGATCAGCATTATAAACAACGTGTATGGGGATATTTAACAGATTTGACACTGCAGCAATTTCCCTTGAGGATGCAATTCAATCAGGAGCTTCATGCTGAATTGAAGAGAATCAATACCCAATTGTAGGGGATGTCTCCAAACTTTGTTCGAATGAATTATAACCTCCTTTCACAACCTAATGGTGAGCAGATCGTATGCTCAAAGTTTGGGTTGAAGGAGGAATCACCATTGAATAAACGATTATTCATGGTACCGTTAACAGCCGTTATGACCCTCGGTCTTGCTGCATGTAATAGCGGTGAAGAAAAAGCTCAAGACCGCTATTCAGACTCCTACGAGCCACTCGGTTTCTACTCCAACGATGGACATGGGGGAGACAACCGGGATGAGAGGGACGGACCTCTGACTGAAATGTATGATCATTCTGTCGGCAAAGAGGGAAAGGATATCCGAAATCAGAAACGAAAGTTCCTTCAAGTGAGGGATGAGAACGGAAATCCAAAGAACCCATCACGGCCGCTTGCCGATTATGATCAGAACTTCCTAGCACGGGATGGCCGTGCGAGCCACGGTGATGCAAACTATCACGGTCATCTTGATGATAATACGAGGGACGCCAGAAGATCCTATTATACAGCGTATGAAGGCGACCTGGCTGAGAAAATAGGGGACGTAACAGGGAAAGTAGAGAACGTCAGTGACGTACGTGCCGTCGCCTATGGATCGGATGTCCTTATCGCTGTAGAAGTGGAAGACCATAGTAAAACCGAGGAAACAAAAGCCCGTGTGAAAGAAGCGGTGCAGCCTTATCTTCATGGAAGAACGGTTTCTGTGGTGACAGATGAGGGGACGTTCAGCCGGGTGAGAAACATTGATAATGATTTACGTGACGGTGGTCCGAGAGATGGGATTAACTTTGATATTCATGATATGTTCCGATCTGTGAAGGACCGCATGAACCGATAATTTTGATGGGCTGCTTAAAGAAACCTCTCTTTAAGTAGTCCTTTTTTGTTTGCTTTTCGAATGAAGGTCCGTCCCTAAAAAGTTTGAATGAGTTTGGATATTCTTAACAGGCTTTGGTAAGACTAGTGGATAGAGGGTTACATAAATCAAGTTCGAGGTGATCACGATGACGATGAAGGTTCGAATCGTGTTTATGGTGTTGTTGTTAATCGGTGCATTTTATTTCACTTTTTTCTATACAGAGGAGAAACAGGCTGCTGACGGAAGTTCCCTGGAGATGCTGAATGAAACGCCTGCTGAGGTCGCATCCGCCCATACGGTCACGGTTATACTGGAGAGAGTATATCTCGATGGGGAAGTGAGCGAGGAAATCGTGCAGGAAACGATCTGGAGCATGGAAGACTTCTGGGCTTCCTATGATGACTGGCAACTGATGGATATGACGGAAGAACAAATCGTGTTTCAGAAAAAGATGGATGATATTTCCCCTCTTTTAAAAACAAATGGATATTTTGGTATATCCGATAACGGGGTACTGTCCATTTTCAACGGGAAACCGGGACAGGCAGAGATCATTCAATCCTTCTTTCAAATTGATGTAGAGAAGCTTGAAAGTAAGCGCCATGATGATCTGGTCAAGGGCATTCCCATCAAGTCGAAGCAGGAATATGAAGAGGTTCTTGAACAATATAAACCCTATTCCGTCCCTAAATAGGAATGAAAACCAGTGCACATGACACTGGTTTTTTTATTGCAGAATTTTCCCTCCCCATTACAACCAATATTTGATAAAATTAGAACAAGTGTTTCTCTTTGAACTCTCTTTCCCATCCCTTCAAATAGTGATATGATACAATAGATTTTATATGTCTTTTGAATATGGATGAGAGAAAAAGATGAATGTAAGCGATATGTACCGTATGGGGAGAGAATGGAATGTATGAATATATAAAAGGGACAGTCAGTCAAGTGGGTCCTGAGTACGTAGTGGTGGAGAATAATGGGATCGGGTATCAGTTGTATACCGCGAATCCATTTGTTTATTCAAAATATCAAAATCAAGAGATTCAGATTTTTACATATCAGCATGTGAGGGAAGATCTTATTGCCCTTTACGGGTTCCTTGCCATTGAAGAAAAGCTGCTTTTTATGAAACTATTGAATGTTTCGGGAATTGGTCCGAAGGGGGCGCTGGCTATTTTGGCATCGGGCGCCCCTCAGCAGGTGATCACGGCCATTGAGGAAGAGAATGAAAGTTTCTTGACGAAGTTTCCTGGTGTCGGGAAGAAGACTGCCCGTCAGATGATCCTGGATTTAAAAGGGAAGCTTCAGGATGTCGTGCCTGATTATTTCCCTAGCCTTTTCTCGGATCCTGTGGAAGCGGAGGCGTCACCTGGGAAGGACGAGGCGTTTGATGAAGCGATCCTTGCCCTGAAAGCCCTTGGATACTCTGAACGTGAAATTAAGAAAATCACTCCAAAGCTGAAAGGCGAAGGGCATTCGTCGGACGAGATCATTCGAAAGGCCCTTCAGCTTCTATTGAAATAAGTGAATGGTATGGAAGGAGGAAGTTTAAATGGAAGACCGGATCGTATCGGGCGAATCAGAATTACATGAAGACTCCTTTGAATATTCCTTGCGTCCTCAGACGATAAAACAATATATTGGGCAAGATAAGGTGAAGCATAATCTGGAGGTTTTCATCGAAGCGGCAAAGATGCGTCAGGAAACCCTGGATCATGTCCTTCTTTACGGTCCGCCTGGGTTGGGGAAAACGACCCTTGCCGCTGTCATCGCCAATGAGATGGGTGTGAACCTGCGTACCACTTCAGGACCTGCCATCGAGAGACCGGGTGACCTTGCCGCAGTGCTGACGGCACTCGAGCCGGGTGATGTATTGTTCATCGATGAAATCCACCGGTTGCCCCGGGCCATAGAAGAGGTTCTATATCCCGCCATGGAAGACTTTTGTTTGGATATCGTCATCGGGAATGGGCCGAGTGCACGATCAGTCCGTCTGGATCTTCCACCTTTCACCCTTGTGGGGGCGACGACCCGTGCCGGAGCATTATCGGCGCCGCTTCGAGACCGATTTGGTGTTTTATGTCGTTTGGAATATTATAATGAAGAACAGTTGAACGAAATTGTTCAGAGGACCGCAACGATTTTAAACACGAAGATTGAAGCGGCGGCTTCTGAAGAATTGGCGAAGAGATCGAGGGGGACACCCCGTATCGCCAATCGATTGCTCAGAAGGGTAAGGGATTTTGCCCAGGTAAAAGGCGATGGGGAAATTACCACCTCCCTGTCAAGGGAAGCACTTGAACTGCTTCAAGTCGATAAGCTCGGCCTGGATCACATCGACCATAAGCTTCTTAAAGGCATCATCGAGCGCTTCAGGGGAGGACCTGTGGGTCTTGATACCATCGCTGCGAGTATAGGGGAGGAGTCACATACGATTGAAGATGTATACGAGCCTTACCTGTTGCAGATTGGATTCATCCAGCGGACGCCGAGGGGAAGAGTCGTCACTCATCTCGTTTATGACCACTTCCAGCTGGAGGTGCCGGACAAGTGACGGGGAAATTCTTGATGGTCATCGGTGGAATCATCCTGGTGATCGGCTTTCTGATGCAATTCATCAAATTGGGGAAGTTGCCGGGTGATATTATCATCAAAAAAGAAAACACGACATTTTATTTTCCACTTATGACTTCTATTCTGATAAGTGTTATACTTTCCGTTGTCTTTTATTTTATCGGGAAATTCAAATAGGACTATAAGTGAGATTTACATAAGCTAGGTGACGAACTGTGAAAGTAGAAGATTTTGATTTTCATTTACCTGAAGAACTGATTGCCCAGACGCCTCTTGAGAACCGTTCAGAGAGTAGGTTGATGGTGTTGGATAAAGAAGATGGTTCCATGGATCATATTCGTTTTAAACAAATCACCGATTACCTTCAAGAAGGGGATTGTCTCGTTCTGAATGATACACGAGTACTGCCGGCACGCCTTTTTGGGCAAAAAGAAGATACAGGCGCCAATATTGAAGTACTCCTCCTGAAACAGGAGGATGGTGATCAGTGGGAGACGCTTGTAAAGCCTGCTAAACGGATCCGTGTTGGAACGGAGATCGTATTCGGCGATGGCAAGCTAAAAGCTACTTGTATCGGTTTGAAAGATCATGGAGGGAGAATCCTGGAATTCCAATATGACGGGATTTTTTACGAAGTACTGGATGAATTGGGTGAAATGCCTCTTCCTCCGTATATTCGTGAGCGATTGGAAGAACAGGACCGCTATCAGACGGTATTTGCCAGGGAAAGGGGTTCAGCTGCAGCCCCTACTGCAGGGCTTCACTTTACGGAAGAACTGTTGGATGAATTAAGAGAGAAGGGTGTGCACATTGCCTTCATCACCCTCCATGTGGGACTCGGAACATTCAGACCGGTTTCCGTGGAGACCATTGAAGAACATGATATGCATGCTGAGTTCTATCAGGTTTCTGAAGGGACCGCCCGCCTTTTGAACGATGTCAGGGCAAATGGGGGTCGCATCATAACTGTCGGGACTACTTCTACCAGGACCCTGGAGACCATTGCTTCAAAGCATGGGACTTTCGTGGAAGAAAGCGGCTGGACGAACATTTTCATCTATCCTGGGTACGAGTTTAAAGGGATTGATGGTTTGATCACGAATTTTCATTTGCCGAAATCGACCCTGATCATGCTGGTCAGTGCCTTTGCCGGTCAAGAAAACGTGATGCATGCCTATGAAACGGCCGTGAAAGAGAAGTATCGATTCTTCAGTTTCGGAGATGCCATGTTGATTAAATAATGATAGAACTAATTAGAAAACCCAATGGATATTGGAAGGAGAATTCCTAAGTTGACTGCAATAAAATATGAATTGATTAAAACGTGTAAACAAACCGGTGCTAGATTAGGCCGTGTCCATACGCCACATGGTTCCTTTGAGACGCCTGCCTTTATGCCGGTAGGAACGATGGCCACAGTGAAAACGATGTCCCCGGAAGATCTGAAATCCATGGAATCCGGTATCATCCTGAGTAATACCTATCATCTATGGTTACGCCCTGGACATGAAATCATCAGGGAAGCGGGCGGACTTCATAAATTCATGAACTGGGACCGTGCCATCCTGACCGATTCAGGCGGCTTCCAGGTGTTCAGTTTAAGTAAGCTTCGTCAGATTGAAGAAGAAGGAGTCCATTTCCGTCACCATCTGAACGGAGACAAGCTCTTCCTAAGTCCGGAAAAAGCCATGGAGATCCAGAATGCTTTAGGATCTGATATCATGATGGCATTTGATGAGTGTCCTCCTTATCCTGCTGAGTATGAGTATATGAAGAGTTCTGTAGAGCGTACTACACGTTGGGCAGAACGCTGTCTGGAAGCTCATCAGCGTCCGCAGGATCAGGGATTGTTCGGGATCGTACAGGGCGGGGAGTATGAAGAACTTCGAAAGCAAAGTGCACGTGACCTTGTATCCATGGATTTCCCAGGCTATGCAGTGGGTGGACTTTCTGTCGGGGAACCGAAGGACGTCATGAACCGCGTACTTGATTTCACGACACCGCATCTTCCGTCTGATAAACCACGTTACCTGATGGGGGTTGGATCTCCGGATTCATTGATCGACGGTTCGATGCGTGGAATCGACATGTTCGATTGTGTCCTTCCAACCCGCATCGCCCGTAATGGAACCCTGATGACAAGTGAAGGCCGCCTCGTGGTGAAAAATGCCAAGTTTGCCCGGGACTTCAGACCGATCGATGAGAATTGCGACTGCTACACGTGTAAAAATTATAGCCGTGCCTATATCCGTCATTTGATAAAATGTGACGAAACGTTCGGAATTCGCCTTACGACTTATCATAACCTTCATTTTCTGTTAAAATTGATGGAACAAGTCAGACAAGCGATTCGTGAAGATCGTCTAGGAGACTTTAGGGAAGAATTCTTCGAGCAGTACGGCTTCAATCGTCCTGATGCGAAAAACTTCTAAAAGCCAAGCTATAAATAGATGATTGAAAGGAGGGGAAAAGAATGGGAGGAAGTTTAGGAACAATACTACCTTTGATATTAATGTTCGTTCTGTTTTACTTTTTACTGATCCGTCCTCAGCAAAAGCGTCAAAAAGCGATCTCAAAAATGCAAAATGAGCTTGCGAAGGGTGATAGAATCATCACAATTGGCGGTTTACACGGATCGATCGATGCCATCGAAGAAGGTAAAATAGTCATCCTGTGTGGTGACGGCAGCCGTCTTACATATGATCGCAATGCGATCAGGGAAGTCGTTAGAACTGAGCAGGCATAAGAAAAAAGGGTCCTTCATCAAGGTGCTAAAGCACATTGGTGAGGGGCCCTTTCATATTTGTATAGATGTACTTAGCTCTCTCTTGGACCGCCACTCATATTTACACCAAGGATGCCCCCCATCATGGCCGTAAGGATGTAGCAGCCGTGATAGATGAGCTGTTCCATAGAAAACAGGCTATCGTATCCGAGGTATTGAAATAAGAAAATGACCAGCGTGTAAATGAGTCCAGTAGATCCTCCCAGTACCCATCCTTTTGTCTTCCCCTTGCCACCTGACATAAATCCACCGGCAAATAATGAAAGAAACGATATGATCGTAACAAATAACGTGATGGAGTTTTCAGTAAGATTAGTAAACCGGAGGAGCAAAGAAAATAACAAACTTGCGACAATCGCTATGACAAATATGGTGGTTGTTCCGTAAAGGACGGCACCACCCATTTTTTTCGCTTCGATGACGGTCCTCTCCCTTCTATCTCGATAATTTTGTTCCGTATTAGTACAAGCATATTCATCGCAATCCAAAAAAAGACTAGAAATTTTCAGTGGTCAAGCCTCATAGACTAGTATGAAACTTCCTTGAGAAGGAGGGGTAAGGGACCATGTCTCCGATGATTGTGTTAATCGTGTTTGTTTCTGTTTACATCCTATTGATGACCGAAAAGTGGAATAGAGTACTTGCTGCCATGACCGGTGGGGTCGCCATGCTCCTGATCGGGGCCTTTCCCATAGAAAAGGCGCTGTTTACCTATATCGACTGGAAAACCATCACTCTTCTGTTTTCCATGATGCTGATCGTAACCATTACAAGTAAAACAGGGGTATTTGAGTATATTGCCATTCGGATCGCACAATGGGTGAACGGAAACGGGTTGGCACTCCTCATCCTGTTTTCCTTACTTGCCGCAGTGGGTTCCGCCTTTTTGGCAAACGTCACCATCGCGATGCTGCTGGTTCCAATCCTCTTCAAATTGACCAGGCTCCTGGATCTTCCGCCCATCCCGTTTCTGATCATGACGATCCTTGCGTGTAACATAGGAGGGACGGCCACCCTGATTGGTGACCCCCCAAACATGATGATCGGGCAGGCAGTGAAACATTTTACATTCAATGCCTTTCTGGAAAATTTGTTACCCGTCGTTTTAATGGTTTATGGTGTGACACTGTTGATCATGTGTGTTCTATATAGGGAAGTACTACATGTGAAAGAGGACCGGAAGCTTTTGCTGAAAGGGATCGATCCCAACGAATATGTAAAGGAAAACAGAGGGCTTTTTCAGTCTGTTTTTGTACTTGCACTGGTGTTGGTGGGGTTTTCTGTGTATCCGGTGTTTCATCTGGATGTGACGACAGTATCCCTGGCAGGCGCTGTCCTGCTCATGCTGCTCTTAGAAAAAATTTATCCTCCTGAGAAGATTTTGAGGGAAGTGGAATGGGGGACACTCTTTTTCTTTATGGGATTATTCCTGCTCGTAGGGGGGATTGAAGAGGCAGGATTCATTGATGAAATCGCACGGGAGATTTTACGTGCAACGGATGGAGATATGAAGAAAACAGCCTTTGTCATTCTGTGGGGAACAGGGTTACTATCTGCCGTTGTGGATAATATTCCATTTGTGGCGGCTATGATACCCGTCATCCAGGAATTCGGTGAATTCGGGATGGTCAACATGGATCCCTTATGGTGGTCGTTGGCCTTGGGTGCATGCCTTGGTGGGAATGGTACACTCCTCGGTTCTTCTTCAAATCTGGTCATCGCCGGACTTGCTTCGAAGGAAAATGTACATATCAAATTCCATCAGTATCTGCTTATCGGGATCCCCGTCACCATCATATCCCTTGCCGTATCCACTGTGTATGTATATTTCAAATATATTCGGCCGTTTTTAGGTGGATAATAATTCCTCCGATTTATTTTAACCTTCTGTCGATACTACATAATGACATGTGTATAGGAGGGAGAAGCAGTGGAGGAATACGTTATCATCATTGCACGCACTCTTTTTCTTTATTTTTTGATCATATTTATTTTTAGAATCATGGGGAAAAGGGAGATTGGCGAATTAAGCATACTCGATCTGGTCGTATTCATGATGATCGCCGAAATGGCTGTCATGGCCATCGAACAGCCGGATGACCCAATTATTCATACGGTGCTTCCCATGGGGGTCATCGTCCTGGTGCAGATCCTGTTTGCATGGTTTTCCCTTCGTTCCAAATCCTTCAGGGAGCTGTTGGACGGTAAGCCATCCGTCATTATTCATAACGGAAAGATAGACGACAAAGCCATGAAGAAACAACGATACAATTATGATGATTTACTCCTTCAACTACGGGAAAAAGATATTTTTAACTTAGCGGATGTAGAGTTCGCCATTTTGGAACCTTCAGGAAAACTATCTGTGTTAAAGAAAGATAAAAAAACGCCGCAAACCCTCACCCTGCCCTTGATTCTCGATGGGCAGGTCCAAACCACACATCTCGATATGATCGGTAAAACGGCTTTCTGGTTACGGAAGGAATTAAGGGAAAGAGGATTTAAGAATATCCAGGAAATCTCCTTTTGCAGCTTTCAAAACGGTCAGTTTTATATCGATGAAAAAAACCATTAAAAAATACTCCTAACCAATGTTAAGGAGTATTTTTTAATGGAGAAACTAAAGAGTGATGAACCTCTTGATGAACGGGATCCTTGCAAGGTCGTTTTTCACAATGAGCTTCATCCCGATGGAGAGCATGGTGTACAGAATTGAAGAAGTCAGTACTCCAAATAGTAATCTGAATATGGCAGATTCATCGTCAAACAGGTAAAGGTAAGAATAGTGTCCCCATACTCCGGTTGCCAAAAGGACAATGATCGTCTTTAGGTAATCCCTCGCGTAAATCGTCATCGGGATATATTTTAAGATTGTCATGAAATGAAGCAGGGTCACGAGCATGAATCCCGTCACGATTCCGAGAGCCGCCCCGTTGATTCCGAATGCGGGCTGTGAAGCGAGAACAAAAATGACACCGGTTTTGACCACGGCACCGATGAGGCTGTTGATCATGGCGGCCCTCGCAAGGTTTAACGCCTGCAAAACAGCTTGTAAAGGTCCTTGATAATAATAGAATAAAAAGAATGGAGCCATGATCATCAGGAAGCCTGCACCGTTTTCATTCCCGTACATAACCTGCATGAGCGGCTTCGCATAGATGTAGAGGATAACGACTGAAATTCCCCCGGTGATCAAACAGAACCTCAGGGCCTGCTGTAGTCTGTGCTCGATTAAGATGAAGTTTTTTTGGGAATTGGCTTCACTTATCGCAGGTACAAGGGATTGTGATAAAGACAAGGTCACGAATGATGGAAGAAACAGGAGGGGAAGGGCATATCCTGTCAGGGAACCATACTGCTTCGTCGCCATACCTGCCGCCACTCCGGCAAGGGCTAGGCTGTTTGCAACCACGATCGGTTCAAAAAACCAGGCGATCGACCCGATCATCCTGCTCCCCGTGGCAGGCAAGGCAACACTCATAAGCTCATTGAACGTCTCCCGACCATTCCGGATGGAGGTAAAGAAGTTGCGCCTGATCTTGAACTTCTTTTTCACCTTAAAGCTCGCGAACAGATAAAGGAGGGAAGCAAGTTCCCCAAGTACTGAAGCAGCCATGGCAGCGGCGGCTGCATATTCGATTCCATAGGGTAGAAACGTTTTGGTCAATAAGGCAATCAGCGTTATCCGGACTACTTGCTCGATGACCTGGGAATAAGCGGACGGCTTCATGTTCTGCCTTCCCTGGAAGTACCCTCTGATGACGGATGATACAGCTACGATCGGAATGATCGGTGCAATGGCGACCAAAGGATAATAGATCCGGTCATCCGTGAACAATACGTCTGTTAAGTAGGGGGCAAGGAGAATGAGAGCCGGAGTGAAGATGAGGGATAACCCCAAAGTGAGAGATAATGAGACGACCAATATTTTTTTGACTTTCCGGATATCTCCCTTTGATTCCGCTTCGGCTACGTTTTTCGAGATGGCTACAGGAAGTCCGAGTTGAGTGATGGTGATGACGAGGATGAGGGTGGGAAAGGCCATCATAAAGAGGCCGACGCCTTCTTCCCCGATGAATCTGGCAACGACGATCCGATTGACGAACCCTAATATTCTAGTTATAAAGGCGGCCATCATTAAGATCATGGTACCTTTCAGAAATTTTGACATAAAATTCCCTGCCTTCTCAAAATTGGTATAATCGTTTACAATGATGTATATGCACAAAGGTGGACAAAGCATGACAAGTAGTGAATAATTCCGGCTAAATATAGCCCAGATGGGGTGAACGGGGAATGAAGAATAATCAGCATCCTTATGACCGTTTTTATGAATCATTAGTACCAGCGCTTGTAAGCAAGGTAGAAGAATTTGAAGTGCTTGGGTATGGAAAGGCCGACGCTGACCGCCTATGGGCCTACTTAACGAAGAAAAAATGGAAAAAGCCCGAGGTGGATGTAAAATTCTTTCAGTTGGTGAGTGATGTATTAACGGTCAAGCCTGGAGAGTATATGAGTTTTGAAACCATTGAAGCATACAGGTCTCCTAATTGGTTCGCAGAAGTGAATGAAGATGAATTGAATGAGCTTCTTCGCCCGAACAAGAACGGAAAATAACCCGAAAAGAAATTGACACCCTTTTCTTTCTCGTAGATAATGAGAAAGGTGAAGTTTTCAGGAATTATATTACTTTTTGAAGCACATAGTTCGTATGGTTTTTAAAACGGCAAGGAGGATCTATACATAATGGTAAAGCGTGGCCGAATAATCGCCTTCTTTATACTTGTGGTATTGCTTGCAGGTACTATGGGAGGAACAACGAAGAGTATTGTAGATAACATTAAATTGGGATTGGACCTGCAGGGTGGGTTTGAAGTTCTTTATGAAGTTCAGCCGATCAAAAAAGGTCAGGAAATTACGAAAGAGACCGTCGCCAATACAGCAGATGCACTGGACAAGCGTATTAACGTACTGGGAGTCAGTGAACCTAACATCCAAATTGAAGACGGGAACCGCATCCGTGTTCAACTTGCGGGTGTAGAGGATCAGAACGAAGCAAGGGAGATCCTTTCCACTCAAGCTAATCTGACGTTCCGTGACGTTAACGACAAAGTCCGTCTGGACGGATCAGATCTTGAATCAGATTCAGCCAAGCAAACATTTGATGATAAGAACAACCCGATCGTTTCGTTGAAACTGAAAGATCGTTCTAAATTCTATGAGTTAACAAAAGAAATTTCAGCCATGGCTCCTCAGAATCAGCTTGTCATCTGGCTGGATTTCGAGGAAGGAAAAGATTCTTACAAAGCTGAAGTAGGGAAGGAAGATCCGAAATTCATCTCCGATCCTGGGGTGAGCAAGCCAATCAACTCGGATGAAGTCATCATTGAAGGGAACTTCACGGTTGAACGCGCCCAGAATCTCGCTTCCCTCTTAAATGCAGGGGCACTACCTGTTAAACTGGATGAGAAATATTCCACATCTGTGGGAGCTCAATTCGGTCAGCAGGCACTGGATAAAACCGTTACTGCCGGGATTATCGGAATCGCCATCATTTTCTTATTCATGATAGCGTATTACCGCTTCCCGGGACTGATCGCGACAATCACCCTTTCAGTTTACATTTACTTGATACTGTTGATTTTTGATCTGATGAATGGGGTTCTTACCCTACCGGGAATTGCAGCCCTTATCCTCGGGGTGGGGATGGCCGTCGATGCCAATATCATCACGTATGAACGGATCAAAGAAGAAATGCGGGTCGGGAAGCCGATACGATCGGCATTCCAGGCAGGTAATAAATCTTCTTTCTTAACGATCCTGGATGCCAACGTAACCACCATCCTTGCAGCGGCCGTACTCTTCTTCTATGGGACAAGTTCGGTTAAAGGATTCGCAACGATGCTGATAGTCAGTATCCTGACAAGCTTCATTACGGCGGTATGGGGTTCACGACTGTTACTCGGCCTATGGGTAAACAGCCGTATCTTTAATAAAAAGCCGGGCTGGTTCGGGGTCAAAAAATCCGAAATCAAAGATCTGGCGGAGAACTACGATACACTGGATCTGCCTACCCGTTTTGACCGCTTTGATTTTGCCGCACAGCGTAAGAAATTCTTTACATTGTCGGCTATACTCATTACAGCCGGGATCATTATCCTTGCGATCTTCAGATTGAATCTCGGGATCGACTTTGTTCATGGTTCCCGTATGGAAATACTGGCCGATCAAAGTTTGAAGACGGAACAGGTTCAGGACGAACTCAAGGAAATGAAATTACCTTCTGATGATGTAGTGATATCAGGAGATAAAGATAATATTGCTGTCGTACGTTATACGGATGACCTGAACAAGAATGAAGTCGCTAAACTAAAAGATCATTTTAACAAGCTGTATGGTGCCGAGCCTAACGTCAGCACCGTATCGCCAGTAATAGGGAAAGAGCTTGCGAAGAACGCTATGATTGCTGTGGCGATTGCGTCCATCGGGATCATCATTTACGTGACCTTCCGCTTTGAGTGGAGAATGGCAGTGGGTGCAATCCTTGCCCTCCTGCATGATGCATTCTTCATCATCGCTTTCTTCAGTCTTACAAGGCTTGAAGTGGATATCACATTCATCGCAGCCGTCCTGACGATTGTCGGGTATTCAATCAATGATACGATCGTCACCTTCGACAGGCTCAGGGAAAACCTGCACAAGAAGCGTAGATTGAAGACGGATAAAGACATTGAAGATGTGGTAAACCAAAGTATCAGGCAAACGATGGGACGTTCCGTCAATACGGTTCTGACCGTTGTGTTCACGGTCCTTGCACTCATGATCTTCGGAAGTGAGTCCATCCGTAACTTCTCCATTGCATTATTGGTCGGATTGATATCTGGTACCTATTCTTCTGTGTTCATTGCCTCTCAGGTATGGCTTGTCATGAAGAAGAAAGAACTGAAGAAAAAAGGAACCATCAAAACCGTAAGAGAAAAGAAAACGTGGTCGGATGAACCACAGGTATAACATGGAGAATAGGTGCGGGGGATGTATCTTCCCGGACCTATTCTTTTTTGTTTTTTTACGGCATTGGGTTACAATAATAGGAGTTATAAGGGAGGTGCCGCGAAATGAATGATGATGATCGTTTTAAAAAAGCTGAATTTGCCGCCATGATCGGCGTGGTGGGGAATATTGTACTGGCGATTATTAAATGGGCAGCCGGTATTCTTGGAAATAGTAGAGCACTGATTGCCGATGCGGTTCACTCTGCTTCGGATGTAGCGGGATCCCTTGCCGTCTTCATCGGTTTACGGGCTGCGAAACAGCCTCCTGATCAAGATCACCCTTATGGTCACGGAAAGGCGGAATCGATTGCTGCCATCATCGTTGCGGTCCTGTTGTTCTTGGTGGGGATTGAAATTGGGAAATCATCGATCGAATCATTCTTTCATCCCCTTTCTCCTCCAACAGCCATCGCGATTTATGCTGTCATCATTTCCATCATTGTGAAAGAAGCGATGTTTCAATATAAATATCGTTTGGGTAAGAGAATAAAGAGTGATGCATTGATCGTAAATGCGTATGAACATCGCTCGGATGTCTTCTCTTCCATTGCGGCTCTAGTGGGGATTTCAGCTTCCATCCTTGGCGGCAAGTTCGATATCGGCTGGCTCGTATATGCGGACCCGGTCGCAGGGATATTCGTTTCCCTGCTTGTACTTAGGATGGCTTGGCATTTAGGGGCGGAATCCATACATACGACACTTGATCACGTCATGCATGAAGAAGATATCCTTCCATTTCGAAAAATCGTTGAGTCCGTCCCCGAGGTGAAAGAAATCAACGAGCTGCATGCAAGGGAACATGGACACTACGTCATCATTGATTTAAAGATCAGCGTTGATCCTTTCATGACGGTAGAAGAGGGTCACCGCGTCGGGAAGAGAGTGAAAGAGAAGCTCCTGGTGGAATCGAATGTGAATGATGTATTTATCCATATCAATCCATTCAATCCGACTTCTGAAGAAAGTGATGACCAAATAGACTTAAGTTAAGGGAGGGAAATCTCATGAAATTTCAATGGACTTTATTATTAGGTATTTTCTTTGCGTTGGTTGTTTCGGTTTTCGCTGTCATCAACGTCGATCCCGTCACTGTCAATTATTTATTCGGTGAATCCGACTGGCCTCTTATTTTAGTCATACTTGGATCTGTCTTCATGGGTGGCATCATCGTCGGATCCGTTGGACTGTTCCGATTATTCGTCGTCCAGCGAAAGGTAAAATCCCTGGAAAAAGAAAACCGGTTATTGAGGGAACAGGCTGAAGGAATGCATAAAGTAAAAACGGAAGATATCCCATTAAAGAAACGAGCCCCTGACTCAGTAGGGGAAGTAGGAGAATAATAGGCTTGGTGGCTTTTGTCACCAGGCTTTTTTTGTTTTCGGGAATACCAGCCTCGTATTTACATTGAAACAACCCCCTCACTTTTGTATAATGAGTAAGGCTGAGGGGTGAACGTATGTTAAACTCAAAAACACGTTGGATATTAACAGAATCAGACGAAAATAAAATAGCAGAACTTGCAAATGAACTAAAGGTACCCTCGCTTGTGGCGAAATTATTGATCAACCGGGACTTGGATAATGTTGAAGAAGCCCGGAATTTTTTATTTGATACAGGCGACTCCTTTCATGATCCATTTTTATTTGAAGATATGAAAAAAGCAACCGAACGAATTCATAAAGCTATCGAAAACGGTGAACGAATTCTTGTTTATGGTGATTATGATGCTGACGGGGTCAGCAGTACGTCGGTGATGATGACCGTACTCAAAGACCTTGGAGCGGAAGTGGAATTCTATATCCCGAACCGTTTTAGTGAAGGGTATGGCCCGAATGAAGGGGCTTTCCGCTGGGCGAAGGATGAGGATTTTTCACTCATCATTACAGTCGATACGGGAATATCGGCGGTAAACGAAGCGAAGTTGGCCAAAGAGCTTGATATGGACTTGATCATTACCGATCATCATGAACCTGGTCCGGAATTGCCTCAAACGTATGCCCTTCTTCATCCAAAAGTCGGGGAAACGGCTTATCCATTCGGGGAACTTGCCGGGGTAGGGGTCGCTTTCAAACTGGCTCATGCCCTTTATGGTGAACTGCCTACCCACTTACTGGATCTTGCAGCAATCGGTACCATTGCTGACCTGGTTCCCCTAAGAGGAGAGAACCGGCTTCTCGCTAAGCGTGGTCTGGCTCAGCTCCGTGTCACAAACCGATTGGGCATTAAAGCTCTATGCAAACTTGCCAATGCCCAGCAGCAGGAGATAACGGAAGAAACGGTCGGTTTCATGATTGCTCCCCGCATTAATGCCGTCGGTCGTTTAGGGGATGCAGATCCTGCCGTCGATCTCATGCTTACAGAAGATGCAGAGGAAGCAAAGGCGCTTGCAGAAGAAATAGACAGCTTAAATAAAGAAAGACAGGCGATTGTGTCGAAAATGACCGAGGAAGCAGTGGAGATGGTGGAGAAGGACTTTCCTCTTGAAACTAATTCTGTACTAATCATCGGAAAAGAAGGCTGGAACCCTGGAGTCGTCGGGATTGTTGCGTCACGTCTGGTGGATAAGTTTTATCGTCCAACCATCGTGCTCAGCTACGATTCAGAAAAAGGAACGGCGAAAGGATCGGCGCGAAGCATTGTCGGATTTGATTTATTCAAGAATCTTTCCACCTGCCGTGATATCCTTCCCCACTTTGGGGGGCATCCTATGGCTGCCGGGATGACCCTGCAATTAGACGATGTCGAACAGCTGAGGAGTCGGTTGAACGAGCTGGCCGAGGCAGAACTTACGAAAGAGGACTTCATCCCCGTCACCCAACTTGATGCACCTGTCACGGTGGATGAAATCTCAGTGGAATCGATTGAAAAGCTTCAGCTTCTGGCACCGTTTGGAATGAAGAATCCGAAGCCAAAGTGGATCATCGATAACGTAAGCATCGGACACTATAAAAAAATAGGATCCCAACAGAATCATTTGAAGCTTGTCCTAGAGGATAACGGTGTCCAATTGGATGGTGTAGGGTTCGGCCTTGGTGAACTCGCTGACCATATGACACCATTCTCGAACGCTTCTGTGATTGGTGAATTATCAATAAATGAATGGAATAACCGCAAAAAACCTCAGGTGTTTTTGCATGATGTGAAAATCGATCATTGGCAATTATTTGATGTGCGGGGGATTAAACAATTCCATAAATGGAATGAACTGATTCCTGCAGGAAACAAGAAATTAATCTGTTTTCATCCGTCCACTTTGACTAGACTGAATCTCCAAAAAGAAGAAGTGTTTCTATTAGAAGAAAGCTCAGATCTTGAGGGACTGTCAACTGACAAGGCGAGCCTCGTTCTCCTGGATCTGCCGTCCTCCAAGCCTCTGCTTGCTGAGCTTCTGAAGAAGGGGCGACCGGATCGGGTCTATGCTCACTTCTTCCAGGAAGAAGATCATTTCTTCAGCACAATGCCGACCCGTGACCATTTCAAATGGTACTACGGTTTCTTGACCAAGCGTGGATCATTCGATGTCAATAAGCACGGAGATGACCTTGCCAAATACAAAGGCTGGTCAAAAGAAACGATCGATTTCATGTCACAGGTGTTTTTTGATTTGAAGTTTGTTACAATAGACAATGGATTTATTTCTCTTAATCCTGCGAAAACCAAGAAAGATCTTTCTGAATCTCGAACATATCAGAAGAAACAACAACAATACGAGCTTGAAAACGAATTGTTATATTCTTCCTATCAAGAGTTGAAGACTTGGTTTAATGAAAGGATGGAAGAGTCTGTTACAATTGAGGAGGAAGTAAAAGCATGGACTTAAAACAATATGTTACAATCGTTGAGGACTGGCCGAAAGAAGGAATTAAGTTTAAAGACATCACAACATTGATGGATAATGGTGATGCTTATAGATACGCGACAGATCAAATCGTCGAATATGCAAAAGAAAAACAAATCGACCTGGTTGTAGGACCGGAAGCACGAGGTTTCATCATCGGCTGCCCAGTGGCCTATGCACTTGGTGTTGGCTTTGCCCCAGTTCGTAAACCTGGTAAATTACCACGTGAAACGATCCAGAAGGAATACGGACTTGAGTATGGTAAAGATGCTCTGACGATCCATAAAGATGCCATCAAGCCTGGTCAGCGTGTTCTGATTACGGACGACTTACTTGCAACAGGTGGTACCATCGAAGCAACGATCAAACTTGTTGAAGAGCTTGGTGGAATTGTTGCCGGTACTGCGTTCTTAATCGAGCTAACCTACCTTGACGGTCGTGACAAGCTTGATAACTACGACATTCTTACATTAATGCAATATTAATTTCGATTATCAAAATCTGATAAACGGACACACTTTGTGATATACTGAAATAAGGGACTGACATCTGGTTTACATGTCAGCCCTTATTTTTTTAATTTCTAATGATTTCTTACAGAAACGACATCATTCGACAAAATTAGATGGATTCTGATATTTTTTCTCTAAACACTTTACAGAACCTCTTTTTTTTTTGATAATAGTAACAACATTAAAATGGAGTCATACTGAACAATATTAAAATACAAAGGTGATTTTGATCATGGCGAAAGATCAAGTACTAACCCCTGAACAGGTTATTGATAAGACAAGAGAATACTTAAATGATGAGAACGTCAAGATGGTCCAGAGAGCATATGAATATGCAAGGGATGCCCATAGTGAGCAATACCGAAAGTCTGGTGAACCCTACATCATCCATCCCATCCAGGTGGCAGGGATACTGGCGGATTTAGAAATGGATCCGGCAACCGTCGCCGCAGGGTTTCTTCATGATGTGGTGGAGGATACGGGTATTTCTCTTGGTGAAATTGAAGAAGCGTTCAATGCAGAAGTGGCTATGCTCGTTGATGGGGTCACGAAGCTCGGAAAAATTAAATACAAATCACATGAAGAGCAGCAGGCTGAAAATCACCGGAAAATGTTTGTGGCCATGGCTCAGGATATTCGTGTCATCCTGATTAAATTGGCTGACCGCCTTCACAATATGCGGACATTGAAACATTTACCACAGGAAAAGCAACGGAGAATTGCGAATGAAACACTTGAAATCTTTGCTCCTTTAGCGCACCGTTTAGGGATTTCGAAGATTAAGTGGGAATTAGAAGATACTTCGTTGAGATATTTAAACCCTCAACAGTATTACCGAATTGTCAATCTTATGAAGAAAAAGCGTGCTGAGCGTGAAGAGTATTTAGAGGAAGTCGTCAATGAGGTAAAGGATAAGCTGGGCGATGTGAAAATTGTTGCGGAAATTTCGGGGCGTCCTAAGCATATTTACAGCATCTATCGAAAAATGGCTCTTCAAAACAAGCAGTTCAATGAAATTTATGACCTATTGGCCGTACGAGTCGTAGTCGATAGCATCAAGGACTGCTATGCTGTGTTAGGAATTGTCCACACGTGCTGGAAACCGATGCCGGGCAGATTCAAGGACTATATTGCCATGCCGAAGCCGAATATGTATCAATCTCTTCATACGACGGTCATCGGTCCTAAGGGAGATCCGCTTGAGGTTCAAATCAGGACCCTTGAAATGCACCAGATCGCCGAGTACGGGGTAGCCGCACACTGGGCATACAAAGAAGGGAAAGAAGCTAACGAACCTGTCTCATTTGAGAAAAAACTCTCTTGGTTCAGGGAGATATTGGAGTTCCAGAATGAATCAGCCAATGCAGAAGAATTCATGGAGTCTCTTAAAATCGACCTTTTTTCCGATATGGTCTTTGTATTTACACCGAAAGGCGACGTATTGGAATTGCCGTCAGGATCCGTTCCCATCGACTTTTCCTACCGCATACACTCTGAGATCGGAAACAAAACGATTGGAGCAAAAGTTAACGGAAAGATGGTCACCCTGGATTACAAGCTGAAAACGGGGGATATCATCGAGATTCTCACGTCCAAACATTCTTACGGGCCGAGTCAAGACTGGCTGAAACTTGCTCAGACTTCCCAGGCGAAAAATAAGATCAAACAGTTCTTCAAGAAGCAGCGTAGGGAAGAAAATATTGAAAAAGGCCGTGAGCTGGTCGAAAAAGAAATCAAGAATCAGGATTTTGATGTGAAAGAAATCCTTAACCCTGAAAATATAAAGCGTGTATCCGAAAAATTCAATTTCTCCAACGAGGATGATATGTATGCCGCTGTTGGATATAACGGGATCACAGCGGCTCAAATCGCCAACCGTTTAACGGATAAACACCGGAAGCAGCGTGAACAGGAAGACAGCCTGGAAGAAACGATGAAGGAATTGAATGCTCAACCTGTCAAACGTAAAAAAGATGCAGGCGTACAGGTAGAGGGCATCGATAATCTCCTCATCCGGCTTTCACGATGCTGTAGCCCTGTTCCGGGTGATGAAATCGTCGGCTTTATTACGAAAGGTCGCGGTGTTTCAGTGCATCGTGCCGATTGTACCAATGTCATGGCAGACGGGGTCGAGCAGCGACTTATTCCTGTATCGTGGGAAAGTGATGGCAATGATCGTAAGGAATACAATGTCGATATCGAAATTTCCGGTTATGATCGGAGAGGCCTTTTGAACGAAGTACTTCAGGCGGTGAATGAAACGAAGACGAATATATCGGCTGTCAGTGGCAAATCGGACCGGAACAAAGTAGCCACAATCAATATGTCGATTTCGATTCAAAACATCTCTCATCTGCACAAGGTGGTTGAAAGGATCAAACAGATATCAGATATTTATGCCGTAAGAAGAATCATGAACTAAAGGAGATCTCTTTATGAAAGTCGTACTTCAAAGAAGTAAAGAAGCCTCTGTCACTGTTGATGGAGAAGTAAAAGGGGAAATCCGTTCAGGAGCTGTCCTGCTTGTAGGGATCACCCATGAGGATACAGAAGAGGATGCCCGTTATGCTGCAGATAAGGTTGTCAATCTGCGCATCTTTGAGGATGAAGAGGGGAAGATGAATCATTCCCTTCTGGATACAGGGGGAGAGATTCTCTCTATTTCTCAATTCACCCTTTATGGTGACGTCCGAAAAGGAAGAAGACCGAATTTCATGAATGCGGCCAAACCTGTTCATGCTGAGTCCATCTATGATTCCTTTAATGCTATTCTGGAAAGTAAAGGGGTAAAGGTGGAAACAGGCGTTTTCGGAGCGATGATGGATGTGAATCTCACCAATGACGGTCCAGTGACTCTTATAATCGAAAGTAAATCTTAATAAAAAGGCTGATCCCATATGTTTTCGGGATCAGCCTTTTTATTGCTTGTTGCCTTGCATCACTCTGAGAAGTAATCGCCTAACCCATGGTAGATGGCCGTGGCGGCAAGATCTTGGAAATACTGAGTATTTACATTCGCTTCTTCAGTAGGGTTACTGAGGAAACCTAACTCTAATAGGACAGCGGGCCGATTGTTTTCACGGATGACGTGATAATCACCTATGCGGACACCGCGGTCCATGGTAGGTAATCGATCTGAAAGGCTTCCGTGGATATCATCTGCCAGATCCTTTTGCTGATTCTGATAATAGTATGTGGTATGACCTGCGATGGAAGAATCCATAATGCTGTCGAAATGAATACTGATAAAGGCATCGGCCTGATAATAATGAGATAATGATACCCTTGAAGGTAAAGATAAATATTCATCGGTTTTCCTGGTTAAAATGACTTTTGCCCCGGCACTTTTCAATTTTTCAGCAAGTAGTTCCCCGGTTTTCATGGTCAAGAGCTTCTCCAGTGTGCCACTGGCTCCTGTAGTCCCGCTATCTCTTCCTCCATGTCCTGGATCGATTACGATCACTTTGTCTTGAAGGCCGCCGCTTCGTTTACGCGGCGTGGTATTTTCCCCTGCAGCAGAACGGATCGACACGACCCAGCCGGCTACGAAACCAGAGCTGCCGTCAGGTAATCTTACCTCATACCAATCTCCGTCTTTACTTTTGACGGGGAATGAATCACCGCTTGTCGCACGTAGTAAGACATTTGCAGAGGTACTTGCATCGCTGCGAACATTGGTCCCGTTATATAAAATGGTGATATTTTCATCCGAGGTGTTATCCTCATGAGCAGCGGCTGTCACCGTTTTTTGTACATACCAGCCGGCAACCCATCCTTTATTTCCGTTGGAGAGCTTAATTTGATACCAGTTGTTTTTCTCTTTCAATAATGTGTATCGTTCCCCTTTGGATACTTTACCGACGATGCGGCCATTCAGGGACGTATCATCCCGAACGTTCAAGCCGTGAACCGTGATGATACCTGTCAGGTTTTCAGAGGTTGAGGTTTCTTCAGCCTTTTCACTTGAAGTACCACCGCCTGAAGAGAATTCTAAATAAGATTCACTGATCCAGGCTTTATCGTTCCCGAACTTTATTTCGTACCATCCGGATACGCTCCCTGTCACTTCTACAGCATCCCCTTTATTTAATACCCCGAGAACGCTACTTTGCAGAGATGGAGAATTCCGGACGTTCAAGGCGTCATCTGTGATGATTCCTTGTTTGTTCACACTTTTTTTAGACGGAGTGGAATTTGTTTCCGAAATAAAATCATGGTGAACCCATCCACGGGTGCTCCCGGATTCAATAAGAAGCCAATCTCCTTCTTTATCTGTCACGGTCACAGTATCCCCGTTTTGAAGTACCGTCACAATCCCGTCGGATGTGCTGGGCCCTTTTCTAACCCTGAGACCGTCGGTGTTTACCCGGCCATTAAAGGAGGAAGAGGAGTCTCCTGTCTCTGCGGTTTCTACTGAGACGAGCCAATCTGCGACCCAGCCTTCACCACTTTTTGTTTTTACTTTATACCAATCCTTTTGTGAGTCTACTATCTTGTACTCTTCCCCTCTATGTACTTTTGTGAGAACCGGGAAGCTGAGTCCAGGTCCGGTCCGGACGTTCAGGGTCGAAACGCTGATCGTCGCCTTTCCTGTTTCAGCACGCACATTTTCCACACCAGGCTGAAATGGGGACATCAAGAGCACAATCAATATTGATGCTAGTACTTTCTTAATCTTCTTCACCTCCATAATATTCATCAAACACCCTTTTTAATATCGGATCTTCCTCCCCAAGTGTTGAACAACACTGTATATTTCCTGAAAAAATCCTTAGTGTTCTAATACGATAAAAAAAATAAAATCCCTCTAATACGAAATAAAAATAGGTAATTGGAAATGATAAGGGTAGGAATGTTTTTGAAAGGATGATGGGACTTGAGGTCAAGTGAAAAAGGGTTTATGAATGCAAATGGGGATAACCAGTTATTTGGAGTGGACTTCCATCAGTTTTTGGAACGTGAAAAAGATGCTCTTAACGTTGAGTTGGCATCTGAATTCGGGTTATCGTTACGGGAAGTGAAGTTGTTAAAAAAGAAAATGGAGAGATCCTGACGAAATTTTCTTTAACCTCTTGACATGAACTTACGGCATCCGTATCATTATAGAAATAAAATAACATTTACAAAAACCGTTGATCGAGCATAGTAGCTAAACCCCACGTGTAAAGAGAGGAAATGTCTTGGCTGAGAGCATTTCTACAATGTGACTTAGTGAATGAACACTCAGGAGGTTTCTCTCTGAAAACGCACTGTTAGTAGGAGAAGAACGTACCAGGCGTTAACTGGCTAAGTGGAAGTCTTAATCGACTTCAATTAGGGTGGCACCACGGGAATAACAGCTCTCGTCCCTTGTATATGATACAAGGGATTGAGGGCTTTTTTTATTTACATAAAGTTCAGCTTAAGGAGGAAATCATCTTGTCCATTCAGATTCCAAGAGGTACACAGGACATCCTGCCTGGTGAAGTGGAAAAGTGGCAGTATGTTGAGGAAGTGGCGAAGACTCTTTGTCATAACTATCAATATAAAGAAATTCGCACCCCTATTTTCGAGGCGAGTGAATTATTCACACGGGGAGTGGGAGATACGACGGATATCGTCCAAAAAGAAATGTATATGTTTGAAGACCGCGGAGGGAGAAGCTTATCGCTCAGACCTGAAGGAACCGCTTCCGTCGTCCGATCCTTTGTAGGGAATAAAATGTTCGGTCATCCCAATCAGCCGACGAAACTCTTCTACTCTGGACCGATGTTCCGTTATGAGAGACCACAAGCCGGCAGGTATCGTCAATTCGTTCAGTTTGGTGTCGAGGCTCTCGGAAGTGAAGATCCGGCGATTGATGCAGAAGTCATATCACTCGCAATGGGAATTTACAAGAAATTGGGACTGACTCAATTAAAGCTTGTGATTAACAGCCTTGGAGATTCCGGCAGCAGAAATGCCCACAGAGAGGCATTGATCAATCATTTTAAACCGAGAATCGATGAATTCTGCGGCGATTGTCAGAATCGCTTAGAGAAGAATCCATTGCGTATCCTTGATTGCAAGAAAGACCGCGATCATGAATTGATGTCTACAGCACCTTCCATTCTTGATTACCTGAATGAAGAATCAAGAACATATTTTGAAAAGGTCCAACAACATTTATCCGGTATGGACGTGGATTTCGTAGTGGATCCTACACTCGTTCGCGGCCTTGATTATTATAATCACACTGCCTTTGAAATCATGAGTGATGCAGAGGGCTTTGGAGCCATCACGACTCTTTGTGGAGGGGGACGCTACAACGGCCTGGTCGAAATGATCGGCGGTCCTGAGACACCTGGAATCGGATTTGCCTTTAGTATCGAAAGACTTCTTTCTGCATTAGAGGCAGAAGGTGTCGAGCTCCCGATTGAGAAGGGAGTCGAGTGCTTCATTGTATCACTAGGGGAAGAGGCCAAGGATTATGCCGTCAAGCTTCTTCACGACTTAAGATCTAACGGTATTTCTTCAGAGAAGGATTATCTCGATCGTAAGGTGAAGGGTCAATTTAAAGCGGCTGATCGATATGAAGCGAAATACGTGGCTGTGATCGGGGATAACGAATTAAAGGAGAATAAAATTAACCTGAAAGATATGTCTACAGGTGAACAGGAAGAAATAAACCTGGACCGCTTCGTTGAAAATATCAAGAACAAGCTTGGAAAATAGACCTGTTGATTATACAAGGAGGAGAACAAGATGACGAAAAGAACGGCGTATTGTGGAGACATAACAGAATCATACATCGGTGAAAAAATCACGATTAAAGGCTGGGTACAGAAGAGGAGGGACCTTGGTGGATTGATCTTCATCGATCTGCGTGACAGGGAGGGAATCGTTCAAGTTGTGTTCAATCCTGACTTATCTGGAGAAGCGCTTGCCCTTGCTGAGAAGATTCGTAATGAATATGTCTTAAGCGTTACTGGTACGGTTGTGGCAAGAGGCGAAGGAACGGTAAATACTAACCTGAAGACCGGAAAAGTGGAAATTCACGTAGAAGAGGTTCAAATCATTAATGAAGCCAAAACACCGCCATTCATGATCGATGATCAAATGGAAGTGTCAGAGGATGTACGTTTGAAACATCGTTATGTGGATCTTCGTCGTCCGGCGATGATGGAAACCTTGAGAATGCGTCATAATGTCACCACATCGTTCCGAAACTTTTTGAACAACAACGGATTCCTGGACATTGAAACACCTATCTTAACAAAGAGTACGCCAGAAGGTGCACGTGATTATTTGGTACCGAGCCGTGTACATGAAGGGGAATTCTACGCACTGCCTCAGTCACCGCAGATTTTCAAACAGCTCTTGATGGTATCCGGCTTCGATCGTTACTATCAAATCGCCCGTTGTTTCCGCGATGAAGACCTTCGTGCTGATCGTCAACCTGAATTCACACAAATCGATATGGAAATGAGCTTCATGGACAAAGAGGAGATCATCTTACTAGTCGAAGACATGATGAAACAGCTGATGAGTGACGTGAAAGACGTGAATGTTTCATTGCCTATTCCAAGAATGACGTATGACGATGCCATGAGCCGTTACGGATCTGATAAACCGGACACACGTTTTGAAATGGAACTGATCGATGTATCTGAAATCGTGAAGGAATCAGGTTTCAAAGTCTTCTCAGGTGCTGTCGCAAACGGTGGACAGGTGAAATTGATCAATGTGAAAGGTGCGGCTTCACAGTATTCCCGTAAGGACATTGATGGGTTGACGGAATTTGTTTCCCGTTACGGAGCCAAAGGACTAGCCTGGCTGAAGGTGGAAGAGGAAGGCTTGAAAGGGCCGATATCTAAATTTGTGACAGAAGAAGATGCTTCCGCGATTTCAGCTTCAGCACATGCAGAGACAGGAGACCTGCTACTGTTTGTTGCGGATAAGAAATCAGTAGTGGCAGATGCCCTTGGTGCTCTCCGTTTGAAATTAGGAAAAGATTTAAAACTGATTGATGAAACAAAATTCAACTTCCTGTGGGTGACGGACTGGCCGCTCCTTGAGTTTGATGAAGGGGAGAACCGTTACTATGCTGCCCACCACCCATTCACGATGCCAGTAAGAGAAGATCTAGAGCTTTTCGAAACAGACCCGGCATCTGTTCGCGCCGAAGCATATGACCTTGTCTTGAACGGCTACGAACTTGGAGGGGGATCACTCAGGATTTACGAGCGCGACATTCAGGAGAAAATGTTCAAGGTACTTGGTTTCTCTAAAGAAGAAGCAGAAGAGCAATTCGGTTTCCTATTGGAAGCATTTGAATATGGAACACCTCCACACGGGGGGATTGCCCTTGGTCTTGACCGTTTAGTGATGCTTCTTGCAGGTCGCACGAATCTTCGTGATACGATTGCTTTCCCGAAAACGGCGAGTGCAAGCTGTGTACTGACAAATGCGCCAAGTGAAGTCAGCAACACACAATTAAAAGAGCTATCTTTGTCGCTCGATGTAGAATAATGTAACTAAATACCGGGGGTCATTCGTTGAAATCAACATGGTGATATGATATTATGTATACAATTACAAACGAGTCCTGATGTGTGCGACGTTTTTACCTAACAGTTTTGACCGAACACTTCAAACTTTGGGAGCTTGACATTTCTGCTAGGCGTTCATGCCCCGTGCCGGGGACTAACAAATAGTGGAATAAAGCACCCACCTGCCGAGAGCGGGTTCAAAACGAAGGAAATGATGGCGACGGCACGATTGGGACTCGTCCAATCATGAATGATAACAATGATCTTATAGAGTGAAAGCCAGGCTGGTACCAGCCTGGCTTTTTTAATGGGACTAAACATCCTCTTAATGGGGTAAACGAAAGAGAAGGACAACATTTCATATTGATTTTCGGTTCTGTATCCTTTATTCTAATTCAGTATAAACCTAGTTGAATACTTATAATGGAGTTGATTATTTTGCTACACCAGTTTTCACGTAATGAACTAGCGATCGGCAAGGAAGGCCTTCAAACCCTTAAAGACAGCACGGTGGCAGTACTCGGAATCGGGGGAGTGGGATCCTTTGCAGCTGAGGCGTTAGCCCGGTCAGGTGTAGGCCGTCTAGTGTTAGTGGATAAAGATGATGTGGACATCACGAATGTGAATCGTCAGGTGCATGCGCTGCTGTCGACAGTGGGCCAGCCAAAGGTCGATCTCATGCGGGACCGCATTAAAGATATTAATCCAGACTGTGAAGTCATCGCTTTGAAAATGTTCTACACAGAAGAAACATACGAAGAATTCTTCAATCAGGGATTGGATTATGTCATTGATGCTTCTGATACGATTTCCTATAAAATTCATTTGATGAAGGAATGCCTGAAACGGGATATTCCTCTAATAGCAAGCATGGGTGCGGCAAATAAAACCGATCCGACACGTTTTAAAATTGCCGACATCAGCAAGACCCATACAGATCCAATTGCAAAAGTAATCCGTACACGCTTGAAAAAAGAGGGCATTAAAAAAGGAGTGACGGTCGTTTTCTCTGATGAAAGTCCAATCGTCATTCGTGAAGATATTCGCAAGGAAGTAGGAAAAGACGATGCGAAGATTCGTAAAGCGCAGCTACCTCCATCTTCCAACGCCTTCGTTCCTTCAGTGGCAGGTTTGATCGCAGCAAGCCATGTGATGAATCAGCTATTGAAAGACATTGAAATAAAAAGGGTAAAAGATAAATAATGGCCTTCAAAAAGGACTGAATTCCAAGGTGGATTCAGTCCTTTTTTTGTCCAATCAATGCCTCATAGTGGATGATGAACCTCTTTAGCCTGCATCATTTTTAATTTCGTATAATTTTTCTTCAGTTCCTTCTGTTCCAACAATAATCGCTCTTTTTCATTGAGTAGCTGAAGGTTTTCTTTTGTGGAATCATCGTTTAATCCCTGTTTTAGAAAGGCGATACACATTTCCAATGAAAACTCATCCTGCTTTTTATGAATCTTTGAATAATATCGATGGGAGCATGTGCCTGGAGAACGATCGATCATTCGAGCAGCTTCTTCAAACGCTTTTCTTTTTGACTTGCCCTTATCCATGTAATTCTGGACGATTTCCTTTACTGTTTGTTCTTCTTCTGGAGTCCAGTGACGCCTTTTTTTATCCATCTTCCATCCCCCTTGTATATTAGCTTTACTCAACGTGCTAAAAAAACAATTCCATTAAAAGGGAAAAAGTGATTGACCTTTCTAGATGTCTTAGTGTACTATCTAACTAGAACACTAAAACACGTTACGGAGGAGTGAATATGACTGCATTTAAAGGTCTTCTATGGAAAGACTTTAAAACTTCAAGCACATGGTTTTATGGCTGGATTGCCATTCTTTTTCTGCTTTTCATCATAGGGGTGGTCATTGGTGAATATGTCAATGAGCCAGGTATTTCTCAACTTTTCCTCATTATGATCGGTGTTTTCCATATAGCCTTTCTTCCGGTAATGGTCTGTTCCATGCTCCGTTTGGAGGGGAAGACGCAGCTTTGGCTGCACAGTCCTCATGGGGGATACATGCTTTTATTACCTAAGGTGATTATTGCTTTTTTATACTCTACATTGTCTCTATTACTAGTAGATGGCTTAGGGGTCCTGATGATGCTTCTTTATCCAGAGTCCTCGCTATTTTCGTATTGGCCGGTAAAAGAGGGGATTCTCTTTAATCTTGGCGTGACCATTGTCGGTCTCTACTTTTCGGGATGGGGAATCTTCTTATGGACGCTATACCATTCCCTTTCAAAATATCCGTCTATAAAGAACATGCGCTGGATCATTATTGCAGGATTCATCATTTTGTATCAAAGTGTGGTTGCCTTTCTGATGAGCATCGATTGGGTGGAGAAACTTTTCTTTGAAACCCTAACTGTGAAGGTGAGTTCCGGATTATTTTTCTCAGTGGAAGCAAATGAGATGAATGCCGGTTTTAATCCTGAAACCATTCCATTACCGGTCCTTCCTTTCTTATTTGAAGGAGTGATCATGATCATTGTATTGATGATTTCCTGCAGACTATTGGATCGCAAGGTTGAGGTGTAGATATGTCAGAAGACTATACAGCCTCCAAACCGATATATATTCAGATTGCTGACCGCATCATCCGGGAAATCGTCAGGAAAGAATTATCTCCTGGGCAAAAGCTGCCTTCTGTCCGGGATATGGCCGTTCAATCCGGGGTGAACCCGAATACCATTCAACGAACGTACAGTGAATTAGAGAGGATGGACATTGTGGAGACGAAAAGAGGGCAGGGAACATTCGTGACGGAAAGGGAAGACGTTCTTTCCGAAATGAATGAAAAGGTTCAGCAGGAAGTGATCGAATCTTTCATTCAAAATATGAAGGAACTTGGTCTGACAAAAGAACAGATGATTCAGGGAGTGGAAAAATATCTAAGTGAGAAAGGAGGGGAATAGAGTTGGTTGTAAAATTTGATGGTGTCACTAAAAAGTACGGGAACGAAATAGCATTGAACGATACCTCATTTGAATTTCAAAAGGGAAAGATTTATGGTCTCCTTGGTCCAAACGGCAGTGGAAAATCCACGACATTAAAGATGATTGCCGGTCTTGTGCTCCCCAATAAGGGGACGGTTACCTTGAATGGCAAACCGGTCACCAGGAAAATTGCGAATGAAGTGGCCTATTTGACCGAGTTGGATATGTTTTATGAAGCTTTCACCGTTGAAGGGATGATCCGGTTCTATGCCTCTCAGTTCCCAGATTTTGATCCAGATAGAGCGGATGAACTGGTCACATTCATGGAACTCGACAGGGGGAAGAAGATCAAGCACTTGTCAAAAGGGAATCGGGGCAGGCTGAAGCTGGTACTGGCACTTTCCCGGAACACCGAGGTGCTGCTTCTTGATGAACCCTTCTCGGGACTGGATCCCATGGTGAGGGACACAATCGTGAAAGGTCTCCTATCCTATATTGATTTCGGAAATCAGACCGTGATCATTGCCACGCATGAAATCGATGAGATCGAAGCGATTCTCGATGAGGCATACATCATCTCCGACGGCGAAATCAAAGGACAATGCGATGTGGAAGAGCTGAGAGAATCAGAAGGTCTATCAGTTCTGCAATGGTTGAAGAAAACAACAAAATCAGAAGGGAAGTTGAAACGATGAAGCCGGTTGTGCAATTGCAAAGTGTTTCCAAAGTCATCAAAGGCAAGACCATCATTGATCAATTAACGTTTGACGTGTATGAAGGAGAAGTGTTCGGTTTCCTCGGGCCAAACGGAGCAGGTAAAACGACGACGATCCGTATGATCGTAGGGTTGATGAATATCTCAAAAGGAGATGTCCTCATCTCAGGCAAAAGCATCAAGAAAGACTTTGAAGGTGCCATCAAGGATGTGGGCGCCATCGTTGAAAACCCCGAACTTTACAAGTTCATGTCAGGGTATCAGAACTTAAAGCACTTTGCCCGCATGCAAAAGGGGATTACCGATGAACGGATGAAAGAAGTCATTGAACTGGTCGGACTGACTGATCGCATCAATGACAAGGTGAAAACGTACTCCCTTGGAATGAGACAGCGTTTGGGTCTCGCCCAGTGCCTTCTCCATAAGCCGAAGCTCCTCATCCTTGATGAACCGACAAATGGTCTCGATCCTGCGGGGATCCGTGAGATTCGTGCCTATATCAGAAAGCTTGCCGAGGAAGAAGGTATGGCGGTCATTGTATCGAGTCACTTATTATCCGAAATGGAGATGATGTGTGACCGAATCGGGATCATCCAATCCGGAAAGCTAGTCGATGTGCAACAAGTTAGGGACTTTGTAGAAGGTTCCGAACAGGTATATCACTTCGAAATCGATGAAGTGGATAAAATGAAGGCCGTTCTTAATGCATTCGAATCCGGAATCAAATTCGAAGCTCAAGGAAAACAGGTGCAAGTGGCCCTGACAAAAGAACAAGTACCTGAAGTCATACGGTCAATGGTAGAAGCCGGTGTGCAAATATACAGCGTAATGCCTGTAGCCAAAACACTGGAAGATAGATTCCTGGAAATTACAAATGACAAAGGAGAGGTAGTTCATGCTTAGTCTTATTAGAAATGAATGGATCAAAATCTTCAAGCGGGTCGGGACGTATGTCATGCTTGGCTTGTTGATTCTGATTATTGGTGTGACAGGTGCCTTCACCAAGTATAGTGACATGAAAGCGAAAGAAATGGATAATTGGAAACAGGAACTTTCAGCGCAGGTGGAATCGGATAAGCAGATGTTGGGTGAAAATCCCGAATTGAATAAATTTATAAAAAAAGACACCGAACGAAGAATCGCGATTAACGAATATCGAATAGAAAACGATATCGAACCAAAAGTACAGGAAACAACTTGGACATTCGTTGAGACGAATGCCAATATCGTTCTCGTTGTAGGGCTCTTCGCCATCATCGTGGCAGCGGGCATCGTCGCGAGTGAATTCAGCTGGGGCACCATCAAGCTGTTGCTCATCCGTCCTATTTCGCGAACCAAAATCCTGCTCTCCAAATACGTTACTGTCATATTATACGGCATGAGCATGCTGTTATTATTATTCGTTGTTTCCCTACTTCTGGGCCTTATCTTGTTCGGCGGAACAGATCAGTCCACTCATCTGGCTTTCGTGGACGGGAAGGTTGTCGAGCAGAATATTGTGGGTTACCTGATCAAAACGTATTTATTACAAACTATCAACATTGTCATGATGGCTACGATGGCCTTCATGATTTCTGCAGTGTTCAGAAGCAGCTCCCTTGCTATCGGAATTTCTTTATTCCTCTTATTCGTAGGGGGGAATGCAACGAGCCTTCTTGCCTTGAAATTCGACTGGGCGAAGTACAGTCTGTTCGCTAACACAGACCTGACTCAATATACTGGCTTCACCCCTCCATTGGTGGACGGGATGACGATGGGCTTTTCGATTACAATGCTCGTTATCTATTTCATCATTTTCCAAGCGCTGGCATTCCTGGTATTCAATAAGAGGGATGTAGCGGCGTAGAAATAAGTCACGGCGGCTCTAACTGGACCGACAAGCATAACTTACTTTGCCTTTTTGTGACCCCGACTTACAAATAAGAAAGAACACCAAAAAGTGACGGACTCATCATAGTCCGTCACTTTTTATGTGTATCGATACAAATCAGAAAATTTCAGGCGTGTGACCTGCTCAAGTAAGTAAGCGGATTTCGTTGCCTCCTTTTTCCGGAGAGTGTTCAATGCTTCAATCATTTCATCGTGAGTCATGAGTCCCACACCGTGACCGAAATACTGATCTTCTGTAATAAAGACTGAGTTCTCACCCATCCAGATCGGATCTTCGAAGTCGGGATTAAAGAAGTAATAAACATCTCCAGGGATATAATCAAGCCCTTCATACGTGACCATTGGAAGGTCGTCATCATAGTTGTGCCCCCACACAAGAAGTGATGAATATAGCCGGTTGAAATAAGGGGTCCTGATCGTATCGAGAATGGATTTATAGTAAAGCACAACAATGCTTGTGACACATTCAAAGCTGTAGGCAGAACTGTTCGTGAAAATATCCTCGATGGCATCTGATGGAAGCTTCGAGTCATTGAGCTGATAGCCGTAAGGGGTCTTGGTCCAGTAGATCGGGTTGAACTTGGAATGTTCGAAAGCTGAAAAAGTGGCGTCTCCATCATTCATCGCTTTCGCATTGGCGATTATTCTTTCTCTTACTTTCAACTCGTATTTGAGTTCTGAAAGGTTTGTATATCGGTAGTCGGTTGGGCTTTCTTTTAACGTAGTGAAAATGTTTTTTTCAACAGGAGTCAGGTTCGGTAAATCCTTAGGTGATGTTTCATTTTCAATGATGATCAATCCATACACCTCCGGGCTTTTTTACTAATGTATGATGAGGAGATGGAATATGGTATCAACATTATAAAAAATGTGGGCACAGGTATTGTGATCTGAAGGTTCACCATTTGGCCCATTAAACTCTGATTCTGGCCCAATAGAGGTAGAAAGTGGCCCAATAAACTGCTTAAGTGGCCCAATAAAGTCCCAAAGTGGCCCGATAACCCATTAAGTGGACCCGCATCAGCAGAAAGTATTGCACTCTATCAGAATGACAACTTCATTAGGTTGATCGATCAACGTTTTTTTCAACATAACAGGTCAAAAAAACACCTACTCGAGTCATAAGTAGGTGTTTTTCACACAATCCGTCTTCGCAACAGTTATTTCATCTGCTTATTAATCTTCTCATACACCTGGGCGATCGCCTGTTCAAATTTCCCGGTCGATTTTGGACTGTAATATTTGGCTTTGCCCAATTTTTCAGGCAGATACGTCTGAGGCACCCATCCTGATTCATAATCGTGTGGATATTTGTATTCAAGGCCTCTGCCTAGTTCCTTTGCACCTTGATAATGGGCGTCTTTCAAATGGTCAGGCACATCGCCGCTCTTCCCTTTTCGGATATCTGCAAGGGCCAGGTCGATGGCCATAATGGCCGAGTTCGATTTAGGTGAGAGGCAAAGTTCAATGATCGCATTGGCTAACGGAATTCTCGCTTCAGGGAAACCAATTTTCTCGGCGGTTTCGACTGCCGCGAGTGTTCTTGGACCCGCCTGGGGATTTGCAAGGCCGACATCTTCATAGGCAATCACGAGTAGCCTGCGTGCGATGCTTGGAAGGTCTCCGGCTTCAACGAGTCTTCCAAGATAGTGAAGTGCTGCATTCACATCGCTTCCGCGAATCGATTTCTGAAAGGCACTCACAACATCATAATGAGCATCGCCGTCTTTATCATGTGAAAAGCTTTTCTTCTGAAGGCATTCTTCCGCAATCGTGACATCGATATGGATCACACCGTCGTCATCCGGTGAAGTGGACAGCACAGCCAATTCCAAGGCATTCAATGAACTTCTTACATCTCCGAAGCTGCTGCTTGCAAAATGTTCGATGGCTTCGTCCGATACATCCAGTGAATATCCTCCCAATCCACGTTCGTCGTCCTGAATCGCACGGGTCAATGCGATTTTCATTTCCTCGATCGACAGAGGCTTCAATTCGAATATCTGGCATCTGCTTCGTATCGCAGGGTTTATGGCATGATAAGGATTGCTCGTTGTAGCGCCGATCAATGTAATCATCCCATTCTCTAAATAAGGAAGCAGGAAATCCTGCTTTCCTTTATCCAAGCGATGGACTTCATCCAATAGAAGGATCACTTTACCTGACATTTTTGCTTCCTCTGCCACGATCTGAATATCCTTTTTATTATTCGTGACGGCGTTCAGGGTTTTGAACCGGTACTTGGTGCTTCCGGCAATGGCGCTTGCAATGGATGTTTTTCCAATGCCTGGTGGTCCGTACAGGATCATGGATGAAAGCTGTTTCGCCTTTACCATCCTGTCGATGATTTTCCCTCCTCCGACTAAATGCTGCTGCCCGATAATTTCTTCAATGGTACGTGGTCTCATCTTGAAGGCAAGTGGTTTTATCGACATGAAACATCTCTCCAAACTGACGTTCTAATTACCATCACTTTATCACAGGAGATGGCATGAAGGGAAATAATGTGGATAAGAGAAGATGATGCCGTCCCTTTCACAGTGGAAGGGCGGATATGCTATAATAACAAAGTCAATGCATAAGAAATATTCGTCTGAACGTGACGTTATTAAATATAGTAGAGGTGCTGGAACATGAAGATATCAACTAAAGGCCGATATGGTCTAACGATTATGATAGAACTTGCAAAACGACATGGTGAGGGACCTACCTCACTGAAAACCATCGCACAGCAGCATGAACTGTCTGAACATTATCTTGAGCAGCTTGTCGCTCCACTGAGAAACGGCGGTCTTGTTAGAAGCATTCGCGGAGCATACGGAGGGTATGTATTGGGTCATGAGCCATCAGAAATCACAGCGGGGGATATTATCCGAATCCTGGAAGGGCCGATCAGTCCTGTAGAAGGTATCGAAGATGAAGAACCTGCTAAACGCGAATTGTGGATCCGTATTCGGGACGCAGTCAAGGAAGTACTCGATAATACAACGATAGAAGATTTGGCAAGTCATTCTGATGACGGGGAATCTGATGCGTACATGTTCTATATCTAGGAGGTAACAATCAATGGAAAGAGTGTATCTGGATCATGCTGCAACGTCGCCCATGCATCCTGAAGTAATTGATGAAATGACAGCGGTGATGAAGGAGTCCTTTGGGAACCCATCAAGCATTCATTCATTTGGGCGTGCATCACGACATCTGGTGGATCATGCCCGGACCGTCATTGCATCAAGCATTCATGCAGACTACAATGATATCATTTTTACAAGTGGCGGAACGGAAGCAGACAATTTAGCGATCATCGGAACCGCCGAGGCTAATAAGGATAAAGGAAAGCACATCATTACAACACAAACCGAGCATCATGCGGTTTTGCATGCTTGTACATTTCTTGAATCCAAAGGGTTTGAGGTCACCTACTTGCCTGTGGATCGTTCAGGAAGGATCTCAATGGAGGACCTGCAAAATGAACTCCGTGGTGATACCATCCTTGTGACCATCATGTTTGGGAATAACGAAGTAGGAACACTTCAGCCCATCAAAGAGATTGGGGATTTGTTAAAGAATCATCAGGCATATTTTCATTCAGATGCTGTACAGGCTTTCGGATTGACTGCCATGGATGTGCAGGAGCTGGGGGTCGATCTGCTTTCCGTTTCAGGGCATAAGATCAATGGTCCTAAAGGAATCGGTTTTCTTTATTCCCATAAACGTGTGGACCTTCAGCCGGGGTTATACGGCGGTGAGCAGGAACGAAAGCGCCGTGCGGGAACAGAAAACGTCCCGGCAATTGCAGGGCTTGGGAAGGCAGTGGAACTTGCCCAGCACTCTGTTGAAGAAAAGCATAGCATGCTCTCTGATCTGAAGAAATTATTAAAAGAAACCTTAGCTGGTGAGGGGATTGAATTCGAAGAGAACGGATCCCTTGAGCATGGATTACCCCATGTGCTAAACTTAAGCTTTCCTGGCACGGATGTAGAGTCCATGCTGGTGAATTTAGATATGTCAGGCATTGCTGTTTCGAGCGGTTCCGCTTGTACGGCTGGATCTATAGAGCCTTCACATGTGCTTGTGGCCATGTATGGGAAGCAGTCCGAGAAATCAAGGAATTCCATCCGCTTCAGCTTTGGTCTAGGGAATACGGAGGAGCAGATTGTCAGGACTGCCCATGAAGTCGCAAAGATTGTGAAGAGATTAACCACATAAGATGGTCGTCCGATTAGGGCGCATGAACGGAAAAAAGGAGGTGGCGTTAGTGAAGAAAGAACCAAAGGATACGAGAGTGGTCGTTGGGATGTCCGGGGGCGTGGACTCTTCAGTGGCCGCGTTGTTATTAAAGCAACAGGGCTATGAAGTCATCGGGATTTTCATGAAGAACTGGGATGATACCGATGAGAACGGAGTGTGTACGGCAACCGAAGATTACAACGATGTTATTCGTGTCTGTAACCAAATTGGGATTCCTTACTACGCTGTGAATTTTGAGAAACAATACTGGGATAAAGTGTTTACGTACTTCCTGGATGAATATAAAGCAGGAAGAACACCGAACCCGGATGTGATGTGCAATAAAGAGATCAAGTTCAAGGCGTTTCTTGAGCATGCATTAAAGTTAGGTGCAGATTACCTGGCAACGGGTCACTATGCCCAGGTTGAGTATCGTGATGGCGAGTACAAAATGCTGCGCGGTGTTGATAACAATAAGGATCAAACGTATTTCCTCAATCAGCTGGGACAGGAGCAGCTTGAGAAAGTAATGTTCCCACTTGGTGGAATCGATAAGAAAAAGGTCCGTGAAATTGCCAAGGAAGCAGGACTTGCCACGGCAACGAAGAAAGACAGTACGGGGATATGCTTCATTGGAGAGCGGAACTTCAAAGATTTCTTAAGTAACTACCTCCCGGCGCAGCCAGGTAAGATGGAAACGCTTGATGGGGAAGTGATGGGCAAACATGATGGATTGATGTATTATACCATCGGACAGCGTCACGGACTCGGTATCGGTGGAGCGGGTGAACCCTGGTTTGCCATCGGTAAGGACCTTGAAAGAAACGTCCTGTACGTAGGTCAAAGCTTCGAGCATCCTGCCTTATATTCAGATTCCATCCTTGCGACGGATGTTCATTGGACATCGAATGGGGTTAAACCTTCTGAATTCACGTGTACGGCTAAATTCCGTTATCGCCAGGATGATAACAAAGTCACGGTGGTACCGATGGAAGACGGAAAGGTGAAGGTCATCTTTGATGAGCCCATCCGTGCCGTAACTCCAGGACAGGCAGTTGTTTTCTACAATGGAGATGAATGTCTGGGTGGAGGAACGATTGATACGATCTTCAAGGATGAGAAAAAGCTGACATACGTCGGATAATATCAATTCAAAAAGGACTGAGAAAAGGAGATGTACGATCTCTGATCTCTCAGTCCTTTTTTTCATCATGGATGAATTCCATTGTAGGGTGTCCCTTATGTTATACTAGTATCGATAAGCAGGAATACATACATAAATAATAGACTATATAGAGGTGTTGACATTGGATAAAAATTTAAAAGGTATTGAGTTATTGCAAGAAGGGAAAGTGGAAGAGGCTGTAAAGCTTTTTACAGAAGCCATTGAAGAAAGTCCAAAGGATCCGGTAGGGTATATTAACTTCGGGAATGTATTGATGTCGGTGGGCGACAACGAAAAGGCGAAAAAGTTCTTTGAACGGGCGATCTCCATTGACGACAATGCAGGGGCTGCCTATTACTCCCTTGGGAACCTATACTTTAATGAAAATCACTTTGATGAAGCGAAGGATCAATTTGAAAAGGCAATCTCAAAAGGAATGGAGAATGCAGACGTTTTCTTTATGCTTGGAATCAGTCTGTTCCAGTTAGAGCAGCCGAGACTGGCTCTTCCGTACTTACAACGAAGTGTTGAAATGAATGAAGAAGACGTAGAGGCGCGCTTCCAATTGGGACTTTGTCTTGCCAAAGTGGAAGCATATGAAGAAGCGATCGCTCAATTAACCCGAGTGGTAGAAGCAGATCCCGAGCACGCCGATGCTTACTATAACTTAGGTGTTGCCTATGCAGGCCATAAAGATGATGCAGATACGGCATTGAAGTATTTCAATAAAGCTGTTGAAGTTCAACCGGATCATATGTTGGCGGGATATGGTATCAAAATGATCGAAAAGCTTAAAAATGAACAGAGTGAATAGTTAGGGGGTTCAATACCTTGAGCCAGCAAGACTCTTTAAAGCTGTTTGGCGAAGAAGAAATCTTTGTTAAAGGAAGGCACCTTGTCACTATTTTTCATAACGAGGAAAATCTCTATACCGTAGTCAGAATCCGGGTGGACGAAACGAATGATTCTTATGAGGATAAAGAAGCGGTCGTAACCGGAAATTTCCCTAAAATCCATGAAGACGAGACCTATGTATTTTACGGACGTTTCCAGGAGCACCCGAGATTTGGCATGCAGTTTCATGCGAAACATTTCAAGAAGGAAATCCCCCAAACCACACAAGGTGTCGTCCATTATTTATCAAGTGACCTATTTAAAGGGATCGGCAAGAAAACAGCTGAGAAGATTGTGGAGCACATCGGGGAAAATGCCATCAGTAAAATACTCGAAAACCCGAACCTCCTGGATGAAATACCGAAACTTCCAAAAGAAAAAGCGAAGAGCATTTATGATACGCTTACCGAGCATCAGGGTCTTGAAAGGGTCATGATCATGCTGAATGACCTCGGATTCGGCCCACAGATCTCCATGAAGGTCTACCAGGCTTATAAAGAACAGGCCCTTGAAATCATTCAAAAAAATCCTTATAAGCTTGTGGAGGATATCGAAGGAATCGGGTTTACCCGGGCAGACGAATTGGGATCGAAGATTGGCCTTACGGGCAGCCATCCGGACCGTATCAAAGCAGGCTGCTTATATACATTGGAGCAAACGTGCGTCAAGCAGGGCCATGTGTATTTGGAAGCGGAAGAACTGATCGTAACGGTGAAGGAGCTGCTTGAAAAAAGTCAGCCGGAAACCATCGACTATACGGATATCTCGAGTCAGCTAGTGTCCCTTGAGGAAGAAAGCAAGGTCATAGGGGAAGGGACGAAGGTCTATGTCCCATCTCTCTATTTTTCTGAAAAAGGGATCGTAACAAATATTGAAAAAATCTTGTCTCAAACACAGTATAAAGATCAATTCCCCCAATCGGAATTTCTGTTGTCACTCGGTGCCCTCGAGGACCGGCTGGGCGTGCAATATGCACCTTCACAGAAGGAAGCCATCGAAACGGCCTTGATGTCCCCGATGCTTCTGTTGACAGGAGGGCCAGGTACCGGTAAGACGACCGTCATCAAGGGTATCGTCGAACTGTTCGCTGATCTGCACGGCTGCTCGCTGGATCCGAAGGACTATAAAGATGAGCCGTTCCCCGTTTTGCTGACGGCCCCTACAGGACGTGCAGCGAAACGGATGACTGAATCGACAGGTCTTCCTGCTATGACGATCCACAGACTTCTTGGGTGGAATGGTCAGGAAGGATTCCAGAACGATGAAGAAAGGGCCATCGAAGGTAAACTGCTGATCGTTGATGAAGTGTCCATGGTCGATACCTGGCTTGCCCATCAACTGTTGAAGGCTCTCCCTGAGGATATTCAAGTGATATTTGTCGGGGATGAAGATCAATTGCCTTCTGTCGGTCCAGGTCAGGTTCTGAAGGATTTATTGAATTCGGAAGTAGTCCCGACAGTCAGATTGACGGATATTTACAGGCAGGAGGAGGGTTCTTCAATTATCGAACTCGCTCACTGCATGAAAAGGGGACAAGTACCTGCTGATCTGACAAAACAGCAAAAGGATCGTTCGTTCTTCCCCTGCAGAACCAATCAAATTTCAGAAGTCGTTCAAAAAGTGGTGGAGAATGCCAAGAAAAAAGGCTATACACCAAAAGATATTCAGGTGCTTGCCCCTATGTACCGGGGACCGGCTGGTATCGATCGCTTGAATGAACTTCTGCAGGAAATATTCAACAGTAACGATGGGACAAGGAAGGAACTTGCCTTCGGGGATGTGAAATACCGCATTGGGGATAAGGTTCTTCAGCTTGTCAATCAGCCTGAAAACAATGTCTTCAATGGAGATATCGGTGAAATCGTTTCAATTTTCTATGCGAAGGAAAACACCGAGAAACAGGATATGATCATTGTGTCATACGAAGGAAATGAGGTCACCTATACACGACAGGACCTCATGCAAATCACCCATGCGTATTGCTGCTCGATCCATAAGTCCCAGGGAAGTGAGTTTCCCATTGTGATTCTGCCCGTGGTGAAAAGCTATTACCGAATGTTACGAAGGAACCTCCTGTATACGGCCATAACCAGAAGCAAGCAGTTTCTCATCCTTTGCGGGGAACTGGATGCATTCAGGCTGGGTGTGGAGAGAGAAGATGATTTTTTCAGAAAGACGACCTTGAGTGAGAAACTGAGAAGCCTGCAGGGTCATGAAGCGAATGAAGAGCATGAATCCTCTTCTAAAGATATCCCCATCGAGGAATTCCTGATGAATGAGGATCCGATGATTGGTATGGAAGGCATTACTCCGTACGATTTTATGAAAGCATAGGTTGACGAATGACCATTTCTACTTTTGGAATGGTTCATTCATCAACCTTTTTTGTGTGCTTTTTGTTAACTGTTTATAAAATTAAGTTGACATATATTCAGTGAAGGCGATATCCTTATCTTGTAGATAAACGACAGATGGGGGAAGACAGATGAACAGAAAATTGAGAACGATCGATCTTACACTTGCAGGGATGTTTGTCGCTCTGATGGCAATCGGGGCAAATATTACAACATTCGTACCATTCATGGTAGTGGGGGGAGTTCCCATTACGTTACAGACCTTTTTTGCCATTTTAGCAGGTGCGATACTCGGAAGCAGGATCGGTGCGATTTCCATGACGGTCTATGCCTTAGTTGGGTTGGTTGGAGTACCCGTATTTGCACGTTTTGGAGCGGGATTGTCAACAATTATAAGCCCGAACTTCGGATTTATCGTTTCATTTATTTTTACAGCCTATATCACCGGTAAATTGGTAGAAAAACATAAGAGCGTGAAGGTTTACATCTTCGCTGCACTGGTCGGCATGATCGTAAACTATGTGGTCGGCACGAACTGGATGTATGCTGCTTACAAGTTTTGGGCTGCGGCTCCAGAAGGATTCACTTATAAGATGGCATGGGCATGGATGGTCGTTCCATTGCCGAAAGACATCATCTTAGCTGTCTGTGCAGGAGTGATGGCTCATCGTTTAGAGAAGTCGGTGCTTTCCAAAAGCACATTCAGAAACTTGAATCGAGCAGCATAATGGGGGAGGAAACGATATGAAAACGTGGAAGGAACTTGCCGAAGAGGTCATCGGGGGAGCTGAACTAACCAATGAAGAAGCATTATCGATTTTGCGAAGCCCGGATGATGAGCTCTTGGAATTACTACATGGCGCTTATCTGATTCGAAAACATTATTACGGAAACAAAGTGAAATTAAATATGATCATCAATACAAAATCAGGTCTCTGCCCTGAGAATTGCGGGTACTGCTCACAGTCGAGCGTGTCTGATGCGCCGATCGAGAAGTACCGCATGGTAGATAAAGAAACGATATTAAAGGGAGCCGAAAATGCACACAAACTGAATGTCGGCACCTATTGCATCGTTGCCAGTGGACGTGGCCCGAGCAATCGGGAAGTGGATCACGTGGTTTCAGCGGTGAAAGAAATCAAAGAACAATATAATTTAAAGGTTTGTGCATGTCTCGGATTATTAAAGGGTGATCAAGCAAATCGCTTAAAAGAGGCAGGGGTGGACCGATACAACCATAACATCAATACTTCCAGTAACCATCATGAAAATATCACCACTTCCCATACATATGAAGACAGAATCAATACAGTTGAACAGGCAAAAGCACAGGGGATATCACCGTGCTCGGGGATCATCGTCGGTATGAAAGAAACACTTCAAGATGTAGTAGATATGGCTAACAGCTTGAAAGTACTCGATGCGGACTCCATCCCGGTTAATTTTCTTCATGCCATCGACGGTACCCCTCTTGAAGGAACAGATGAACTTGACCCTCGATATTGCTTGAAGGTCCTTTGTTTAATGCGCTTCATCAATCCGACAAAAGAAATCAGGATTTCAGGTGGGCGTGAAGTGAACCTGCGCAGTCTCCAGCCATTAGGTCTTTATCCGGCAAACTCAATTTTTGTCGGTGATTACTTGACGACAGCAGGTCAGGAAGGAACAGCGGATCATCAAATGCTTGAAGATTTAGGATTTGAAATCGATTATCTGAATGAAGAAAGCGGAGAATCCGTTACGATCTCATAAAAAAATTCATTGGATGCTATGGAAAAGGTTACTCCTCATGAAATCAGGAAATTATCTCACACTATATAAGAACGTTGTTGTTTCAGCAACGTTTGTGCGTCTAACTCATTAAATAAGTATAAAATCGGCTCTGGTTGGTCATGATGGTAGGGAATAATCACCATATTCTGGTGTGACCCGAGGTGAACAAACCGATGAAATGTCCAAATTGTCAGAGCAAAGATATTGGAAAGATCGGCATCAACCAATATTACTGTTGGGGGTGCTATATCGAGCTTTCCTTGTCTAAGGGTGTCATTCATACTCACCAGGTAGAAGAGGATGGATCGCTGAGCTCCTTAGATGACTTATTTGATGAGGAAGAACGCCGACTAAGCTAGGAAGAGGTGTCTTTCTTGAATAAAACATTTGCATCCATCGTTGGTTTTGGAGCAGGGATCGCTGCTTCCATCTATTCTCAAAGATCCAATATGATGAGTCAGAGACAAATGAAACGAATCCGTAAACAAGTAAAGAAACTTTTTTAACAGCTGAAAGAGACTGGCTCATTGAGGGTCAGTCTCTTTTTATGCGTGACTTGATAGAATTGGTTGTAAATGGAAAATGACGCATAAAATGAAAAAAATGACGCAATCATGATTGATTTTGACGCAAATAATAAAATAATGACGCAATCACTGCCTGTTTTAACGCAATAAATTCCAGAACGACGAACTGGCCATCCCTTTAGCCTTATTAGAGGGGAGGATCCATCTCTTTTACCATATGATTCACCCTTTTTAAGTGAAATCCATCTATAAAATCAATTCATTCAGGGTAACTAAACCCCATGAATAAAACTACCTCATAATTCCGAACAATATATAAGAAGGGACGGAGGTGATCACGATAGAAAAGCATACCTATGTAAAATGGTTATACAGGCTTTCGATAGCCCTCATTCTTGCACTATTTCTTTATATTCTTTTTTTATTAAAGCCTGTTTGGCATCCCGTATTAGAGGTCTTATTTTTCTCCCTGCTCCCTTTCGTCATAGGCGGGTTCATTGCGTACCTTCTTCATCCGGTCGTGGAGAAGCTGCATGAAGCCGGTATTCATAGGGGGATCGCGATCTTGCTCATCTATCTCCTCTTCTTTGGGGGAATAGGATATGCTGTCTATAAAGGGACCCCTGCTGTCATCCATCAACTGAGAGATTTATCGGAGAATGCCCCCATTTTCACTAAACAGTATCAGGGGTGGCTTCATGTGATTCAAAGTGAGACCTCGACATGGCCGGACGGAATCCAATCGCAGCTGGAAGAGAGAATCGACGGGCTTGAAGCATGGGTGACGGGACTGGTGGCTTTGGTACTCGCGACACTCATGAAGTTCATGAACAGCATGCTTATCGTTGCCATCATCCCCTTCGTATCTTTTTATTTATTGAAAGACATTACAAAGGTAAAAGCCTTTCTGTGGAAGCTCACTCCAAAGAAATGGAGGCAAAGTGCCATTTCATTTTCCAGAGATGTGGATGAATCTTTAGGTGGTTATATTCGAGGGCAACTACTCGTTTGTTTGATCATTGGGAGCATTTCAGCCGTCACGTTGTGGTTGATCGGGATGAAATATCCTCTGATCCTTGGTTTGATCATTGGGGTCACAAATGTGATACCGTATTTTGGTCCTATCATTGGGGCAGTTCCTGCAGCCCTTGTCGCCAGTACCATTTCGGTTAATATGGTGATCTACGTTGTCATTCTGGTCGTGATCCTTCAGTTTCTGGAGGGGAATATCTTATCGCCACTCATCGTCGGGAAGAGTCTTCATATGCACCCCCTCTTCATCATGGGGGCACTGATCATCGGCGGCGAAGTGGGTGGGGTGATCGGAATGATCGTGGCAGTGCCCTTTCTTGCCGTCATAAAGGTGGCAATTTTACACGGACGCACCCATTTTCTTTATATGAAAAACGAAGAAGAGCTGAAAAATGGGAATGATCATTGACAAATACAATGAATATTTCTATAATCCAACATATACAAGTATTCGCATAACATGAAATCCATGAAGGACCCAGTACGTTATAGTCCATCTGACAGAGAGAAATCCCCTTTGGCTGCAAGGGATTTCAGATGAAGGATAACCGAATGCTAATCCTGAGTGCAGGTAAAGCCTGCCGTCCAGCCGCGTTAAGGTGTATTGAGGGATGAATGAACGAATGTTTATTCATAACCAGGGTGGTACCGCGAGAAACAGCTCTCGTCCCTGTTTTAGGGATGAGGGCTTTTTTGTATTCTTTTTTACCCATACATATAAAGGAGGAAGCTTGATATGAACAAGTTAACAGGCGCAGAAATTCGTCAGAAGTTTTTAGATTTCTTTCAGGAAAAAGGGCATGGTGTTGAACCGAGTGCATCATTGGTTCCACATGAAGATCCGTCTCTATTATGGATCAATAGTGGGGTAGCGACATTAAAGAAATACTTTGATGGACGTGTGATCCCTCAAAATCCAAGAATCGTGAATGCGCAGAAATCGATCCGTACCAATGACATCGAGAACGTAGGGAAAACGGCTCGTCATCATACGTTCTTCGAAATGCTCGGGAATTTCTCGATCGGCGACTATTTTAAAGTAGAAGCAATCGAATGGGCATGGGAGTTCCTGACGGATGAAAAATGGGTTGGTTTTGATCCTGAAAAGCTTTCCGTTACAATTCACCCTGAAGATCATGAAGCATTTGATATCTGGAACAAAAAAGTAGGTGTACCTGCTGAACGGATCATCCGAATCGAAGGGAACTTCTGGGATATCGGGGAAGGTCCAAGTGGTCCGAATACAGAAATCTTCTATGATCGTGGACCTGAATACGGTGACAACCCCGAAGATCCTGAATTATATCCTGGTGGGGAAAACGACCGTTATCTTGAGGTATGGAATCTTGTGTTCTCACAGTTTAACCATAACCCTGATGGAACGTATACTCCGCTTCCTAAGAAGAACATCGATACAGGTATGGGTCTAGAGCGTATGGCATGTGTAGTTCAGGAAGTGGCTACGAACTTTGATACAGATTTATTTATGCCGATCATCGAGGCAACGGAAGAAATTTCAGGGAAGTCTTATGGCAAAGACAATGACACCGATGTAGCGTTCAAAGTCATTGCCGACCATATCAGAACGGTTTCATTTGCTATCGGTGACGGTGCCCTTCCATCCAATGAAGGCCGCGGGTATGTATTACGCAGACTGCTTCGACGTGCGGTCCGTTTTGCTAAACAAATCGAAATCAACCGCCCGTTCATGTATGAATTGGTTCCGGTTGTTTCTGAGATCATGGTGGATTTCTATCCGGAAGTGAAGCAAAAAGCTGAATTCATCCAAAAAGTTGTGAAAAATGAAGAAGACCGCTTCCACGAAACGCTGAATGAAGGTTTATCCATTCTTTCATCCATCATTAAAGCTCAAAAATCAGCAGGAAGCAAGGTTATCCCTGGTGAAGATGTTTTCCGTCTTTATGATACGTATGGATTCCCTGTTGAATTAACGGAAGAATACGCTGAAGAAGAAGGTTTGACGGTTGACCACGAAGGCTTTGAAAGAGAGATGGAAGGTCAGCGTGAAAGAGCGAGAGCTGCTCGTCAGGATGTAGGAAGCATGCAGGTGCAGGGTGGAATCCTGAGTGATATTACGGTGGAAAGCCGGTTTGTGGGGTATGACACACTTGAGAGCAAATCGACAGTCCTTGAATTATTGGTGGATAATGAGCGCCAGCCAAAAGTCGATAAAGGTCAGGAATGTCAGTTCATCCTTGATGAGACTCCATTCTACGCTGAAAGCGGCGGACAAATCGGAGATAAAGGGTATATTGAAGCTGAAGGCGTGAAAGTTTCTGTAACGAATGTGAAGAAAGCCCCTAATGGACAAAATCTTCATACGGCAGTCGTAGAAGAGGGGACACTCCAGCAAGGTGCGGAGGTATTGACCAAGGTTTCCCGAGAATCGAGAAGCAAGGTCGAGAAAAACCACACAGCTACTCACATCCTTCATCAAGCACTGAAAGATGTCCTTGGAGAACATGTCAACCAAGCAGGTTCATTAGTAGAACCGGATCGTCTTCGTTTTGACTTCTCTCATTTCGGGTCTGTTTCACAGGAAGAGATTGAACGTATCGAAACCATCGTCAACGAGAAGGTGTGGAAAGCGATTTCGGTCAACACAGCCCTTAAATCTCTATCCGAGGCAAAAGCGATGGGAGCCATGGCTCTGTTCGGTGAAAAATATGGTTCAGAAGTGCGTGTAGTCTCAATCGGAGATTATAGCTTGGAGCTTTGTGGAGGTTGTCACGTTTCCAATACGTCAGAGATCGGATTATTCAAGGTCCTATCTGAAAGCGGGATCGGTGCCGGTACCAGAAGGATTGAAGCTGTAACAGCCGAAAATGCATACAAAGTATTGAATGATCAAGTTTCTCAACTGAAGGATGTTGCGGCTAAACTGAAAGCGAATCCTAAGGAAGTTGTTAATCGTGTGGATTCTTTATTAAGTGAGATGAAGGAGCTTCAACGAGAGAATGAATCATTATCCGCAAAGTTGTCTAACATAGAAGCAGGAAGCTTAACGGACCAAGTGAAGGTCATTGATGGTGTGAATGTCCTTTCGGCAAAAGTGGCTGCCGGTGACAGCAACGGGCTTCGTTCGATGATGGACGACCTTAAACAGAAGCTTGGATCCGGGGTGATCGTACTGGCAACAACTGGTGACGACAAAGTGACCATCATTGCAGGAGTTACGGCTGATTTAGTCGAAAAAGGATATCATGCAGGAAAATTGGTTAAAGAAGTCGCTTCACGCTGTGGTGGAGGCGGTGGAGGCCGTCCGGACATGGCCCAGGCTGGAGGGAAAAACCCTGAAAAAGTGGAGGAAGCCCTGCAATTTGTAGAAGAATGGGTCAAATCCGTTTAACTCCGTGTGAAAGTGGTGTACAATGTAGGTAACGATTAACAATTCGGTTGTCAAAAAGACAAGCCTAAAGAGAGGTGCTAAAAATGAGTTCTTTTGACAAAACGATGCGGTTTGATTTCTCAGAGGAGCCGTTCGAACATGATGTGAAGGAAGTGCTCTTGCAGGTTCATGATGCTTTGCAGGAAAAAGGGTACAATCCAATCAATCAAATCGTAGGATACTTATTATCTGGAGATCCGGCTTACATTCCCAGACATCAAGATGCCAGAAATATCATCCGCCGCTTGGAACGTGATGAGATCATCGAAGAATTAGTCAAATCGTATTTGAAACAGCACAAAGAGGGATAATACATGCGTGTAATGGGTTTAGACGTTGGTTCTAAAACAGTCGGAGTCGCGATCAGCGATGAGCTTGGCTGGACAGCTCAAGGAATTGAAACCATTAAGATTGACGAAGACCAGGGCGTGTTCCGGGTGGATCGAATAAAGGAACTTGCCGATGAATACCAGGTGGACACCGTTGTCGTTGGATTGCCTAAAAACATGAATAACACAATCGGCCCACGTGGGGAAGCGTCTAAAGCTTATGGAGAGTTGATTCATCAGGAGTTGTCCCTTCCCATTAAATATTGGGATGAAAGACTAAGCACGATGGCTGCTGAGAGAGTGCTTTTAGAAGCCGATGTAAGCAGAAAGAAACGTAAGAAAGTAATCGACAAAATGGCTGCGATGATGATCCTTCAAGGATACCTTGACAGCCAAAAATGATGAGGTGAATGTTCATGGAACACGGAGAAAAACAAATTACAGTAGTTGACGAACAAGGAAATGAGCAGTTATGCGAGGTTCTTTTCACGTTTGAATCAGATAAATTCGGAAAGTCTTATGTTCTTTACTATCCACTTGGAGCAGATGAGAATGACGAAGAAGAAATTGAAATTCATGCTTCTGCATTCATGCCTGGTGACGAAGGACAGGAAGGCGAATTAAAGCCGATTGAAACAGAAGAAGAGTGGGACATGATTGAAGAAATGTTAAACACTTTCCTGGACGAAGAAGAAGACGCAGAATAAGTCGTCGTTATAAGGATACGAAACAGGGACCGCAAAAAGGGACAAAAAATTCACCCTTTTTGCAGGTCCCTGTTTCACTTTGTGCGAAATATTGTATAATAGTGGAGATGATGTCGAATTTCGCATAACGGATAGCCCGCTTTTTTGCTCGAAAGGGGGAAATGAACGCTTTGGAAGAAAAGAAAAAGGTAAAAGAAACACTTATGAAGAAACTGCTTGAGAGACAAGAGGAGGCAAAGGTCATTAGAAAAATAGTAGGACTTGTCATTCTTTGTCTAGTCATTGTTATAGGGGGAACGGCGATTGGTGGATACCTTTATGTAAATTCTGCCCTTAAGCCCGTAGACCCGGATAATACAAAACCAGTAAAAGTGGACATACCTATAGGCTCCGGTGTGACCAGCATCGGGAAAATCCTTGAGGAAAAAGGGATCGTAAAGAATTCTACGGTCTTTAAATATTATGTGAAATTCAACAATGAAGCAGGGTTTCAGGCAGGATCTTATGATCTGACACCTTCCATGACTCTGAATGAAATTGTGAATAGCTTAAAGACTGGTAAGGTCATGAGAAAAGCAGAGTTTAAGATTACCATTCCAGAGGGACTTCAATTAGATCAGATAGCAGAGATCATTGCTGAAAAGTCTCCATATAAAAAAGAAGAAATAGAAAAGAAACTAAATGATAAGAAATGGCTCGAGCAATTAAAAGAGGAATATCCGGAACTGATTACAGATGAAATACTGAACAAAGATATTAAGCGGCCGTTGGAAGGATATCTTTATCCTGCGACGTATCCTTTTTATGAGAAAAAGCCTTCTTTAGATGCCATCCTGAAGAAGATGATTGCTCAAACGAATGAAGTACTGGCTCAATATCAGGAAGCCATGGCAGCAAACGATTATACTCCTCACAAGCTTCTCACCCTTTCTTCCCTCATTGAAGAAGAAGCGACGGAGAAAGCAGACAGAGGGAAGATTTCAAGCGTATTTTATAATCGGATGGAGGAAGGAATGCCACTTCAGACAGATCCAACGGTATTATATGCCCTAGGGAAACATAAGGAAAAAACCGTGTACAAAGATCTTGAAGTCGAATCACCGTATAACACGTACCAAGTGAAGGGATTGCCGCCTGGTCCGATTGCAAATGCGGGGATTTCATCGATTGAAGCAGCTCTGAAGCCAGAGGATACAGAGTATTATTATTTCCTGGCAGCTTCCAATGGGTCGGTGTATTATTCTGAAACACTGGATGAGCATAACGAGAAAAAAGCAAAATATATCACCAACAAAGAGGAATAGCCCCATGAGAAGAGGAAAGAAACATTCGCTTTCCTCTTCTCTGTGTGGTAAAATAGTACAAGTTATTTTTATATACGGGCGTTATCTTGATAGGCGTGAAAAGTAGAAAGCTGATCGTAGCTTTCTTCTTTTCATGTTGTCTAAGAAAGAAGCGCTACCGATATCATTTATGATCATGATCGTGAGGCTTATATATGAATGAACGAGTGATTGGCTATATAGAATCAATTGTGAAAGAACGTCCTGCCTTAATTTCTGAGATGGAACAATATGCAGGAGTTCATGGCGTTCCCATCATGGAGCTGGTCGGAATCGAAGCGCTCTTGGGAATGTTACGGATCCAACAGCCAAAGCGGATCCTTGAAATCGGAACTGCTATAGGATATTCAGCCCTTCGGATGGCTGAAGCCCTCCCTGAGACGACAGTTGTCACTCTTGAACGGGATAAAGAAAGGTTCGAGGCTGCGCAACATTTTCTCTCCAGATCCAAAGATGGCAATAGAATTGTCACGATTTTCGGTGATGCACTAGAGCTCTCTGAAGAAGTGAAAAAGCATGGTCCGTTTGATGCCATCTTTATAGATGCTGCAAAGGGTCAGTACCTAAAGTTCTTTGACCTATATTCAGCCATGCTTACAGAGAACGGAGTCGTCTACTCGGATAACGTCTTATTCAAAGGTCTGGTTGCCGAGGAACAGGTTGAGCAGAAAAGAATACGGAACATGGTGAAGAAGCTGCAGAATTATAATACCTGGCTGATGAATCATGAACAATTCGATACATCTATTTTACCTGTCGGTGACGGTATCGCCATCAGTAAGAAAAGAGGTGATCAATGATGAAAAAGCCGGAATTACTCGTAACCCCTACAAGTGTATCCGATATTGAACCGTTGGCGGCTGCAGGTGCCGATGCCTTCATGATCGGTGAACAGAAGTATGGATTAAGACTTGCCGGAGAGTTTTCACTGGAAGCCGTTTGTGAAGCGATAACATTGGCTCACAAACACAACAAGAAAGTGTATGTGGCGATGAATGCCCTATTTCATAATGATAAAATCTCAGAACTGGATCATTATATCGCTGCTCTTGATGAAGCAGGGGCTGACGCCATCGTGTTCGGTGATCCTGCTGTACTGATGGCTGCACGAGAAGTAGCTCCTCAGATGAAGCTTCATTGGAATACGGAAACGACGGCCACAAACTGGTACACCTGCAATTACTGGGGACGAAAAGGCGCTAAACGTGCTGTCTTGGCACGTGAATTGAGTATGGAGACTATCGTTGAGATGAAAGAGAATGCAGAGGTCGAAATCGAGGTACAGGTCCACGGTATGACCTGTATGTTCCAATCAAAACGTTCACTGCTCGGTAACTATTTTGAATATCGAGGAAAAGCGATGGAAATCGAGAATCGAAAAGAGCAGCGCAATATGTTCTTACACGATGAAGAGCGCCATAATAAATACCCAATCTTCGAGGACGAAAACGGCACGCATATCATGAGCCCGAACGATATGTGCATTATTGATGAACTTGGTGAAATGATGGAAGCAGGTGTCGATTCCTTCAAAATTGATGGGGTGATGAAATCCTCTCAATATATTCTTGAGATAACAAAACTATATCGTAAGGCAATAGATTTGTGTGCGGATGATGAAGATCAATATGATGATCAGAAAGACGGGTTTTTAGAAGAAGCGAAAAGACTGCAACCTGAAAATCGTCCGTTGGATACAGGATTTTTCTTTAAAGAAACCGTGTATTAAGTACACGATGATGATGTCAGAACGGAGGCGTAATGATGACCACGGTTGTAAAAAAGCCCATATCGAAACAGGTGGACGGAAAGCGTGTCATTGTGAAGAAACCTGAACTACTGGCTCCTGCCGGAAATCTGGAGAAATTGAAGATTGCTGTCCATTATGGGGCAGATGCAGTCTATATCGGTGGACAGGAATATGGTCTGCGTTCAAATGCCGGTAATTTCACCCTTGATGATATGAAAGAAGGCGTGGAGTTTGCAAAGAAATATGGTGCAAAGATTTATGTGACAACAAATATCTATGCCCATAATGAAAACATGGATGGACTGGAAGAATATCTCCGTGGATTAGAGGAAGCTGGAGTGGCTGGAATCATTGTAGCTGATCCTCTGATCATTGAGACTTGCAGAAGAGTGGCTCCGAAAGTGGAGGTGCACTTAAGCACGCAGCAGTCCCTTTCTAACTGGAAAGCTGTTCAGTTTTGGAAAGAAGAAGGGCTTGATCGCGTAGTACTTGCCCGTGAAGCCAGTGGAAGAGAAATCCAGGAAATGAAAGAAAAGGTGGATATTGAGATTGAAACCTTCATTCATGGAGCCATGTGTATTGCTTATTCAGGACGCTGCACGCTAAGTAACCACATGACGGCCAGGGATTCTAACCGCGGAGGCTGCTGTCAGTCATGCCGCTGGGATTATGATTTATATGAATTGAACGGCAGAGAAGAGAATCCTCTTTATAATGAAAATGATGCTCCTTTTGCCATGAGCCCGAAAGATTTGAAGCTCGTTGAATCCATTCCGGGAATGATCGAATTGGGAATTGACAGTTTGAAGATTGAGGGACGCATGAAGTCCATTCACTATGTGGCCACTGTCGTAAGTGTGTACCGCAAAGTGATTGATGAATATTGTAAAGATCCAGACAACTTCGTCATTCAACAAGAATGGCTCGAGGAGCTGGAGAAATGTGCGAATCGTGACACTGCCCCGGCATTTTTTGAAGGCGTACCTGGATTCAAGGAGCAGATGTTCGGGGTCCATAACAAGAAGAACACAAATTATGAATTTGTCGGTCTTGTGTTGGACTACGATGAAGAAACTCAAGTCGTCACACTGCAGCAACGGAACCATTTTAAGACCGGACAGGAAGTAGAATTTTTCGGTCCTGAAATCTCCAACTTTACTCAGGTAATAGAGAAATTATGGGATGAGCGGGGTAATGAAATCGAAGTAGCCCGTCACCCGTTACAAATTGTGAAATTCAAGGTTCATCAGAGAGTATATCCTGATAACATGATGCGAAAGGAGAACATCTAATACTTATGAAGCAGAAACCCGTTGTGATCGGTGTAGCAGGAGGATCAGGCTCTGGTAAAACAAGTGTCACCAAAGCCATTTATGAGCAATTTCAAGGTCATTCGATTTTAATGCTGCAACAGGATTATTATTATAAAGATCAGTCCAATCTACCATTCGAGGAACGTTTGAAAACGAATTACGATCATCCGCTAGCCTTTGATAATGATCTGTTGATTCAGCATTTGCACGGCCTTTTAGATCATCAGTCCGTTAATAAACCGGTCTATGATTATAAAATGCATACCCGTTCGGAGGAGACGATTCTTGTTGAACCGAAGGATGTCATTATTTTAGAAGGAATTTTAGTATTAGAAGATGAAAGATTGCGTAACTTAATGGATATCAAGTTATATGTAGATACGGACGCTGATCTTCGCATCATCAGAAGAATGCTTCGTGATATTAAAGAGCGCGGCCGTTCCATCGATTCCGTCATCGATCAATACATTACAGTCGTTCGTCCGATGCACAATCAATTCATTGAACCGACAAAGCGATATGCCGATGTGATCATCCCTGAAGGCGGCCATAATCACGTGGCGATCGATTTAATGGTAACAAAAATTCAAACAATTCTTGAACAAAAGTCATTTTTGTAATACGATAGCATAGATAAAGACATATAGGCTAGATTTTACATTTTCCCACATTGTAAAGAAGCAGGGAATGGAGTGAGAAGAGATTCTCCCTCCATTCCCTCCCTTTACATACGTAGCACATTTACATATAGAGTACGGGAAAGCTCTTAGAGAGAAAAGGAGTGAAGAGGGTCATGAGTACAGAAAAAGTATTTCCTATGACAGCAGAAGGTAAAGAAAAGTTAGAAAAAGAACTAGAGAATTTGAAAACGGTTAAACGTAAAGAAGTGGTTGAGCGCATCAAGATCGCTCGCAGCTTTGGAGATTTATCCGAGAACTCCGAGTACGACGCAGCGAAAGATGAACAAGCATTCGTCGAAGGTCGTATTTCTACATTAGAAAACATGATTCGCAACGCGAAAATCATTCAAGAAGATGACATGAATTCAGATACAGTACAATTAGGTAAAAAAGTGACATTCGTCGAATTACCAGACGGTGATAAAGAAACCTACACCATCGTTGGTAGTGCAGAAGCTGATCCATTCGAAGGAAAGATTTCGAATGATTCACCAATCGCGAAAAGCCTTCTTGGTCATAAAGTAGGCGCAGAAGTGAATGTTCAGACTCCAGGCGGGGAAATGAGCGTTAAGATTGTAGAAGTAAGCTGATTTTGTTTAGAAGGGACTCACAATGTGAGTCCCTTCTTTTTTTATGCCTCAAGAAGATTATTTCATATGATTCTCGTCAACAATGTGGACGAGGTGACAAAATGAAACGGAAACGAATCAGGCTGTTTAGTATCGTCCTATTACTTGCTTTCTGTGCTCTATCTGGGAGATTGATGCAGCTGCAATTATTTCAAACCGAATCTTATTCTGATCATAAAATCAATCTCCTTGAAGAAAGTGTCACACAACGGACGCAGCAATTGGTGATCGATGAAGGCAGGGGAGAATTCCTAGACCGAAACGGCGTCCCCCTTACGTTTACTGAAAAAAACGTCCTGGTTCTATTTCCTTTCCTTGACCAAATGGAATGGCCAGTGGAGAAAGTAGCAGATATCCTTCATGTCCCTGCATCAACGATTCAATCAAAAGTGAAGGAAGCGAATGGCCCTATCATTTTCGGCGGGAAAGAGCCCTTTAGGCTTTCGGAAGAGCAGATGAAAGAAATTAATTCACTTGAAATACAGGGGGTATTTGCTCTAACGAAAAAGTTTAAAAGCAGTGATGTTCCTGCTTCGCAGCTGATTGGGGTAACGGGTGAAAACACAAATGAATTTCACGAAAGGTACCCAGACAGAGTGAAGGGTGCCAATCAGAAAATCGGGGTCTCAGGGCTTCAAGAGAATTTTGATGAGTGGCTCGTGGCGGAGGAGGAAGCAAAGCTGATTTATCATGTCGATGCAAGAGGGGGACCATTATTCGGAGTAGATGTTAAGTACCTGGCACCGGCCAATCCATTCTACCCTTTGAATGTTAAAACGACCATTGATGCCGATATGCAGCTTGCCTTGGAAGAAGTGGCAGATACGTATCACATTCAGAAGGGGGGACTGCTTCTTCTTGATATTGAAAAAAGTGAAATACTCGCCAGTGTTTCAAGACCTGCCATGAAAAGCCGTGATCCTTTTAGTGGGGGGGCGACGAATTACATGCTGAAAGCACTGATCCCTGGATCTGTGTTCAAGACCGTCGTGGCGGCTGCAGCCATGGATGAAGGATTAGTTGATGAGACACGGCTTTTTCCGTGTGATGAAGATATCCGTGGTGGAGCAGCGGAAAAGCCTCACGGGAACATCAATATTAAGAGCAGCATCGCAGTTAGCTGTAACCGGACGTTTGCGGACCTTGCGAAAGAGCTGACGGAAAAGGATGATCATCTCCTGGATGAATACGCAGAGAAGATCGGGCTAATCGGTGATATCTCTTGGAAAGGGGACGTTTTTCATTACGAAGATTTTCCACAGCTGCAGGTGAGTGATGGAAGGATTTTTGTATCCAATGATGAAAGAAAAGATTCGAACTATGTTTCACAGACAGGAATAGGACAACGGGAAGTCCGGGTCACACCGCTCGGTATCGCGAATATGATGGCTACCATTGCCAGGGGTGGAGAGAAGTTTCAAGTGAGTGCCGTATCGTCCGTACAGTATCAAAATGGGTCCAATATGTTTTCCTTCCCTAAACAGAAGATCGAGGGCGAGACCATAACCCCTTATACGGCCATGAAGCTTCAACAATATTTAAGGGGCGTGGTGAACTCGTCGGAAGGAACGGCAACCTATTTGCAAACGGCCGCCTACACCATCGCTGGAAAGACCGGAACCGCACAGACCGGAAATTACCGGGGAGAAAAAGTGAAGGCAAATGAATTATATAATAAATGGTTCGCCGGCTACTTCCCTTTCGAACATCCCAAATACGTCCTTGTTGCCGTCAACATGGACGTGACCATTAACGAAGGGGGAATCTACCCCATCTTCAAAGATGGCGTCGATGCCATCTATCGACTTGAAAATCAATGATAGGCAATACCTACTTCCTGTGACCATTTTCCCTTTGTAGGCAGGCTGGATAATGTTTCGCTTTATTCTTTTCCTCTTATCATGTTAAAATGTTTAGGATAATAGGGAGGGAACACAATGGCGAAATACCAATCTCGATTAGATAAACGATCCAAGAGAAATACAAATAAAATTCTAAACATCATGATTGCAGTTGTACTTCTATTGATTGTCGTTGTCGGAGGCACCATTGTATTTGGTGGAGGAGACGAAAAAGCAACAACAGACGCTCCTAAGAATTCAGAGACAAAAGATGCTACTAGCGATAAAAGCGCAAAAGAAGATAAAGATAGCGATAAATCTGTTTCAATGGAAGAAAACAGTGATTCAGAGGATAAAGCTGACGAAGAAAATGATAAAGAAGATGAGCAAAAGCAAGACGAATCTTCTGATGACAGTAAAGAAAATGTCGCATTAGATGGAGAAGATGACAGCAAGATGCAAGTAGAGGAAAGTGACGAACCTAATGTGGCGAAAACGATGGTGCATCCTGACTGGAAGCCTATTGGGACTGAGCAGACAGGTGAACACGTCTCTTCTTATGATCAAGGCACTGTCGACTGGCAGGAAAAAATTACGGCTGTTTCATATGCAACCGGCATTCAGGAATCCAATATGACCGTTTGGTGGGTCGAAGGGAATGGTGGTCCTCAGAAGTCCATGGCCACCGTGACAGCAAAGGATACAAAGACACCTTATCGTGTATATCTGCAGTGGGTAGACGGCAAAGGTTGGCAGCCGACGAAAGTTCAGGAATTAAAGGAAAATGATAAAGCTTCTTAATGTGAAGTTTGGAGAAGAGGGTCCTAAGGGCTCTCTTTTTTTGTGTAGTGGTTAGATTGATGTTTTGTTTTTAAAAAATTAATGTAAAATGGCTGGATTAAGTTCCATTTCGGCTGGATTTACCTCGTCCTAACTGAATGTTGGTCAAAAATAACCGGCATCATCCTACTGATACATAGGAAATCCGTTGCTATCTATGAAAACATAAAAATAAGGCCCTGCCGATAAGGAAGGGCCTTTACCCATGGTTACTTCTTCACTTTAAAATGAACCGCCGCACTGTACAATCTTCTGCCATTCTCATCGATGGAAACGGCATGATCCACATGGTGAACGGAGAGCATGATGGCTTTGTTATGCTGAATTTGCTCGTCTACCTTCTTCTCCAGCGTCCGCATACTGTCCGCTTCGAAAAATTCTACTTTATCTTCAATTAAATCAAATGAAATATTCATGGGGGAAACCTCCTTCATAACGTTGATCCAGATGGGTTGACCATCTTTATTTTAGTGCCCATCTCCCTTTTTTACAAATAATATTTGTTGAATTAGTCAGGAGAATATGATAATTTAATAACAGTTTTAATATTAATTCATAGTATGTTTATAGGAATTATAAACTTAATGCAACTGAGGTGCTGAACCATGGGTAGAGAGTTTTTGGATCTGTTCGAAGACTGGGCGGATTCTTATGATGATACAGTGACTGGGAAAGACGTGGAATATCAAGCGGTTTTCGAACATTATGAATCGATTCTTGAGGAAGTCGCATCCCATTCGAAGGGAAGAGTCGTGGAGTTTGGACCCGGTACAGGAAATCTTACCAAGAAATTATTGGAAGCAGGACTTGAGGTCATCCCCTTCGAACCTTCCCCGGAAATGAGAGCGATTGGAATGCAAAAGCTTGGGGAACAGGTTACCTTCAGAGACGGAGACTTTCTGGATTTTTCTATAGAAGGAGGAGCCGATTCCATTGTAAGTTCATATGCGTTTCATCACTTAACCGATGAAGAAAAGGGAAAAGCTTTCGGCATCTATGGAAAGCTTCTAGTACAAGGTGGTAAAATAGTATTTGCTGATACGATGTTTGAAACGGAGCAGCATTATCAAGCCGCCATATCCCTGGCAATGAAGAAAGAGTATGATAACCTTGCTGAAGATTTAAAACGTGAATATTACACCACTCTGGATGTATTGAGAGAGTTATTACATGAGAATGGGTTTTCGGTCCGTTTTAAGCAAGTGAATACGTTTGTGTGGATCATGGAGGCGACTAAACAGTAGAAAGAGGTTTAAATAATGAAAATCGCCATCATTGGAGCAATGGAAGAAGAAGTAGCCCTATTAAGAGAGAATATTTCAAATCCTGCAGTGGAAACGATCGCAGGATGTGAATATACAAGTGGTACTATGCATGACAAAGAAGTGATTTTACTTCGTTCAGGTATCGGAAAAGTGAATGCAGCGATGTCAACGGCTGTTCTATTGCAGCACTTCAAGCCGGACTGCATCATCAACACAGGGTCAGCAGGAGGATTCGATCCTTCTCTAAATGTTGGGGATGTTGTCATTTCAACTGAAGTAAGACATCATGATGTGGATGTAACAGCATTCGGATATGAATATGGTCAGGTACCACAGCTGCCGGCAGCCTTTACTGCAGACGAGAAATTGAAGCAAACCGCTATCAATAGTGTAAAGGAACTCGGAGACGCACAGGTGGTATCCGGATTGATCGCTACTGGCGATTCGTTCATGAATGATCCGAAGCGTGTGGATGCGATTCGTGATAAATTCACTGGCTTACAGGCAGTGGAGATGGAAGCGGCCGCCATTGCACAAGTGGCACATCAATTCCAGGTTCCATTTGTTATCATTCGATCACTATCCGACATTGCAGGCAAGGAATCAGATGTTTCCTTTGATCAATATTTAGAAAAAGCGGCACTGCATTCTGCGAAAATGGTCATGAGCATTGTAAAATCTGTTTAATACATTGAAAATACAGCTGACCCAGGCACCTTCACCACTCATCAATTGAGATAGGACATGTTCAACAAGCAGTCCATTCATCATTTATGAGAATGGTGGGTACGTGGGTCAGTTTTGTTTAAAGGGGGATTATAGGTATGGACGTGTATAAAGGGGTACATGAACTGATAGGAAACACACCCATTGTGGAACTCACACACTTCCCTTTGAAGAATGGCGTCCGCCTTTTTGCTAAACTGGAGTTTTTTAACCCTGGAGGAAGCGTGAAGGACCGCCTGGGGCTGGAGCTGTTAGAAGACGCGATTGAAACTGGAAAAATACAGCCCGGGGGAACCTTCATTGAACCGACGGCAGGCAATACGGGGATTGGTTTGGCTTTAGCCGCCGTGAATTCAGGGTACAAAGTGGTATTCTGTATACCGGAGAAATTCAGCATGGAAAAACAGGAGCTGATGAAGGCGCTTGGAGCAGAAATCGTTCATACGCCTACGGAAAAGGGAATGAAGGGAGCCATTGAAAAAGCGGCAGAATTGGTCAATGAAACGCCAAATTCCTATTCCCCCCAGCAATTTGGAAATGAAGCCAATCCGAATACGTATTACAAAACGCTGGGTCCGGAGCTGTGGAGGCAGATGGATGGTCAAATCCATACCTTCGTCGCTGGTGCTGGCACAGGCGGTACCTTTATGGGGACGGCACGCTTTCTTAAAGAAATGAGTGATACGATTAAAACAGTGATTGTCGAACCAGAAGGATCCATCCTCAATGGAGGAGAATCAGGACCTCATAAAACGGAAGGCATTGGCATGGAGTTCCTGCCTGAATATATGGATACAGATTACTTCAACAGTATCCACACCATCACAGACGATGATGCTTTCAAAAGGGTGCAGGAACTTGCATCATTGGAAGGGCTTTTGGTAGGGAGTTCTTCTGGAGCCGCCCTCCATGCAGCCTTACTCGAGGCAGAAAAAGCTGAACCGGGAAGTCATATCGTCACGATTTTTCCGGATTCAAGCGAACGATATTTAAGTAAGAAAATTTATCAAGGAGGAATCTAATCATGAAAAAGAAAACACAATTAATTCACGGTGGTATCCCGACAGATCCTCAAACAGGTGCTGTCTCCACTCCGATATATCAGGTTAGCACGTATAAGCAGGATGAAGTAGGAAAGCATAAAGGCTTTGAATACTCACGTTCAGGAAATCCGACCCGCCACGCTCTGGAAGAGCTGATCAAGGATTTGGAAGGCGGAGAAAAAGGGTTTGCTTTTGGATCGGGAATGGCGGCCATCACGGCGGTCATGATGATGTTCAACAGCGGCGATCATATTGTGATGACAGATGACGTTTATGGCGGTACCTACCGCGTCATGACCAAGGTGTTAAACCGCATTGGCATTGAATCTACATTCGTAGACACAAGTGATGTCAGCAATATCGAGAAGGCCATTCAACCGAATACAAAGGCTGTATACATTGAAACACCAACCAATCCATTACTGAAAATCACCGATATCGAGGCGGCAGCTTCTTTAGCCAAGAAACACAATTTGCTGACAATCGTAGATAATACGTTCAGCACCCCGTATTGGCAGAATCCGATCAGCCTTGGTGCAGACGTCGTCCTTCATAGTGCGACGAAATATATCGGAGGACACAGTGATGTAGTCGCAGGTCTGGTTGTGGTGAATTCAGAAGAACTTGCAGAAGAGTTATTCTTCGTTCAGAATTCCACAGGTGGGGTTCTTGGACCGCAGGATTCGTGGTTGCTCATTCGAGGAATTAAAACACTGGGACTTAGAATGGAAGAGCATGAAGAAAACACAAGAAAAATTGTCGAGTTCCTTACTTCTCATCCGAAAGTATCGAAGGTATACTACCCAGGTCTAGAAACTCACCCCAATCACTCCATCGCCAAGAAGCAGGCAACAGGATTTGGTGGCATGGTTTCCTTTGATGTAGGCAGTGAGGAAAATGCAGACCGCCTTTTAACGAATACAAAATTCTTCACATTGGCTGAAAGTCTGGGGGCGGTAGAAAGCTTGATTTCTGTTCCAGCCCGCATGACCCATGCATCCATCCCGAGTGAGCGTCGGAACGAACTCGGAATCACAGACGGCCTCGTTCGGATCTCTGTAGGACTTGAAGATGTGGAAGATCTGATTGAAGATATAGAAACTGCCCTTTCCAAGTAGGGATACGTGTGGCAGAGCTGGTATCAATTACATGCCCGCCTGCTTCCATTCATATGTTACGATAGAATAAGAGTTTACTAGTTCTAAAGTAGGTGAATGCATATGAAAAATACAAGCAAAAAGACTATTCAGCATAACGTCATCGACTTCAAACGATTTGGTTTTACGTTACTTGCACTGAGTGTCTTCATGTATTTAGGCGTCATCATTCCAACAGTAACGGTTACACCCGGCAAAATGATCCCTCTCATGACAGGGACCGTTGTTTTACTCGGGCTGTCACTATTCTTTTTCATTAAAGCGATCAAGTATAAGAAAGATCTGCAGTCAGCAGATGAATAAATAACAAAAACGGGTCCTCGTGGAGGACCCGTTTTTTTGTATGAGTAAATGTGGAAAATTGTAGAAAATAAATGCAAGAAAAGAGTTTACATTACTATGGAAATTGGATATACTAACCAATGTAAGAAAAAAACACTAATGGGAGGTCGAAGGAAATGTTCGTGCTTATTGGAAATAAACACACAACTTCATATCGTTTTCATCATTCGACCACTTGTGGGATGTTTTTTGCTTAATTTTAATTTCATTAAATGATAGCCACAGGGAGAATGTAGATTCCTGTGGCTTTTTTGTGCCACAAGGATCGGTCTCTTTGTGGCTTTTTATTTTGCCCTGCACTTTTGCAGGCACGTTGAAAGGGGTGATATGTATGACACTGAATCTTTTATTTATAACTGTAACCTTTAATAAGAAACAAGCAACGTTTGAAGAAGCTTCTCACAACGAAACGGTTTTAAAAAACTTTGAAGAAACGAAAGCGAAGCAACACTTTATGTCTCAATTGTTTTAATTCTTAAGATCAAAATATGGAGAGGAGAATAAAGATGATTTATTTACAGGAGAAAATGTTGAATGCGCTATGGGTAGAGAAGGATACTGCCTAACGAAAGAGGGTGGTGGAGAGATGTTTTTGAATATTGTCATTTGGTCCGCTTTCTTCCATAAAAAGAAGAAGCGCAGAATGAATGTGTAGATGGAGGAGGATACTCGTTAGTGGGTATTCTCCTCTTTTTATACAGACTGGTCACACATCTGTCAATCTTTAGTAAAGAGTTGTTCACGAATGGAAGGGGAGAATTGGTTAATTCGTGATACATTAATAGTAAGAAGTGCATATTACTGAGGGAGAGGGATGACGATGTTCTCAATGATCATGGGTCTTATTATGACATCTGTGATTGGTTTGATCATTTCTGCAGAAGTCAGTGTAGAGTAGTGAAAATGAAAAGAAAAGCGGTCCTTGGACCGCTTTTCTTTATTAGGATTTATTCCGTTTTTCTTTTTCCTCACGATAGAATTCGTGAAACATCTTCATGAGCGCCCGTTTTTCGATCCGTGAGACATAGCTTCTTGAGATCCCTAGTTCCTTTGCTATTTCTCTTTGGGTCTTTTCTTCTTTTAAGTCCAATCCGAATCGTCCGACAATGACTTCCTTTTCCCTTTCATCCAGAACACAGATATATTTTCTGACCTTTTCGAGTTCCATGCTTAATTGAATGGTATCAATGACATCATCGCTTTCCGACTTTAAAATATCGATCAAGCTGATTTCGTTTCCTTCCTTATCCTGGCCGATGGGGTCATGAAGGGAAACATCTTTCTTGGTTTTCTTGAGGGCGCGCAGGTGCATAAGGATTTCATTCTCGATACAACGTGCTGCATAGGTGGCTAGCTTTGTGCCTTTTCCTTCTGAATAGCTTTCAATGGCTTTGATCAATCCGATGGTCCCGATGGAAATCAAATCCTCTGGATCTTCGCCTGTGTTTTCAAATTTCTTGACGATGTGGGCAACCAACCTGAGATTATGTTCGATGAGCATGTTGCGTGCGTGTTCGTCCCCATCTGCCATCAGCCTTAAATATTTCCGTTCATCTGCAGCGGAAAGTGGTTGAGGAAAGGCGTTATTTTTAACGTAAGAAACGAGGAAAATTAACTCCTTGAAGAAATAACCCAGTGCTGTTAGAACTCCAGACATACTTCCACCTCCATTAGGACTTAAGCCTATAATCATTCTTATGATAAAGATGGATTGTCCTTGCATGTCCACGTAAAGTAATCGGGAAAATTGCGCTATTTCCGTAATAAAGAGGAAAACTGCCTATACGCACATTCCCTAGATACATATACTGATAGTAAAAGTGAGTGAGGAGGTATGGCCATGCCTTATGGATATCCGTGTTACGGACCAGTCTATCCAGGTTATTATGGCGGTGGAGGATTCTACTTTGCCCTCGTCGTCGTATTACTCATCCTACTTTTCCTATTCGGTGGCTGGTGGTACTACACCAACTGTTAAACGAAAAGCGGAGGCGGCTTGATCTGGCCCGACAAGCATAAGATGAATCGACCGGAAAGGCGTTCTTTGCCTTTTTGGTCGATTTAGCTTATGACCTCGAGGGCCAAGCCGCTGGAGCTGGACAAAGAAAAGCGGAGGGGCTTTGCCCAGAGGCGACAAGCATAAGGCGAACCTGTCGGAAAGGGGCTCTTTGCCTTTTTGGCAGGTTTGACTTATGACTTCGAGCCTCTAAGCCCCGGAGCTGGATAAGAAGAAAAGCGGAGGCGGCTTGATCTGGCCCGATCCAAAACAAACAAAAGAACCCGGTGCCCCGGGTTCTTTGTACATTACATCTTCTTTAGTGTAAACGGGCTGATCATCAAGATTGATAGTATGATCACGATGCATAACAGCAGCACGTTTGAAATATGTGGGATCGCGAAGTAGCACATTGTCAATAAACAGCCGGCAGCGGTAATCGGCAAACCGGTAAAGTAGCCGTCATTTTCTGTGATATTGAAACGTGCCAGTCGATAAGCACCACAGGCCAAATATAAAATAGTGAAAAACATGCCTGGTAAGTCAAACTGGTTGAGAGCAGCCGTATACATAAGTAAAGCCGGGGCCACCCCGAAGGAAATGATGTCGCTCATGGAATCCAGCTGCTTGCCTAATTCTGACTCGATGTTCAACCTTCTAGCCACCATTCCATCGAATCGGTCAGTTAATGCAGCGATGAAGATGAGAATCAGACTTAAATGTAATTGGTTATGAAGAATCGAAATAATGGCAATACCACCTAATGATAAATTGGATAGGGTAATTAGGTTGGCTGTTTGGGCTTTAAGCTTTTTGAACGTTTGATCGATGACACCGGAGAGAAACAATCAACACTCACTCCTTCTAATTAAGTTTGTTCACTGTTGAACATGATATATGGCTAAGAATGCTTGAACAAATAATCCTTACCTTATACGTTGAAAAAAAGATTCTTTTAAATATAGTATATAATAATATTTTATTATATACTTATTAAACTGCTAAAGTTAATCATTTTTTTGAAATGATGTAGAATTGATCGGTGTACTGACCATAAGGAGTTCCCGGAAATGAGTCGGCAGGGAAAATACCGGGGAATCTAATGAATAAAAAAAGGACGGATTCTAAACAAATCCGTCCCGTTTCATGTTCGTATTCTACGAAGTAGCTTTTATTTTATTAGTAAGAGATCGACGGTGAATTTCCATTTCGATGAGGCGAATGAATTCTGTATTGAGTTTCAACTCCAGCGCTTTGAAATAAGAATCAATCAACAGTTCGTCCGATAATTTCCTCATTAATGCCACCTCCAATAGCCATTATCTTTTTGTATCTCAAAAATTTATTGTAAGTACGTTTTTAAGTAGTAATTAAACTTTACCAAATTTATTTTTTCAGAACAAGCGTTCCGTTATCCACAGTTCATGGTGGATAAGTTGTGACTAACTTGTATATAACTGGTAAATAAGCGATGTTTGTGTTCTGTATAATGTGAATAAGGTTATCCACAACCTTGAGCGGAACTGGAAATTTGTCGAAAAATATTTATTTATTTTAAGAATATGCTTGAAATTCCAGGAATATATATGATTTATTTTGAATCTGTATGTAAAATTGGTTATCATTAATCTGTTATAGGTTAAAGGTATATGGAAGAAACACTTTCTTTTTACCAATTGGACGTTCTAACAAGAAAATATCGAACACAATTATCATATAATCGATTAAGAAATTTGAGGTGTAGCGAGTGATCAAGCAATTTTTACCCAATGAACAGGTTCAGGATATTTTTAGTATCAGCCCGGGTCATCTTAAGGAAAAGGGGATCAAGGCCATCATCACCGACCTGGATAATACGTTGGTGGAATGGGATAGACCCAACGCCACCCCGAAATTAATTCAGTGGTTTAAAGAGATGCAGGAGCAGGGGATTCTTGTGACCATTGTATCGAATAATAATAAAAACAGGGTCGGAGCATTTGCTGAACCCTTGGGAGTTCCATTTATATTCCAGGCACGTAAGCCTATGGGGCGTGCTTTCAAGAAAGCCATTAAGGAAATGGGTGTCAAGAAGGAAGAAGCGGTTGTTATCGGGGACCAGCTGTTAACGGACGTACTGGGTGGAAATCGAAGTGGATTTCATACCATACTGGTTGTTCCGGTGGCCCAATCAGATGGCTTCTTTACAAAGTTCAATCGTCAAGTGGAACGCAGAATCATGAAGTTTTTCAAGCGTAAAGGCATGCTTGAGTGGGAGGATAAAAAGTGAGTCAAGTTGTATGTATAGGTTGTGGCGTTGAAATCCAGACGGAAAATAAAGAAGGAATGGGATATGCCCCTCCTTCGGCTCTTCAAAAAGAAGAGATCATTTGTCAACGCTGTTTCAGATTAAAGCATTATAATGAGGTCCAGGATGTTCCGTTGACTGATGACGACTTCTTGAAAATATTAAATGAGCTTGGGGAATCAGAAGGGCTGATCGTCAAAGTCGTAGATATTTTCGACTTTAATGGAAGCTGGCTTCCAGGACTCCACCGGTTCGTCGGATCCAACCCGATCCTTCTGATCGGAAACAAGGTTGATTTGCTTCCTAAGTCAGTGAAACACTCCAAATTGATTCATTGGATGAAGCATGAAGCAAGTCAATTGGGATTGAAACCGATCGATGTTCAATTGGTGAGTGCTCATAAGGGGCAGGGAATTGCCGAAGCGATTGAAGCAATCGAAGAATATCGTAATGGTAAAGATGTCTATGTGGTGGGATGTACGAACGTAGGAAAATCAACCTTCATCAACCGCATCATCAAACATGTTTCAGGAGAGCAGGATGTTATCACCACATCCCACTTCCCGGGAACGACTCTTGATATGATTCAAATTCCATTGGATGATGAAGAATATTTAATTGATACTCCTGGAATTATCAATCATCATCAGATGGCCCATTTTGTTGATAAGCAGGATTTGAAAATCATAACGCCTAAAAAAGAGATTAAGCCTAGGACGTTCCAGTTGAACCCCGAACAAACTTTGTTCTTTGGAGGACTGGCCCGTTTTGATTTCATGGCCGGTGAGCGTCAGCCGTTTACTTGCTATTTCTCAAATGAACTTTCCATCCATCGTACGAAGGTTGAAAAGGCGGATGAGCTCTATAAAAACCATGCCGGTGAACTGTTACAGCCGCCACGAAAGGACGACATGGACGAGTTCCCTCCACTTGTAAGGCATGAGTTCAGAATCAAGGAAGCTAAAACGGATATCGTTTTCTCCGGTTTAGGGTGGATTACCGTAAACGATGCAGGTGCCACCATTGCAGCACACGTTCCTAAAGGCGTCAGCGTCTTCTTGAGAAAATCACTGATCTAGGAGGGATTCTATGGCTCTATTTGGTGTCATCGGGGATCCGATTGCTCATTCCATGTCCCCCCTGATGCATAAAAGTGCGTTTAATGATAAGGGAATAGACGCAGAATATGTTAAATTTCACGTGCAGAAAGAGCAGCTCCCTGATGCTATTCTTGGAATCAAGGCACTGGGAATTCGAGGGGTGAATGTAACGGTTCCGCATAAGGAACACGTCATGTCACTCCTGGACAGGATTGATCCATTGGCGGAGGCCATCGGTGCTGTCAATACGATTGTAAATGAAAGCGGCAAGCTGATTGGTTATAATACAGACGGTCTAGGGTTTGTAGAAGGCTTGAAGAAGATAGCCGGTGAACAGCTTGAAAATAAATCAATGCTGATCATAGGGGCAGGCGGTGCCGCCAGGGCAATCTATTATACACTTGCTTCTTCCGGTGTTAAGAGGATCGATGTAACGAATCGGACACCTGGGAGAGCTGAAAAGATGATAGAAGGATGCCCTTTTGAATTGCATTCTGATTTTCTTCCTCTGGAAGCTTCTGAGAAAACATTGCAGCAATATGATGTTATCATCCAGACCACATCCATCGGCATGTTCCCTCATATTGAAGACAGTCCGTTGGTAATCAGTGATTTAAAGCACGGAAGCATCGTCAGTGATATAATATATAATCCTTTAGAAACGGCATTACTAAAGCAGGCCAAACAAAAAGGTGCCCTCACACAAAACGGACTCGATATGTTCGTTTATCAGGGGGCGCACTCATTCAAAATGTGGACAGGGATAACCCCTTCCTATACGATCATGAAAAACACCGTTTTACAACAACTAGGAGGTCAACATGTTAACAGGTAAACAAAAAAGATTTTTACGTTCAGAAGCACACCATTTAAATCCGGTTTTTCAAGTAGGAAAAGGCGGAGTCAATGATAATATGATCAAAACGGTCAGTGAAGCCATCGAAGTAAGAGAACTGATGAAAATCAGCATCCTTCAAAATTGTGATATGGATAAGTCTGAGGTTGCCGAAGAGCTATCAGAAGGTGTAGGGGCTGATGTTGTCCAAATCATTGGAAACACCATCGTCCTTTATAAAGAATCCAAAGAAAATAAGCAAATAATTCTACCAAGATAAGGATTGGTTGGTACAATGAAGAAAAAGGTTGGGCTTCTGGGAGGTACCTTCAACCCTCCCCATATGGGTCACCTTGTTATTGCAGAGCAGGTTTTGGAGAAGGCTCAATTGGATGAAATCCGTTTTCTTCCAAACCATGTGCCACCACATAAACAGGTGGATGATCGAGTATCGGTGAACCAGCGTCTACTGATGCTAGAGGCAGCCATCAAGGGCAATCCCCGATTTTCCATAGAAAAGATCGAATTGGAAAGAGAGGGAGCCTCATACACATATGACACCATCAAACTTTTGATGGAAAGAGAAGAGAACATCGAATTTTCATTTATCATTGGTGGGGATATGATCGAGTACCTACCTAAATGGCATAAGATCGATGAGCTTCAAAATATGGTGAAGTTTATTGGGGTAAATCGTCCATCCTATCTTCATGAGACTTCATATGATGTTCAACTGATTGAAGTCCCGGCCATTGATCTTTCTTCTTCTTATATTCGTCAAAGAGTAAATCAGGGACAATCGGTCCGCTATTTAGTTCCAGACGAAGTGTATCGATTCATTAAGGGGGAGAAGTTATATGAATAGAGACAAAGCGTTGGAAATCGTTAAAGAACATTTGACAGAGCACCGCTTTGTGCACACATGTGGTGTAATGGAGACAAGTATCGAGCTTGCGAAACGGTATGGAGCAGATGAGAAGAAAGCTGAAACTGCCGCAATCTTTCATGACTATGCCAAGTTCCGTGATAAACAGGAAATGCAGAGTATCATTGAAGATGAGGGGCTTGCACAAGACTTATTGCTTTATAATAGTGAGTTGTGGCATGCGCCTGTTGGAGCTGTACTGGTAGAGCGTGAAGTCGGGATTGAGGATGTGGAAATCCTGAATGCGATTCGCTTCCACACTTCCGGAAAAGAGGGAATGACCGTTCTCGATAAGGTCATCTACTTAGCCGACTATATTGAACCGAATCGTCAGTTCCCAGGGGTGGAAGAAGTGAGGGAGCTTGCTGAAAAGTCCCTGGATCTGGCACTTCTGAAGGCTCTTCAAAATACGATGACCTTCCTAATGAAAAGAAATCAAGCGATTTATCCGGATACATTTCGCTTTTATAATGAATTAACGTTAAATCAGAGGAGATGAAGGAATGGAACAACAATTAGTAGAATTAGCGTATAAAGCCGCTGATGACAAACGCGCTGAGGATATTGTGGTATTGGATATGAAAGGTGTTTCGTTGATTGCGGATTATTTCCTGATCTGCCACGGTAACTCAGACAAGCAGGTACAGGCAATTGCCCGTGAATTGAAAGATGCAGCAGAAGAAAAAGGGTACACTGTTAAACGATTGGAAGGCTTTGACCAAGCACGATGGATATTAGTTGATTTAGGTGATGTGGTCGCTCACGTCTTCCATAAAGAAGAAAGAGGCTACTATAACCTTGAGCGCTTATGGGGAGATGCTTCTTTCGTTGAAGTCAAACAGGGCGAGAATCAATAAATGAGTTATGAACGTTTTGCTTATGTGTATGATTATTTAATGCAGGACGTACCGTATGATGGCTGGTTGGAGTATGTCAATCAACAGGCAGCGGACTATTCGGTTCAAGGGAGAAGAGTCTTGGATATCGCTTGCGGAACAGGAGAATTATCTTTGAGGCTTGCGCGGAATGGCTATGATGTGACAGGTGTCGACTTGTCTCAGGACATGCTCACCATCGCCCGGGAGAAGGCTTCTGCACAGAACGTACAACTTCGATTATTTCAACAGGATATGTCTAAGCTTGACTCTCTTGGTGAATACGATATCGTAACGATATTTTGTGATTCTTTGAATTATCTTGAAGAAGAGAGTGACGTGATAAATACCTTCAATGGTGTGCATTCCCACTTAAAGAAAGACGGATTATTTCTTTTTGATGTGCATTCCATATTCAAGATGACGCAAATTTTCATGAACCAAACCTTTACCCTGACGGATGAAGATGTTTCGTATATCTGGGAGTGTTTCCCAGGGGAATGCTCCAATAGTGTTGAACATGAACTCACCTTTTTTGTGAAGGAAGATGAAACCGGACAGTACGAAAGAGTGGAAGAACTGCACAAACAGCGCACTTACCCCATTCTTATGTTAAAAGAGTGGATCACCAATAATGGATTCGAACTTTTGAATATTACTGCGGACTTTACGGGAGAATCTCCAACAGACCAGAGTGAGAGAATTTTCTTTGCATGTAAAAAGAAATGATAGAAAGCCGGATCGTCCCAGGACGATCCGGCTTTTGTAATTAAAAGAAGGAAAAAAGCAATTTATGTCGAAGTATTAAAAATAGGAGTCTCTCTAGACCCCGAATTGTGATTTCGTTCCTTCGATATCATCCACGAATTTTTCTTGCGTAGCTTCAAATAATTTCTCGAAAACATCCCCCAATTCCCTTTCCATGACGGAAATCCCTATACCGGTCACCCCTCCTTTTACACAAACTTTCTCTTGAAGCGTCGGAAGTGTATAGATATTCTTTTTTAATAAGTCCCCAAGACCAACCAGCATTTCGGATGCCAGGACGGTTGCGGTCTCGCTATCGATCTCCGTCACTTCCACTGCAGCATTAATGAATCGTTGAGTAACATAACTGAAAAAGGCCGGTCCGCAGCTGACGATATCAGAAGCGACCCTTGTTACATTCTCATCGATCACGACGGGTGTTGAAATGTGCCTGGCGAGCTTTGTTAGTTCCCATCTCCATTTATCTGAACAACCACTTCCATACGTTAAAAGCGACACGCCGCTCAATGCGCGATTAGTGATGCTTGGGATAAATCGGGCACAGGAGCAGGGTAATAATGACTCTAACTGACCCACACTTACCGGGCTCGTAATGGAAACCACACACTTTTCCTTAGAGAAGCTTTTCTTATTCTCCTGAATCACATCATACACATCATGTGGTTTAACGCAGATGAAAATTAAATCAGATGATGAAATCACTTCTTCGGCAGAATGATCTACATTTACCTTGTGGAATTTCTCTTGTATGTTCTCAGCTTTTTTTAATGAACGATTCGTAATATGAAGATGTGAAGGAGAAATCGCATTTGATTCAATGAGAGCTTCAATAATGATTTTCCCCATGTTTCCCGTCCCGATGATACCAACTTTCATGTTCAGCCCTCCTTCTATCACACACTCTCCTAAAACTTATGAAAACCTTGTAATGAATATTCCACCCGAGGTGATTTCCATGCAGTCCATCATTGAAAAATATAGAACGATCCTGGTTATCGTTATGATTTGTTTTGTTTTCCTGATTGCATATGTATTGAAAAATGCAACATATCCACCCAAAGAAGAAGTTGCCTTCACAGCAGCCCCTGTAAAAAAGAAAGAAAATCCCAAACTCGAGAAAGATGCAGAAAATGTGTTCGTGGACGTGAAGGGAGAAGTGATGAAGCCCGGACTTTATGAGGTAAGGCAGGGAGAACGGTTGAAGTTCGTCATCGACAGGGCAGGAGGTTTTACGGATGATGCTGATAAAAAAATGATGAATCTGGCCGTCAAGGTAACCGACGAGATGATGATATACGTCCCGAAAATCGGTGAAATGGAAATAGTGCCACCTGAGATTGTTACGCCTGTTTCGGGTACAGAAGCAGGACATGATATCCTTAATATCAATACAGCTTCTCAGCAGGACTTTGAAACCCTTCCTGGAATCGGGCCATCCAAAGCAGCATCCTTTGTTCAATATCGAGAAGAGAATGGACCGTTCAGTACGATTGATGAAATTACAAATATCTCAGGAATCGGAGACAAAACATTCGAGAAATTAAAAGAGCATATTTCTGTACAATGAATTGACGAAACCCAGGTAGTCTTTATACACTTAAACAAGTATTAACATTTCACCGAAAACACAGAAGGGAGAATGGGGATGGAAAGAATAGCATGGCATCAATATTTCATGGCTCAAAGTCAACTGCTTGCCCTCCGCAGTACGTGTACGAGGCTGGCAGTGGGAGCAACCATCGTCAGGGAAAAGCGAATCATTGCAGGCGGTTATAATGGCTCCATTGCAGGTGGGGACCATTGTATAGATGAAGGGTGTTATGTCATTGACAATCACTGTGTGAGGACCATTCACGCGGAAATGAATGCCCTTTTGCAATGTTCAAAGTTCGGCGTCGGAACGGAGAATGCAGACATTTATGTAACTCACTTTCCGTGTCTTCAATGCTGTAAGGCGCTCATACAGGCAGGAATCAAAACGGTTTATTATGCCAAAGATTATAAAAATCACCCTTATGCCATTGAACTATTCGAGAAGGCAGGCGTGTATGTAGAAAAAGTCCCTTTTCAAGAAAGCAGTATCGATGTCAAACATTCGGAAAAAGCAGCCTTAATGATCCAGCTTATAGAAGATCTCAGGGAACAAGGCGTTTCGGAGGAAAGAATTCACCATTATGAACAAGAATACATAAAGCTTTTTCATGAGTAGTGGTTTCTATCTCTACTCAGCTATGGGTGTGCTTTCAGGGGCATTACTGGCACTTCAGTTTCACTGGGGTGCTGTCCTCCTTGTCCTTCTCCTGCTCTCTCAATACCTTAGAAAAATCCCCCTGATCACCATCTTATTTATCCTTCTCTTTGTAGGCATTTCATTCTTTAATTCTCACTGGCACCAATCACAGCAGCATTCGGTGCTCTCTGCACAAACGGGACCCCATTCCTACCATGTGACAATAGATGACATACCATCCATTGACGGGAATGCATTTGTATCGTTTGCAAAAATACACGATGAAAAAGTCCTCCTTCGCTATTATTTTACTTCAGAAGAAGAAAAACGAAGCTTTATAGGAGTGAATCCCGGGTTCGTATGCGAAGTGGAAGGAGAGTTCAATGAGCCTAATCCCAATAAAAATCCGGATTCTTTCAATTATCAACAATTTCTGAATCACCAACGGGTTTATTGGTTCCTGGATATTCAGACATTCAAGCGATGTAAGGATCAGAGTACGTGGAAACATTTCCTTACGAAGCTGAGATTTAAAGGGCTAAAAAGAATCGAACAAAACTTCCCTCCTTCAACTGTCGGTGTCACACAGGCGCTATTATTCGGGGAGACAGGGATGATTGAGGAAGACACTATGAAATCATTCAGGGAACTCGGAGTGGTTCATCTTCTTGCCATTTCAGGTCTTCATGTGGGTCTTTTGTTTGCATTCCTTCATTATTTTTTATTACGGTTGGGTGTAACCAGGGAAGCCGCATCGTGGATAGGGATTGTGTTCCTTCTTTGCTATATCGTATTGACAGGTGGTTCGCCATCTGTAGTCAGGGCGTCCTCCATGCTGATCGTCCTCCTTCTCTGTAGGAAAACACCCCTGAATATCAGTGTGATCGATAGCTTAGCTGCAGTATTCGTGGTGGTTGTGTTATACAAACCATTCTCGGTATTTAATGCAGGCTTCCAGCTATCGTTTGTGGTAAGTTTCTCCCTTGTGATCTCTTCCCGGACTATTTTAAACAGTGTATCCTCTTTCAAACAGATGTTTATTGTGACAATGGTGGCACAATTAGCATCAATCCCCATCGTGATCTATCATTTCTATGAGTTCTCCTTGATCGGTTTTCTGACTAATCTCCTTTATGTACCCCTCTTTTCCTTTTTCGTTCTTCCATTGTCAATAATGGTTTATCTTCTTTCTTTCATTGTTCCAACTGGTTGGCTCATGATTCCTTATAAGGGTTTATTGGATGGAATTCAAGGGTTATCCTCTATTATATCTTCATTTCCATATAGCACCCTTGTGATGGGCAGACCCCATTTTCTCCTTTTACTTGGTTATTTTATTGTGATCTATTTTGTGTTTGTTGGAATTGAAAGGAGAAAATACAGATCGGTTGGTATACTCCTTCTTTTTGCGTCCCTTCATATCTTATGGAACAATTATCATCCATATGGAGAAGTTGTTTTCATTGATGTCGGTCAAGGAGATGCAACCTTGATCGACTTGCCCTTTAACAGAGGAACCTACTTGATTGATGCAGGAGGGGAAGTTCAGTTTCCCAAAGAAAAATGGGAAGAACCAACCAACCGATTTTCCGTAGGAGATGATATTGTCGTACCCTTAATAAAAAGCAAAGGAATCACGTCCATTGATTCATTGATCTTAACTCATGGAGATTTGGATCATGTTGGCGGGGCAGAAGCTGTTATTGATGAACTGGAAGTGAGGGAGATCTTGATCAGTCCAGGCAGCAGAGAAAAAATAGAAGTCGAGAACATTGTAGAAACGGCACAGAGAAAAAGGATTCCGGTTAAAGAAGCGATGTACCCAGTCGGATGGCGTGGTGATGAGAATGGATTACATATCGTTTCTCCACTTGATGACGCTTATGAGGGAAATAATGACTCTATCGTGATATACGGTGAAATCGGATCGAAGAGATGGTTGTTAACTGGAGACCTGGAAGAAGAAGGGGAAAGGGATTTGATTAAGGCATTCGATCTGCCGGTAGATGTATTGAAAGTTGGGCATCATGGCAGCAAAACAAGTACGACAGAAGAGTTCCTTGATGAAACGAAGCCTGCCATGGCGGTGATTTCTGCAGGGGAATCCAATCGCTTCGGTCACCCTCACCCTGAAGTGGTGGAGCGATTGAAGAGAAGGGGACTGACGATTTATGAGACAGGAAAGAACGGGGCGATTACCTATCGTTTTTGGGATAAAAAAGGAACGTTTTCTGCCCACCTACCATAGGATGTAGAACAAAACAAATTAAGCGCTAATGAAAAAGGGGCAGACCTATTACAAAGAGTCAGGTGCCTTCAAATCATCGTTATGATACGGATAGTACCATATATGGAAGTTGAAGTAACCGGAATCTTTCAGGCCTGCCTCCTATTTTTCATTAGGACCCAATCAATTTGATCACTGTTGCAATAATGAACATTATAGCAAAGAATCCAAAAGAAACACCGAAGCCAACGCCAGAATCTACTGCATCATTTCTTTTTGATTGTACATTCTTTTCAAATTGGTTCACAATTACCCCTCCTATTTCTATTCTAGTATAGAACAACGCTACTGAAAAATCTATACTTCCCTTTACTTTTTCCTTTACTGACAAGAGTTGTCACCCATAAGTTCACGGACGGGTGGTGACACTAATCAATACAAAGGAAATACCGTTGATGGAAAAGGTTCCTAGGTCTTCTCCGTTAACGTTAATATAGATATAGGGGGTGTCCTATATGAGGGATGTCCCCTTTACCCCTTGCCAAAACCAGTAAGCTTTTTTACCATAGAGTAGAGAAAAGACTTAATGGAGAGTGCTGACTTGGTTATTGATACATGGAAAAAAATAGAGAAATCTCAATTTGCCGCTATATATTTAGTTTACGGAAATGAGTCATTTATTATTAATGAAACGAAACAAAGAATTGTCTCAAGAGCCATTTCAGAAGAAGAGATGGATTTTAATTTTTCAAGCTATGATCTGGAAGAAACGCCGATAGAGGTGGCGATAGAGGATGCAGAGACCTTTCCATTCATGGGAGAAAAAAGGGTGGTCGTACTCCAAAATCCCGTTTTTTTGACTGCTGAAAAAACAAAAGAAAAGGTAGAGCATAATATCAAGAGATTTGAGCAATACATACAATCACCTGCACCATATACCATTCTGGTCATCACGGCGAATTACGAAAAACTGGACGAGCGTAAAAAAATCACCAAATCATTAAAAAAACTGGCTGAAGTAGTAGAAGCGAAAAAGCTGAACGAACAGGAATTGAAATCCTGGGTAAGGGAACGTGCAGCAGGAAATAATGTTCAGATTGATGAAGATGCCGTCGAATTTTTGTTGACTCTTGCCGGAACTAACCTGATGATGCTCACTCAGGAATTGGATAAGCTCTCCTTGTACGCCAGCGACACCAACAGAATTGATGTGGCAGTAGTGGAACGTTTAACGGCAAGATCCCTTGAACAAAATATTTTCACGTTGGTGGACAAGGTTGTTCACAGAAGAATAGATGAAGCGTTGAGAATCTATTATGATCTACTGAAGCAAAACGAAGAACCGCTAAAGATCCTGGCCATACTTGCAGGGCAGTTCCGTCTGATCTACGGGGTAAAGGAGCTGTCAAGGAGAGGATATGGTCAGCAGAAGATCGCATCTACTCTTAAAGTGCATCCATTCAGGGTGAAACTCGCAGCAGGACAGGCAAAACATTTCAATGATAAGCAACTTGCTCTTATCATCGATCTTCTTTCGCAGGGAGATTATGAAATCAAGACAGGACAAATCAAAAAAGAACTGATGATCGAGATGTTTTTATTTAAACTTCACGATCAAAGTTTTACCTAAAAAAAACCACCCGGCCAATTGGCAGGGTGGTTTTTTTCAATTAGTTCGCTTTTTTCATTAGGCGAGACTTTTGACGATCTGCAGCGTTTTTGTGGATAAGACCTTTTTGAGCTGCTTTGTCTAATTGACGTACCGCTTCAGTTACTAGATCTTTCGCGTTATCAGCGCTGTTAGTCGTAGCTGCTTCTGCTTTCTTGATAGCAGTACGCATTGTAGATTTTACTGCAGCGTTTTGAGCGTTACGCTCGTTGCTAGTTTTTACGCGTTTGATAGCTGATTTGATATTTGGCATTCCTGTCACCTCCTATAAAAGGATCGAGATTCTATGTGACTCGATTTAAATTCCTAAACAATAAGAACAAATGATATTTTATCAAACGGACAGTGATATTGCAATACTATGAAGTGAAATTAAACAAGTGAATGAACACTTGCCGAAAAGGTAAACATAAAAAAATACTGGAAAATATCCCAAGCCTGGAGGTAGAGTCGAAATGAAAAAAGAAGAAATCGATTTAAGTAAATATTCCATTCGTACCGATCTTGCCGTAGAAGCAAAAGAAATGGTGGATGCAGAGAAGGCCGAAAATACGTCGTCCATTCAGGGTGTCATGATTAAAGAAAGAGAAGAGGACGGAGTGAAAGTTTCCCTGGTCACGGTAACACCTGAAGGGGAAGAAAAAATCGGCAAGAAACCGGGTAACTATTTAACCATAGAGGCTCATGGTATACGCGAAGAAAATACAGAGCTGCAGCAACGGGTTGAAAAGGTATTCGCGAATGAACTTAGCCAATTTTTGATTAATAATAAAATCAGCAAAAATGCAAGCTGCTTAATTGTCGGGCTCGGAAACTGGAATGTGACACCGGATTCACTTGGTCCCCGTGTATGTGAAGATGTCATCGTGACAAGGCACTTATTTGAACTTCAGCCTGAATCGGTGGAAGAAGGGTATCGGCCAGTGAGTGCCCTCGTACCTGGTGTTATGGGACTGACGGGAATTGAAACGAGTGATATCATCTTCGGTGTGGTGGAGAAATCCAAGCCGGACTTCATCATTGCCATCGACGCCTTGGCGTCCCGTTCGATCGAACGCGTCAATGCAACCATTCAGATCTCAGACACAGGTATCCATCCAGGATCGGGAGTGGGGAATAAACGAAAAGGATTGGACCAGGAAACGTTAGGAGTTCCTGTCATTGCCATCGGTGTTCCGACAGTGCTGGATGCCGTGACGATTGTTAGTGATACGGTGGATTTCCTGTTAAAACATTTTGGGAAAGAAATGAGAGAAGGAAATCGTCCGTCAAGATCACTTGCTCCTGCAGGCTTGAGTTTCGGTGAGAGAAGGAAATTAACTGATGAGGACCTGCCTGAAGAAGAGCATCGCCAAACGTTCATGGGCATCGTTGGGACCCTTCCAGATCAGGAAAAACGAAAGCTGATCCATGAGGTTCTAGCGCCAATCGGACATAATCTGATGGTCACGCCCAAAGAAGTGGATGTATTCATGGAGGATATGGCCAATCTCATCGCGAGCGGCCTTAATGCAGCGCTGCATGATGCGGTGGATCAGGAAAATACGGGATATCAGACGAGATAGATGGAGGTTTATGATAACGCCTTAAGGGGAGTGTAGACCTTGGGGCGTTTTTGATATTTTGAAATGTGTGTGGGAATGACGTTTCGCCGATAAATTTGAAATTTCGCTGATAAAATCTGTATTTCGCCGATATCCTCCTTATATATCCCCGCTATCCTAGTAAATCCTAAATTAGAAGGCTGAAAAAAGCATTTCATCCCTCATTAAACTGCCGTTATCATGAAATTCTATAAAAACTATCCTATTTTTCAAAAAAATTAAACTCTCATTAACATCCATTACCTAGAGATAGAAAAATCGATTAATGAACGTCCCAATCCTGCAATTTCCCTTCTCAAAGGCAATCTCACCCCCTCTCACATAAAAAATAGTAGACCACCCTGTTTAACTTTCTCCCAATCATCTCATAATGACTACTAAATATAGTTCTACTATCTCTAGCAATTTCATAAGTTGTACTAGAGTAAAGATATAGAAAGGGTGAGAGAATGAGATCATATAAAGCCCCTCAATATGTTATCGCGATTAACATGACAACAATACTGAAAGGGATGCTGATCTTCGTGATGGGATTGCTCTCGATTTTTTCAATCACTGGTATCCTCACTTCCTTGAACCCTGAATACAGGATTACATCCAACTCTTTGAATCAAGCTGCCTCCAACGTGAAAGGGGAGGTCCTATATAAGATTCTGGCACTGGAAAACCGGTCCTTCTATCAAATATTACCGGAAGAGGAGAGGTCTCTCCCCGGAATGACTTCCATCCTGTTTCAAGTGGCTACCAATGTGAGTTTTGAAGATCCACGAAGCTTTCTCGGTCGCGAACTTCCAGGGTTCTCGGTATTCGATGGGGATATACTCGTAGCCGGAGAGGGAACGGATTTTACCAATATGCCGATTGAATCTGTTCCTCCACCCGAAGTCCTGAAATCAGGGAATGAAGCTCCACTCAAGAATGTGGGGGAGCTGAAAGAAACAGATCAAAAGGGCGGGGATGTGGCACCGCCATTAACGACAGGAAATAAAGATACGGTCTTACTTTACTTCACCCATACGCGGGAATCCTATCTCCCTTACTTGGAGGGAGTGTCCAATCCGGACTCGGCCATGCACTCCAAGATCAATGTGACGAAGGTAGGGGACATGGTTAAGCAAGATCTAGAGGATCTCGGGATTGGCACGAGCATTGATAAAACAGATGTGATAAAGAATCTAAACGATAAGGGGCTTGATTATTGGGCGGCTTATCAGGAATCGAGGCCGCTGGTGCAGGCTGCTATGACCAGTAACAAAGATTTACTGTATATGGTGGATATACACCGGGACTCCCAGAGAAGGAATGTGACCACCGGAACGATTGACGGCAAAACGTATGCAAAACTTGCCTTTGTTGTTGGGGAAGAGCATACAAATTATGAAAAAAATCTGCAAGTGGCAACGGAGCTTCACAAGCGATTGGAATCAAAGTATAAAGGGATTTCACGTGGTGTCATTGCCAAAAAAGGGAGCGGTACAAACGGAAAGTTCAACCAGGACCTCTCCGGGAACGCCATGCTAATCGAATTTGGCGGAGTGGATAATACGTTTGAGGAACTTGAGAGAACAGCGGAGGCTTTCGCCGAAGTATTCGCTGATTACTACTGGCAGGCAGAAAAAGTGAACCATATTCCCATTACTCCTGCTGTAAGTCAGTAATAAAGGATGGATGAATGATGACAAAATTCTTTTTCAAATGTGCACTTCTCATAACCGCATTATTTATCGGGGTCCTGATCGGGATGCAGTATGCCAATGAGGGGATAGTGGAAATGAAGGGGCATGATCAGCAAAATTTCACATCTCCCGTCGGTGTCAGTCAGAATGGAGAAGGGAATGTTGAAGCATCCTTCCTTGGGAACGAGGTAGATTCAAAAACATTAAGTGAAAAGAAAGAAAAGTTAGAAGAGATGAAAGCTTTTAATGTATTTTCTTCCATCGGTAAGGTCATAGCGAATATCATCGAAAGTATCACCAATAAAATAGTCGATGTGATTGCTTCGTTCATTTGATAGGAAGAAGGCGTGAAGAGCCTTCTTCTTTTTCATATGTAAAGGAGTGGCCCTTTCGGGGAAAATAATGAAATCCCTCATGGGCCATTTAGTTTACGTTGAATATTCGATAGTCTACTGCTATAATTCAAAATAGTGTACATGTGTGGAAATAACAGGAGTTGAACGAATAATGAACCGTGAAGAGAAATTAGAGAGACAATCGAGAATCAGGAACTTTTCCATTATTGCTCATATCGATCATGGGAAATCTACCCTGGCTGATCGTATACTAGAAAAGACGAAAGCATTGACGGCGCGTGAAATGAAGGCGCAATTGCTAGATTCAATGGATCTTGAGAGAGAACGTGGAATAACGATCAAATTAAATTCTGTGCAATTAAAGTATCAGGCGAAGGATGGTATAGAGTATATATTCCATCTAATCGATACGCCGGGGCACGTAGACTTTACATACGAAGTATCCCGTAGTTTAGCTGCATGTGAAGGAGCGGTCCTTGTAGTGGATGCCGCTCAAGGGATCGAAGCCCAGACGCTTGCGAACGTATATCTTGCGTTGGATAATAACTTGGAAATCCTTCCAGTCATCAATAAAATTGACCTGCCTGCTGCCGATCCTGAAAGGGTTCGTCAGGAAGTGGAAGACGTCATCGGACTGGATGCATCGGAAGCGGTCCTTGCATCAGCTAAAGCCGGAATCGGGATTGAAGATATTCTTGAGCAGGTAGTTGAAAAGGTGCCAGCTCCCCAGGGAGATCCTGATGCACCATTGAAAGCCCTAATCTTTGACTCATTGTATGACGCCTACAGAGGAGTCGTTGCCTACATCCGTGTGATGGAAGGAAGCGTCAAAGTAGGGGATAAAGTCCGTATGATGGCAACGGGCAAAGAGTTTGAAGTAACCGAAATCGGGGTTTTCACGCCGAAAGCCACAGGTCAGAAAGAGTTAACAGTCGGGGATGTTGGTTACCTGACGGCCGCGATCAAGAACGTCGGGGACACCCGTGTCGGGGATACCATCACCCTAGCGAACAATCCTGCACAGCAAGCACTGCCTGGCTACCGTCGACTGAATCCGATGGTTTACTGTGGTTTATACCCAATCGATTCAAATCGCTATAACGATTTGAGGGAAGCACTTGAGAAACTTGAACTGAATGATTCTGCTCTTCAATATGAGCCTGAAACATCACAGGCATTAGGATTTGGATTCCGCTGTGGATTCCTCGGCCTTCTTCATATGGAGATCATTCAGGAGCGTATCGAACGGGAATTCAAAATCGACCTGATTACGACTGCACCAAGTGTTATCTATCATGTGCATTTGACGGATGGGGAAGAAGTTAGAGTTGATAACCCGTCCATGATGCCTGATCCTCAAAAAGTGGATCATGTGGAAGAACCATACGTGAAAGCAACCATCATGGTGCCGAATGATTACGTAGGTGCCGTCATGGAGCTTTGCCAAGGAAAGCGCGGGAACTTCATCGACATGCAGTATATGGATGACACGCGGGTGAATATCATTTATGAAATTCCGCTTGCCGAAATCGTCTATGACTTTTTCGATCAATTGAAGTCGAATACAAAAGGCTATGCTTCATTCGACTATGAGCTGATCGGATACAAGGAGTCCAAGCTTGTGAAAATGGATATCCTTCTTAATAGTGAAAATGTTGATGCCTTGAGCTTTATCGTTCACCGTGATTTCGCCTATGAACGAGGGAAGCTGATTGTTGAGAAGCTGAAAGAGCTAATCCCTAGACAGCAATTCGAAGTACCGGTCCAGGCAGCGATCGGTCAGAAGATTGTCGCAAGGTCCACGATCAAGGCCATCCGTAAGAATGTACTGGCCAAATGTTACGGTGGGGATATCTCTCGTAAACGTAAGCTTCTAGATAAACAAAAAGAAGGTAAAAAACGTATGAAGTCCGTCGGGAACGTAGAGGTTCCACAAGAAGCCTTCATGGCCGTCTTGAAAATGGACGATACAGATAAAAAATAGTAGCAGGGATGATAAAGGGGGAAAGTGGCTTGTATGCAAGCACTACTTACCCCCTTTTCTCTATGATTGATGAAAAGGAGGGAAATGCTTGGTAAAGTCAGCGTATATTCATATACCTTTCTGTGAGCATATCTGTCACTATTGTGATTTCAATAAAGTGTTCCTGGAAGGGCAGCCGGTTGATGAATATCTAATCAGCTTAGGGAACGAAATGAAGAAACGAGTCGTCTCCCGTGAGAAGCTCGATACCATTTTTGTCGGTGGAGGAACTCCGACATCCCTGAATGCAAAACAGCTGGACGTTTTATGTGAGTCAATCACCACATATTTGCCGTTTGAGAAGGGGGAGTTCACGTTTGAAGCGAACCCGGGCGATTTGACTGAGGACAAACTCCGGGTATTAAAGGACCATGGTGTCAATCGTTTAAGTTTCGGTGTTCAATCATTTAATAACGACCTCCTTAAAGGAATCGGGAGAACCCATAAAAGTGAGGATGTTTATACCTCAGTGGAGACAGCTCAAAAAGTTGGTTTTTCTAATATCAGCATTGATCTGATTTACAGTCTTCCAAGGCAAACAGAGGAAGATTTTCAGGATACATTAACGAAAGCACTTGATCTTGATCTGCCTCATTACTCGGCGTATTCACTCATCGTAGAACCGAAAACGGTTTTCTATAATTTAATGAGAAAAGGGAAGCTGTCATTGCCTTCTCAGGACCAGGAAGCAGCTATGTATGAGATCCTGATCGATACGATGGAGAGATATGGGATCAATCAATATGAAATCAGTAATTTTGCCAAACCGGGATACGAAAGCAAACATAATCTTGTTTATTGGGACAATAATGAATATTATGGTTTAGGCGCAGGGGCACACGGATATATAAACGGAGTACGTTATTCAAATTACGGCCCGCTAAAGAAATATATGGACCCGATTTCAGAAGGTACCCTTCCGACCATACAGGAGCATGAGGTCACCAAAGCTGAAAGCATGGAAGAGGAAATGTTCCTCGGGTTACGTAAGGTAGAGGGCGTAAGTAAATCCATTTTCCAAAAAAAATTCGGCACAAACATCCAATCTGTCTTTGGAGCTTCCATTGAAGAAATGGAGAAGAGAGGATTGCTCTCGGTAAATGATGATCGGGTGGCACTGACGAAACAGGGACGCTTTTTAGGAAATGAGGTTTTTCAATCATTCCTCGGGGTAATCTAATTGGTCCAATCTTTTAGAGTCGGTGTGTTTATTCAGTCTTGTAGTATGCAATAAATACTCAGAAAGTTGATTGGAGCGGAAGGTGCTCGACTCCTGCGGGAAGAACGAAAAGCGGAGGTGGCTCGACCAGCCCCGACAAGCATAAGATGAATGGGGCAGGAAGGCGTTTTTTGCCTTCTTGGTCCATTTATCTTATGACCTCGAGGGGCTAGCCGCCGGAGCTGGACAAGTTGAGGCCCAGTACTATTTTAGCCCGAGGAGGCTCAACTCACGCCCCGCGTAAAGCGAGCACCTGTAGCGGAAATCAACTAGCACTCGCTAATTTTTAACGCCAGTCAAAAGGCTCAATGAAAAGAGCCAATCTAATATATTGACATCCCTTTTCTGATTTGATAATTTATTAATTAGATTTAGCACTCATCTTAATAGAGTGCTAACAGGGGTGATGAATGTTGTTAACAGATCGACAACTTCTAATTCTTCAAGTGATCATTGATGATTTTATCCTTTCAGCTCAGCCGGTGGGTTCCAGAAGTTTGTCCAAGAAGGATGAGATTTCGTTCAGCTCAGCTACCATTCGAAATGAAATGGCTGATTTGGAAGAACTGGGTTTTATTGAAAAAACACATACATCCTCAGGGCGAGTTCCGTCAGAAAAGGGATACCGATACTATGTGGATCACTTACTTTCTCCTCAAAAGCTAAAGAAAAATGATGTTCATGCATTACGTTCCATTTTTACTGAGCGCATGTATGAATTGGAGAAAGTGGTTCAGAAGTCGGCGAAGATCCTTTCAGAACTCACGAATTATACAACGATTGTATTAGGTCCTGATCTAAAGGAAAACAGGCTGAAAAAGATTCAATTGATTCCTCTTAACAAAGATACGGCCATTGCCATTATCGTCACGGATAACGGACATGTTGAAAATAAACTGTTCCATATCCCGCCGACAATGGATGCTTCAGAGCTAGAGAAGCTTGTTCACATATTAAATGACCGCTTGACGGGTGTACCGATCAGTGAATTGAACGATAAGATTTTTAAAGAAGTTGCTCTTTTACTCAAGGAGCACATTCAGAATTATGATTTTATCCTCCATTCCCTAACGGATTCCTTTAATCCAACGGTCACGGATAAGCTGTTCTTTGGAGGAAAGACCAATATCCTGAATCAACCCGAGTTTAATGATGTCCAAAAGGTCCGGATGCTTCTTGAAATGATCGAACAGGAAGAAAGCATCTACAACCTTATCCGTCCTTCGGCGACTGGAGTGAACATCAAGATCGGGAAGGAGAACGATCATCTTGCTATGGAGAATTGCAGTCTCATAACCGCTACTTATTCGATTGGTAAAGAACAATTAGGTTCCATTGCGATCATCGGGCCTACCCGCATGGAGTATTCCCGGGTCGTCAGTCTACTTAATTTCTTTTCAAACGATATGTCCAAGGTTCTGACGAAGCTGTATCAAAGTGGGGATTAGTGGACATATTGTATAAAGGAAAATAGGGCCTTGGAAGCGGTCTTTATCGGCCTTTCCGTGCCTTCAAATGAACGAGATCGAAGTGACATGGTCATATTTTTAAGGAGGTGAATGTTATGTCTGAAGAAACGAAACAAGAGCAGCAGGAAGCGAAAGAGGAAAACAGCGAAGTAGTGGAAGAAGTGTTCGCTGAAGAGCCTCAAGCTGAAGAAGCAGAAGAGCAGCAATCAGATGAGCTTTCACAATTAGAAGAAAAGCTGAATGAATCTGAAAATCGTTATCTTCGTCTGAGAGCCGATTTCGATAATTTCCGCCGTCGTGTCAACGTTGAAAATGAAGCGAAGGAAAAATATCGTGCTCAAGGATTGATTACGGAACTATTGCCGGCACTTGATAATTTCGAGCGTGCTTTAAATATAGAAGCTGATAATGAGCAAACGAAACAATTGCTTCAAGGAATGGAAATGGTTCACAGAAGTCTTGTTGAAGCCCTTAAGAAAGAGGGAGTGGAACCAATTGAAGCGGTTGGTCAGGAGTTTGACCCTCACTTGCACCAAGCAGTCATGCAAGTGGAAGATGAGAATTTCGACAGCAATGTCGTTGTCGAGGAATTCCAAAAGGGGTATAAGCTGAAAGACAGAGTAATTCGTCCTTCTATGGTGAAGGTCAGTCAATAATATAGACATTACATATACAAAATAGGGAGGTTTCTTACTATGAGTAAAATTATCGGTATTGACTTAGGTACAACAAACTCATGTGTATCAGTACTTGAAGGTGGAGAACCAAAAGTTATCGCAAATGCAGAAGGAAACCGCACGACTCCTTCGGTTGTTGCGTTCAAAAATGGTGAAAAGCAGGTTGGGGAAGTTGCAAAGCGTCAGGCTATCACAAACCCTAACACAATCATCTCAGTGAAACGTCACATGGGTACAGATCACAAGGTTGAAGCAGAAGGAAAAGAATATACACCACAAGAAATTTCAGCTATGATTCTTCAACACTTAAAATCATATGCGGAAGATTATCTTGGTGAAACAGTGGAGAAAGCAGTCATCACTGTTCCTGCTTACTTCAACGATGCAGAACGTCAGGCTACAAAAGACGCTGGTAAGATTGCAGGTCTAGAAGTTGAGCGTATCATCAATGAGCCGACTGCCGCTGCACTTGCTTACGGTCTTGACAAAATGGATCAAGATCAAACAATCCTTGTATATGACCTTGGTGGCGGTACGTTCGACGTATCTATCCTTGAACTTGGTGACGGTGTATTCGAAGTACGCTCTACTGCCGGTGACAACCGTCTTGGTGGAGATGACTTTGACCAAGTCATCATCGATTACCTTGTTGCTGAATTCAAGAAAGAGAACGGAATCGATCTTTCTAAAGATAAAATGGCTCTTCAACGTCTAAAAGACGCAGCTGAGAAAGCGAAGAAAGATTTATCTGGAGTGACTTCGACTCAAATCTCACTTCCATTCATCACGGCTGGAGAAGCAGGACCTCTTCACTTAGAAGTGACTCTTTCAAGAGCGAAATTCGATGAAATCTCTTCTGATCTTGTAGAGCGTACAATGGGGCCAACTCGTCAAGCAATGAAAGATGCTGGTCTTTCTGCAAGCGAAATCGATAAAATCATTCTTGTTGGTGGATCAACTCGTATACCTGCTGTACAAGAAGCAATTAGAAAAGAAACTGGTAAAGAGCCATCTAAAGGCGTTAACCCTGATGAAGTTGTAGCAATGGGTGCAGCGATCCAAGGTGGAGTTCTTACTGGAGACGTGAAAGATGTTGTTCTTCTTGACGTTACACCACTTTCACTTGGTATCGAAACAATGGGTGGCGTATCAACGAAGCTGATCGAGCGTAACACAACGATTCCAACGTCTAAATCTCAAACTTTCTCAACTGCTGCTGATAATCAAACAGCTGTTGATATTCACGTATTACAAGGTGAGCGCCCAATGGCTGCTGATAACAAAACGCTTGGTCGTTTCCAATTAGCGGACATTCCACCTGCACCACGTGGAGTACCACAAATCGAAGTGAAATTCGATATTGATAAAAACGGTATCGTGAATGTAAGTGCGAAAGACCTTGGAACAGGTAAAGAGCAAAACATCACAATCAAATCTTCAACAGGCCTTTCAGATGACGAAGTAGAACGTATGGTGAAAGAAGCCGAAGAAAATGCCGAAGCTGATAAAAAACGTAAAGAGGAAGTTGAACTTCGCAACGAAGCCGACCAACTTGTATTCCAAACGGAAAAAACGTTAAAAGACCTTGAAGGCAAAGTAGAAGAAGACGAAGTGAAAAAAGCGGAAGATGCGAAAGCAGAACTGAAAGAAGCGATCGAGAAAGATGATCTGGATCTTATCCGCGAAAAGAAAGATGCATTGCAGGAAATCGTTCAAAGCTTAACGATGAAGCTTTATGAGCAGGCTCAAGCGGAAGCACAAGCGGCTCAAGGAGCTGAAGGCGAAGCTTCGAAAGATGACGATGTAGTCGATGCTGAGTACGAAGAAGTAAACGACGACAAGAAATAATGTAGATTGAACGAAAAAGTCAAAGTCAGGGCGGTTCTTGGCTTTGACTTTTTCTATGAATGAAAGGACTCATTCATTGAACAGACACAATCAATTATGAGGAATGTTGAGTTTTTATTGATAATACTCAAAGCTCAATGTTAAAATAACCTTTATGCAAAGGATTCGGGAGTGGTGTTTTAATGAGTAAACGGGACTATTATGAGGTGCTTGGTGTAGGGAAAGATGCCTCAAAAGACGAAATGAAAAAAGCATACCGCAAGCTCTCCAAAAAATATCATCCGGATATTAATAAAGAAGCGGATGCGGATGAAAAGTTCAAAGAGATATCAGAAGCTTATGAAGTATTGAGCGATGATCAGAAGCGTGCTCAATACGATCGTTTCGGTCATACGGACCCTAATCAAGGATTCGGAGGCGGCGCAGACTTTGGCGGCGGCGGTTTCGGTGGTTTTGAAGACATCTTCAATACATTCTTCGGCGGCGGCGGTGGCCGCAGGCGAGACCCAAATGCCCCTAGACAAGGTGCCGACCTTCAGTACACGATGTCCTTGACTTTTGAAGAAGCGGTATTCGGAAAAGAGACAGAGATCGAGATTCCGAGAGAAGAAGAATGTGATACGTGTCACGGTTCCGGTGCGAAGCCTGGAACTAAGGTAAATACATGTTCACACTGTAACGGCTCGGGTCAGTTGAATGTAGAACAAAACACACCATTTGGTCGCATTGTGAACAGAAGGGTTTGTCACTACTGTAACGGTACAGGTAAACAAATCAAGGAAAAATGTTCAACATGTGGTGGAGCAGGGAAAGTTCAAAAACGACGTAAAATTTCTGTCAAGATTCCTGCAGGTATCGACGATGGACAGCAACTGCGTGTGACAGGTCAAGGGGAACCTGGTATAAACGGCGGCCCTGCCGGTGATCTGTATGTTGTCTTCCACGTACGCTCTCATGATTTCTTCGAGCGTAACGGAGATGATATTTATTGCGAAATGCCTGTGACATTTGCCCAAGCGGCGCTGGGTGATGAAATTGAAGTGCCGACACTGCACGGTAAAGTAAAGCTGAAAGTACCTGCGGGAACTCAGACAAGTACAAGATTCCGTCTGAAAGGCAAGGGTGTACCGAATGTGCGTGGATATGGTACTGGAGACCAGCATGTACAAGTGAAAGTGGTCACTCCTTCCAAGTTGACGGATAAACAAAAGCAATTATTGAGAGAGTTTGCGGACATCAGCGGCCAAGTTCCTGATGAGCAGCATGAAAGTTTTTTTGATAAAGTGAAAAAGGCCTTTAAAGGCGAATAATTAAAGATCGGAGTTGGTAGATCAATGAAATGGTCAGAAATCAGTATACTTACGACGAATGAAGCCATTGAGCCGATTTCAAACATTCTTCATGAATCAGGAGCAAGCGGTGTGGTCATAGAAGACCCTGCCGAGTTAATTAAGGAAAGAGAAGATATGTTTGGTGAGATCTACCAACTCAATCCTGATGATTATCCGACAGACGGCGTTTTAGTAAAGGCTTATTTACCGGTGAATAGTTTCCTTGGGGAAACCGTTGATGAGATCAAGCAGGGAATCACGAATCTCGTGACCTATGATATTGACATCGGTGAAAACAAAGTGGAAATTTCAGAGGTGAATGAAGAAGAATGGGCCACGGCATGGAAGAAATACTACCATCCAGTGAAAATTTCAGATAAGTTCACGATTGTTCCCACGTGGGAAGACTATATACCGGTTCATAGTGATGAACTCATCATCGAGCTGGACCCAGGCATGGCGTTTGGAACAGGAACTCACCCTACAACCGTTATGTGTATTCAAGCTCTTGAGAGAATCGTAATGGAACACGATTCTGTCATTGATGTTGGAACCGGTTCAGGAGTGTTATCCATTGCATCGGCTCTGTTAGCAGCTGATCAAGTTAGGGCATATGACCTGGATGAAGTGGCGGTCCGCTCAGCTAGATTGAATGTGAAGTTGAACAAGGTCCAGCAAACGGTGTCGGTGGATGCCAATAATCTACTGAATGGTGTGACCGGACAGGCAGATGTGATCGTAGCGAACATCCTGGCTGAAATCATCCTGCGTTTTACTAAGGATGCCTATGAACTTGTGAAGCCGGGTGGATATTTTATCACTTCCGGGATCATCCAGCCTAAAAAGCAAGAGGTGCGTGATTCATTGGAGGCGGCAGGTTTCAAGATCGAGGAAATTATGGTCATGGAAGACTGGGTTGCGATCATCGCGTGTAAGCCCGAGTAATACAAAGTAAAAACGGTGGAGTTGAAACTGAATGCAACGATATTTTATTAATAACGTATATCGAGAAAATGATCCAATCATGATAACGGGAGACGACTATCATCACATTGTACGAGTGATGAGAATGAAGGAATCGGATGAAGTATTTGTCGTCTTCAAGGATCAGGCATCAGCCATCACCCGTATTGAAACGATTTCCAGTGACGCAGTCGAGCTATCAATAGTACAATGGGAAACATCGACGAAAGAATTACCAATTAAAGTAACCATTGCGAGCGGACTGCCGAAAGGGGATAAATTGGAGTTGATTTTCCAAAAGGGAACAGAGCTTGGAGCCACTCAATTTATCCCTTTTAATGCGGATCGCTCCATTGTGAAATGGGACGATAAAAAAGCAAAGAAGAAGACGGAGCGTTGGGAGAAGATTGTGAAGGAAGCGGCTGAACAATCGCATAGACTGCTAGTCCCGGAAGTATCTGCGCCCGTTACACTCAAGCAATTGATTCAGGAACCGTTTGATTATAAACTTGTCGCTTATGAAGAAGATGCACGAGCCGGGGAGAAGGGGAACTTATATAAGGTACTCTCCTCTATTGAACCTGGACAGAGCATGCTCGTCGTATTCGGTCCAGAAGGCGGATTATCGGAAAAAGAAATAGAGCTGTTGAGGAGTGAGGGCTTTCTTACATGCGGCCTTGGCCCAAGAATTTTGAGAACAGAGACCGCTCCATTGTATGTACTCTCAGCCATCAGCTATCAATTAGAACTTATGAGGTGATTGCAATGCCATCAGTAGCGTTTCACACTCTAGGGTGTAAAGTGAACCACTACGAAACAGAAGCCATTTGGCAACTTTTTAAAGAAGAAGGATATGAACGTGTAGAGTATGATTCTATCGCAGACGTGTATGTCATCAATACATGTACGGTAACCAATACAGGAGATAAGAAGAGCAGGCAGGTCATCAGGCGTGCCATCCGAAAAAATCCTGACGGGGTCATCTGTGTAACCGGGTGCTATGCGCAAACATCACCTGCTGAAATCATGGCAATACCTGGTGTGGATGTCGTAGTAGGGACACAAGACCGAAGAAAAATGCTTACGTACATTGAAGAATATAAGAAAGAGCGTCAACCAATCAATGGTGTGACCAACATCATGAAGAACCGTGTCTACGAAGAGCTGGATGTTCCGGCATTCACAGACAGAACGCGTGCCTCTCTTAAAATCCAGGAAGGGTGCAACAACTTCTGTACGTTCTGTATCATTCCCTGGGCACGTGGACTGATGAGATCACGAGACCCTGAAGAAGTCATTCATCAAGCACAGCAGCTTGTTGATGCCGGATACAAAGAGATCGTCCTAACAGGGATTCATACCGGTGGATACGGAGAAGATATGAAAGACTATAACCTTGCAATGCTCCTTAAAGACTTGGAGCAGAAAGTGAAAGGTCTGAAGAGAATTCGAATTTCCTCCATTGAAGCAAGTCAATTGACGGACGAAGTGATTGAAGTGATCGATCAATCCAATATTGTCGTAAGGCATTTACATGTTCCACTTCAATCCGGCTCTAATACGGTCCTTAAGAGAATGCGAAGGAAGTATACGATGGAATTCTTTGCAGAGCGTTTAGAGAAACTGAAGAAGGCATTGCCTGGACTTGCCGTTACGTCTGATGTCATCGTCGGGTTTCCTGGTGAAACGGAAGAAGAATTCATGGAAACCTATAATTTCATCAAAGAACATAAATTCTCAGAGCTCCACGTCTTCCCTTATTCAAAACGGACAGGTACGCCTGCAGCCCGTATGGACGACCAGATTGATGAAGAAATCAAGAATGAACGTGTTCACCGCTTGATAGAATTGTCTAATCAATTAGCGAAAGAATATGCTTCGAAGTTTGAAAATGAAGTGTTAGAGGTCATTCCTGAAGAAATCTATCAAGATGATCTTTACGTGGGATATACCGATAATTACTTGAAAGTCGTTTTCCCGGCAACAGAAGACATGGTAGGAAAGCTTGTGAAGGTGAAGCTCACAAAAGCAGGTTATCCTTTAAACGAAGGGCAATTCGTACGTGTGCTTGAAGAGGCGGAAGAAAAAGCGGCAATCTAATAGTTGGAGGCACCTGACAGTGGTTGGGTGCCTTTTGTATATTATTTTTGTACAATAATACTTTGTAACCACGGTTCTTTTTTGTTCAGAATCAAATTATCTATTGATTAGTGCTGAAGAAGGTTGTAAACTATTATTGTTAATTAAATACATGCAATTGGATTTTTTTTTATACTAATAGTGCAAACGATTGCATTAAATGTAAGCGTTTGTATCTTATAATACGTTGATGAGGTGTTACGATGAAAAAGGCATGGCGCAAAGAGGCAGTGGGATATCAAATCTATCCGAGGAGTTTCCAGGATTCAAATGGTGACGGGATTGGGGATCTACAGGGAGTCATCCAGCGTTTGGATTATATCAAAGAATTGGGGATCGATGTGATCTGGATTTGTCCAATGTATAAGTCTCCAAATGATGATAACGGTTATGATATTTCAGATTATCAGGATATTATGGAAGACTTTGGTACGATGGCTGATTTCGATCAATTACTTCAAGAAGTTCACAAGAGAGAGATGAAATTGATCATTGACCTGGTACTCAATCATACAAGTGATGAACATCCTTGGTTCATCGAGTCCAAAAGTTCTAAAGATCATCCAAAGCGTGATTGGTATATTTGGAGAGACGGCAAAAAAGGCAAAGAACCGAATAACTGGGAAAGCATCTTTGGGGGATCTGCCTGGGAATATGATGAAGGAACAGATCAATATTTCCTGCATGTGTTCTCAACAAAGCAGCCTGATTTAAACTGGGAAAATGAAGAAGTGCGTGAAGCTCTTTATAATACAGTCAATTGGTGGCTGGATAAAGGAATTGACGGCTTCAGAATCGACGCCATCAGCCATATTAAGAAACGTCCAGGTCTTCCTGATATGCCAAATCCAAAGAAAGAGAAATATGTTTCTTCCTTTGACATGCATATGAACCAAAAGGGGATCCATACATTTCTGCAAGAGTTCAAAGACCGTACTTATGCCAACTATGATGTCATGTCTGTTGGAGAAGCAAACGGTGTAAAAGCAGATGAGGCTGAACTGTGGGTTGGGAAAGAAAAAGGGAAAATGGATATGATCTTCCAATTTGAGCATCTCGGGTTATGGGATGCTGAAACAAATCCCGACTTAGACATCGTTGAATTAAAGAAGGTACTCTCGAGGTGGCAAAAAGGTCTTGAAGGCAACGGCTGGAATGCATTATTCATTGAAAATCATGATAAGCCCCGCGTTGTTTCCACTTGGGGGAATGATAAAGAATATTGGAAAGAAAGTGCCACAGCGATGGCAGCCATGTATTTCCTTATGCAGGGAACTCCATTCATTTATCAGGGGCAAGAAATCGGCATGACCAACGTGCAATTCCCTTCCATTGAAGATTATGACGATGTGGCAGTAAAGAATCTTTATCGTCTGAAGCGTGAAGAAGGTGTACCGCATCAGGATATCATGGAAATCATTTGGGCTTCTTCCCGTGATAACAGCAGAACGCCTATGCAATGGTCGGATGAGAAAAACGGAGGATTCACGAGTGGTACGCCGTGGATGAAAGTGAATCCAAATTATAAGACGATCAATGTTGAAGCACAGGAAAAAGATAAACAGTCTATCCTGAACTTTTACAAAAAAATGATTTCACTTAAGAAAGAAGAGGATGTCTTTACGTACGGGGTGTATGATTTATTGCTTGAAAAAGACAAGCAAATTTATGCCTATACCCGCACTGGTGAAGATCAAACCATGATTGTCATCACGAACCTTTCCACTAAGGAAGCTGTGTGTGACCTGGATGAACTAAAGGTATCTTCATCGAATCTTCTGTTGAACAACTATGAAGTAGACAACCATGATGAGTTGAGCAAGCTAACCCTCAAACCATACGAGGCAAGAGTATACCGATTGAAATAATTTTCAGCAACACCCCCGGTCCAATCGACCGGGGGTGTTTTGTTTCTATTCATAGGGTTGTTTTTGTAACACTGTTGTTTTTGGATGTAGCGAGTTGTGGTTGATTTGCGCTCCAGGTGCTCGCTTTCCGCGGGGCTGGTGGTCAGCCACCTCGGGCTAAAGCCCTGTGGGGTCTTAAGACCCAGCTACTGCGGCTAGCCCCTCGAGGTCATAAGGCGAATCAACCCAAAACGAAAAAAATGCCTTTCCGGTTGATTCGCCTTATGCTTGTCGGGTCTGAGCAAGCCGCCTCCGCTTTTCGTCCTGTCCAGCGTTTCCCGCAGGGGTCGAGCACCTACAGCGAGAATTTTGCTGAGGAGGCCCGGCCGAACGTCCGTGGAAAATGAAGCAGTTCCCCTCACCCTCCAGCACATTCTCAATGACAGAGTATGTGAAAATAGTTTTTCAAGATAATCATAATCTTCGCGAAAACAACTATCCAAAATAATGAAAAGGTTTTCTTTATTTTGGGAGATACTATAAAATACTCGTCTTTTTCTCTTAGTTTTGGTATGATAAGAGAGGTACGGACAACTGCTAAAGGAGAGATAATGAATGACTATGAACATTGCAAGTATGATTGATCATACTTTACTTAAACCTGAATCAACAAAAGACCAAGTGGAGGTGCTTTGTCAGGAAGCGAAAGAATTTACATTCGCATCTGTGTGCGTAAATCCGACTTGGGTACAATATTCAAGTGAATTACTAAAAGGTACAGAAGTGAAAGTATGTACCGTGATCGGGTTCCCACTTGGGGCTTCTACACCTGAAACGAAAGCATTCGAAACAAAGGATGCCATCGAAAAAGGAGCAACTGAAGTCGACATGGTCATCAATATCGGTGCATTGAAAAGTGGAGACTTCGAATTAGTAAAGCGTGATATTGAAGCTGTAGTGGCTGCTTCTAAAGGAAAAGCGCTTTCTAAAGTCATCATCGAAACATGTCTTCTGACTGAAGAAGAAAAAGTAAAAGCATGTCAACTTTCTGTAGAAGCGGGAGCTGACTTTGTGAAAACATCAACTGGCTTCTCTACTGGCGGAGCAACTGTTGAAGATATCGCTTTAATGAGAAAAACGGTTGGACCTGATATCGGTGTGAAGGCTTCTGGAGGAGTACGTTCGGTAGAAGATGCACAAGCGATGATCGAAGCGGGGGCTACTCGTTTAGGAGCAAGCTCAGGCGTGAAAATTGTACAAGGATTAACAAGTGATTCAGATTATTAATTTAAAAAGCTGAACGGGGATAAGATTCCCTGTTCAGCTTTTTTTTTGGAGATGAATGGTTTCGATCAACTGCGCGAATTGACTGGCAAAAGGAAGGACAAGCAGGGAACAGAGGATGTTAAAGATGACACTGGCATGGGCCAATTGCAAATCAGCAGAATCTGCGAGCATCCGTACGATCATACTGAGTAACGGAATGAATGGGATGAATAGGGCTACGCCAATTACATTCAGCCAGATATGAGCGTATGCGGTCAGCTTAGCCTGGGTCCCACCACCGATGCTTGCGATAAAGGCTGTGATACACGTACCGACATTTGCGCCTAGCATGATGGTAATGCCTGCATGAAGGTCAATGGAACCTGCAGCCAGAAAACCCATCGTCACACCGGTTACGACGGTACTTGATTGAATGATGGCAGTCAATACGCATCCTATAAGTAAAGCAAGAATCATATGCTCGTTCACTTGAAGGATATAAGAGTGCAAGGACTCGTTGGTCGTCAAAGGCGTTGCGAGCCATTGAATGGCACGGATGGACGTAAAAATCAATCCGAACCCTACAAAAATCATACCGATACTCCTAACATGAGGAGATTTGAAGAAATACAACACGCACCCGATGATCATGGATGGGATAATAAGATAATTCATATCCAAAGTAAACATTTCCAAAGTGAAGGTGGTCCCGATATTCGAACCAAGCATGATGCCGATGGTTTGGCGAAAGGGAATCAGTCCCGATGAAGCAAGTCCAACGGTAAGAACCATGACGGCTGAGCTGCTATGGATAAACGCGGTGACAACCGTTCCTGTCATGACTCCTTTTAAAGGTGTGCTCGTAAGATAATGAAGCCATGTCTTGATTTTTTGATTCGCAATATTAAATAGGCCGGATCTCAGCCAGGTCATGCCGAATAAAAAACATAAGATAAAAAAAATAAAGGCAATCCCATGTAGAATCATTGAACTCCTCCTGTAAACCAGTACGATTAATATAAATGTATGGGGAGAATCAATGAGACATGCCTATTTATAAGAGTGTTTTATGATAAATTGTTGACCTGACACATATCATATATTATAATGGCAAAGTACATGGATTTCTTTATCACATAGAGAAATTCATCCAAGAAAGACATACACTTTCTGTCCCCTTGTGACAATACAGCAAGGGCAAAGCCATAACCTATTGGTGAAGTAAAGGGACGTCAGATAATTCTGCGTCTTAAGAAATTGGTACAAACCATTTCTTGACTTGAACATGTAAGTGTAGTGTGTTCGGAGGGAGGGAAAGAGAGATGTCAAAAACAGTTGTTCGTAAAAACGAATCGCTTGAAGATGCTCTTCGTCGCTTCAAACGCTCAGTTTCTAAAACAGGAACTTTACAAGAGTTTAGAAAGCGCGAATTTTATGAAAAGCCAAGCGTAAAACGCAAAAAGAAATCAGAAGCTGCAAGAAAGCGTAAGTTCTAAGAGAGGGTGTAAGTATGAGTCTTCTCAATCGTTTAAATGATGATATGAAACAAGCGATGAAAAATAAAGAAAAAGAGAAGCTTTCCGTTATCCGCATGCTCAAGGCTTCCCTTCAAAATGAAGCCATTAAACATGGGAAACAGGAACTCTCTGAAGACGAAGAGTTGACTGTCCTTTCTCGAGAAGTGAAGCAACGGAAAGACTCCCTCCAGGAATTTCAAAACGCTGGTCGCGATGACCTCGTTGAAAAAATTCAAACAGAACTGACTTACGTCGAAATATATATGCCTAAACAGCTTTCAGAAGAAGAAGTCTCAGCCATCGTTCAACAAACGGTTGCTGAGGTGGGTGCTACTTCTAAAGCCGACATGGGTAAAGTGATGGGGGCAATCATGCCTAAATTAAAAGGGAAAGCCGATGGAGCTCTCGTCAACAAACTTGTTCTTCAACATTTATCATAAGATTAAAGAAACCGGAAAGCTTTAATGCTTTCCGGTTTTTTTAAACCGATTTTAGTGGTTGCGTATTTTGTCATCAGAATTTCAAAAAAGATGAAACTTTTTTAATGGGTCATCCGTACATAAAGTATCAAGGAATATTATCTGAAACGAGGGGGTTAAGTTGAGAAGAGGTATTCTTATCTTATGGATGTTGATCCTTGGGTGCACCTTTCTGCATCCTCTTGTCAGTTCTGCAGAGAATTCTGATAAGGTATACGTGATTCCCATCCAGAAAGAGGTCGAAAGGGGTCTTCATGCATTTTTGGAAAGAGCGATCAAAGATGCGGAAGATCATAATGCTGAACTGATTATTTTTGATATCGATACACCCGGGGGATTGGTTGATGCAGCCGGGGACATCGGGCAGCTCATGGATAACGTCGACACAAAGACCATTGCGTTTGTGAATGACCATGCACTGTCTGCAGGAGCATTCATTTCCTTACATGCCGATGAAATCTATATGGTACCGAATGGACAAATGGGTGCTGCGGCCGTGATAGACCAGGCGGGAAATGCGGCTGATAAAAAGGCTCAAAGCTACTGGTTGTCCGCTATGAAAAGTGCTGCTGAATCAAATGGGAGAGACCCTCAATATGCTCTAGCCATGGCTGATGAGTCACTCGTCATCGAAGATCTCGGGATTGAAAAAGGTGAACTATTAACCCTGGGTTCAAAGGAAGCAAAGCAAATCGGCTATTCTGAGGGGACCGTACGAAACCTCGATGAATTATATGAGACTCTAGGGGTAGAGAAATCCTCTGTAAATAGAGTGGATGAGACGTTTGCGGAAAGCCTCGCCCGCTTCATCACCAACCCTGTCGTCGTGCCGATCCTTCTGTCGCTTGCGAGTATAGGGTTGATAGTGGAGCTGTATTCACCCGGTTTTGGAGTTGCCGGTTCTATCGGCTTGATTTCCCTTGTATTATTCTTTTATGGACACTTGGTTGCAGGGCTTGCAGGATATGAAACCATCCTTCTTTTCGTTATTGGGATCATTCTCATCGTGGCGGAGTTCTTTCTCCCTGGTGGAATTGCGGGAGGTCTCGGTTTAGGGGCGATCGTTGCAAGTATTATGTTGGCTGGGGGCGATATGATGCAAATGGGTATATCGGTTCTGATCGCGTTATTGATTGCCGTTGCGACAGTGATTATCTTTGCAAAGGTGTTTGGTAAAAAAATGAAATTCTTCAACAAGATCATTTTAAATGATTCCACCAGCACAGAAAGTGGGTATGTATCGAATGCCAATCGATTGGATTTGATCGGAAAAGAAGGCGTGACCAAAACCCCTTTAAGACCATCAGGTACTGTGATCGTGGAAGATGAAAGAATCGATGCTGTTACTGAAGGTGGATTTATCAAAGCAGGTGAAAAGGTTAAGATTGTAAAAGTGGAAGGTTCAAGGATTGTAGTAAGAGATATTTCATAATACTTTAGGAGGTAAGAAATATGGTAATAGGTCCAAGTACGATTTTACTGCTCGTTGCCATTGTAGTGGGCATTATCGTTTTAGCCGTTTTATTTACATTTGTACCAGTGATGCTGTGGATTTCAGCGATTGCGGCAGGTGTAAGAATCAGTATTTTCACATTAGTAGGGATGAGGTTAAGACGTGTTATCCCGAGCCGTGTGATCAATCCATTAATTAAAGCCCATAAAGCAGGAATTACGGTCACAATCAATCAGCTTGAAAGTCACTATCTTGCCGGAGGAAATGTAGACCGTGTCGTAAATGCGTTAATCGCTGCTCACCGTGCAAACATTGAATTGACGTTTGAACGTTGTGCTGCCATTGACCTTGCAGGTCGTGACGTGCTGGAAGCGGTTCAAATGAGCGTTAATCCAAAAGTGATCGAAACACCATTCATTGCCGGTGTGGCAATGGATGGAATTGAAGTGAAAGCCAAAGCGCGTATTACGGTTCGTGCAAATATAGACCGCCTAGTAGGGGGTGCCGGTGAAGAAACGATCGTTGCCCGTGTAGGGGAAGGAATTGTATCCACGATCGGTTCATCTGACAATCACAAGAAGGTACTGGAAAATCCGGATTTGATTTCTCAAACAGTTCTTTCAAAAGGCCTGGATGCAGGTACTGCATTTGAAATTCTCTCGATTGATATCGCGGACGTTGATATCGGTAAGAATATCGGAGCTGAACTGCAAACAGAGCAAGCAGAGGCAGATAAAAACATCGCTCAGGCAAAAGCGGAAGAACGAAGAGCAATGGCCGTGGCCAATGAGCAGGAAATGAAAGCAAGGGTAGAAGAGATGAGAGCGAAGGTTGTGGAAGCAGAAGCAGAAGTACCACTCGCTATGGCTGAAGCCCTTAGGTCAGGCAACATCGGCGTGATGGACTATATGAACTTGAAGAACATTGATGCTGATACAGAGATGAGAGACTCGATCGGAAAACTGACAGGGGATAAAAAAGATCCGAAAAGCGATAAGTAATCTTCCTTTGTCTAGAAAGGAGTTTTCTCCATGGAACCATTGATCATTGCTATATTGATCGGACTCGTTACATCCATATTCAATAAAGTGAAACAGCCGCCTTCCAATAAGCCGAGGCAGAAACCGATTCAAACAGCCTCTCCGGCTTCCCCGTCCACGCATGATAGAAGGGATAGGGGAGTAGAAAGAGAACGGGAAAGAGCGAGGCAGAGTAAGCCCAGATCAACCAGAGAGCCCATGAAAGAGGCAGTATCATCCATTCAAACCCGTTTAGAAGATAGGAAGAGGGAGGCGGAAATAACCAGCCTCAAGGAACAAGAAGAACGTTATTCCCGGAAACTTGAAGCCCATCAGACCCGGGCCAGGAAGATTCGGGAGGACCACCGTCCCCTCACACTTGATTTCAAAAATGAAGATGATATCGTAAAAGGATTTATTTATTCAGAGGTATTCGGACCTCCGAGATCGAAAAAACGTCATCATCAAAAATAAGAGTGATGAAACCCCTTTTCATTTCATAAATATGAGATGAAAGGGGGTTCTTTTTTATGGCGAAAAGCTTTTTACAACATATGCGTAAATGGATGACGCAGACGATGGATTTACCCGAAGATGTCATGATGGACCTTCCTCGCGTCACAATGATTGGACAAATTCATATCTATATAGAGAACCATCGGGGGCTTTTGACCTTCACAGATCGAGAGGTGAGGCTTCTGTTGAAACAGGGACAACTGCTTATAAAAGGGGAACAATTTGTCATCAAGATGATTCTTCCGGAAGAAATTCTCCTTCAGGGAAAGATCGTAGAAGTGATCTATTTAGAACAATAGGAGGGAAGGATTTGAAGAATCAGTGGTTCACCTTTTTAAAGGGAAAAGTATTCGTGAAAATGGAAGGTAGATTAGTCGAACGGGTCATCAACCAATTACTCCGTGCCGATATCGCAATCTGGAATGTAAGGAGAGCGGGAACGGAGACCATCACCTTTTACTTATCCTTAGAAGATGTACATAACTTCAGAAGAGCGGTTCGGGCATCAGGGTGTAAAGTGACATTTCTAAGAGGTCAGGGGGTGCCTTTTCTATTTAAAAGATCTTTAAAGAATTCGGGTTTCATGATTGGCGGGGTGGCATTCTTCATTATCGTTTTCCTTCTTTCCAATATGGTGTGGGACATACAAATCAAGGGTGCGTCGCCTCAAACTGAACACAGTATACGCAAGGAACTGAAGGAGATGGGGGTTTCAAAGGGGAAGATGCAATTCTCGATTCCGGATGTAGAGAACATTCAGCGGGAATTATCCTTCAGGATGAATAACATCACATGGGTTGGGGTGGAATTGCAAGGGACAACCTTCCACTTTCAGGTAGTGGAGAAAAACGCTCCTGAAGCACCTGAGTCTACAGGTCTTCAACATATAGTCGCAAAAAAGAAAGCCATTATCACTGACATGTTCGTTGAGGAAGGGGACCCCCAGGTGAGTGTCAATGACTACGTCAATAAAGGTCAGCTTCTCGTATCCGGTTTGATCGGGAATGAGAAAGAACCCAAAGGTGTATCTGCCAAAGCGAAGATACTCGGGGAAACCTGGTACAAGACGTCGGTTGAGCTTCCATTGAAGTCACGATTTGCCGTATTCAGCGGCAATGAGAAACGAAAACACTATTTGGGTTTCGGTTCACTTGATATTCCGATATGGGGATTCGGGAAAACGGAGTTTAAAAATGTCGTAGTTGAGGAAACGAAGAAAAACCTGCGTTTTCTAAAATGGGAGCTCCCAATTTATTATATTGACCGTAGCATGAAAGAAAAAGAAGATGTGGAGAGAACCTATACGAAATCAGAAGCCATAAACGCTGCCAAAAAACTTGCCAAAAGTAACCTTGAGTCCTCCATCCCGGAAGATGCAGAAATCAGAGGGGAAAAAATTTTGCAAGAAAAGGTTGAGAATGGTAAAGTTAGGGTAACCATTCACTTCAAAGTGATTGAAAACATTGCAGTAGGACAACCAATTATTCAAGGAGACTAACGAATGTCAGATGAAATCTTAATGAAATTACAACTTGAAAACCCTAATGAAGCTATTGCTTTGTTCGGTGTTTCAGATTCTCACCTTAAATTAATAGAACAGGAATTAAACGTTTCAATTGTAACAAGAGGCGAAGAATTGCTGGTTTCGGGTAGTGAAAAAGATGTAAATCTCGCTCTTGATATTTCTGATCGGCTGGTGGCAGTGATCCGTAAAGGGATCAATATCGGCCAACGTGACGTCCATTATGCCATCGAAATGGGCAGACAGGGGACGCTTGAATATTTTACAGAGTTGTACAATGAAGAAATTACAAAGAATGCAAAAGGTAAATCGATCCGGGTAAAAACCCTCGGACAGCGCCAATATATCCAATCCATCAAGAAGCATGATATGGTATTTGGAATCGGTCCCGCCGGTACAGGAAAGACCTATTTAGCCGTCGTCATGGCCGTTCATGCCCTGAAGAATGGACAGGTCAAGAAGATCATCCTGACAAGGCCGGCTGTAGAAGCAGGTGAGAGCCTCGGCTTTCTTCCAGGAGATTTAAAGGAAAAGGTGGACCCTTACCTTCGTCCCCTTTATGATGCCCTGCATGATGTTTTGGGAGCAGAACATACCGCCCGTTTGATCGAGAGAGGTACCATTGAAATCGCCCCACTTGCTTATATGAGGGGACGTACACTGGATGATGCGTTTGTGATTCTGGATGAAGCACAGAATACAACAAAGGCGCAAATGAAAATGTTCTTAACAAGACTTGGTTTCGATTCAAAGATGATCATCACAGGAGACCGCTCACAGGTGGATCTGCCACGCGGAAGCGAGTCAGGATTGATTTCTTCAGAACGAATATTAAAAGATGTTAAAGGAGTATCGTTCATTTACCTTGATCAGGCCGACGTGGTGCGTCATCCGTTGGTCGCGAAAATCATCGATGCATATGAAACAAGTGAAAAATAGACATAACAGAGATTGATCCGATAGGTCCATGCCCCTTTTAAAGATGCGGTATGTACAGGATCAATCTTTTTTTATGATGCTATACATAGATAAATCAGACAAAAACTGTTATCATTTTACATAATTACTAAAACTTTTTGATAATGTTGTTTAGCTTTGTATTTACATAACAGGGGGTTCTTTATGCAAACTCACCCATTTCTACTTAAAATAAGGAGCTTTCTAAGCTACCGGCTGTTTACAAATCTTCTCTTTGTATTACTTGGTATCATTGTGTTCGGTGTTTTATATGGGAATGTGAAGCCGAAAACGCTGGATATCAACTTGTATGAAGATGCCCCAACAACGATAAGGGCCCCAAAGAAATTCGTCGACGAGGAAGCCACTGCCAAGAAGAAGGAAGAAGCAAAGGCAGAAGTGGCGAATGTATATACATCAAAGCAAGGAGCAATCGACAACTCTGTTTCATTGCTTCATTCTCTTATGGAAAGTGTCATAGAAGTGAAGGCAGAGTCGAAACAGCTGCCGGTGGGAGAAGATAACCTAAAACCCGCACCTTCACCGGATATCGATGAACAGCTGAAGCTTTTAAAGGCTAAGTTGCCAGAGGATAAAAATAATGTTACGAACAGCCTCAGCGATGACGTATTAAAAACGCTCCTTGAAGCGTCTGAAGATGACTTGTCAAGGGTTGAAACGATCGTCACTACACAGATGAAAATCATCATGGAAAATGGTGTGAAAGAAGAAGAGTTGAATGAAGCGAAATTGAACCTGGAACAGCGCATCACTAACTATTCGTTCAAAGGTGATTTATCCACGGCAGCTGTCAAATTGGGGAAAGTCGCCCTTGAGCCGACCCTTTTATATGATGCTGAAAAAACGGATGAGTTAAAAAAACTCGCCGAAGCAAACGTAGAAAAAGTGGAAATCATTGAAGGGGGGGTCATCGTGGAAGATGGTGAACTGATCACCCCAAAAAAATACAGTATCCTGAAATCTTTGGGAATGGTAGAGAATACGTTTTCCTTCAGGCCGTATATCGGACTGACTCTCTTCGTCCTTGTTGTAATCAGTTCGTTGTATTATTTCTTCTACACACTTGAAGTGACCGAGGAACGAAAGCAAAATTACTTGATTCTGACAAGTATCGTTTTCGTCATCTCCCTTCTGATCATGAAGATTGTCGGACTCATTGAACAGCTGGAAATCAATGATATTGCCTTCATACTTCCCGCAGCATTTACGGGAATGATATTAAGAATTTTACTGAATGAGCGGATCGCCATGATGATGGTGTTCATCCTTTCTGCCTGCTCCAGTATTGTATTTCATCAACAATTCTCCGGGTCCATCGATATTGAAATCGCCATTTATACGTTATTTAGTGGAGTATCCGGGATTCTATTTCTGGTCAGCCGCAATCAGCGCTCGAATATCCTGAGGGCAGGAATATATGTTTCTTTTGTCAATATCCTAATCCTTGGATTCTTGATTCTTTTAAGCGGTACATCTTATTCAAATACTGAATATGTGTATTATCTTGTATTTGCCCTTGTATCCGGAATTAGTTCCTCCATCCTGACGATCGGTTTCCTGCCGTTTTTCGAAGCGGGTTTTGGTATCCTGTCCTCGATGAGGCTTGTGGAATTGTCGAGCCCTACACAGCCGTTGTTGAAGAAGCTACTTACCGATGCCCCTGGCACCTATCATCACAGTGTGATGGTGGCGAACCTTGCTGAAGCTGCATGTGAGTCCATCGGGGCAAACGGATTACTGGCGCGTGTCGGGTGCTACTATCACGATGTCGGAAAGTCGAAACGACCGCATTTCTTTATTGAAAATCAACTCAACATGGAAAATCCCCATGATAGGGTCTCGCCTGAAACAAGCAGGGATGTTATTATTAGTCATGCTTCAGATGGCGCGGAAATGCTCCGAAAACATAAACTGCCAAAAGAAATCGTCGACATTGCCGAGCAGCATCACGGAACGACACTGCTGAAATTTTTCTATTATAAGGCGAAAGAACAAGGGAAAGATGTTAAGGAAGAAGACTATCGTTATCCCGGTCCTAAACCCAAGACCCGGGAAGCTGCCGTCATCAGCATCGCAGATAGTGTAGAAGCAGCTGTAAGGTCTAAAAAATCTCCCACGCAGGCGGAAATTCAGCAGCTTGTTCATTCGATTGTACAGGACCGCCTGCAGGATGGTCAGTTTAACGAATGCGATATATCAATGAAGCAATTAGAAACCGTGAAAAGGTCCCTTTGTGAAACGCTGAATGGAATTTTCCATCCGAGGATTGAGTATCCTGAACTTCAAGCAAAAGGAGAGTAAAGCATGACATTATTGATCGACTTTATTGATGAAACAGAAACACTTACAGAGGAACAAACACAACTGGTTCAAAGTATCCTGAACTTTGCTGCAGATCAAGAAGGGGTCGAGAAGGAAAGCGAAGTTTCCGTGACGTTCGTGACGAACGATCGGATACAGGAAATCAACCGTGAATATCGGAATAAGGATCAGGCGACAGATGTGATCTCATTCGCCCTCGAGGAGTTGGGGGAAGATGAAGTTGAAATTGTAGGAGAAGGGATTCCCCGCATCCTTGGTGATATCATCATTTCCATTGATCGGACGAAAGAGCAGGCTGAAGAATACAATCATTCCGTCTCCCGTGAACTTGGTTTTCTTGCCCTTCACGGATTCCTTCACTTACTGGGGTATGACCATATGGAGGAAGAAGAGGAAAAAAAGATGTTCAAGAGACAAAAGGACATTCTAGATGAATATGGACTCAAAAGAGACTAAGTTCGGTCTGTTCAGGTTCTTTAAATCCTTTGGCTATGCAGCGGATGGAATGAAGTCCGTTTGGCGAACGGAACAGAATTTCAGGATTCATTCTTGCGTAGGGATCGTCGTTTTCTTGCTTGCCTACATTCTTTCTGTATCCGTCATGGAATGGATTATATTGATCATTTTGGTCTTTACGGTCCTGGCTCTTGAAACGATGAATACCGCAATCGAGAAGGCAGTCGACCTTTCCGTTAAAGAATTTCATCCCCTGGCAAAAGCCGCGAAAGATCTTGCATCAGCTGCCGTCCTTCTCTTCGCGATTTGTACAGCGATTGTAGGGATCATCATATTTCTTCCAAAACTGTTGGATATGATTCTTTAAAAAGAAGGATAAATGGCTATAAATTAAGGGCTTCAGACAAGAAATCGGTCGATTTCTTGTCTGAAGCCCTTAATTCATTTGAAAACGTTCTTATACTTGTATAAAATAAGTGGAGCAAAGCACAATATCAATAAATAGTTTGAATTATCTAACTATTTTATTACAAAATGATAACAGCCCATTTTCTTTTATTTAAAATGTAGTAAAATAAATGTGTAAGGGTTAAAAGGAGAGTTAATTTAATGAATGCAGAACAATTGATACAAGAAGCTAAACTAGCGAGGGAAAAAGCATACGTACCTTATAGTAAGTTCAAGGTGGGAGCGGCTCTTCTGTCGAAGGATGGTAAAGTCTATCACGGATGTAATATTGAGAACGCAGCCTACAGTATGTGTAACTGTGCTGAACGGACTGCTTTATTCAAGGCTTATTCAGATGGCGACACAGACTACTCTATGATTGCAGTTGTGGCAGACACGGCTAGACCTGTTCCGCCTTGTGGAGCATGTCGACAGGTCATTTCAGAGCTATGTCCGAAAGAAATGAAAGTCGTCCTGACGAACCTTAAAGGCGATGTACAAGAGTTAACCGTTGGAGAATTGTTACCAGGAGCTTTTTCACCGGAGGATTTACATGAGTAATATAGGAAGTAATACAGAATACAAATCAGGGTTTATTTCCATTATCGGACGACCTAACGTCGGGAAATCCACTTTCCTGAACCGGGTCATCGGTCAAAAGATCGCCATTATGAGCGATAAGCCCCAAACGACACGAAACAAAGTTCAAGGAGTTTACACAACAGATGATGCTCAAATGATATTCATCGATACTCCTGGAATTCACAAACCGAAACATAAACTCGGAGACTTCATGATGAAGATTGCTCAGAACACTTTAAAAGAAGTGGACGTCATCTTGTTCATGGTGAATGTGGAAGAGGGTCTTGGAAAAGGTGATCACTTCATCATAGAGAAGCTGAAAGGTGTAAAAACACCGGTCTTCTTAATCCTTAATAAGATAGACCAGATTCATCCTGATGCGCTGTTACCGATGATCCAACAATACAACGACCTGTTTCCGTTTGCTGCAACCGTTCCTATTTCGGCATTGGAAGGAAACAATGTGGAGCAGCTCCTTCAATTACTGAAGGACCAATTACCGGAAGGTCCACAATTTTATCCTGCCGATCAGATTACGGATCATCCGGAACGATTTATCGTTTCTGAACTGATCCGTGAAAAGGTCCTTCACCTGACAAGGGAAGAAATTCCACACAGTATTGCGGTTGTCATTGATAAGATGGAGAAAAAGCAAGAAAAGGATCTTATTGATGTCATCGCCACCATCATTGTGGAAAGGGACTCCCAAAAAGGGATTGTCATCGGCAAACAGGGTTCCATGCTCAAAGAAGTCGGTAAACGCTCACGTGTAGACATTGAGAATCTGTTGGGAACGAAGGTTTATCTGGAATTATGGGTGAAGGTGCAGAAGGATTGGAGAAATCGATCTGCCAATCTTCGTGACTTTGGCTTCAGCGACGACGAATATTGATAATTAACAATATTTAGGCCACATGTTTTAGAGAGAAAATGCTCATTCTAATCACAAGAAAGCTTATGAAGTCTTGCTAGTTTAAATCCAGAAAGGTGGGTTTTTTATGTTAGACTTAACATGGAAATTTTTTTCGCAAACGGGAAGTATAGATACCTATCTCCTTTTTAAGGAACTTGAGAAGGAAACGTTTGAAGATTCTTACAGCCTTGAAGAAGAAACAGCAGAATTAGATTTCCCTTTAACGTGATAAGTTTGTCATCACCCGGGAGGATTGAAAGCGGGAGGTGGCTGTATGCTGCAGAAATGTGAAGGGATTGTCATCCGAACAAATCATTACGGTGAGTCGAACAAAATTGTTACCATATACACACGGGAATTCGGAAAGATTGGATTGATGGCTAGAGGGGCCAAGAAACCTAATAGCCGTCTATCCGCCATTTCGCAATTATTTACATATGGTTATTTCCTTTTTATCAAGGGAAGTGGACTAGGTACCCTGCAACAGGGAGAGATGGCTGAGTCGCTGAGGCATGTGAGGGAGGATCTGTATAAAACGGCATACGCCACATACATCGTCGACCTCCTGGATAAGTCGACTGAAGACCGGAAACCGAATCCCTTCCTGTTTGAATTGCTTTACAAGACTCTTCACTACCTCAATGAAGACTATGATCCGGAAATCCTTATGCACATTTTTGAAATGAAGATGCTCCCTGTATTAGGGTTGTATCCTCATTTAAATGGATGTGCCGTTTGCGGTGAGACCGACGGTGAATTCGCCTTTTCGTTTAAAGAAAATGGATTCATCTGTCATCGTTGTTTAAGTGAAGATCCTCATCATCTGCCGATATCACAGGGGACTGTAAAACTTCTCCGGTTATTTTATTATTTTGATATTAATCGGTTGGGGAATATATCGGTGAAAGATGAAACAAAACGTCAATTGAAACGGGTAATCAGGACTTATTACGATGAAAATTCAGGTCTGATGTTAAAATCCAGGAGGTTTCTAGACCAGATGGATAACCTGAAGGACTTATTCTAGTTTACGGATGCTTCTTGTGATATAGAAAGGCCCATTCACTTGTGAATGGGCCTGTTTTTTTGAATTTGTTAGCGGTTAGTCATGAATGTGAATTTGTTGGATAAGCGGTTGAAAGGGATGTTCAGCTTGTTCACAATTTGGAGCGGAAAATCATAAAGATGGCCCAATAAATGTGGAAAGTGGCTCAATACATCGCTAAACTGGCCCAATAAATGTGAATAGTGGCCCAATTATTCTTGGCCAATGTAGTTACATCCCACATAAGTAGGTAAACAAGTTGTAAATGGTAATAGAATAGGGCAGGAGAAGACCTTAAATTCCCCTTGGACAAAAATAACTCAGAAAAACTCTAAAAACATTTATTTTTTAAAAAGATCTAACAAAAAATCCCTGAAGGCGCAAATAGCTCCATCAGGGATTTTATAGTTATGCTTGTCGGGGCTATACGAGCCGCCCCGCTTTAGATGTCTTCCAGCTCCTGCGCCTAGAGGCTCGAGGTCATAAGTCAACCCTGCCAAAAAGGCAAAGAACGCCTTTCCGGCAGGGCCGTCATATGCTTGTCGCCTCTGAACGAGCCGCCTCCGCTTTAGGTGTCTTCCAGCTCCGGCGGCTAGCCCCTCGAGGTCATATCTAAAAAATCCCCAAAGGCAAAAAACGCCTTCAGGGATTTTCCAGATATGCTTGTCGGGGCTGAACGAGCCGCCTCCGCTTTAGATATTAAAACTTAATTTTCTCCTGCAAGAACGCCTTCACTTCACTGATCGGCATTCTGACTTGATCCATCGTGTCGCGGTCGCGTACGGTTACTTGGCCGTCTTCGACTGAGTCAAAGTCAAATGTAATACAGAAAGGTGTGCCGATTTCGTCTTGACGGCGGTAGCGTTTACCGATTGATGCCGTTTCGTCAAAGTCGATCATGAGATCCTGTGACAGTTCTTCGTACACTTTGAACGCATCGTCAGAAAGCTTTTTGGACAATGGCAGGACAGCCGCTTTGAACGGAGCCAGCGCCGGATGGAAGCGTAACACTGTACGTGAATCATTCTCAAGCTCTTCTTCTTCGTATGCATCACACAGGAATGCAAGGGTCACGCGGTCTGCCCCTAGTGAAGGCTCGATGCAGTAAGGTACATATTTTTCATTCGTTTGTGGATCCATGTAGTGGAAATCCTCGTTTGAATGTTCCATATGACGCTTCAGGTCAAAATCAGTTCGATCTGCCACGCCCCATAGTTCACCCCAACCAAACGGGAATTTGTATTCGATATCCGTTGTGGCATTACTGTAATGGGATAATTCATCCTGATCATGATCGCGTAATCTCATGTTATCTTCGCTCATTCCAAGGTTCAATAACCAGTTTTTACAGAATTCACGCCAGTAAGAGAACCACTCCAGGTCTTCACCAGGCTTACAGAAGAATTCCAGCTCCATCTGTTCGAATTCACGCGTTCTGAATGTAAAGTTTCCAGGCGTAATTTCATTACGGAAGCTTTTTCCTACTTGCGCAATACCGAATGGCATTTTCTTACGCATGGAGCGCTGGACATTTTTGAAGTTGACAAAGATACCTTGCGCGGTTTCAGGACGTAAATAGATTTCGTTAGTAGAAGATTCCGTTACACCTTGATGGGTTTTGAACATTAAGTCGAATTGACGGATATCAGTGAAATCGTGGCCGCCGCAATCAGGGCATGCAATATCATGTTCCTTGATGATTTCTTCCATTTTTTCGAAAGAAAGACCATCCACGATCATTTCAATGCCTTTTTCCTCAAGTGCATTTTCAATGATTTTGTCTGCGCGGTGGCGTGTTTTACATTGCTTACAGTCGATCATAGGGTCATTAAAGTTTCCTACGTGACCGGAAGCGACCCAGGTTTGTGGATTCATCAGGATGCTTGCATCAAGACCGACGTTATAAGGCGATTCCTGAACGAATTTCTTCCACCAGGCTTTTTTAATATTATTTTTCAGTTCTACACCTAGCGGACCGTAATCCCATGTGTTCGCAAGTCCTCCGTAGATTTCAGAACCCGGGAAGACAAATCCCCGATGCTTTGCTAAGTTGACGATTTGTTCCATTGACATAAAAGTCACTCCTTTTCATTATTTATGTAAATAAAAAAGCTCGTCCCAAGGCCCATGAGGCCTAGGGACGAGCTTAATACTCGCGGTTCCACCCTAGTTGATATGCATGTGCATATCCACTTTTCATTGGTAAATAGCTCCGGATTTCCGTTTCCCTGCAATCTGGGCTTTCACTGTCCCCAGTCGCTTTTGGTGCGCAAGTACTTATTGATCCTTCATAGCATGATATTGGTTGTAAGATGAAGACATTTTATCATGATAAAGAAATAAAAACAACTGCTGATCGATGGAAGAGAAAAGATTTGAAGTTTTGATGAAAAAAAGATACTCTTTGTTAAGTGAAATTTAACTATAGGTTGTCACAAATCGATGATAATATGCTCTTTTCATTTTGCTTGAATAGTATATAATATTTCATATAAAGTATAACATAAATCGTTTGACCGATAGGTGGTGAGTTACAATCGAACTTAATAAGCGTCAAGAACATATTTTACAAATAGTGAAAGACAATGGGCCTATCACTGGTGAACAAATAGCAGATCAATTAAACTTAACAAGAGCGACTCTCAGGCCAGACCTGGCCATTTTGACCATGGCAGGATACTTGGATGCGCGTCCGAGGGTGGGATATTTCTATACTGGTAAAACGGGAACCCAGCTGCTGACGGAAAACCTAAACAAAATATACGTGAAGGATTATCAATCGATTCCCGTCGTGGTAAATGAAAATGTTTCCGTGTATGATGCGATCGTGACCATGTTTCTGGAAGATGTGGGTACGTTGTTTGTTGTGGATGCCAATACATACTTAGTGGGAGTCCTGTCCCGTAAGGATCTTCTAAGAGCAAGTATTGGAAAGCAGGAACTTAGCACTCTGCCGGTGAATATCATTATGACGAGAATGCCTAATATCACAGTGTGTGAAAAAGATGACCAGCTGATCGGAGTGGCGAAAGATTTGATTCATAAACAAATTGACTCTGTCCCCGTCGTAAAGAAAACGGAAAATGGTGATTTAGAAGTCATTGGAAGAATTACAAAGACCAATATTACAAAAGCCTTTGTAGCGTTGGCGGATGAATATTAGAAGGTGGTGAACGATCGTGAAAGAACCGATCATCTATGTTGTATCCGACTCGGTGGGAGAAACTGCCGAATTAGTCACAAAAGCAGCGATAAGCCAATTCAATGGTTCCAATACGGTCATCAAGCGCTTTCCGTATGTAGAAGACCTGGAACATATTGATGAAGTGATTTCCCTGGCGAAACTGAACCAGGGATTGATTGTCTATACCCTTGTCAAGCCGGATATGCGTGCGTACATTAAAGAACAATCTGAAAAGGAAGAGCTGTATGCATTTGATATCATTGGTCCGTTAATGGACAAATATCAATCTTCCTATCAAAAGGAACCATTATTTGAACCAGGGACGGTCAGGAAGCTTGATGATGAATACTTTAAGAAGGTGGAAGCCATCGAATTCGCCGTCAAGTACGACGATGGGCGTGATCCCCGTGGGATTCTGAGAGCGGACATCGTACTTGTGGGAGTGTCAAGGACTTCGAAGACGCCTCTGTCACAATACCTTGCATTGAAGAGGATCAAAGTGGCGAATGTTCCGCTAGTACCGGAAGTCGATCCTCCGGAGGAGTTATTTATGGTCTCGCCGAAGAAATGCTTCGGTCTCAAGATCAGTCCTGAGAAATTGAATACCATTCGCCGAGAAAGACTGAAATCTCTTGGATTGAATGATCAGGCAAGCTACGCGAATATTAAGCGAATCGAAAATGAGCTTGAATATTTTGAGAAAATTGCAGATCGAATCGGATGTCATGTCATCGACGTAACGAATAAAGCAGTTGAAGAAACAGCCAATGTCATCACGAATATCTATCACAATACAAACGATTAATGAGTTGGCATTGTATCGTAAACAGAAAAAAGATGGTTCCTGCACGCAAATGGGGAATCATCTTTTTTAATGAATGAAAGTACAACTCCAAAAACCTCAAAAGAATTGAGTTTTTATAGTGGTCAAACTTGTCCGATTATACTATAATAAAAAATTGTGATAAAAATATTTAAAATAGGTTTAGACTAAACTCTTAAGGAATAAACTAATTATTGTGATATGTCAAGTCTCGTCTGAATTATCATTCGACAATTTTAATCAAATCTCTAGGAAAGTTCCTAAAGAGAGAAGGAAAATACGGAGTGATGTAGAATAATTAGTAATAGCGAACATAACCCTGCCGTTTATGTTGATGCAGATGCATGCCCGGTAAAACAGGAAATCATAAAAATATCAAGTGGATATGGATTCAGAGTCATTTTTGTTGCTTCCCACGCACACAGAAAGAACACACCAGATCAAGGTGAATGGGTATATGTGGATAGTTCGAAAGAAGCGGCCGATTTGTACATCATGAATCATGTAAAGGAAATGGATGTTCTGGTAACCCAGGACATTGGTCTTGCCAGTCTTGTCTTACCGAAAAAAGTTTATGCCATCTCTCCCAGGGGAAAAGCCTACAGGGAAGAGAGTATTGTGACGGCTCTTGATTATCGGTATGTTGCTGCAAAAGAACGCAGAAAAGGCAACTATGGTAAAGGTCCCAAGCCTTTTACAAATGAAGACAGAGAAACATTCTGTATCTCCTTTGATAAAATCTTGTCGGGAATTGCAGGAAAATCGTAATCAATACAGAATGGATTAAGAGGGTTAATAAAACAGGTGATAAAGTATGTCTGAAAGAATCCCTGAAGATAAGTTAAATAAAATTTTATCGTCAACTGATATTGTGGATGTTGTCAGTGACTATGTTCAATTGAAAAAGCAGGGCCGAAATTATTTTGGTTTATGTCCGTTTCATGGAGAGAATACTCCATCTTTTTCTGTTTCTCCCGACAAACAGATCTTTCACTGCTTTGGATGTGGAGCAGGAGGAAATGCGTTTACGTTTCTCATGGACGTCGATGGTCTCAGCTTCCAAGAAGCGGCCCAAAAGCTTGGATCAAAAGTAGGCGAAGAGATTTCGATTCAAGCCCCATCAGCAGATCACTCTCATCCTCCTCAGGAAGATGAGAAGCAAATGATGGAAGCTCATGGATTATTAAGTAAATTTTACCATCATCTTCTTCTAAATACAAAGGAAGGCCAGGAAGCACTGGAATATTTATTGGCAAGAGGATTTACTACGGAAAGCATCACGAAATTCCAAATTGGATGGTCCCTCCCTAGTTGGGATTTTACGGTTAAGTTTTTAGAGAAGCGGGGCTACTCCCTTGAGCTGATGGAAGCGGCCGGCTTACTTGTAAGAAGGGAAAGGGACGATTCCTTCCTCGATCGTTTCAGGGGAAGAATCATGTTTCCTATCGTCGATTCGAAAGGCAATACCGTTGCTTTTTCCGGGAGGACCATTTCCGCGGATGACGAACCAAAATACTTAAACAGTCCTGAAACAAAGATATTTAATAAAAGCAGCATCCTTTATCATTATCACGGTTCCAGGTCCATGATCAGAAGAAAACAGCAGGCGATATTATTTGAAGGATTCGCTGACGTGATTTCAGCAAGCGAAGCCGGGGTGGAAAACGGAGTAGCCACTATGGGTACCTCCTTGACGGAACAGCAAATCGGACTGTTAAAACGGCTGACGGATTCCATCGTCATTTGCTATGATGGTGACTCTGCCGGAGTCGAAGCCGCGTTCAGGGCCGGGAAGCTTCTTCACAAGCATCAGCTGGACATCCGCGTGGCCACAATACCCGAGCAGCTAGACCCTGATGACTACATCTCAAAATATGGTTCAGCCAAATTTCAACAGGATGTAATAGGGGCAAGCTTGACGTTCATGGCATTTAAGCTCCGGTACTATAAGCTAAATAAAAACCTAAATGATGAAGGAGATCGGCTTAAGTATATAGAAGACATACTTAAGGAAATTACCCAATTAAGTAAAGCGGTTGAAAAGGATTATTATTTAAGGTATTTAGCCGATGAGTTCGACATATCCTTAGAGGCTCTTCAACAACAGCTATCAGAATTTCAGGGGACGGAAACACGCGTGTCTAACCCCCCTAAACAGGTCGGTATGCAAGGGGATTTCAAACCGAAAACACAGTCTAAATTGCTGCCAGCCTACCAAACCGCTGAACGAAGGTTGATTGCCTACATGTTGAAGGATCCGAACATTGCTTACAAGGTCCAGGAGTGGCTTGCAGGTACGAACCTAAATATTGATGAGCACCAGGCTATTATTACTTATTTATTGGGATATTATGAAGAAGGTCTGCCTCCAAGTGCCAGTGCGTTTATCGGGTATCTGCCTGATGAACGGCTCAGAAGGATCGTGACGGATATCGAAATGATGTCCATTAGCGAAGAAAGTACGGATCAGGAATTAGCGGATTATGTAAATCAGGTGTTAAAACATCAAAAGATGTTGAGAATAAAGGAAAAAGAATTGGAAAGAAAAGAAGCAGAAAGATTAAAGGATTACAGGCAAGAAGCACAAATAGCGATGGAAATCTTACAGCTACGTAAGTCTCTATAAAGTGTTATAAGGAAGTTGGAAGGAGGGGAACAAATGGCTGAAAAGTCAGCGCGTTCCAAGCAAATAGCGTCAGAATTAACAGTTGATCAGGTGAAAGAATTTTTAGTTAACCAAGGTAAGAAAAGAGGAGTCCTCACTTACGAAGATATTGCCGATAAATTATCAGGGTTCGAATTGGACTCGGATCAAATGGATGAGTTCTACGAACACTTAGGTGAACAAGGTGTAGAAATCGTGAATGAAAACGACGAAGATGATGATCCGGGTGCCACGGAGTTAGAGAAAGAAGAGGAAGAAGAGTTTAATCTTAATGATCTCAGCGTTCCTCCCGGCGTTAAAATAAATGATCCGGTCCGTATGTACCTGAAAGAAATCGGGAGAGTCGATTTATTATCCGCAGAGGAAGAAATCAATCTTGCCAAAAGAATTGAAGATGGTGATGAGGAAGCAAAACGACGTCTTGCCGAAGCGAATCTGCGTCTGGTAGTCAGTATCGCTAAACGCTATGTTGGGCGAGGTATGCTGTTTTTAGATCTTATCCAAGAAGGAAATATGGGTCTCATCAAAGCAGTGGAGAAATTTGATTACCGTAAAGGGTACAAATTTAGTACGTATGCTACATGGTGGATTCGTCAAGCTATTACCCGTGCGATTGCTGATCAGGCAAGAACGATCCGTATTCCGGTTCATATGGTTGAAACCATCAATAAACTGATTCGGGTACAAAGACAATTACTTCAAGATCTGGGGCGTGAACCAGCACCGGAGGAAATTGCTGAAGAAATGGACCTGACACCTGAAAAAGTCCGTGAAATACTTAAGATTGCTCAGGAACCTGTTTCCCTTGAGACTCCAATTGGAGAAGAAGATGACTCTCACCTTGGAGACTTCATTGAGGATGCAGAAGCTCAATCCCCTTCAGAACATGCTGCTTATGAACTCTTGAAAGAACAGCTTGAAGATGTCCTGGACACTCTTACAGACCGTGAAGAGAATGTGCTCAGGTTGCGCTTTGGACTCGATGACGGTAGAACCCGTACACTTGAAGAAGTAGGTAAGGTGTTTGGTGTTACCCGTGAACGTATCCGTCAAATCGAAGCGAAAGCCTTGAGGAAGTTGCGTCATCCGAGCAGAAGCAAGCGATTGAAAGACTTTTTAGAATAGAATTTCCTTTTACTGCCTCTATAGTGAATAGGGGTAGTTTTTTTTTGTGCGATTTAAAGGGATTTTACAAGCATTTGCCGAATACAGCTATAGGATTGAACTACAAAAGGTGTGACAAATGTGAAAGAAATAAAGAATTCGAAGACAGAAATGATCATCAGGGAAATTCAATTCTGGAAGCAAACCAAACTGCTCCCGGAACAGTATTGTGACTATCTTCTTGCATTATATACAGGTGGAACAGAGATTGATGAAAAAAAGCCGGTAATTTCCCGTAGAAAAAATATGTTTAAGGACTTATTGATATCAATTTGTGCGTTAGTAATTTCATTATTTGTCATTTATTTTACTGAATTGTCAATCGTTTTGCAAACAGCGATTTTGACAGGTTTTGTCGGATTATTAATCGGAGTAGGAATTTATTATACTAAGAAACAATTATCTCCTATGCTTCTTTACACTGTTGCCGGCTGCATCTTTTTGCTGGCATCTGTAGATATATCGGGTATGGTATTTAATGGGAGCTCTTTGGCATTATACTTTACCTTGTTTCTAAACTGTTTTATCTGGGTCGGAGCAGGGTTGAAGTGGAAATTGAACTATTTTTCCATAGCAGGATCCATAGGAGCCATGTTTGTTTTTATTTATATATTACTATAACTTCTGAAAATTAAAAAGTTTTTTAAAGTTGAGAAAATTCACTATTCCCTTTTATAATAGGAATGAGAGCGTATTCATAGAAATGTATGGCTATGCTTGGAAGCGCTATTATTCAATCGAAGAAGTCTAGGGCTTTCAGTCATCAAAGTTAGACAAGGGGGATAAAGGATGAATTTCGACTTAACACAAGAGCAGGCAATGATTAAAAAGACTATCAGGGAATTCGCTGAAGAAGAAGTGGCACCTGGTGCATTGGACCGGGACCGTACAAAGGAATTCCCTAAAGAAATTTTCAAAAAACTTTCAGACCTGGGAATGATGGGACTTCCCTTTCCGGAGGAATATGGTGGAGCAGGTGCAGATACGGTAAGTTTCGCCATCGTAACGGAAGAGCTTAGCCGAGCATGCGCTTCTACGGGAATCACGTACTCTGCCCATATATCACTCGGGGGAGCCCCAATTAATTTATTTGGCACACACGAGCAGAAAAGGGATTATCTGACACCGATATGTACTGGGGAATCCTTTGGTGCATTCGGTCTGACTGAACCCAATGCCGGGTCAGATGCAGGCGGAACTCAGACCACTGCTGAAGATAAAGGGGATCATTGGGTTATAAATGGTAATAAATGCTATATTACCAACGCAAGTTATGCGAATCATCTCGCGTTAACGGCGATTACTGGCAGAAATAACGGAAATAAAGAGATCAGTGCCATCATCGTACCTACGAAAGCAAATGGATTTAAGGTCATTGATAATTATGAAAAAATGGGACTTCATTCTTCCAATACAACAGAGCTTGTGCTTGAAGACGTAGAAGTGCCGAAAGAAAATCTATTAGGGAAACAAGGGGAAGGCTTCAAGCAGTTCCTTGTTACCCTGGATGGGGGCAGGATCGGCATTGGGGCGATGGCTGTCGGTGTCGCTCAGGCTGCATTTGACAAGGCACTCCAATACTCTAAGGAAAGAAAACAATTCGGTAAAACGTTATCGCAATTCCAAGTCACACAATTTAAACTTGCTGACATGGCTATGAAGATTGAGCTTGCCAGGAATATGGTGCATAAAGCAGCCTGGCTGAAAGATCAGGGAAGACCGTTTTCTAAAGAGGCCTCCATGTGTAAGTTATACGCTTCTGAAATCAGTATGGAAGTGGCGGACGAAGCCATTCAAATTCATGGCGGATACGGTTATATGAAAGAATACCATGTGGAGCGTTACCTACGTGATGCGAAACTTCTTGAGATCGGAGAAGGGACATCAGAGGTTCAGAGAATGGTCATTTCAAGGTTGATCGGGTGTCAATAGGGATATTCCTATATGGGTAATGGAAGGAGCTCTATTGGTCCCCTGAAGGCTGATAGAGCTCCTATCTCTATCCTTTTTCAAGGTGTGCAAGTAAGAATGTCGATCCCCGTTGCAGGAAAATAACAGGAAATGTGTCTAATTTGTGAGAAAGATGGAAAAGTTAATTGATAGTACTTTTACTTTGTCAGTTTTTGCAGTAAAATATAAAGTGTTGAAATGAGCACTATTTTTTTGTATGTGTACATAAGGGAGGTTAAAATCATGAATCGTAATCCAATCATTCCATTCGTACTTATTATGGCTCTTGGGATTGGTCTTGTTTTCTTCTTATCGATTGAAGGCCTTAATAATGCCGATGAAAAAGCGAAGGAAGAAAAGCATGGCGAAATGGCTGGTGAAGAAGGCGAAAAGGCTTCAAGCGGGGAGTTCGATCCTGAAGCGAAGTACAAGGAGTCTTGTGTATCTTGTCACGGTGGTAACTATGAAGGTGGTGCCGGTCCTGCTCTTAAAGGAACGAAGCTATCGAAAGATGAGATCAAAGATAGAATCAAAAATGGTGGTGGCATCATGCCGGCTGGTCTTGTAGCAGATGAAAATCTTGATGCAATGGCAGACTGGATCAAATCACTTAAATAATGAATGATTGAAAAAGGTTCTTTGTCTTTAGACAAAGGGCTTTTTTTATAGGGGAAAGTTGGTTAGAATGAGTACCATACTATGAATCCAATAAATGAGTAAAGGTGACACATGGAATGAATATTCAACAATTATCAAAACGACTTGAAACAGTGGTCTCATACATACCAAAACAATCTCGAATTGCGGACATCGGGTCAGATCATGCTTATCTTCCCTGTTATGCAGTGAACAAAGGCATTGCTTCTTCAGCCGTCGCTGGTGAAGTGGTGAAAGGTCCTTACCTTTCTGCAAAAAAACAAGTAGAAGAGGCTGAATTGACAAAGGAAGTAGAAGTGAGATTAGGAAACGGGTTGGAAGTCATTACCCCGGGGGAAGTGGATTGCATCACGATTGCCGGAATGGGAGGAACATTGATTGCTTCAATTCTTGAGGAAGGAAAGCACAAACTGACGAATGAACCACGTTTGATCCTCCAGCCCAATGTGAGTGCGAAATCCATTCGGACCTGGTTGATGGATAATGAATGGGATTTGATTGCAGAGGAAATCGTTGAAGAAGATGATAAGCTCTATGAAATTTTAGTTGCGGAAAAAGGCGACCCAAGGAATCATTATTCCAGGGAAGTTGAAAAAGAGCTATTGCTTGGTCCATTTTTAATGAATGAAAAGAGTCCGGTTTTTCTTAAGAAGTGGAATCAGGAACTTCGTCAATGGAAAAATATATTGAATAATATGGAGAAGGCAGAAAAAACCGAAGCTCTAGAAGACCGAAAAAGTGAACTCATCGGGAAGATCAAAGTGGTCGAGGAGGTCATCCATTCATGAAAACAGTAAACGGTCATCAGATCATACAGCTTTTCGAGGAATTCTCCCCAAAATATTTGGCAGAAGAGGGAGATCCCATCGGACTTCAAATCGGAAGACTTAATGAAAAGGTAGATAATGTCATGATCACCCTAGATGTTCTTGAAAACGTCGTGGATGAAGCGATTAAGAATAACGTCAAATTGATTATCGCCCATCATCCCCCTTTGTTTCGTCCTTTGAAAGCACTTCATACGGACTCATATCAAGGCCGTATGATTGAAAAATTAATCAAGCATGATATCGCTGTGTATGCTGCACATACCAATTTGGATGTTGCAGTAGGCGGAGTGAACGATCTGCTATCTGATATGCTGAAGTTACAGGATTCATCTGTACTCGTTCCTACGTATCAAGAGGATATTCGGAAATTGGCAGTGTATGTGCCGAAAGAAAATGCTGAGCAATTGCGAGAGGCGTTAGGGAAAGCGGGAGCCGGACATATCGGGAATTATTCTCATTGCAGCTTCTCAACCGAAGGGCAGGGGAGATTCCTCCCTGAAGAAGGAACAAACCCTCACTTAGGTGTACAGGGTGTGGTTGAGGAAGTGACCGAAGAAAAGATAGAAACCGTTTATCCTGTTTCCCTGGAGAGAAAAGTACTGAAAGCGATGTTCACCCATCATCCGTACGAAGAGGTGGCCTATGATATTTATTCGCTTGAGAATGAATTGCCTGCCCTGGGGCTCGGCAGAATAGGGTATTTACCAGAGGAAATGACACTTCGGGACTTTGCTTTGTTGGTAAAGAAAACATTTGGCATGGATGGAATCAGAATGATTGGGGACGGAAATGCGACTGTCAAGAAAGTGGCCGTACTCGGCGGCGATGGAAATAAGTTCATTGGAAAAGCCAAAAGACAGGGCGCGGATGTGTTCGTTTCCGGAGATATCTACTATCATACAGCACATGACGCCATGATGATGGGCCTGAATGTAGTGGACGCTGGACATCATATTGAGAAGGTGATGAAAGAGGGAGTGGCCGCTCATTTAGCGAAACGATGCTCGGAAAAAGGATATGTTGTAAATATCTTTGCATCAAAAGCAGAAACGAACCCCTTTACGTATATGTAACATGGAAAGACCCCTTACTTTTTTGTAAGGGGTCTTTGATGTTTATTTTGTTCCCATTTTTGCTTTACGTACTTTCGGGAGTATTTTATTCAATGGAACATTGCGCTCTCTTGTCCAAGTGGAATCATCTTCCGGATCAAATGCTTCAAGGAATTTGATGACTTCCTTCACGATAGGGGTAGGAGTGGAGGCACCAGCCGTAACAGCTACGATGTTGGCGTCTTTGATCCAGTCAATCTCGAGCTCGCTAATGTCTGAAATTCGATGAGCCGGTGTACCTGCGATGTCCTTTGATACTTGAGCTAGACGATTGGAGTTATTGCTCTTTGGATCACCTACGACAATAAGAACGTCAGCATCTCCGGCCTGCTCGGCCACAGCTTCCTGTCGTACTTGAGTTGCAAGGCAAATCTCTTTGTGCAGCTCAACGTGAGGGTACATTTCTTTCACTTTGTCCATTGTATCGAGTACATCCCATTGACTCATGGTCGTTTGGTTGGTCACGATGATCTTTTCATTGTCAATGGATAACTTTTCAACATCCTCCGCTGTTTCAACGAGATGAACGATTTCAGGTGCTACACCTACAGCCCCTTCAGGTTCGGGATGTCCTTTCTTACCGATATAGATCACGTCGTACCCTTCAGCCTCTTTGGCCCTGATCAGGTCGTGTGTCTTTGTGACATCGGGACAGGTTGCGTCCAGGGTGACAAGGCCTTTTTGCTTGGCAATTTCCTTTACTTCAGGAGAAACCCCGTGAGCAGTGAAAATAACGGTCCCTTCGTTTACCTGTTCAATGATTTCTTTTCGATTGCTTCCATCAAGGGTGATGATCCCGTCTTCCTCGAATGCATCGGTTACATGCTTGTTGTGGACAATCATTCCTAAAATATAAATGGGACGAGGAAGCGATTTGTCCAGTGCAGCATTTCTTGCAATGACCATTGCATCTACTACACCATAACAATAGCCCCTCGGAGTAATCTTAATAATTTCCATCTATGAATATCCTCCTACTGAGAAAAGGTTTTGATTTCATTATAAAGGAGAATGGGCTATCTGACAAAGAGTACGATATACTGGGAAGATTTTCGGACGAATCAATCAGGTCTTAGTCCTAAAAAAATAATCCCTATCAGGCGATTCATTACCCTTAGGGATTCGACTTATTAAATATAGAGCTTTGGCTTTGAACTCGATTGAGCAGCTGATTGATTTTTAATTTCTTCATCATCGTCTAATTCAACACGTGGCTTTTTTTTCTTTCTCTTCTTAACAGGGGCTTCTGCTTCTGGTATTCCAGTTTCCTCTGTGCTTTGAATTTCGTCTGTGTTTTCTTCAGATGCATCTTCAGCTGGCATATCTTTTAACCCCCGATACAGCTTCCACAAAGACGGAATGTTTTTGACCATGGGTCCGTATTGTTGAAACATTGGGCCAAGCTGTTGAGCCGTCTGAAGCATCTGTTGTGTGTTGGACAAAAAGGAATTTACATTTCCGGGATTCAGGAGGGTCTGTATAATTCCACCTGCTGCCTGTGGAGATCGTTCAAACCCAGTAGAATTAGCAGAAGTATCACCTCTGGTAAACTGTTGCAGGAGTCCGCCGCCTCCATCTGCACCGCGATTCTCACCTTTTTTAAGGAGCTTAGACAACAACCCTTTGCCTTGTCCCCGGCCCTTTCCTCTTTGATTCATTCCCATATTGAAGCCCTGATTTGGATTCTGCCTTCCAAATTGAAACGGAGGGGGTTGTGTCTGTCCCAGTCCTAAATTATTTCTGCCAGGCTGCTGCATTCCAAAGCCGTTGCCCCGCCGCTGCCTCATTCCGAAAGGGTTTCGCATATCCTGACCTTGATTTCTCACTCTTCTAGGCGGCATGATGACAGCCTCCTTTCATTGAATAAATTCGTTGTCATTATAGAGTATGCAATAGGTGAAAAAAGGGTATTGTGACAATATCATCTGAATTAATATCAGGTTGACCTAGAAGTTTTCGTGAAAATTGATTATAATGGTTAGATGTTCTTTAAATATGACGCTTGCTTACGTGAAAATAAAAATCACTTTCAATAAAAAGTGATCCGATACTTTTATATAGATCTGTGGTGATGATGCGAACGACTTAAGGCATCCATCCCGATGACAGCGTAATAAAAGGATAGTAAGATAAAAGGAGATGTACACAATGAAGAAGAATCTATTCCAGCAATTTGGATTTCAGACTTTTATCAATGAAGCTGTAGAAGAGTTGGGCTTTTATGAACCAACGGAAATCCAGAAAAAAATGATCCCTCTGATTTTAAAAGGACAGAGTGCGATCGGACAATCACAAACAGGGACGGGAAAGACACATTCCTACCTGCTACCGATCATTGAAAAGGTAAATGCAGCTTCTGAACAGGTACAGGCTGTTATTACTGCACCTACACGTGAATTGGCACAACAGATTTATCAGGAAATACTTAAGATTACTAAAGACAGTGAGATTGTATCCCGTTGTTATATTGGTGGGACGGATAAGCAGAGAACGATCGAGAAATTAAAACACCAGCCTCATATCGTAGTTGGAACTCCAGGGCGTATCAATGATCTTGTAAAGGATCAGGCATTATTTGTCCATACCGCAGCCTTGCTTGTCATCGATGAAGCGGATCTGATGCTTGATATGGGATTCATTGAAGATGTGGATCAGATCGCGGCCAAGATGCCAGAGAAACTTCAAATGTTAGTTTTCTCTGCCACTATTCCTGAGAAGCTTAAGCCTTTCTTGAAAAAATATATGGAGAACCCTCAATATGCACATGTAGAGCCTGAACAGTTATCAGCAAAGAATATTGAACATGTGATCGTACCGCTGAAAAGCCGCGATAAAATAAATCTGCTCTATAATATTTTAGTGGAGATCAATCCATATTTAGGGATTGTGTTCACAAATACGAAACAAAAGGCGGATGAAGTGGCTGATGCCCTGATCGCTAAAGGATTGAAGGTTGGACGGATTCATGGTGATTTATCTCCCCGTGAGCGTAAAAAAATGATGAAACAAACAAGAAACCTGGATTATCAATATATTGTGGCGACTGATCTTGCCGCGCGGGGTATCGATATCGAAGGGGTAAGTCACATCATTAACTTTGAACTCCCTCAAGATCTTGACTTCTATATTCACCGTTCAGGCCGTACAGCGCGTGCAGGGAACAGTGGTATCGCTTATACCATCTATACACCATCCGATGAAGATGCCCTGAATCGCTTGATGAAGCTGGGAGTTAGCTTCTCTCATCGTGATATCAAAAAAGGTGAATGGTCTGATCTGCCTGCCCTGAATAAACGTAAGAATCGTCAAAAATCAAACGTTGATGAAATTGACGAAAAAGCGAAGTCAATGGTCCGTAAACCAAAAGCCGTAAAACCGGGATATAAAAAGAAAATGAAATACAAAATGGATCAAATCAAGAAGCGGGAAAGAAGAATAAAAAATAGAAACAAGTAAGTGTTTGTACTTACATTCGATACAATAAGGGAGTTAGGAGCTGAAAAGTATGATTAAAATTGGATCCCATGTTTCCATGAGTGGAAAGAACATGTTACTGTCTTCAAGTGAAGAAGCCGTTTCTTATGGAGCGAATACCTTCATGATTTACACAGGTGCTCCACAAAACACGAGAAGAAAAAAGATTGAAGACTTAAATATTGAAGCGGGTCTTGCCCACATGAAAGAAAATGGAATTGAGGACATCGTTGTCCATGCTCCATATATCATTAACATCGGCAATACGACCAACCCTGCTACTTTCGAGTTGGGTGTCAATTTCCTCCGTTCTGAAATTGAACGCACGGAAGCTCTTGGAGCAGGGCAAATCGTCCTTCATCCCGGTGCCCATGTAGGAGCAGGTGCAGATAAAGGTATCGAGAAAATCATCGAAGGTCTGAATGAAGTATTGACTAAAGATCATAAAGTTCAAATTGCTTTGGAAACCATGGCTGGGAAAGGTTCCGAATGTGGAAGATCCTTTGAAGAACTGGCTCAAATCATCAACGGTGTAGAACTGAACGACCGCCTATCCGTCTGCTTTGATACATGTCATACACATGATGCGGGGTATAATATCGTTGAAGATTTCGATGGTGTTCTGGAGGAATTCGATAAAATCGTAGGCGTTGACCGCTTAAAAGTCCTTCATATCAATGATAGTAAGAATGAACGTGGAGCGGCTAAAGACCGACATGAAAACTTAGGGTTTGGTCATATTGGATTTAAGGCACTGAATTATATCGTGCATCATCCACAGTTAAAGGAAGTTCCTAAAATATTGGAGACTCCGTATGTAGGGGAAGATAAGAAAAATAAAAAACCTCCTTACAAGTTTGAGATCGACATGCTGCGTAATCAAACCTTTGATGAAGAGGTATTAACAAAAATATTGAATCAGTAAAATTTGGAGGAGGACATGGCTCAAGATTTGAGAATCCTCCTCTTTCTTTACTATCTGATGAGTTGCAAAAAGAGTTGGTTGATTTCCTTGGCCTTCGCAGGACCAATGACCCTGGCCAGATTCTTAACTAACCGGCTTCTTTTGCTATCATCAAAGATATTGATGTTTTTTCCTTTCACGCTTGCAACGATTGCATTCGCCTGTTCTGGCGTCAGTGAAATGTTATATTGTTTGGCATACTTGAATAATTCATCATTTGTAATATGGTTGATTTTGTGATTGATCACATTTTGTAATAGCTTCATGTTTATCACTCCTCAACTGATACATATGTCGCTCACACCAAGAAAGTGACACTTTTATTTGAAAAATAAGTGATGAAAGGATAGGAATTGACGATGACTCAAAGAGTACATAAGAAGGAAAGTCCCCTTCATTTTATTTACCGTCTGTTTTTCATTACACTCGGAGCTGGACTCGCAGCTGTATCAATTGAGCTGTTTCTCGTGCCGAATAATATCATTGATGGGGGAATCATCGGTATCTCGTTGATCTTAAATTATTTAGTTTCCGATTCCATCCCTTTCCTTAATTTTTCCACCCTGTTGGTTCTGTTGAATCTTCCCTTTATGTATTCAGGATATAAACAAATCGGAAAAACCTTTGTTGTATCTTCACTGTTTGCCATCGTCGCTCTGGCAATCATAGAAAGTCTCCTTCATCATATGGACCCATTCGTAACAGAAGAAATCCTTGCAACCGTCTTTGGAGGATTGATTCTTGGAGTGGGCGTTGGGCTTGTCATCCGTCATGGAGGATCATTGGACGGAACGGAAATCCTGGGAATTCTGTTAACGAAGAAATTGCCATTTTCCGTCGGAGAGTTTGTGATGTTCATGAATATTTTCATCTTCGGATGGGCGGCGTTTGTCTTCGGGATCGAAGAGGCTATGTATTCGGTCATGACCTATTATATCGCTTTCAAGACGATCGATACGGTCATTCAGGGTATGGACGAAACGAAAGCGGTCATCATCGTTTCCGATCATTATCTGGAAGTATCGGATGCCATTTTACAAAGGCTTGGACGGGGTACAACCATGTTAAAGGGACGTGGTGGTTATACGGATAATGATAAAGAGGTCATATATGTCGTGGTCACAAGACTTGAAGTCACAAAATTGAAATCCATCGTTGCCGATGTGGACTCAAATGCATTCATCACCATCATGAGCACCCAGGAAACAAAAGGGGCACGATTCAAGTCGGCCATCCATTGATCCGTTCAAAAGCGATTTGAAAGACGCTAAAGGACTACCCAAGTAGGGTAGTCCTTTTCTGTAATAAACAGAATCATTTACAATCAACTACACATCATGTATACTACCCTATGTACTTTTAAATCGTAATGATTCTTATAAAGAGAGTGGATGTTAATGGATACCTCAAATCCAGTGATTAAAATAGAAGATGTGAATTTCGGTTACGAGCGAGAGAGAGTGCTCGAAGATATAAACCTCAGCATACCAAAGGGTGCTTTTCTTGGGATCGTGGGTCCAAACGGTTCAGGAAAATCAACATTATTAAAGCTTGTTCTTGGTCTATTGCGTGTAAAACAGGGGAAGATTGAGTTGTTTGGTACACCTCAGCCTAAATTCAAAGAATGGGATCGGATTGGCTTCGTATCTCAGAAGGCCAACAGCTTCAACACGGGATTTCCGGCAACTGTCTATGAAGTGGTAGCGAGTGGTCTAGCCAAGAAGGCTGGATTGTTCAAGCGTGTGTCTTCTGCATACAAGCAGGACGTGTATCAAGCGATTGAATCTGTCGGCATGACCCGGTTCGCCAAACGGAATATCGGAGAACTATCAGGAGGTCAGCAGCAAAGGGTATTCATTGCAAGAGCACTGGTGAGTCATCCTGACGTATTGATCCTGGATGAACCTACGGTAGGGGTCGACGCCCGGAATGTCCAGAACTTCTACGATATGTTAGAAAGGTTGAATAAGGATCTGGGTATTACACTTGTGCTTGTCACCCATGATATCGGATCCATTTCAAACAAAGTGACTCATGTTGCATGTTTGAATAAACATTTACATTTCCATGGCAAAACAGAAGAGTTTGAGAAGCTCAAGGAAAATCAGCTTTCCTCTTTTTACGGTCATGATGTACATTTCTTGAATCATGAGCATGAACATCATTCATGATCGATCGGAGGGATTAATATGCTTCAAGCAATATTTGAATATGAATTTTTACAAAATGCTTTTCTTACAGGAATCCTGATAGGGATTATCGCTCCATTATTGGGGGCATTCATCGTCGTAAGAAGATTATCTCTCATTGCCGATGCACTGAGTCACGTTACCCTTTCCGGTATTGCAGCGAGTCTGTACCTGAGTAAAATGGTTCCTGGATTTGCAGGGTTGAACCCTCTATACTTTGGAATGGCGTTCTCTGTGATGGGGTCTTTATTCATTGAACGATTACGAATGGTATATAAGCATTATCAGGAGCTGGCCATTCCAATCATTTTATCTGGGGGAATCGGGATAGGTGTCATTTTCATTTCACTGGCAGACGGTTTCAACACAGATTTATTCAGTTATTTATTCGGGAGTGTCAGTGCAGTCAGCAGGGGAGACTTGTATCTGATTGGTGGTATCAGTGTCCTTGTCATTGCCGTGATTGTCTTATTGTATAAAGAATTGTTTCTTCTATCTTTTGATGAGGATCATGCAAAGGCGTCCGGGATACCGGCTAAGGCTATCCATTTTATCTTTATGATTATGGTTGCGCTAGTGATTGCTGCATCCATGCGCATCGTGGGAATCCTTTTAGTATCATCATTAATGACTTTGCCTGTAGCTGCAAGTATCAGGATTGCAAATGGCTTTAAACAGACAATTGGATATTCCCTATTATTCGGAGAGATTTCTGTCATCGTCGGATTAGTCAGCGCTTTTTATCTGAATCTTGCCCCTGGTGGAACGATTGTCATGACAGCCATATTGATTCTCCTCATGACAATTATGATAAAGAAGATCAACTCGTCCAGTCATACTTCTAAAGGTGAGGTGTAGAAATTGAACGTAACCGAAGCAATGGATTTATTAAAAACGAAAGGTTATAAACATACAGGTAAACGGGAACAACTACTTGAATTGTTTTCTAGTTCAAATAAGTACTTAACGGCAAGGGACGTATTGGAGTACATGAAAGCAGATTATCCCGGACTCAGTTTTGATACCATCTATCGTAATTTGAGCCTGTTCGTTGAACTTGGAATACTGGAAGAGACAGAACTATCCAGTGAAAGACATTTTAGATTCACTTGTGAAAGTCACCATCATCACCATCACTTTATCTGTATGGATTGTGGGAAAACGAAAGAAATTCACACATGTCCGATGGAAGCATTAAAAGAAAACTTATCTGAAACAGGGTATGATATTTCAGGTCATAAATTTGAGATATATGGAAAGTGCCCGCAGTGTCAATAGAGATCCTTTTAGGGTCTCTTTTTTTTTGCTTATAGTCGAAGTGTTTAACGACTCAAAAAGAAGGGGAAAAATAGTAGTATTGAAAGAAGAGGAGATGTAGCCATGGAATCTGTACCATTTAGTCACTGTCCTACGAATAAGAAAAATTGCGTCAGCACCATTGACCTTACATCCTATCATCGTATCGCACCTCTTCCCATCAACGGAGGGGTTGAGGATACGAAAGAACAAATTCATAAGGCACTGAATCAATTCGATCATGTGGAAATCGAAGAAGAACAGTCGCATTACGTGCATGCGGTATTTACTTCCAAATGGTTGAAGTTTAAGGATGACTTGGAAATTTACATTGATGAAAGCGCCAATCTTTTGCATATGAAGTCAGGCTCACGCCTTGGATATTATGATTTCAAGGTAAATAGGAATCGAGTGGAGCAGTTTAAATCATTTTTTAACCAGCAATAGAAAAAGCCTCTGGGTAAAGAGGCTTTTTTCTAAGATTGATTTCGAAGCCAGTCCTGAACCCAGGAGTCCGCTTCATGCCAATCATTTACCCTGATGACTCCATCGGGAATCGCTTTTTGATTGTAGGGTGTATTGAACAATACAACAGGGATGGAGAGTTCTTCTGATATGGCTACTGCATTATCATGTTTATCTTCAAAGAAGATATCGACATCATGTTTTTTAGCAGTGGAAATTTTATCATGTGATCCGATTAATTCTATATGGTGATACATGAGGTCCTGTTTATCGAACCATTCTTTCGTTATTTGAATAAGGTCCGTTCTTCTAGCGCTGATAAAATACAGCTCATGTTTTTCTTTCCATTGGTCTAGGATCTTCTTGGCACCGTGAGCAAGGGGAGATTCTTGGTATATGACAGGCTCCGCTTGTTTGAACCATTTTCCAAAAGTTTGGGGTGAAATGTCCAAAACCTCTGTCAGTTCGTACTGGGTGATGTCTTGTAAAGTTAAATTTAATTGAAAATGATCATTTATGTGAGGCAGTAAAGATTCTGGTGACGTTACTGTCCCATCAATATCGATTCCAAAACGTTTCATTCTTTATCATGCTCCTCTGTCTAAAAACTCCTTCAATTTTAACACAATCCCCACGTTGAAATAACCTTCAAAAAATAAATTCCCATATGAATGAAAAAAGGGAAGGGTCCGCTAACAAAAATGACAAAGATTAGCATAGTAAAATGGGCGAACTGACACACAATAAGAAGGCTCCCAAACACAGAAAGTGAGGGATTGCTGTATGAGTGATGAACGACGCGAATTAAATAGCGTTGATCGAAATCTTCAAGATATCGACGTGTATTACGACAATCCGGAAACAGATGTGGATAGAGATGATTATCGTGAAGAAACAGCAGCAGAAATTGCTGCTCCAATGAATGTCAGCCGCGACTTTGAACATGATGCCGTAGAAGATACGACAACGTCAGGTCGTGTGTTAGGGTACTCTGCCCTTGCACTATCCATTCTTTCCTTGTTTATTCTTCCGGTCATAATGGGAGCAGCTGGAATCGTACTTGGATTTGTGGCAAGGCGCAGGGGAGCAGAAATGCTTGGTGCCTGGGCAATCGGAATTGGGGCCGTATCAATAATCGTAGGATTATTTGTACTGCCGTTCTTTTAAAATCAATCGTTTTTCTTGAAATTGGGAGCGTTTCAAGAATTAAAAAGAAGAGGACTGACATAAGTCAGTCCTCTTTTCATTAATCCGATTAAACTTCTAGTTCCTTTTCGTCCTTTTCAGCTTCCTGTTTCGCGAAATATTCCTCCGCGATCTTGTCAATTTCTTTCTTTAATTCCTCTACCATCGTCTCTTCAGGAACTTTACGGACTGTTTTTCCTTTGCGGAATAGAAGTCCTTCTCCGCGTGCTCCAGCTATACCGATATCTGCCTCTCTGGCTTCACCTGGTCCATTCACTGCACATCCAAGAACAGCTACCTTGATAGGTGCCTTAATGGTTGAAATGTATTCTTCCACTTCATTGGCGATTGAAATCAGGTCGATTTCGATCCGGCCGCATGTTGGGCAGGAAATCAATGTAGCGGCATTTGACGCTAATCCAAATGATTTTAATAGTTCCCTTGCGACTTTTACTTCTTCTACAGGATCCGCACTCAAGGAGATACGAAGGGTATTGCCGATTCCAAGGCTAAGGATAGCGCCTAGACCTGCCGCACTCTTTACGGTTCCAGCAAATAATGTGCCTGACTCTGTGATACCAAGGTGAAGAGGATAGTCAAATGCTTGAGCCGCTTTTGTATAGGCTTCAATAGCTAAATTAACATCAGATGCTTTCATGGATACAATGATGTCATGAAAATCAAGGTCCTCGAGGATTTTAATGTGATGAAGGGCGCTTTCGACCATACCATCAGCAGTTGGGTATCCGTATTTCTCAAGGATTTTCCGTTCCAGGCTTCCTGCGTTTACCCCGATCCGGATCGGGATACCTTTCTCTTTCGCTGCTTTGACGACGGCTTCAACCTTTTCGCGGCGACCGATATTACCTGGATTGATACGGATTTTATCAGCACCGCCTTCAATGGCTTTCAAAGCTAATTTATAATCAAAATGTATATCGACAACAAGTGGGATATTGATTTGTTTCTTAATATCAGCAATGGCATTTGCAGCACGTTCATCAGGGCATGCAACCCGTACGACCTGACATCCAGCTTCTTCAAGCCGATGGATCTCTTTAACCGTTGCTTCAACGTCATGCGTTTTTGTTGTAGTCATACTTTGGATGACAAGTTCGTTATTTCCGCCAATAGTTAAATCTCCGACTTTGACCGGACGTGTTTTTGAACGATGTATAATTTCACTCAAGTGTAATTCGCTCCTTTAGAAAGGTTCTCAAAGTTTCATTATAAGTAATACGAAGCTATTGTAACAGTGTTTTGTGTGAAATGACAAGAAATAGGTGTTTTTTTGGAGCAAGGGTTCATTGATAATTCGGTATTTTATAGGTTTTTCCTATTTGTATTTTTGCAGGGGACACCTCATTTAATTCCTCAAAGTCGCTAATCACTTGATCAATGGAAACGGGTATGGATCCATCAAGAAGGTCTTCCACTAGGCTCAATACTGTGTCACCTGGCTTGATTTCCATTTCCACATAAGGGAGGGAGGAAGAAGTTTCTTCTCTTTCAGCAGGGACTGAAGGCTGCTGTGGATTGGCATTTACTTGGGGCTGTGTGGTTGCGACGGTCGCTTCTTTATACAGGAGCCTTAACGTTCCCTCATTTAAATCATAATACACACTGTATAGAAGAATGATAATACCAAAGAATATAGCCATTCTTTTCATCTATATTTCCTCCCGATTAGTTTGATGTCTGAATGGTCTCAAGAAGGAGTTGTAAGAAATATGAGGGATAAGCTTCTCCCCTTTATCATTGGTTTACTTCCTATATTGATGGTACTGGGAAATTCAATGCTCATTCCCATCATTCCCAGAATAGAAGCAGATTTGCATTTAAGCAGCGGTTGGTCCGGATTTATTTTAAGTTCATTTACGATACCTGCAGCCCTGGTCATTCCATTTGCAGGGGCATTGTCAGACCGTTATGGAAGAAAACGGATCATTACGATTTCACTATGGGTGATGATTCTAGGAAGTGTCCTTTGTATCTTTAGTCGAGAGTATGTCGGTCTTTTTATGCTAGGTAGAGGATTACAAGGTGTAGGGGCAGCGGGAACGACACCTCTTGCCATGGCGTTGATCGGTGATCTTTATCAAGAGCAGGAACGGTCAAAGATGCTCGGTTCATTGGAGGTTTTTAATGGTATCGGCAAAGTAGTTGCCCCGATTACAGGTGCCACTCTCGCTCAACTTGTATTGTGGAATCAATCCTTTTGGGTCTTCCCGTTATTATCGATCCTGATTTTGCTTGGTTTACGAAATACGGTGGAATCTAAAAAAGAAAGTCATAAAATGGACAAAAAAGCATTTTTTACCCTTTTCATGTCAAAGAGCCGTTTATTGATACCTCTCTATTTGATTGGGGGAACAGGCTTATTTTTATTATTCGGCATGCTCTTCTATCTTTCCTACCATATTGAAAATACTTTTCATATTGACGGATTTTTTAAAGGATTTTCTTTTATTTTCCCATTAGGTGCGATGACAATGTGTTCCTATTGGTGCGGGAAGAGATTGAAGACCGATGAAGAGTTAGGGTGGGCATATTTAAAGTACGGTGTGGTTATGATGTCCATCCCATTAGGGCTGTTAAATCTGCTCTCTGCATTAGGGTTTCTAATGTTTTTCATCACGTTAAGTTTTGGAGGATTAGGTTTGATGCTGCCTGTCATCAATACATTCATTACAGGCAGCGTACCTGAGCAACAGAGGGGGCTTATTGTAAGTCTCTATGGAGCGGTGAGATTCGGTGGTGTGGCAATGGGGCCGATTGCCTTTGGGGTATGGAGGGTGGATCCTACACAGATGTATGCGATTGCCTTCAGTTTCTCAATCATCAACGTCTTTCTTTTTATTTTTCTTTCTTTACGGACAAAAGGTGAGTTCCACCCTGAAATTCAATAGTTTCAATTAACAAAACAAAGTCCCCATCCAGAGGAACGGGGACTTTGTTTAATGGCGTATTTTCCTTTGAGGAATTTCTTTCACTACTAAATAAAGGATGATGGTAATGACAAACCAATCCAATATGGGAGCGGCTGGAATCTTGGTTTGCAATAATTCCATTAGGGTAAAAAACAAGGTAGATACAGTAGCTGAATAGGCTGTGATTCGGAAGCTTTGTCGATATTGTAAATTCCGCTTAAGGACATTTGCGAACGTAACGCCTATAAGAGCAAAAATGGTTATCTTTAAAAACGTCATCCCCGAGGTAAACAGGTAAAGGATAAATAGCGCAACGGGGATCAGTATCCATTTCAAATCGATTAAGGAATCAAGCAAATCAAGCAAACCTTCTTTCGATAAGGCTGTATCACCGAACATAGAATAGGAAGAAGATTGAACGTTACCCTGATTAATGACAACGAATTCCTTCTGTAAGAAAGCAATCGTATTTTCATTCTTGTCAAGATCTTCTTCATTCACATGACCGGTATCGTCAAGTATGATGGTGATGTCATCCTTTTCCATGGTAAAGGGTTTTGTCCATTCAGAAGATAAGGAACCGTTCTTAATAGAAAAGGATGGCAATTCTTTTTCGACAGACTCTCTTAGTGTATCGAGGGCATTTGTGGTAAACGATACAAATTGGACTGCTACAGGGAGGATGGAAATAAGTGCTAACAGGAAGATGAAACGAATCGTTTTTCCTATTCCCTGGAACCGGAATTTTGCAATATCTTTTGGGGAATAGATACTTTTATACAACTGCTGAAATACATTCATTAAGTTTTTTTCTCCTTTCGTGCATACCTCTTCTATTTTATGCTTGTCTCTATACTTCATCAAGTATAGACAGCCTAAAATAATTTAAAATGAATATCATTTGTAACATAAATGTAATAAAAGTCGACTTTTATTAACCTATTGTAAATTTGGGGTAAAAAGTATTTACGTTTGAACCATTATGTATTAAAAATGATATGGGGTTTTTGTTGTTTAATGTCGAAAATATATGTAGGGGTTGAAAAAATGGAATTAAATTGGCAAGAAATGTTGTTTCAGTTCTTTGGAGGACTGGGTATTTTCCTCTTTGGGATAAAGTATATGGGGGACGGACTTCAGAAGTCTGCCGGTGAACGCCTGAAGGAAATTCTGGATAAGTTCACGACCAATCCATTCATGGGTGTATTGGCAGGTATTTTTGTTACAGTCCTGATCCAATCGAGTAGTGGTACGACGGTTATCGTTGTCGGACTGGTAAGTGCCGGTTTCATGACCCTTAGACAAGCAATCGGTGTCATCATGGGTGCAAATATTGGTACAACGGTGACAGCCTTTATCATTGGTGTTGATATTGGAGAATATGCCCTTCCGATCATTGCGGTCGGTACCATCATGCTATTCTTCTTCAAAAATAAGAAAGTCCATAACTTTGGTCAAATGATTTTTGGATTTGGAGCATTATTCTATGGTCTTGAATTAATGGGTGGAGGGATGAAACCTTTACGATCCCTTGAAGCATTTCATGATTTGACCGTAAGTATGAGTGATAACCCAATTCTTGGTGTAGTGGTCGGTACATTATTTACTGTCATCGTTCAAAGTTCTTCCGCAACAATCGGTATCCTGCAGGAGTTATACAGCTCCAACCTGGTTGACCTGCAAGCAGGATTACCCATTTTATTCGGGGATAATATCGGTACAACCATTACAGCCGTTCTGGCAGCCCTTGGTGCATCTGTAGCAGCAAGACGTGCAGCAGCGGTCCATGTACTATTTAACTTAATCGGGACAACTATTTTCTTAATCATATTGCCGTTTTTCACTAAGTTTGTAGTCTTCCTACAATCTACATTTAATCTAAATGAACCAATGACGATTGCATTCGCACACGGAACATTCAACCTTACGAATACAATCATTCAATTTCCGTTCATCGCCATCTTGGCGGTCATCGTAACAAAGCTGATTCCAGGTCAGGACTCTATTGTCGACTATAATTCAAAGCATTTAGATCCTGTGTTTATCGAGCAATCTCCATCCATTGCATTGGGACAAGCGAAAGAAGAAGTTCTACGTATGGGAGCATTTGCGGTTAAAGGTTTGCAGGAAACAAATGAATTCTTAAAGTCGAAGAGCTCTAAAAATGCAGAAGCTGCTTATCAAATTGAAGGTGCCATCAATAATCTGGATAAGAAGATTACGAACTATCTCGTCGATTTATCTTCTGCCTCCCTTTCAGAATCAGAATCTGAGCGTCATTCGATTCTGATGGATACAGTACGCGATATTGAACGGGTAGGGGACCATTTCGAAAACATCATTGAATTAATCGAATATCAACAATCAAATAAAGTGAAAATTACAGATGATGCCATGTCTGATCTTGAAGTCATGTTCAATTTGACTATTGAAACAGTTGAAAAGGCCATCAAGTCATTAGATTTGAACGATATTGAAATTGCCAGAGAAGTGGCTGAAAAAGAAGATCAGATCGATAAGATGGAACGTAAGCTCCGTAAACAACATATCCTTCGTCTGAATGAAGGGAAATGTTCGGGCCAAGCAGGTATCGTATATGTGGATATCATCAGTAATTTAGAGCGTATTGGTGATCATGCCGTTAATATTGCTGAAGCAGTATTGGGAGTAGAATAAGGCAAGTCAAACTGACCTCTTTGATAATTGTCAAAGGGGTCAGCTTTTTTTATACTCAAAGTGAGGTGTTGAGACGTGGAGATCGTTTACTGGAGTATCATTATCATACTCATGGTTTTATCGTTTGTCGGTTTGGTGTACCCGATATTGCCAAGTGTCATCTTTTTAGTGGGCAGTTTCTTATTGTATGGCGTGTTTTTCAGCTTTGAGCCTTTTAGTGGGCTGTTCTGGACTGTGCAGATCCTCTTTGTTGCCCTTTTATTCGGTGCCGATTATATGGCGAACCTGATAGGAGTCAAAAAATTCGGCGGAACGAAGGCAGGTATATGGGGAAGTACCATCGGACTACTGGTTGGTCCATTTGCCATACCTGTAGCAGGAATATTAATCGGTCCCTTCCTGGGTGCTGTCATAGGAGAATGGGTCGTCCATCGGACAAACCTGAAGACTGCCGTAAAAGTGGGAATAGGATCCGTGGTAGGCTTCATCTCAAGTGTATTTACAAAAGGAGTCATTCAAATCATTATGACAATCTATTTCTTTTGGATCATTTAGTCCGCTGTGTTTAGGGATTAGGGTTAAGACATTTACCTTTTGTTGATTGGAGTGGAAGGTGCTCGACTCCTGCGGGAAACGCTGGACAGGTGAGACCCCACAGGGCTTTAGCCCGAGGAGGCTCACCGCCAGCCCCGCGGAAAGCGAGCACCTGGAGCGCAAATCAAACACTCCTTTCTTAATTTGAATAATGACAAAAAAATTTTCAAATGACTAGTCAGCAGATTATAGGGTATTTTATTCTTGTAAGAAAAAAGTAAGAGATTGAAGGCAAATTATTTGAACAGCTATAGTTGTTTTGGTAATCTTATACTGAAACGGCCTGAATATTGCTATTCAGGAAACTATACATAGGGAGGAATTTACAATGGCTTACGAATTACCGCAACTACCTTACGCATATGATGCATTAGAACCTCATATCGACAAGGAAACAATGAACATTCACCACACAAAACACCATAACGCATACGTTACAAAAGTAAATGATGCACTTCAAGGACACGATGATTTATTAAGCAAATCCATCGAAGATCTTGTTTCTAACTTAGATGCTGTTCCTGAAGGTGCTCGTACGGCAGTACGTAACAATGGTGGCGGTCACGCTAACCACTCTCTATTCTGGACGGTATTATCACCGAATGGTGGAGGCGCGCCATCTGGAGAATTAGCAGATGCTATCTCTTCTAAATTCGGAAGCTTCGATGCATTTAAAGAAGAATTCGCGAATGCTGCTGCAACACGCTTTGGCTCAGGCTGGGCTTGGCTTGTAGTAAACAACGGTGAATTAGAAGTAACAAGCACACCAAACCAGGACAGTCCTTTAATGGAAGGGAAAACGCCTGTTTTAGGTCTTGACGTTTGGGAGCATGCTTACTACCTGAACTATCAAAACCGTCGTCCTGATTACATCGGTGCTTTCTGGAACGTTGTAAACTGGGATGAAGTAGCGAAGCGCTACTCAGCTGCAAAATAATTAAATCTATGCCAAAAGAGAGGTTCCTTAAGGAACCTCTCTTTTTTTTGTATAAGTTCCTTCCCTTTTTCAAAAGATAGGGATACGTTAAAGGGGAGTTTTCACATGAGTAGCTTTAAAAAGGTATTAGGCGACATTGAATTAACGAGGGATCTGACTTTGCTCCTGTTAATCGGGGGATTGTACTCATTGAGTATTGCCCTCTCGAACACATTTGTGAACATCTACCTGTGGAAGCAATCAGGTGAATTTATTGATTTGGGTATATATAACTTAACCGTTGTCATCTTTCAGCCTCTGACGTTTATATTGGCTGGAAGGTGGGCAAAGAAAGTGGACCGGGTGATTGTTTTACGCTTCGGTGTTATTTTTTTGGCTCTCTTTTACATATCCGTATTGGCATTCGGAGAATCGGCAGAGGATTTTCTTGTCGTATTGGGGGCGTTACTGGGTATTGGTTATGGCTTCTACTGGTTAGCGTTCAATGTGTTGACCTTTGAAATCACCGAACCGGAAACGAGAGATTTCTTCAATGGCTTCCTTGGGACTCTCACTTCGGCCGGAGGAATGATCGGCCCGATCCTTGCCGGTTTCATTATTTCACGGTTTGCTTCCTATAAGGGATATACCATTGTATTTGGACTCTCTCTTTTATTATTTACCATCGCGGTGATAATGAGCTTTTTCTTGAAAAGAAGGCCTGCATCGGGGAGGTATTTATTCCTCAGAATTCTGGAAGAAAGAAAACATAATCACAACTGGCGTCTCATCACCAATGCTCACTTTTTTCAGGGACTCAGGGAAGGGACCTTCATCTTTATCATTTCTGTCTTTGTTTTCATCAGTACGGGAAGTGAATTTGCCATAGGTACCTTCGGCTTGATAAACTCAGGTATCGCTTTTATTGCGTACTATGTTGCTTCCAGAGTCATAAAGAAGAACTTGAGGAAACGTGCCATCCTACTTGGTGGAGTGCTACTCTATCTGGCCATATTCCTGATTGTATTTGATGTAACCTATACGAAATTATTGCTTTATGCAGGCGTCATTGCCATTGCCTATCCGATATTATTGGTACCTTATATATCTATGACCTATGATGTCATCGGGACAGGATGGAATGCGGCTGAAATGAGAATCGAATATATTGTCGTAAGGGAAATTTTCTTGAACCTCGGAAGAATTGTATCTGTTCTTTCCTTCATTGTAGCCGTGACCTTTTTTAACCAGGAAGAAAGTATTCCCATTCTCCTGTTGATTCTCGGGGCAGGACATACGCTGATCTATCTGTTTGTACGAAAGGTCGTTCTGCCTTTATAAGGAACTTTAAGCAAAGAGAGGGAAAGATTTCCTCTCTTTGCTTATGGCTAGATTATCCTTGAAAAATTCTATAAAATAAGGAGAGAAGAATCGTGATTCTGTAAATCCTTCATTGCACAACATAAAAGGTAACAGAGCAGAGATAAGAAGAATTTTTACATAGAGGAAGGGCTGGAAGAATTGAAAAAAAATAAGAAAAAAAGAAAGACGCATGTTCCCGTTCGGATGAATTTGCTGTTCTTTGCCGTGTTCTTATTGTTTTCTCTTCTTGTTCTTAGACTTGGACTTGTTCAGATTGTGAATGGGGAGAGCTATAAGAAAGAAGTGGAAAGAACAGAAGATGTAGTGGTCAATACAGGTGTACCACGGGGGAAAATGTATGACAGGTACGGCAATGTGATCGTCGATAATGTCCCGCTGAATGCGATCACGTATACCCGGGCGAATAATACAAAGATCGAGGAAATGATGGAGGTTGCATCGAAGCTTTCTGAGTATATCGAAAAGGATACAGAAGACGTAACGGAGAGGGACAAAAAGGATTATTGGTTAATCAATCATAAAGATGAAGCAGATGCAAAAGTGTCTGATGCTGAAATCAAAAAGCTGCAAAACAATGAAGAATTATCGGAAGATGATGTAAATAAAAAAGTGTATCAAATGAGATTGGATCGAATCACAGAGAAAGAGCTTGCCTCACTCACAGAAAAAGATCTGGAAATCATCGCAATTTATCGTGAGTTCTCAAGTGGATATGCATTGAATCCACAAATAGTGAAGAATGAAGGAGTCACACCACAGGAGTTTGCAGCTGTCAGTGAACACTTAAGTGAACTTCCTGGTGTCAATACCACTACGGATTGGAAGCGTTCATATGTATTTGATGATACATTACGAACCATCTTAGGAAATGTTTCTTCTGCAAGGGAAGGACTTCCGAAGAATCTGGTAGATTCATATTTAGCTCAAGACTATAACAGGAATGACCGTGTAGGAAAAAGCTATGTTGAGCTGCAGTATGAAGACGTGCTGCAAGGGCAGAAAGAACAAATCAAAAACGTGACAAAAGGCGGCAGTGTGCTTGAATCCGTTCTAGTGCAACAAGGACAGCGTGGCAAGGATATTGTCCTGACCATTGATATGGAGCTGCAGCGTGAAATCGAAAAAATCATCGAAGAAGAATTAAGCAAGCAGATTGTCCATCGGGGGGCATCACCCAACCTTGATCGTGCGTTTGTCGTGATGATTGACCCGAATACCGGAGAAATCCTGGCTATGGCGGGTAAACAATATGTGAAAAATCCTGAAACGGGTAAATATGAGATGCGTGATGCAGCACTTGGAACGTTTACTTCTTCTTATGAAGTAGGTTCAGTGGTAAAAGGTGCAACCGTACTAACAGGCTATATGACCGGTAAATTGACGCCAGGGGAAGTTCTGATCGATGAACCTTTAAGAATCAAAGGGACAAAACCGAAAACTTCCTGGTTCAATAAATACCAGCAAATTCCCATGACAGATTTATATGCACTGGAGAAATCCTCGAACGCGTATATGTGGAAAGTCGCTTTAAAAATTGCTGGTGGCAGATATGTACCGAATGAACCGATTGTTAATAATCCCGAAGCATTCGATATTTTTAGAAACCACTATGCTCAATTTGGTTTAGGTGTCCCGACTGGAATAGATTTACCTGGTGAATCTGCGGGTCTTACAGGAACGAAGACAGATCCCGGTTTCTTACTGGACTTGGCGATTGGACAATTTGACACGTACACAACCATGCAGCTTGCACAGTACGTTTCCACAATCGCCAATGATGGGTATCGTGTACAGCCTCATATTATGAAGGAAATAAGGGAACCTACAAATGAAAAGGAAAGTCTCGGTCCAATTCTTTTTGAAAAAGAAACAAATGTACTGAACCGAATCGATGCCACACAGGCACAGATCGAACATGTTCAAAATGGCTTCTATCGCGTCTACCACAACCCTGAAGGTACGGGTTACTTGTTTCATGACGCTCCGTATAACGCGGCGGGGAAATCCGGTACAGCCGAGACGTATGTTGATGGGGAATTGAACTATAACACCACCTTGATCGGATATGCTCCTTTTGACAACCCTGAAGTAGCTTATGCTACGTTGGTTCCTTCATCACATATCCAGGCAAGCGGCGTGTCCGATCCTTATGTAAATAAATACATCTCTAGACGGGTAATGGATAAATATTTTGAGTTAAAGAAGAAACGTGCTGAAGAAATGAAAGATCCGACTTCAGTTAATAAGAAAGTAGAAAATGCTGAAGAAGCAGAAGAACAGATGCAACAGGAAAGAGAAAAGAATAACTAATTAAAAAAGCTGATTTATGGGAAAATTGTTCCATAAGTCAGCTTTTTTTGGAGGAAATTTGAAAGGAAAGGGAAGTTTAAACAGAAAAATCCAAGAAATTGGTGTATTTTTTATGGTTAATACATAATTCGTTGAATGTTGTTCAATACTAGTGATATAAGGGTTTTAAGCATTTATGAACCGCGGAATCATGAAGGAAAATGTCGAATTTACAAAACCTTTACAATCGATTAAAACACAATTAACACTCATCTATTAATCTATTACTCGTAGGACAAAACAACCAATATTCTAGGGGGAATTAAAGAATGAAGAACTTCAAGAAATACGGTCTGCTTTTAATCATCGCAACGCTAGTAGCATTTGCTGCTGCATGTGGGAATGGAAGTAGCACAGATGAAAATGCTGGAGACGAAAAAGAAGGTTCAGAAACAGCTTCTGGTTCAATCGTAGTTTCAGGTTCTTCTGCAATGCAACCACTTGTTGCAGCAGCAGCTGAAGAATTCATGGCAGAAAATCCGGATGCAGATATCCAAGTTAACGCTGGAGGATCTGGTACAGGATTATCTCAAGTTTCTGAAGGATCAGTTCAAATCGGTAACTCAGACGTATTCGCTGAAGAAAAAGAAGGAATTCCAGCGGATGAGTTAGTTGACCATAAAGTAGCGGTTGTAGGTATGACAGCTGCAGTTAATCCTAATGTTGGTATCGAAGACATTTCTAAAGAAGATCTTAAAAAAGTATTCACAGGTGAAATCAAGAACTGGAAAGAACTTGGTGGTAAAGATCAAAAGATTACTCTTGTAAACCGTCCAGACTCTTCTGGTACTCGCGCAACTTTCGTGAAATTCGGTCTTGATGGAGAAACTCCTGCTGAAGGAATCACTGAAGATTCATCAAATACTGTCAAGAAAATCATCAATGAAACGGATGGAGCAATCGGTTACCTTGCTTTCTCTTACTTCACAGATGACAGCGTAACTCCATTGTCAATCGACGGAGTTAAAGCAACTGACGAAAATGTTCAAAAAGGTGATTTCCCAATCTGGGCATATGAGCACTCTTACACTAAAGGTGAGCCTGATGGTTTAGCTAAAACGTTCCTTGATTACATGATGAGTGAAGATGTTCAAAGTGGTTTACTAAAGGATCAAGGTTACATTCCTTCTACAAAAATGGAAGTAGAACGTGACGCTGAAGGAAAGCAAACGAAGAAATAATTGGTGAGTAATTAAATAAATTGATAGGGTAAATGCGGAAGGGCATTTACCCTATTATCTCGTATTTAGGGGTGTTTACGGATATGGAAAACAAGTTACCTGCCTCAAAGAGGCTAGTCAAAAGTAATAGATCTTGGATGAACGGTGAATTTAAGGGAAGATTTTTAGTGACACTAAGTGCAATCATTATGATTGCCGCGACACTATCTATCACCATTTTCTTAACTTCAAAAGGTTTACAATCATTTATTAAGAATGGTGTAAGTCCAATTGAGTTCTTAACCAGTCCTGATTGGAATCCTACAGGTGAGAATCCACTATTTGGTGCTCTGCCGTTTATATTTGGATCGTTTGCTGTTACGATTCTTTCTGCCTTAATAGCAGCTCCATTAGGAATAGGCGCGGCTATTTTTATGACAGACATCGCACCATCATGGGGAAGAAAAATCATGCAGCCGATTGTCGAACTCCTTGTCGGAATTCCTTCCGTTGTTTATGGATTTATAGGGCTTACAGTATTGGTACCTTTTATTCGCAATCATACTTCTGGTATTGGATTTTCACTTCTGGCGGGGATGATTGTTTTATCCGTGATGATTTTGCCTACCATCACGACGATTGCCACTGATGCTATGAGTTCATTACCAAAAAGCTTGCGTGATGGGTCATATGCTTTAGGTGCAACAAGATGGCAAACCATTAGAAAAGTATTAGTTCCAGCTGCTTTACCAACCTTATTGACAGCTGTCGTATTAGGTATGGCAAGAGCATTTGGTGAAGCATTAGCGGTACAGATGGTAATCGGGAATACGAGGGACCTTCCTCAAAGTTTAGTGGATGCATCAGCGACATTAACAACGATCATCACATTAAACATGGGCCATACAACGTATGGAAGTGTGGAAAACAACACGCTATGGTCAATGGGTCTTATTCTGTTGATTATGTCTTTCGTATTTATCTTATTAATCCGTTACTTATCATCTAGGAGGAAAATCTAATGAATAGTAAGAGAGCAGACAAGATCGCCACAGGTTTTTTCATTGGGATAGCAACGATCATCATTGCGCTGTTAGTTGCTCTATTTTCTTATATATTGATTAAAGGTCTCCCATATGTGACATGGGATTTCTTGACAACACCATCGAGTGCGGTACGTGCCGGTGGAGGAGTACGAGATCAATTATTCAATTCATTCTACATCTTGGTCATTACGATGATCATAACGGTTCCGCTTGGTGTTGGCGGAGGTATTTATATGGCTGAATACGCAAAGCCGGGTAAAATAACGAATACGATCCGTTCTTGTATTGAAGTATTGGCATCATTACCATCTATCGTCATTGGAATGTTTGGATTATTGGTGTTTGTTAATACAACAGGTTGGGGATATACCATTATAGGTGGAGCATTGGCCCTTACGGTGTTTAACCTCCCTGTATTAGTACGTGTGAGTGAAGATGCCATCAGAGGTGTACCTCGTGAGTTGAAAGAAGCAAGCCTTGCTCTTGGAATTACAAACTGGCATACGGTGAAAACGGTACTCATTCCAGGTGCATTCCCATCTATTCTGACAGGTGCGATCCTGGCATCCGGACGTGTATTCGGAGAAGCAGCAGCACTATTATTTACAGCAGGGCTGTCTACTCCGAGATTGAACTATATGGATTGGAATCCATTCTCGCCTACTTCACCGCTGAATTTGTTCAGACCGGCTGAAACACTGGCTGTTCATATATGGGCAGTCAATACCCAAGGGTTAATTCCTGATGTAGACGAAAAAGCAGCTGGTGCATCAGCTGTCTTGATTCTTTCTGTCTTGATCTTTAACCTGGGTGCACGGTTCATCGGAAGCTACATTCATAATAAAATGACAGCGACAAAATAATAGAAGGTGTGATAGTACATGTCTGTTCAATTAGAAACGAAACAGGAGCGCTCTTCAAGAGTAGCGGATAGAATCAAAAAAGAGACCATCATCGATGTTCAGAATTTAGACTTCTATTACGGTGATAATCACGCAGTGAAAAATATAAATATGGAAATCGAAAAAAATGCTGTAACGGCTTTGATCGGACCTTCAGGTTGCGGAAAATCAACATTTTTAAGAACGGTCAACCGCATGAATGATTTAGTGCCGATCGCCCGTGCAGAAGGGAAAATCATGTATGAAGATGTCAATCTTCTAGGAAAGGACATTGATGTCGTTGCCCTGAGGAAAGAAATCGGGATGGTTTTCCAAAAACCGAATCCATTCAGCAAGTCTATATATGAAAACATTGTTCATGCTTTGAAATTCTCTGGAATCAAAAAGAAGAGTGTGTTGAATGAACTGGTAGAAGAAAGTCTGACAAAAGCGGCACTTTGGGATGAAGTAAAAGACCGCCTTCATACTTCAGCACTGTCACTATCTGGTGGGCAGCAGCAGCGTTTATGTATTGCAAGAACGATTGCGATGAAGCCTACTGTCATGTTATTGGATGAGCCCTGCTCGGCGCTTGATCCAATCTCAAATGCCAAGATTGAAGAATTGATCACCGATTTAAAGAAAGAATACACGATTGTCATCGTAACCCATAACATGGGGCAGGCATCACGTGTCTCTGATAAAACGGCATTCTTCTATAATGGGGATTTAGTGGAGTTTGACCAAACCGAGAAAATCTTCACAAATCCATCGGAAAAGAGAACAGAAGACTATATTTCAGGGCGTTTCAGTTGATCATTTAGTTGGAGGGGTTTCGTGTGTCAGTATCAACAGCAAAAAAAACGGCTTTTAACGTTAACGACTTAAATTTATGGTATGGAAATAACTATGCATTAAAAAATATTACATTTCCTATTTACGATAAAGAGGTAACAGCCATCATTGGTCCATCGGGTTGTGGAAAATCAACATTTGTCAAAACATTAAATTTGATGAACCGTTCGGTACCAGGAATCAAAATGTCTGGTGAAATTAATTTTGATGGGACAAATATTCTTTCTGATAAAGTTGATTTGGTTGAATTAAGGAAGAAAGTGGGGATGGTATTCCAAAAAGGAAATCCGTTTCCTCAAAGCATCTATAACAACATTACGTTCGGTCCGAAAGTACATGGGGTCAAAAAGAAGAAAGAGCTTGATGAAATTGTCGAGTCCACTTTGAAAAGTGTTGCGTTATGGGATGAAGTAAAAGATCGATTGGATGCCCCGGCTATGGGTCTTTCAGGTGGTCAACAGCAGCGTCTCTGCATTGCCAGGGCACTCGCAACCAAACCTGATATCCTTTTGATGGACGAACCGACGTCTGCTTTGGATCCGATCTCTACAGTCAAAATCGAAGAGCTTATCGGTGAACTGAAGAAACAATATACCATCGTTATCGTCACTCATAATATGCAGCAGGCAGCGAGGGTTTCAGATAAAACCGCCTTTTTCTTACTAGGGGACTTGATTGAACTAGACGAAACGGATAAAATATTCTCTAATCCTACAGACAAAAGAACGGAAGATTATGTGTCTGGTCGATTTGGATAATGCATACTCAAAGAAAAAAGGTTCTTCAACATTACTTAGCAAAGGGGAATAAGTATGGCGATAAGAAGAAATTTTGATAATAATTTAAAAGAGTTAAAAGACAAGCTATTTGATATGGCTGATCTTGCTAAAACGTCTTTAAAAGAGTCCGTGGTTGCCTTAAAGACTCAAGACATGGAAAAAGCAGAGGAAATCATTAAAAAAGACCATCTCATTAACCAATATGATAATGAAATCAATAATCTTGCCATTATATTGATTGCGAAAGAATCTCCAGTAGCAACCGACTTGCGAAAAATCATCTCTGCACTGCGAATTTGTTCAGAGATTGAACGGATCGGGGATATGGCTACGAATATCGCTAAGTCTACGCTGCATATAGGGAATCAAAAATTGATCAAACCGATTGAAGAAATCCCTAGAATGCTCTCGATTGCTGAAGAAATGCTTGAAGAAGCTCTGACGGCTTTTTATTCTGAGGATGCATCCATGGCCAAAAAAGTGGCTGACCGTGATGACGAAGTAGATGAATTATATGGTCAACTAGTGAAGGAATTGATGACCTATATTCCGAACTATCCAAATGAAATCAGCCAGATCACGCAACTTGCCTTTACGTGCAGATATATCGAACGCGTAGCGGATCATGTGACGAATATTTGTGAAAACGTCATTTTCCTAGTGACAGGTGAACGTTTTGACTTGAATAATTAAAATGACAAGCGTCTCTTCATGTGAAGGGGCGCTTTTTTTATTGATTTATCTGTAATGGGCTCCTTTGTAAAGATTATATTAAGATAACGACGAAAGTATAGAAAAAATGGGTATTTTGGTACATATTCTTAATAGACACAAAGTTTTACATACAGGAGGATCCAATGTTGAAAATATCTATTCCTATTAGAAAATATGTACCAAGAATAAAAGTTAATCTATTTTTTTCAAGGATTTCATATCATCATTCCATAAAAAACAAACTTGCCTACACGTTTCTATTGAATGCCATGCTGTTTATTTCATGTGTAGGATTAGCCCTATTCAGTTTGAATCATTTGATGCAGGATATGAGATATATGAAAGAGACAGGAGAACATTCCGTGGAAATCACGGAACTGAGCAGGCTGATTAATGCCAAGGATATCCGAATTGCTGATTACATAACGTTTTTAAAAGATGCAGATGTGAAAGAGTATCGTAAATTACGAGTAGAGCTTAACCAAAAGACCGATGAAATACTAAAAGGCCTGAATAAAGAAGATCAAGCACTGATTCAGACATTTTCTCAGAATAATAACACCATCGATGAGCTGTTCATTAAAGAAATTGCACCAGCCGTCGTCCGCTTGGATGAAGGCATTTATACGGATGCAAGGATGGAAATTAGTCGCCTTAGGGACGAAAATAACAATCTTCTAATGGAAATAAGAGAACGGACGCTTCAGAAACAAGACTCTGTATTGAATACAACGGAAAATAATATGAACTCACTCTTTTTCTGGTTGATTGGATTTGTACTTCTTTCCATGGTCGCAAGTGGATTCATTGTAACGATTGTTTCAAAGAAGATAAATAGGAGCATTGGAAAAATCCTGACCGTTACTAAAGCTGTTGCACAGGGTGATTTAACCCAATCTGTTCCTCCAACAAGGAGCAAGGATGAAATAGGTCAGTTAAACTTCTCCATCAGACATATGGTAGAACGTCTAAGGGAGCTTGTAGTTGCAATTAAAGACGGATCTTCTACCGTCCAGGGAAATAGCCAGCATATCAAATCCCTGGCGGATTCTATCAATGCTTCAAGTCACCAGGTAGCTGATTCCATGTATCGGTTATCCAGCAGTTCAGAAGATCAAGTGGCAGCTGCCCATCAACTCAATCATCAGTACCAAACTTTCAATGATCAGGTCACTCAAGTAGAAAGAAATGGGCACTCACTTTCAGAACTCTCTACCTATATGCAAGGGATTACAGTAAAAGGATTCGCATCCATGAATTCTACAACGGATCAAATTGAAATGGTGTATAAGAAAATAAAGAAAACATACGATCTTCTGGATCGATTAGAGGGTAGTGCAACCGATATCAGCAATTTGACAAAGAGCATCAAAAAAATTGCCGATCAGACCAATTTACTTTCACTAAATGCATCAATTGAAGCTGCAAGAGCGGGAGAAGCTGGTAAAGGGTTTTCAGTGGTAGCCAACGAAGTGCGGAAGTTGGCACAGGATGTAGATTCATCTTTGATTGAAATGAATCATAGCGTTTTGAATGTTCAACAAATATCAAGTGAAGTTTCCAGTTCGTTAAAAGATGGATACAAAGAGCTTGGTATCGGGAAGGTGAATATCCAAACAACCGGAAATCATTTCAAGGAAATGAAGGAGCAGGTATCTGGTATGGATCAAAATATTACGGATATTTCAGGAAGCCTGGAGCTGTTGAAAGAATATATGAACCATATTCAGGGAGCATTTCAAAGTGTTTCTGCTGTCGGGAAAGAGTTTAACAACGGAACGATTACCATAAATTCTTCTGTCCAGGAACAAAATGGGTTAATTGAAACCTTATATGGGCAGTCGGATGACTTGATTGAAAAAGCAAATCAGCTTTCGGATTTGGTCAAAACGTTTAAAATGTAAAAAAACGGCTTACTCCAGAATAATGGAGTTGGCCGTTTTTTATTGAAATAGATTAGTCGCATTTAAGAGTCTTTAATGACGGACAGTACTTCTTGCTTGGACAAAGTGGATTGTTTTGTAATCTGATCTACGTTTACACCCTGTTTATGAAGTGAAATGACTTGATTCTTAATGATTTCATTAATCGGGTTTTTGCGAAATGAAATATCTCCATCCATCATCAGTTCTTCTTCCAAAACGCTTATTCGCTTCTTTAACTTATAATGCTCTTCTAGAACATTCATCGATAATTCTTCTATATCTTTCTCCATATCACGATACCGATCCCGTTGAAAAAACGAAATGACTAATAATAAAATAGAGAAGCTGACTAATCCAATGAATAGTAAAGTCACTATATCACCCCATGCTGATTTCTTCTTCTTTATTTATAGCATAGTTAACGCGCTAACTCTATAAGACAGCAGGATGAATTTGTGGGATATACCAAAAATTTGTCGAAAATCTCGAAAGAAAATTGTCGGTTCTCAATTGTAAACGCTTTATAACCATTTCGGCATAATAATTCACAAAAAAAATGCAGGTTGAATCCTTCTATCACTGCGTGTAACAAGATACGACAAAATGCGTTTATTGTAGGTTTTTCAATACGGTGTTACGATAAATTTAAGTATAATTGTCATAATATTTAGATTGAAATCATATAATATACGTTTACTCTTTAGGAGGAATTGTTTTGATTACAGAAATTATCAAGTTAAAGGAACAAGGAGTGTCTTTCAGGAAGATCGCCAAGGAATTGAATACTACCGTTGGGAAAGTTCAATATCAATGGGTGAAGTACCAGAAAGCATTAGAGAAAAGCCAGGAACCTCAAGAATTGCAAGCAGTTGATGTGTTGGATCAGGAATTACCCAAAAAACGTGTCGGAAGAGCTTCATTCGGCAGGAGGATGCCAAAGAAGAGGGCCAAGAATCCAAGGTCTACCGAGTTATCAATTATGTTTTCTACTTCTTCGAGAATCTATTGTCACTGGAACATTCCTCATGATTGGATACGGCATGTGAAAGAACATTTTAATATGGGCACCGCTCCTCAGCCATTTGTTCTTCGGCTATACGATATTACCTCAATTTCCTTTAACGGACATAATCACCATCACCATTCAGACTCCTATGTGCCTTTTACTGAAAGCGATTGGTTCGTAAACGGTTTGAAGGAAAACCGGAGTTACTGCATGGAAATCGGACTGCGGTTACCCTCAGGTGACTTTGTTGCATTCACTCGTTCCAATGTCCTTCATACACCAAGAACATCTCATCATCAGGAGGTTCATAGTATGAAAGAGCTGATTGAATATGAGCAAGGGCTAATAAAGGAGCCAAAGTGGGTCGAACATGTGAGCACGTATTCATATTATGTTATGAATGGGGGGGAGAAAGCATGAAGTCTTTAGCGGAAATCATTGTTTATCCAGCATACAATGGGATGAAATTCTCTCAATGGAATGAGCAGGAAGAGGTGCTTTCTTCCATGCTTATTGAGAATAGCGAGTTGATCGATTTCCTGGAAAGGAATGATGGACCTTCCATTCCTGTTGTATTGAACCCTCTCATCTTTTCCCTTTTTATGAGTAAGGAATTTAAAGAGAAGGCCAATGAATTCATTCAAACCAATCTTCTGCAAGCAGGAGCCAATGATAAACATAAATGGCAGCGCATCTATTCACAGTGGACAACATATGACATGAATCTTGTACAAGCCTACAAACACCTTACAGTTGATGGGAAGGTCCACGTCATTCCTACGACGGTAAGTACGTTTCCTTTAACCCATTACAGGACCCCGCGAGCCATTGAATCCCAGGTGAGGATGAGTAGTTTACTATTCAAACATTATTTCCAGATGATCCCTAAAGCATTCTGGTTACCTCAAGCTGCTTATGTACCAGGAATCGATCTCTATCTTATCCAGCAAGGAATTGAATTCAGCTTCATATCGTCCTTTTCTTATGAACATAGTGAGAAAGAACAGGACAGCGGTGTTACAAGGACACCAAGAGGATTGAAGCTTCTTCCTATTTCACGGGGAAGCATAGGGGCGCGTGGAGAGAGCAATCATCCACTGTCGATCATATGTATAAAAGAGCTTTCAGACTACGAGGAATTAAAGACTTTTGATAAAGGGAATGCTCATCATGAACTAGAAGTGATGATGGAAAAATCAACCTCTCTATCAAGAATAGGATTCGGGTATCTTGGTATGGAAAAGCAGATCCCAATCATGCCTGACTCAGCAATCAGAAATGTTCGTGTTATCCACCGCATGGAGGAGCAACTAGAGGATCTGTTAACCTTGACAGGTGAATCAGAGTGGACTTATCAGCTCATAAGAGAATGGGTTTCATCCATGGAAGGATACAATGACGAAAATGGAATATCGACGGTCCATTTTGACCGGCTGATGGAACAAGTCAAAGATGGCCAAAAAGATGGCCATCTGCTTCTTCATCGCAAAGGGATGGTTCCATTTCCAAATGATGAAATACTTGAGAAACTCTCATCAGACAAAAGGACCGACGTAGAAGAGATGATTGAATCAGTCCTGATCCTTTCCTGGGAGTATCCTCCAAATATCGTAGGGGGATTGTCGAGGCATGTGTATGACCTTGCTAACAACCTTGTGAAGAAGGGTAAACATGTGCATGTTCTGACGACCAAAGCGAATGATGCCCTCTCCCTCGAGAAAATGGAAGGTGTCACGATTCACCGTGTTCATCCATTGCATCCGTACGAAGAAGATTTCTTTAAATGGGTATTCGATTTAAATCAAACCTTTATCCATTACGCCCATGATTTAATAAAGGATGAAAGGATCACACATATTCATGCCCATGATTGGATTGTTTCGACATCAGCGATGAAGCTGAAAGAATACTATTCCATCCCGTTGATTACCACGATACATGCTACGGAACATGGCAGAAATCAAGGGATCTATACCGATTTACAACACAAAATCCACAGAGAAGAACAGCTTCTCATCAAAGCATCTGATCACCTGATTGTGTGCAGTGAGCATATGAAAGAGGAAATCAAGAGTCTATTCACCATTGAAGCACCGATAGCCGTCATCCCAAACGGTGTTGAACTGGAGAAGTTGGATCAGTCTTCCCCATATGTCTTTAAGCAACCATCGACACCGTACTTCTTTTCGATTGGTAGAATGGTTCATGAAAAAGGGTTTGATACAATCATCCGGGTAGCTTCTCGATTGAAGAATGAAGGCAATCATATCTTGTTTATCATAGCAGGGAAAGGGCCGATGCTTGAACATTATCGAAAGACGGTCGTTCAAGAAAACCTTACAGATATCGTTTCTTTCGTAGGATATATATCCGATAGAGAACGGAACGATTATTTGAAGAATTGTTTGGCAGTCATCTTCCCAAGCCTGTACGAACCTTTTGGGATCGTTGCTCTGGAAGCGATGGCGTTCCGAAAAGGAGTGGTCGCTTCCAATACCGGAGGATTGAAGTCCATTGTGAAGCATGAACAGACCGGTTTATTATTCGAACCCAACCATGAACAAAGTCTTTATACCCAATTGGTTTCTTTAATCCAAGATCCTCAAAAGTCGGAGCAGTTGGGAAATCTGGGCTTTAAAATGGCACAATCCATGTTCAGTTGGGATCGGATCGCAGATCAAACCATCCATATATATGAAGATGTCCTTCTTCAATCGAAAGTAGAGGGCGTAAAGAGATGAAGGCGGTTATATTGGCGGGTGGTGAAGGCAAGCGATTAAGACCTTATACAATGTCCATTGCGAAGCCGATGGTCCCGATTTTGAATAAGCCAATACTTGAATATAGCATTAATCTCCTTAAGTCACATGGGATTAAAGATATCCTGATCACAACATGTTATAAAAGTGAAACAATTAAAGAGTATTTCGGAGATGGGAAACGGTTCAATGTGAATATCACATATCTTGAGGAAAGATCCCCGCTGGGTACAGCTGGAGGTCTCTTCCTTGCACGTCACAGGCTGCGTGAACCGTTCCTTGTCCTGAGCGGTGATGCCTTTACCAATATTCCCATTGATAAGGTCATTGAATTCCATTATGAGAAGAGAGCAGTTATGACCGTGGTATCAAAGGAAGTGTCGAATCCGAAGGAATATGGTATCTGTCATACAGACGAGAACCGGAAATTGGTCGATTTCATTGAAAAGCCAGAAGAATGGGAAGGGAATGAAGTCAACACCGGTGTATATATGCTGGACCCACGTCTTCTTGATCGCTATGCCCATATCGGGGCAAGGGATTTTGGGCAGGATTTTATTCCGCGTCTCCTATTGAACAATGAAGAGGTTTACGTTTTTAAGACCAGTGCTTATTGGCGGGACATTGGTAACCCAGAAGAATATAAGTGTGCCAGGGAAGATCTCATGAGGGGACAGTTCTCCCCGCCCTCTTTAAAAAAAGGATCCCCTTATTCAAAGGGCTTTATGGAACCTTTCATCACCCGTCTTCAAGTGGCGTGTCCAAACGGAAAGAAGCCGATGGTCCTAGCTAAGCTGCTGGAGACAGTACCTTCTTCATCTAATCAGGAAGAAATCGTTTTTGACCATAGGGATGGAGGGCGCACGAAAATCATCAGTGATCCGAAAAGAGGGTTCATCATATATTCAAAGGCTGATAGACGGAATTTGGCAAGGGAGCTTGCAAGGTATTATGGAATGAAAATAAAAATCTGGCAAAAGGTGTAGAGGCTAATGAAAGAGAATCCTAATCGTACGTTCCATATCCAAGGGATAGCCTGGAATAAGAAAGATGAATATGTGCCCATTCATTCTGAAAATGTGTCCTCTCTTTCGAATATTAAAGTAAGAGTGAAAGATGAAGTGGAAGGGTGGGGGGGATCCTGTACATTCGAATTGGAAAATACGTCAAAAGAAACCCGTCAATTAAAGGTATTCTTTCTGATTGAATGGCTCTCATGCAAGGAAGACGGAGTGGGGGTCCTGTCATTGTCGAAGGATACGTTCTGGAATTACAGCGGTAAAAACGTAGCCATCACCAATATCGTTTCCTGTTCCGAATCTGTCGAGAAAACCATTTATCCACTTAATCTCAAAGGGCTCAAACTCTGGAAGAGATCCTTAAGCAAGGGTAGCTTATTTTATTATCCCATAACAAATGGTCAAAATATGATGGTGTATATGCTGGACTTTTCTTTCAAACCATTTGAAGTGAAACAGGGGAAAATATATGCCATTGAAGGTGAATTGGAAGAAGAGGTTTCAAATTTAAGTGATAGAATTAAAAACGGACTAGCATTTCCCTGAAAAAAGTGATATTATAGAAAAGTCGTATGAATAGTAGAAGATGTATATGTTTGGAGGGAAATCATAATGCGTGTAAACATTACTTTGGCTTGCACAGAAACTGGTGAGCGTAACTATATTACTACTAAGAATAAGCGTAACAACCCAGACCGCCTAGAGCTAAAAAAATATTGCCCGAAATTAAAGCGTGTGACTCTTCACCGCGAAACGAAATAAGCAGCCGGATTTTATCCGCTGCTTTTTTTTATGCCTTATTTGATGTATGGTCGTTTTGAACGTCATGATCAGATCTGTATTGAACGTCATGATCAGATCTGTAGATTGGAAAGACATCGCATTTCTTTAAGAAATCCATTAAAATAGAGTATCAGTACAGCATGCAAGGAGGGATTGTATGTCAAAAAAAGAACAGCGCAAATCTCAGCTGCAAACATTAAAATCCATAGACCCAATATCATATCAACAAAAATGTTTTCAAATAGAACAGCGTCTCTTTCATTCTTCTGAGTGGAAGAATAGCCAAGTGGTTGCGGTAACCGTTTCTAAACCCCCTGAACTTGATACTTGGAATATCATCAAGAGAGGCTGGGAAGAGGGGAAAACAGTGGTTGTTCCCAAGTGTCTCCCGCAGAAAAGGCAATTGATTTTTTATAAATTGAGTGATTTTCACCAATTGGAACAATCCTATTTTCACTTATATGAACCAGATCCGGATGAGTCCACATCCGTACATAATGAATCGATACAATTAATGATTGTCCCGGGTTTATCCTATACCATAAAGGGTTATCGACTTGGATTTGGCGGAGGATATTATGATCGTTTGCTTGCTGGTTTTTCAGGAACGGTGATGTCCCTTGCATTTGAAGAACAAATGGTCGATGCTCTGCCGGTGGAACCCTTCGATATGAAAGTTTCAACCATCCTTACGGAAAAGAGACGGATTCACTGTGATGAGTGAGTATTCTTTTCTTATTCTTTTTATTCTTGCCATTTCCTTTGGTGGGTGGAAGACTAAGAATTTAAGTCCATCAGGGGCTGTGATGGCTGTGGTGATCGGCCTCATCATTGGTAGTGCTTATGGATTCAAGGGGCTGTTTGTATTAGGGGTCTTCTTTCTTTCAGCGAGCATTTGGTCCCGCCTATTTAAGAATAGCAAGGTCGGAATCGAGGACAGGCTGGCCAAGACGTCTATCAGGGATTGGCAGCAGGTATTGGCAAACGGAGGTCCAGCTGCCTTATTCGCCTTGCTGTTTATTATGACGGGTGAAGAGGTCTTCACATTTGCTTTTGCCGCGTCGATTGCAGGTGCGAATTCAGATACATGGGCTTCTGAAATTGGACCCCTAAGTCACAAAAGGCCGCTTTCTGTCAGGTCGTTAAAGAGAGTTCCAAAAGGAACATCGGGAGCCATTTCTTTCATCGGTACTTTAGCGGCTGTCGCTGGGGCCGCCATTATTTCTCTGACTGCACTTCTCATGCTTGGCACGATGGATCTCACCCTGTTTATACTGATCACTCTTTCTGGTTTTGCCGGAAACCTCCTGGACACGTTTCTAGGTGCATTCGTGCAACTGGATTACAGGTGTAGAGTGTGCGGTTTTCATACCGAATCAACGGTGCATTGCGGAAGACAAACCGAGAGAACGAAGGGCTACTGGATGAATAATGAGCTTGTGAATGCTCTTTCAAGCCTTTTGGCGGGAGTGCTCCTTCTTTTCGTCTTCTGGAAGTAGTAAAAAAATACCGGAAAGTATCATTTAGGTGGATAAGCGAATCGGTTATGAACCAAACTACTATCAGGAGGGATCATGATGAACGGATGGACAAAATGGATAGTGTTGGGCGGTTTGGTACTCTTTCTGATTCCAAATCGATATCGCTTGTTAAACCTGTTATTAGGGAATTTCCTTATTCGCAAATTTGCCGTGAAAGCAGTGATGGGAGTACCCGGTATCCGCTCTAAATTCATTCAAGGTGCATTTCGGTCTTGATTGAAGAGAAGACTGCAGAAGGGAATATCCTCTTCCTGCAGTCTTTTTTGTTTACACTTTAAAAACAGGTTCGGTATAGTATGGGTATATATATGCTCTTTAACATAAAAGAAATCAGAAGTACATCAATCATTCGAGTAATCTGAAGGGAGTATAAGAAAGTAGTGGATGTTGTGGATTTACGGTATCATTATTTATTTTGGAAAGCCGCCTACTATCTGGTGGAATATAAGCATTATCGAATAGTAAAGCTTTCCCCAGACCAGGATGAGATATGGCTGGAGAATTCGAGAATCAAAGAAGCAAATATCGTCCGAATCGTGCGAAAGGACCTGGATTGGGGAAACTGGGTCAAGCGGGATTTGGAATTGACTTCTGTCAATGGAGAAAAAATTAAGAGATCCCTGGGGAAACGTCAATTACATGTTAAAAACCTTTACATATCAACTTTTCCCCCTGTCGATGGTGATCCAGATTTATTCCAGGATCCTGTGGAACGTGGAAAGACAATTATTCAGCCAATCCTTCTTCATGGTGACGAAAGTGTAAAAGTGCTGAAAAATGATCCTTTATTCAACGGAGGGGACTGGGAGCTTCCGCCTGAAGTACTTGAAGCGAATGTCAATTGGATTAAAAATATGACACTGACTTCTTCTAACAAACAGCTTCAGAAAGAGAGACAGCTATTTGAGAGGGGAAAGCCGTTTTTCACTTATTTCTTCATAGCCGTTCAAGTGATCATGTTTTTTATCCTAGAAATGAATGGTGGGAGTAAGGATCCCCAAACTCTCATACAGTATGGTGCAAAATATAATCCCCTTATGATTGAAGGGGAGTGGTGGCGCCTCATTACCCCCATCTTCCTCCATATAGGATTATTACATCTGCTCATGAATACACTGGCCCTGTTTTATCTGGGAACGGCTGTGGAGAAAATGTTCGGACGGATACGGTTCGTTCTTATTTATATGCTGTCGGGAATTGCAGGGACGCTTGCCAGCTTCCTGTTTACATCCAATCTTTCAGCCGGGGCAAGTGGAGCGATCTTTGGATGTTTTGGTGCTCTCCTTTATTTTGGCGTATTGCACCCAAACGTTTTCTTCCGTACCATGGGAGCCAATATCATCGGAGTTATCCTCTTGAATCTTGCCCTCGGTTTCTCGCTGCCCGGCATTGATAATGCAGGGCATATCGGAGGGCTGATAGGAGGATTTCTTGTAGCAGGTATTGTCAGCCTGCCTCACACTTTCCGTCCTGTCCGTCAGATTCTATTTCTTCTGGTGTGCATTTTACTCACGGGGATATTGATCTCTCGTGGGATCGGAACGGATACAACGAAATGGGATGTTGATACTGTTAACGGGGTAGCGCAGGAAAAATTATCGAACCAAGAATGGGAAGAAACCGAACAGCTTCTTCTTCCGGTGGTGGAAGAAGGGGCCCCGAATGCCCAAACCTATTTCTTCCTATCCTATGCTGAAATCAAGCAAAACAAACTGTCACTTGCGAAAAAACACTTGATGGCAGCAGTAGATGAAGATGATACGTTTCATGAAGCTCATTATAATCTGGCATTGATCCTGATTGATACAGGGAATAGGGAAGAAGCCCTCCTACATGCAAAAAAAGCCTATGAATTAAATAGGCAGGATGAAAAATATGAAAAGCTTTATAAAGAATTACAGCAGGATCGTTAAGGAGATACCTGCTGCCTGAGTAGAGAAGCTTCCCCGTTTTGATCGATGAGCAACACGAGGACTTCTGATTTGTCTTTTTTTACTAATAGTAGGGGGAGGGCACTGTCGATGGAATCGACAACAGAGCCGTCCTCTTTTTTTATACCCAGATAATAGTTTTTATACAGTCCCTCCCATAGGTTACCTATCAAACGATCCCATTCTTGCCGGGAGAAGCCTTCCAAAGGACGGTTATCGAACTTTGGCAGTTCAGTCAGCGGAATGGATGTATATTCATCAACGTGGAGATCCATGGAAGTGAGCGCTTTTTCCCATAGGTACTCAAGCTGTTGGGTCGTCACTTTGTCCAGGATGTCCTTCCACTCTTTTTCTGCATCCGTCCCGGGTTGCCTGAAGGCATTTAACGGACTGAAATTCGAATCAATTACGTACAACGTATCTTCAGACATCTTCTGAGCACTGGTGAAATCTGTATCTGTTTCATGTATTTCGGAATAATGGAAAGAAACCGCTTGGAGAAGACTGCTTTCTTTCCCCTTTATGGTCGATTCCTCTACGATTTGATCAGTATCTTGTTCCCACTCATTCATCTTCCCTTTCAATCTTCCATTCATATATATAAAGCCGACATCCTGACGTAAATAAGCAGGAGTGTCCAATTTTGAAGAAACCTTCCAATCTACATAATAATGATCATTCTTCTTCTTTGGATCTAGCATCAGGATCGTTGTTGCCGATTCATACGAGACATTTTCATTGATAGGAAAAAAAATGATGCTTTCTCTCGTTTGGGGTTTGTAAAAAAATTGAATGCCGAGAGCGACTATACACATGATCACCAGAAAGGGCATTGCTTCCTTCAGTCTATGCTTCATATCTTTCACTCCAGTGGTTTGTCCATTTTGTACATAGTATGAAGTGAGGCAAATGAATATGATTGGATGTATGGTTTCCGGTTTCATTGTCCAATATGGTAAAGATGGAAATTCATGTAAAGGTACTAGGGGTGAAGGCTAATGTCAAATGAAAAGAAGAAGCCTGTCTCTACTCAGATTGAAGAAAACACCAATTATTTAAGGGATACCTTGGCTGTGGACAAGAGCTTTGATGTCATTCAATTGGATCTGGAGTATGCTGAGCGCAAGATGGCCATGTTTTTAGTGGATGGCTTTGTGAAAGATGATATTATGCATTATCTGATGAAGCTTTTATCAGGGCTCAGTCCTGAACAATTAGAAGAAGATACATTAGAGAAGCTATTGAAGACGTACATTCCTTATATAGAGATAGAACAAGTAGATGACTTGAATCAGGTGATTGATTTAGTATTAGCAGGTCCGACAGCCCTTGTGGTAGACGGTATTGATAAGGTCATTATGATCGATGCAAGGACGTATCCGGCCAGGGGTCCGCAGGAGCCCGATATCGAACGGGTTGTCAGGGGTTCAAGGGATGGATATGTGGAGACGATTGTCTTTAATACGGCATTGACGAGAAGGCGGGTGCGGGATCCTTCTCTTCGCATGGAATACATGCAAATAGGGAGAAGGTCGAAAACCGATATCGTAGTCAGCTATATAGAAGATATAGCCGATCCGAACCTGGTGCATAAAATCAAGGATGCCCTTTCAAAGATTGATACAGACGGACTTGCGATGGGTGAGAAGACGTTGGAGGAATACATCGCCGGACGTCATTGGAATCCCTATCCTTTGGTCAGGTACACAGAAAGACCCGATACAGCGGCAGCGCATCTTTACGAGGGTCACATCCTGATTATGGTGGATGGCTCCCCGAGTGTCATGATTACACCGACAACCTTTTGGCATCATCTGCAGCATGCCGAGGAGTATAGGAATAAACCTTCTGTAGGAGCTTACCTTCGCTTCGTAAGGTTCATTGCCGTATGGTCTTCGATCTTTTTACTGCCGCTTTATTATTTGTTTGCGATTCATCCGGAGCTTCTTCCGGATTCTTTGGCCTATGTGGGCCCTAATGACGTTGGGGAAGTCCCCTTATTCCTACAATTTCTAATCATTGAAATCGGAATAGATATATTAAGAATGGCGGCCATTCATACCCCGTCATCTCTGGCAACTGCCCTTGGACTCGTAGCTGCATTAATGATCGGTCAGGTTGCGGTGGAGGTTGGCCTCTTCATTAATGAAGTCATCCTTTATCTGGCAATAGCGGCGATCGGAACGTTCTCCACACCTAGTTATGAGATGAGCCTGGCCAATCGCCTGGTAAGGATATTCTTATTAATATGTACGGCTTTATTTGGAGTTTACGGGTTTGTAGTAGGTGTATTCATGTGGATCATCATGCTGTCAAGAATGAATTCGTTTGACATTCCATATATGTGGCCATTTATACCATTCAACTTCAGGGCGTTCAGAGATGTATTCCTCCGTTCACCCATGCCCCTTAAGAACAGGCGTCCGCGATTTCTTCATCCGAAAGACCCGGACCGGTAAAACAGAGATTTCCCTATAGGATCTTCCTTTAGGGAAATCTCTTTTTATGTTAAATGAACCTTTGGCAAGCGTCTGTTTTTTGATTGAGAAGAAAGCGGTTTTCACTTATACTTTATAGTGATGAATAGAAAGCAGGTGTATGGCATGAAAACGATTTATGATATCCAACAGTTACTAAAAAGTTATGGAACGATCATATATGTTGGACATCGTCTTTCCGACCTGCAACTGATGGAAGGCGAATTAAAAGAACTGTATCAATCTCAATTGATCGATACCCGTGATTTTCAGACTGCTTTATTGTTGTTGCGTCATGAAATAGAAATCGAAAAAGAAAAACAGGACAGGTGATCACAATGAAGGAAAAATGGTTAGTTGGAGTGGATTTAGGAGGAACGACTACAAAGATTGCGTTCCTGAGTAAATACGGTGAGCTTCTACATAAATGGGAAATTCCCACTGATAAATCGGATAACGGAAAAAACATCATCGTGAATATTGCCAAAGCGATTGATAAAAAGCTTGAAGAACTGGATCAGAATAAGGATAAACTGGTCGGTATCGGAATGGGAGCACCGGGCCCGGTTGATACGTCCAAAGGGATTATTTACGAAGCGGTCAATTTAGGATGGGAGAATAATACACCGTTAAAAGATCTGCTTGAAGTCGAAACGGGATTGCATGCAGTCATTGACAATGATGCAAACTGTGCTGCTCTGGGTGAAATGTGGAAAGGTGCAGGAGATGGTGCGAAGGATCTCGTATGTGTCACTTTAGGAACAGGTGTAGGAGGCGGCGTGATCACAAATGGAGATATCGTCCACGGTGTGAAAGGGGCTGGTGGAGAAATCGGCCATATCACAGTGGTTCCTGAAGGTGGATTCCAGTGTAATTGTGGAAAGACAGGTTGTCTAGAAACCGTTGCATCTGCCACCGGTGTCGTTCGCTTAGCCAATGAAAAACTGGATGCTGTTTCGGATGATTCCTCATTGCGGAAGCTTAGAGATTCTCATGGGTCGATCAATGCCAAGGACATCTTTGATGCAGCAAGAGAGAATGATGAACTTGCTCTGGCGGTCATCGATCAGTTAGCATTTTACCTCGGGTTATCCCTGGCTAATCTCGGGAATGGGTTGAACCCTGAAAAGATCGTAATCGGTGGAGGAGTCTCGAAAGCAGGGGACATCTTATTAGAGCCGGTCGTGAAATTTTTTAAACAGTTTTCATTTCCGACAGTACGTACTTCAACGAACTTGAGTATCGCTACCCTTGGAAATGATGCAGGAGTAATCGGTGCTGCGTGGTTAGTCAAGAATAAGATTTAATCTTTAGAAACCAAATAGAAATGCAAAGAGAACTTTCCTGTATGGAAAGTTCTCTTTGTGTATAGACTATTCATTCTGAGTAGTCTGAAACACCTAGTGACCATTGGACTGTTTTTTTATAATCGTGTTTTTTTGAAACTTTTAACGGTTTCAACCGTCTAATAGGATGGGTAAGAGAATAAGACTTTAACCATTATACTCTTTCAATATGAATCTCGGTTTGACGATTTGTAAAAAAAGTATTAATATAAGTCAATAAATCACCGTTTAATACCTTATTTTACCAATAAAGAAAGTGTTACATACGATTGAACCGTTTGTAGCAAGGAGGTTGAGTAAATGAATATAAGAAAGACACCAAAGGTACCGCTGGTTATTATAGCGGCCATTCTCCTCTGGATTAAAACGTATATTGTCTACAAAACTAGTTTCGATATAAAGATTGAAAACACACTACAGGAACTGATTTTATTTATTAACCCACTTAGTTTCTTACTTTTTACCTTCGGGATAGGATTACTTCTAAAGAAGGATAAGACACGAACCCGCTATATCATCACTGCGAGCTTCATCCTCTCTTTTATCCTATACGGAAACGTAGTATTTTATCGTTTCTTTGATGACTTTTTGACTTTGCCAGTCCTCTTTCAAACAAGCAATTTTTCTGATTTAGGTACGAGTGCCAGCGCCATCATGAGCTGGAAAGATCTATTCTATTTTTCTGATCTAATAGTGTTGATTCTCATCATTAAACTGAAACCAAGCTGGTTTTCTTTACAGAACTACTCCAGGGTCAATCGAAGAGCGTATTTCCTTGTTGCAACCGCGCTTGTTTTCTTTAACCTCGGTTTAGCTGAATCGGAAAGACCTCAATTACTAACCAGGACATTCGATCGTGAAATGCTGGTTAAGAATATCGGAACCTACAATTATCATGTATATGATATCTTCCTACAATCCAAATCATCTGCACAAAGAGCACTGGCAGACGGAAGTGAATTGGCGGATATTGATAACTACGTCAGGGCCGGTTACATCGAACCTAATAAAGAAATGTTCGGGGTAGCGAAAGACAAAAATTTGATCATTGTGTCACTTGAGTCACTACAAGATTTTGTCATCAATAGTGAAGTGAATGGACAAGAAATCACTCCTTTTTTGAATGATTTCATTGGTGAAAGCTACTACTTTGATCAATTCTATCATCAAACCCAACAGGGAAAGACGTCAGATTCAGAGTTCATTCTGGACAACTCCCTTTACCCATTGAACCGTGGTGCTGTATTCTTCACTCATTCAGGGAATGAGTTTGAGTCCATGACGGAAAAGCTTAGGGAAAACGGATATTATACAACAGCCATGCATGCGAACAACAAAAGCTTCTGGAACCGGGACATCATGTATGATTCCTTGGGGTATGAACGTTTTTATTCCTTACAGGATTATGATGTAACAGAAGAAAACTCAGTGAACTGGGGCATGAAAGATATTCCGTTCTTCGAGCAGTCGGTAGAGCATATGAAAGAAATGCCTCAGCCGTTCAGTACTAAGATGATCACGTTAACGAATCATTATCCGTTTACATTAGACGAAGAAGATAAATTGATCGATCCCTACACTTCGAAAGACGGTACGGTGAACAGGTACTTTCAAACCGTCCGTTATATGGATGAAGCTGTAAAGAACTTCATTAGGGACTTAAAGGAAGCAGGATTGTATGATAACTCGGTCATCGTGATGTACGGAGACCATTATGGGATCTCTGAGAACCATAATAAGGCGATGAGTCAATATTTAGGTAAAGACATCACACCATTTGTGAGCACTCAGCTTCAACAAGTGCCGATGATTATCCACGTCCCTGGCCAAGAAGGAAAGACCATTTCTAAAGTTGCTGGACAAATTGATTTAAAACCGACGATCATGCATCTTCTAGGAATTGATACGAAGAAGGACATTCAGTTTGGTTCGGATATTTTCTCCAAAGGTCATGAAGATCTGGCCATCCTCAGAGACGGCCGCTTCATCACCAAAGATTATGTCTATGCAGGAGAGCAATGCTGGAATAAAGAAACAGAAGAAGAAACAGATATGAAGTATTGTGAACCTTTTAAAGAGCGAGTGAATAATGAACTGGAATACTCTGATAAGATCATTTACGGTGATCTACTTCGCTTTTATGGAAAAACCGAATACAGGGATAATGATGAATCATAGATGAAAGGCTTGCGAATATTTCGCAAGCTTTTTTTGTCATGAATTTTAGAACCGTTCATACATGTAAGTAAGGACGTATGAATGGGGAGGTTCCATCATGAAAGTGAAAGTTCGTAGTGGCGATACCCTATGGTACTACAGCCAGCTGTTTTATATCCCGATCGCGCTCATCATTGATTCAAATCCTTCCGTCGATCCGAATAAATTGAAAATCGGTACAGAAATAGACCTTCCCGGTTTTAGGGAAGTAGACTATTCGATCAGACAAGGTGATACTTTTTGGTCCATCGCGAAAAAATGGAATATTGGTGTCGATGCCTTACTTCTTTTAAATGAAGGAGTAAATGCGAACGGCCTTCAAATAGGTTCAACGATTATCCTGCCGTCCAGGGTTGTGTCACCCATCGTCAATGGAAAACAGGCATATCATTCTAAGATACTCGGCGAAGATATTAGAAACCTTAAAAAGATTTATCCATTTATAAAAATAAGGAGTGTTGGTGAGAGCGTCCTCGGCATCGACCTTACGGAAATCAGGATAGGAACAGGAAAAAAGAAGGTTCATATGGATGCCTCTTTCCATGCGAATGAGTGGATTACCACCTCCATCCTCATGACCTTTATCAATGATTATTTGCTTTCCCTGACCAATAGCAGTCCGTTAAGAGGTATACAGGCAATGCCGATTTATGGTGGGGTGACAGTATCATTTGTACCTATGGTGAATCCGGATGGCGTTGATCTTGTACTGAATGGCCCCCCGAGTGAAAAAAGAAAAGAGTTAATTGCAATGAATCGTGGAAGTACTGATTTTACAGGCTGGAAAGCCAATATCAGGGGAGTCGACCTGAATAATCAGTTTCCTGCAAAATGGGAAGTAGAGAAGGAAAGAAAAGAGGAAAAGGAACCGGCTCCAAGAGATTTCCCAGGATATAAGCCCCTCTCAGAGCCTGAATCCATCGCAATGGCTAAACTTGCCCGTCAGGAGAATTTCGACAGACTCCTTGCTCTGCACACCCAGGGAAAAGAATTTTATTGGGGATACGAGGGACTTGAGCCTCCGGAAGCAGCCAAGCTCGCTGCGGATTTCACCAGGGTGAGTGGATATGAATCTGTCAGATACATTGATAGCTATGCAGGCTATAAAGACTGGTTCATTAAAGAATTTAAGAAAGCAGGATTTACTCTTGAGTTAGGAAAAGGGATCAACCCACTACCCCTCTCGCAATTCAACGAAATCTATCAAGACGTACTCGGCATCCTCCTCGTATCAATCTATCGATGGTACTAACAAAAGCGCAGGCGGCTTGCACAGGCCCGACAAGCACAATTAGGAAATCCCAAAAGGTGTACTTTGCCTTATGGGATTTTTTAATGTGCCCTCGCTAGCTATCCACCACCCGACAAAAAGCAACGTAAAAGATAAGAAAATCCTCGAAAAGTCTTTTTGCATGTACAATAAATAACTATTGTAGAAAATCAAAATCAGGAGTAAAATAAATCATCATCCTACGATTACTAAACCATCGTGGTGACCAAAAAGGTGTGTATGGGAACATCTGGTCATCACTTTTTGAATTTTTTGTCATGTTTTTTTAATAGAATTGAAACATTCTTGCTTTTGAAACGTACTAATTAATATGGAATAAAAAAGGAGGGGGAAGTGGATGGAAAAAACGCAAATAAGCATTATTATGCTATTGATGATGTGTCTTCTATGGTTATCGGCATGCCAGCCGGAAGTAACGAAAACGTCCCCCTCTGAGAAAGTGAAGGCAGAGAAGAGAGAAATAGTGGCGGAAAGCCTACCAACCGATGGGTTTATCGAAAATGTCGGATGGATATCAAATTCAGAAATCCTTTCAATAAAAGAGGAGCAAGGACTTACTTCCCTTTACATCTACAATCTATACGACGATACCAGTCAGAAAATCTATGATGTCGAGTCCTCTTACGTGAGTTCAAGCATTTCACCGGATAAGACAAAAATCTTCATCCATTCATCTCCAACGTCCTATTCAGCAAAGGTGACAATCATAGACAAATCAGGAGATGTACAATTTCAAGAGGATGTTCCTTCCTACGACTTAACTCATGCTTGGAATCAATTCAATGAAGATGCAGTCTTAATGACAACTTTCAGTGAAGATTGGAGCTTTCAGGTATTTGAAATCAATATAAGGGAAAAGACAATGGACCCGATTGAAGTAGAGCAGCCATTTGTTCAGTGGCAATCAAAATCCTCCGTCCTTTATCAGGATTGGAATAAGAAAGAAGTGAGTGTTTCAGCTCCTCTGATATCTCAAAATATCCTCGATAATGAGAAAGAAATGATTGTGGAGAATAGTGTCCACTTCAATCAATTTAGAAGTGTTTTGTTATCGGTCAATTCCCGTGAAGATGAAGGGCCGTTTACTTATCAGTTCATTAAACCAAACGGGGAGATCCAATCTCAATTCACAGTAGAATTATTGAGCAGATACTCTGATTGGTTAATCCCATATTATGATATGATAGAAAAGAGTGATCGATTGATTACCTTCGTATCAAACGAGCCTGGCTCCTTTGATACGTACACAGGGACGTTCTCTTTAAAGAGCTGGGACACAGTTACCGGTGAGGAGGAGGTTCTGTTTGAAAATCTTCCTTTAGAACCCATTCAGTGTTCACCGGATGGAGAGTTGTGTTTATATGGCAACCAGTTTGAAAAAATAATTGATATGAAGAAACAGAAAATCGTTCAACTACTAAAAGAAGAAGGAGCAGATATATAATGGCGATTGTCGATGTAACAGTTATACCAATCGGAACGGAATCCCCGAGTGTAAGTTCGTATGTTGCAAATCTGCACAATATTCTAAAGGGATACGAAGAGGAAGGAAAGATCCGGTTCCAGCTTACTCCTATGAATACAATTATTGAAGGGGAACTTCCCATTCTTTTTCAAGTGATACAGGAAATTCATGAATCCCCGTTCCAGCAGGGAATTCAAAGGGTGGCCACTAATATCAGAATTGATGACCGTAGGGATAAGAAAACGACCATGGAAGGTAAACTGTCCTCCGTTCAAAGTAAATTAGAGAAATAGAGTATAGAAAAGAGTGGGCACTTTCATTAGTGCCCACTCTTTTTTTAGGATCCGTCAAGCTTCTTCGCTTTCTATAAGGACTTCATTTTTGTCAGGGTAGGTTTTTTCAATATGCTGCTCCCCCCATGCACATAGCATATCCAATGGCTCTTTAAGTGACCATCCGTACTCCGTCAGTTCGTACTCCACCTTTGGGGGCACTTGGTTATAAATAATCCGGTTGATGACTCCATCCGCTTCCAGTTCCCTCAATTGCTGGGTAAGCATTTTCTGTGTTATGCCGGGCATCAGCCGTTTTAATTCACTGGTCCTCCGCTTGTTTTTAATCAGATGACAGAGGATCACAACTTTCCACTTGCCGCCAATTACTTCCAAGGAAGCTTCTACGGGAATATTGTATTTCTTCATTGTATAAACCTCCTCTTCATGATTGAACTATTTATAGAATCGGCTTCTGTGAAAGGGTTTATCCCAAACACTCCAATGTATTTTTCACTATGATTATAACGTACATATTCAAAAGGTCCATAAGGTACTTTTTAGTGCCTATACAAGTCAGACAATTAAAAAGCCTTCCATTCAAAATGGAAGGCTTTTTAAAGTGAAACATGTTTAATTAATGACCACCTGGGTAACCAGAGTGAAGGACAGTCATAATTGTAAACCATCCAAAAACTCCTAATGTTGCCAATGAGAACAGGATTCCCATTGCATTCTTGTTTTTGAAAGTGCTTACTACTGCGAATAAAGCTAATAATGTAACCAGTGAAGTAATAATTACAAGACCCATTTATATGACCCCTTTCATTAAAATGCGTTTTACTGACTCTATTGTAACAATATGTACATAAATGCACTCATTAACATTTTATAGGTTTTTGATCCGTTTGTCGAGGTCTAAAAGTTTGACACTTCTATGTCGAGTAAATGGACCATATTTTTATGAAGATGAAAGTTCTGATACAATAATAGTATTACAAATGGAGGTGGAAGCGTTGCAGTGGAAACAAATTCCTTTAGGACCTTTGCAAACTAACTGCTATATCATATGGAATACAGATAACGAGTGTCTGGTAATCGACCCAGGTGGAGAAGGGGAGAAGCTGATTCATTGGCTGGAAGGCGAGTCGTTGTCCCCGTTAGCCATTCTTCTCACACATGCTCATTTTGACCATATCGGAGCGGTCGACCATATCAGGGACCACTTTGACATCCCAGTTTATATACATGAGAAAGAGGCTCAGTGGTTATTAGATCCCTCGTTGAATGGTTCACAGTTATTCATGATGAGCGAATTAATCAGAATAAAACCTGCGGATTACATATTAACAAATGAAAAACAGTTGAACATTGGAGGCTTTCAGTTGCAATTATTTGAAACGCCTGGCCATTCCCCAGGAAGTATTTCTTATTATGTACAAGAAAGTGAAATTGTATTAGCAGGAGATACATTATTTATGGGAAGCATCGGACGATCTGACTTACCGGGAGGAAATCAGAAAGAGCTGTTGGCAAGCATCCATGATAAGTTATTGACCTTGCCTGAAAACACAGTAGTTCTACCCGGTCACGGCCCTGAAACGACCGTAGAATCTGAGATGGATTCCAATCCATTCTTAAACGGATTCTAAAAAAATCCCTTCAGCAATCAGCTGAAGGGATTTTTTTTAGTGTCCTCCTGCACCCGGAGTCATCATAAAGGTCGTCCAATAAGTAAAACCTGCAAAGAACACTGTTAAGTATGCACCGAAAACATAAATATACATGCGTTCGGACAGTTTTAAGTAGCTAAGCATAATGAAGAATCCAGTTTGGCCTAAAAAGATTAGTGAAGTTGTGGTCATATCACCTAGATAGAACATAACAGCAAAAATCCCAGTCCAAAACCCAAGAACTCTAAACATACGATCCATATGTAACCCTCCTTTGCACCCTAAGTCCATCACTCAATATTATAAATGAATACTACCATAAAAGTAAATAAGTGTTTGATGTTAGTTTGTGACGAATACGTGTTATCTAGTCGTAAAACAAATAATTCTATGAAATTTCTCCTTGTTAGTCCGTTCCCTATGCAATGATTTGTAAACCCTTGTGAAAAATTGTTCACAAATTACCAAGTGAAAATACTGTACAAAAGTTATACAGTTAATGTACAATTTGTTTAACAAAGAAATGTAAGCTTAATTTTAAGGAGGTCAAGAAAGTGAATAACCTGACATTCTTTACTTATCCAAGTTGTACCTCTTGCCGTAAAGCCAAAAAGTGGTTAACTGCACATTCCGTAGATTTTGATGAGAGACACCTATTTAGAGAGACGCCAACTCCTAGAGAGTTAATGGATCTTTTATCCCTTACGACCGATGGACTTGATGAGATTCTTGCAACTAGAAGCCAAACCTTCAAAGATCTGGGGAAAGACGTAAACGATTTGCCTCTATCGGAAGTGATTAAATTGATCATTGATGAACCAAAGCTTCTTCGCAGACCTCTACTGACGGACGGGAAAAAACTGGTGGTCGGCTACAATCCGGAAGGACTACAGAGCATTGCTACAAAAAACAGGTCATTGAAGAAAAGTAGTTGAATATTGAAATTGAAAAGGCAGACACTTGAATGTCAAGTGCCTGCCTTTTTGGTGTGTTTTAGGGTCGGGGGAAACCCCTACCGCTTTTTGATTGTCTAGCTCCAGGGGCTTGGGGCTCGAGGTCATAAGCCAAGTAACCCAAAAAGGCAAAGAACGCCTTTCTGGGTTACTCGTCTTATGCTTGTCGCCCCAGTGCGAGCCCCTTCCGCTTTTCTACATGTCCAGCTCCGGCGGCTAGCCCCTCGAGGTCACAACTGAAAAATCCCATAAGGCAAAGTGCGCCTTTTGGGATTTCCAGTTGTGCTTGTCGGGGCTGAACAAGCCGCCTCCGCTTTTCTGTTATCCAGCTGCGGGGCTTAGAGGCTCGAGGTCATAAGCTAAGGCACCCAAAAAGGCAAAGAACGCCTTTCCGGGTGCCTCATCTTATGCTTGTGGCCTCTGGGCAAAGCCCCTCCGCTTTTTGATTGTCTGGCTCCAGGGGCTTGGGGCTCGAGGTCATAAGCCAAGTAACCCAAAAAGGCAAAGAACGCCTTTCTGGGTTACTCGTCTTATGCTTGTCGCCCCAGTACGAGCCCCTTCCGCTTTTCTAACTGGGCTAGCTGGATTCGAACCAACGCATGTCGCAGTCAAAGTGCGATGCCTTACCGCTTGGCTATAGCCCATTGAATAATCTTTACAAAATATAGTATGGATTTATTTCCACGTTCTATTCATGTGTTTTTTTAAATATCAAGAATCTTTTTATATGATTCTTGGGATGCATGGTCTTCGGTGAAAATGGTTTGGTTGATAGTGAAAGTAGTATGGGGAATAGGTGAATTGTGTTTCCCGTGCTGGAGGATACCTCTCCGGTTCTAAGCAACTCGGACCGATGTAAGTGCTTGGCTTTACTTTTTCTGTCGTTTTGATCCATGCGCTTTCATTCATGCAATAATTCTTGGCCATGACGCTCGAGGGGGTGAATGTTAATATATCAGACCCCAGGATCACTTCGGGGACAGGAGAATTGAATATGGCAAGTAGGTGAGTACGATCCTTTGTTGCTTCCTCATAATGCCACCATCCTTGAGGTATATTTGCCACTTGTCCTGGAGACAGACGATAATTCAGTATTTCCTTCGTGAATGGATTGAGAATGGACACAGTGGCCGCTCCTGAAATGCAATAAACAAGCTCTGCTGCATTTTGATGGTAGTGGGGCTCCACGAAATTGTTTTTACTTAAATAGATATCGAGAAGAGAAGTATTATCCAATGTATTTAACTGATCGACACCTAAAATATTGATCAGGTTTTGGTTATCTTTTTTAAAAAGGGGACTATTGTTCACATCATATGAAAACTGTGCTTCGGGTGAAGTGTAATCCATATATTTGGTCATGGGAAGGGTCACCGCTTTCTTTTCAATGAAGGTTTTAACTCTTTTAATATATGGTTAGGCATGTAAAATGTGAATGCTTCATAAGAGATAGCTAAAAAAGGTCGAAAGAAAAAACTGGAAAAAAGAAGGATTTTGCCATTTAATGTCGTATATCTTAAGTTAAGAATTCAGAAAGGTGGTGCACCTCCATATTTCATTCAGTAGAATCCTTATCGGAAGTGATGATCGGAGAAGCTTTCAGCGATGATGCGACAGATGTTCATCTTATTCCAAGAACGAAAGATTACTTGATTCAATTCAGAAAACCGGGGGGATTGGTTCCCTTCCAGACCATAGACCCGGATCAGGCGGATCGCTTGATTGCCCATATGAAATTCAGGGCTTCCATGGATATTGGAGAAAAACGCAAACCTCAAAGCGGATCCTTCACCCTTACCGTACGAAACACCCCTCTTTCTCTCAGAATCTCCACCCTGCCAACAACCCACTTGAAAGAAAGTCTCGTCATTCGGATACTCCCTCAAAAATATCAGATTCCTATTGAGAAGATGTCACTTTACCCATCTTCCGCAAAAAAACTGCTTGCTTTTCTCATGCATTCACATGGCCTCATCTTATTCACAGGACCGACAGGCAGCGGCAAAACAACTACGCTGTATTCACTTGTTCATCACTGTTCCGTCGTCTTGAACCGTAATGTGATCACCCTGGAGGATCCCGTGGAGAAACAGCATGATGAAATGGTACAAATTCAGGTGAATGAAAAAGCCGGGATTACGTATTCCACTGGATTAAAAGCGATTCTGCGGCACGATCCAGACATTATCATGGTGGGAGAGATCAGGGACCGGGAGACGGCTGAGATTGCAATAAGGGCAAGCCTTACAGGCCATTTGGTGATTTCAACCATGCATACAAGAGATGCAAAGGGCGCGATTTATCGCTTAATGGAATTAGGGATCGAGTGGCATGATATTGAACAGACGCTGCTCGCTGTGTCTGCTCAGAGACTGCTGAAACTCGTTTGCCCTGTCTGCCAAAAAGAGTGTGGCGGTCAATGTATTAGAGGGGATAGGCGGAACAGGGCATCTGTCTATGAAATCATTACTGGCAGTGCGCTTAAGGAAGTACTGAAGGAAGCGAGGGGGGAGAGGGTCCAACACCAGTACCGAACATTGCAGGTCTTGATTCGTAAGGGGGTGGCACTCGGTTATGTTTCAGAACATGAATATAGGAAATGGGTTCACGAAGAAAAACGATGAGCAGGGAAAGTTCTTAAAGAGGCTCGGGGACCTTCTTCAAAAAGGATATACTTTTACAGAAGCCATTGATTTTCTTTTACTCCCAAAAGAAAAGAAAATCATTAAATTAAAAAAGAGATTGGTCGGATCATTGCACAAGGGTGAGTCGATTTCATCTGTGATGAATAAATATTTGAACATTCCTGATCATGTCAGTGCACAAATTTTTTTCGCCGAGCATCATGGACAAATGGGCCACACCCTTTCAGAAGCTGGAAGTTACCTTATCAAAAGAAGAAAGAATCAGCAGCAATTGCAAAAGGTCTTTCAATACCCGTTAATGCTGATTTTCTTTTCCGTGATGATGATGGTGTTGCTTCGTAAGGTGTTATTTCCAAGATTTCAATCCCTTTATTCCTCAATGGGCTATGAACCCTCAGCAAAACTTACGTATCTTTTACACTTTATTGAAAACTTCCCGGTCATATTCACCGCAGGTTTACTGTTCCTCCTTTTCCTTACCATTCTCTATTACGTTTTTAAGAAGAAGATTTCCCCTGTAAGACTTTCTCTTGTATTAAGCAGGCTTCCGTTCACCTCCTCATACATGAAGCTTGGACACTCCTACTTTTTTTCAAGGGAATTAAGCTTCCTGCTTTCAAACGGGGTATCCATTACAGAATCCCTTCTCATTATCGAAAGTCAATCATTCCGACCGACATTACAGTATATTTCGAACCATTGCGTCAAACGACTAAAAGCTGGGGTTCCTTTTCATGAGTGTTTTGCATCTCTGCCTTTTTTTCAGGATGAACTGAATTTCGTTGTCCATCACGGTCAAACGAATGGAAGATTGGCAGAAGAACTTAAAGTTTATAGTGATATTTGCTTTCAGGAATTAGAGGAAAAAACAAGCGCATGGCTTAAGTTTATCCAACCTGCTATCTTTACGTTTGTCGGTCTATTCATCATGGCAATATATTTCTCGATTATGTTACCGCTCTTTCAAATGATGCAGGGAATTTAGAAAATATTCGAATAACAGGAGGGAAAATATGCTCAATAATGAGAAAGGTTTTACCCTAATCGAAATGATGATCGTTTTGCTGGTCATTTCCGTTTTGCTATTCATTACAATCCCTAATGTGACAAATCAAAGTAACTCCATCAATTCCAAGGGGTGTGAGGCATTCATTCATATGGTAGAGGGACAGATTGAAGCATATAAAATGGACGGAAATACGGACCCTGTGACCATTGATTCTCTTGTTGCCGACGGGTATCTTAACGATGAATACAAAGCATGCCCTGATGGAAGTGTCATTACCATTAATACGGAAGGGAAGGTGGTGACTTCTAATTAATGTATATAGAACTGAGGAAGCAGGATACACCCTCATTGAAATGCTCATCGTCTTATTCATTTTCACAATCCTTCTCTCGTGGGTGGGTTTTTCCGTTCTTCCTTTAAAAAGCCACATTGAAAAGGACCTCTTCATTTCTCAACTTGAATCGGACCTCTACCAGATTCAAAGCTACAGTATCCATCATCAAACACCGATTTTCCTTACGTTTTATCCGTTTACCAACAAGTATGTTGCCAAAACGGGAGAGAGACAAACGATCGTATCAAGGGATCTTCCAGTGGGGATTCAAATGAACTCCAACAATAGCCTTGAAGAGATCACATTTTATCCTAGTGGAAATACAAGCCGGTTTGGCAGGGTGAATTTTCAAATGGGAGATATCACCATGCATTTGATGTTCCAAATTGGGCAAGGGAGATTTTATGTACAAGAATACTAAAGGTTTCTCACTTCCTGAAACACTTGTCGCATTTAGTTGTGTCCTTATGATTTGCGGAATGTTCATTCCCTTTCTCATGCTTTATGCTTCCGGTCTTCAGAAGCTCCAGCGTGAAGTGGAGGCGTTGAAATACCTTCGGGAAGGTGTGGAGCAAGCAATCGTTACACATGAATTTGTTGACCATACAAGAATCTATAAGGGGGTCAGGTATGAACTTGTTTGGAAAGGTAGCGAAGATGGTGAAGCATGTGTGCATTATGATACGGAAGAGGTATGCATATCGTCGGAAGGATGAGTCGGGCTTCACATTGATCGACTCCTTGTTAAGCTTTAGTTTGTTTTGCATGATTTCCTTCAGTCTTCCACTTATCATGAAGGGCTTTTCAGTGATTAAGAACGAGTTGATACCTCCCCGTTATTACGAATGGAATTTATTCAATGAAAGTGTAAGGAATGAGTTAAAAAAGGCAGATCAAGTAGAAGTCCTGCCAGGGCAGATTTCTTTTGTAATTGACGGGGACACAATCCTATATGAACAATACGATCAGTCTATACGGAGGAGGGTGAACAATAGAGGGCATGAAATCGTACTACAGGAAGTGGGTCAGTTTGCTTTTGCTTCAATTCAAGGAGGCGTGCATTTGGATTTGGAATTTGAAGGTGGTGAAAAAGTGGAAGGGGACTTCTTTTGTTTTTCTGCATTCAGTGGGTCTACCTCCCCTTAACAATAAAGGGTTTATCTTACCGTATACGCTGTTTCTGATGATGATAGTCCTATTTGTAGCATTCGCTTCGAAGGATTTGTATGTAAGTAAATATCGGTATCTCTCGAATATGAAGAACATTCATGAGAGAAACGTAAGCATCTCCCACGTTGTTTTAATGGAGATGGGGGATGAACCCGTTTCCACTGGAGTCATAAAAAATAATTTTGGTGAAGTCATGACCTCCAGCACCGTACTTACTGACGAAGACGTGAAAATAGAATTGACATTCAAAAGGGATGAGAAGGTTTTTCTTCCTGTGACGGTTGTGTATAATAGGGAAACAAAACAAATCATACGTTGGGAGTAGAATATGAAACCAATTTTCTTTATAGGCTTTATGGGGGTAGGAAAGACGACGATTGGAAAACGTCTGGGGGAAGTATTGAATCTTCCGGTCATTGATATGGATCAATACATTGAAGATAAAGAGGGAAAATCGATTAAGGACATCTTTCATCAGCATGGAGAAAGGTATTTTCGGGATTTGGAAACGAAAGTACTTCAGGAATTAGGAAAGGAAAAAGCCATAATCACTACCGGTGGGGGAGTGGTGGAAAGCAAGGAGAATCGGGAATTTTTACGAAGAAATGATTCCGTGTTTCATCTCACATGTCCTTTCGATGTGTTGTGGGGAAGATTGGAGGGTGATCAGGACCGTCCTCTTGTTCAAAAAAATTCAAAGGACAGTTTAATGGAACTGTTTGACCGCCGGTTGCCCCTTTATGAAAATGGGTGCTCTGTAACCATTCAAACGGAGAATAAATCAGTGGATGAAGTGGTAAGAACGATTTTGCCATATCTTGAACGTTACGTAGTATAATTCCGGTGATTATTGGGAATACTGATAAAAGCGGAGGGTGGTGCTTTTATGTCAGTAAATGATTATGTTAAGTTCATAACACAAACATTTGTCCAACATTATGAAAAATCACCTCATGAACGTAAAACATTAAAAAAGCAGAGAAAGAATGAGCGGGAACCTTTCCTATTCAGATGGTTTGGTATCATTCCTTATGCTTTCATGATTCTCTTTAAAAAGCATAAATAGTGTATAAAGGCTACCTGAAAAGGTAGTCTTTTTTTTATGCCTCTAAGTCAGAGGGAGCACAATGGCCTCCCTCTGATTCCTCACTTAGACTGCTGCAGATAAAAAATTCCGCCGTTTATGACCTCGATGGTGATTTTCGGTTCATACTGTTCCTTCAGCGCCTGCTGTTCAAGGAAGTAAGATTCAGGCTTTTCTTCCTGATCGCCATAAAAATGATTTAGAAGTTGAAGGTCTTCTTCCCAGGTTTTCCTGGCTTGTTCCGCCCACTCGACAGGCTCCCTTTTGATTTCTTCATAAAGAAATGCCTGAATCCGGTTTACCCCGCTTTTAGGTTTGATGATTGGTGTTAAAGTAAAAGAAAAGTCAGGAATTTTAGGTGTCAGGTTCTTGGACAATAGTATGGAGTGAAAGTTTTCTTCAATCACTCCATTGATCAGGTTTAACCCAACACTTTGGATGCTGTCTTTCTTCCTGTTGGATTGATACGAGACTTTAACATTCAGCCCGAGCCAAGGGTGCAGGGGTGTCTGCTGTCCGCTTGGTGTGTATCGGTTTTCATACAACCTTATATAGCCCGCTAAATTCCTTGTCGAGTGGAAGATTTGGTGTAATCTTGGAGAACCGAAGTGAATCGGTTCTCCTTTCATCTCCTCAGGAGTATGATCCGGATTGGTGATGAGAGATAACGTCATCGGGTTCGGCGTTCCCCCGGTTTTCTCAAGATAATGCCAGTAGAACGGTCGATTCATCAGTTCTTTATCCAATTCAATGGTAAGTTGAACGGTCATATATCCATTCCCGTTTGCAACCATATCACAACCGTTTGCGACGAAGTATCTCTCAAGAAATCGATGAATTTCGTGCTGCTGCATTTGATTTTTCCTCCTTTAGCTGTTCCGCGAATTGAATCATACTCGTCAAATTCTCCATTTTAATCTTCATTTCACCCTCTGTACGGGATGAAGAAAGGATATCTGTCACGTGATCTTCAAAATCCTTGAAATCGAGGCGGGTCAGGATTTCATCCAATTGACCGATCACCCGTTCAAAGAGATTGATTTTCTCATACAAGAGTTTAAGGATGTGTTCTTCCACAGTATTTTTAGTTGCAAAGTTGTAGATATGGACATCTTCGGTCTGCCCGAGACGGTGGACACGGCCGATTCGCTGTTCCAATCTCATTGGGTTCCAAGGAAGGTCAAAATTAATCACATGATGGCAGAATTGAAGGTTGATTCCTTCTCCGCCGGCTTCAGTGGCAATCAGTACTTGTGCATGCTTCTGGAATAATTCCCGCATCCAGTCTTTTTTGCCTCTTTTGAAGCCGCCTCTGAATGGAACAGAGCTGATCCCATGCTGCTTCAAAAACCATTGTAGATAAAGCTGTGTTGCCCGGTATTCAGTGAAGATAATCACCTTATCATTAATGGATTGGACTATTTCCAGGGCTTCCTGGGCTTTGGAGTTCATCGTCACATTTTCCACTTTCTTCATCAGAGTACCGATCATCTGTTCAAATGAAGCACTTGGAGCTTCCTTCTTTTCAAGCATGTTTTTTAATGTATAAAACACAGCTTCGCGGGAACTGCACGCTTCCCTCTGTAAGGTCAAAAGCGAGAATGAGCTTGAATTTGCCCAATCATCATATCTGCCTCTTAGCAGATCAATGCTGTTATACAACTCTCTCTCTGCTTCGTTAAAATCAATCAATACGGTCTTCACATGTCGTTTCGTCCATTCAATTCCTGTATCACCACGCCTGTTACGGATCATCACCTTGTTAATGAGACTTTTTAAATGTTCATCTTCCTGGAGCGTACGATCGCCTTTTTTATATCTGTCTGTAAATCCGGATTCATTCCCAAGATGCCCCGGTTTCAAAAGGGAAACAAGGTGGAAGATTTCTTCTACACGATTTTGGATGGGTGTTGCTGTCAGTAACAAGCAGAATTTCTTCTTGAGATTTTGGACAAATTCATAGTTTTTTGTTTTATGATTTTTCAGTTTGTGAGCTTCGTCGATGATCACCAAGTCATAATCCTGTTCATACACTTTTTCCCTGTGAGGGCTCCTTTTAGCTGTGTCCATGGACGAAACGACAATGTCACATTGATCCCATACGTAACTCTTACGCTGAGGCACCGCAGGAATGAAGAACTTACTGTTTAATTCATATGCCCATTGAGAAACAAGTGAAGCGGGGACAAGAATCAATACCTTTTTGACTAATCCCCTAATCATGTACTCTTTCAATATCAGCCCAGCTTCGATTGTTTTACCAAGGCCAACCTCGTCTGCAAGAATCGCTTTTCCGTTCATTGTTTCCACGACCTGCTTCGCTGCTTCCAGCTGATGGGGGAGTGGAGTGACATTTGCCAAATGTTTTGGAGCCTGAAGGCCTTCAAAGTTCGGAATTGCAAGATGGTGCTCAAATTCAATGGCGAGTTTATAGAGCTCCCAGTTTCCCCAGGGTCCATCGTTTTCGATTAAACTTTCAAGACCTTCTCCCCACTCTTCATCAAATATAACCTCAACATTCATCTGAAAAACATCTCCTTATTTCTAATAAAAATGATTGCTCAAAACTCGTATTTAATGGTAGGATGAAAATAGATTTTCAATAGTTAGAAAAACTCGAAAATCCGAACATTCACATTTACAACATTTCTTCTGTATATTTCTAGTATGACCAATTGTTTCAAGGAATATTGGCGAATGATAACAAGGGGAGAGACTGTGCAGACAGCGCCGAAGGAGCAAACACTTCTATGTGTGAATCTCTCAGGCAAAAAGACTCTTGTTGGACGCAACTCTGGAGAGTGTTTCCGTGCAGGAAACCACCAAAGGGGAAAGCCGTTCTTCGGTAAACTTTCAGGTGCAAGGACAGAGAAAACTTCTTTATGAAAAGGGGTTTTTCTGTCCTTTTTTCATGGGATAAAACTTGGTTAAGAAAGAATGCATGTAAGGAATAAAAGGGGGAAAAGTCATGTCAGAGTTAAAACAAACACCTTTATACGAAGTGTACAAAGAGTATGGAGGAAAGACCATCGACTTCGGTGGCTGGGCTTTACCAGTGCAATTCTCAAGCATTAAAGAAGAACATGAAGCGGTAAGAACCCGGGCAGGACTATTTGATGTTTCTCATATGGGAGAAATTGAAGTGAAGGGTGAAGGGGCTCTTGACTACTTACAAAAAATGATGACCAATGATGTCTCCAAAGTAAAAGATGGAGGCGCACAGTATACGGCCATGTGCTACGAAAACGGTGGGACGGTCGATGACTTACTAGTGTATAAATTGAAAGACAATGATTATTTGCTCGTTGTGAACGCAGCAAATATAGATAAAGATTTTCAGTGGTTGAAAGAACATGAAACAGATGGCGTTGAAATCAACAATATCTCTGAACATATGGCACAATTGGCACTTCAAGGGCCAATTGCGGAAGAAGTTCTGCAAAAAATCACCAATGAACATACATTGAGCGATATCGGATTTTTTAAATTCCAGACTGAAGTGAATATAGATGGTAGGTCTGCACTTGTTTCCCGTACCGGTTATACAGGTGAAGATGGGTTTGAAATCTATTGTGCCGCAGCTGATGCATCGGCAATCTGGAAGGCAATCCTTGCTTCAGGTAAGGAGCATGGAGTCCTTCCGTGCGGGCTTGGTGCACGAGATACCTTACGTTTCGAAGCGAATCTTGCACTTTACGGGCAAGAATTATCTCAATCCATCACGCCAATTGAAGCCGGAATCGGATTTGCTGTAAAAGTGAACAAAGAGGTTGCGTTCATTGGTCAGGAAGTACTGAAACAGCAAAAAGAAGAAGGTGCCACGCGAAAAATCGTGGGAATTGAAATGATCGATCGCGGTATTCCGCGTCATGGCTATAAAGTATTTTCCGGCGAAGAACAAATTGGGGAAGTCACAACCGGGACCCAATCTCCAACCTTAAAGAAAAATGTGGGATTAGCTCTCTTAAATAAAGAGTTTACTGACATTGGTACGGAAGTGTTGGTTGAAATCAGAGGCAAAAAGTTAAAAGCGACAGTTGTAGCGACACCTTTTTATAAAAGACCAAAGAAATAGGGGAGGAATGACGGTCATGAAGCATCGTTATTTACCGATGACAGAGCAAGATCAAAGGGAAATGTTAGACAGCATAGGAGTAGACAGCGTTCACGATCTATTTGAGGATATTCCTGAACAGGTCCGTTTCAAAGGGGATTACAAAATCAAAAAAGCGAAGTCGGAAACGGAATTGGTAAAAGAACTCACCAAAATGGCCGCGAAGAATGCGGATTTGAAAAGTCATGCATCCTTCCTGGGGGCAGGGGTATACGATCATTACATGCCGATCATTGTGGATCATGTATTATCTCGTTCAGAGTTCTATACAGCATACACACCTTACCAGCCGGAAATCTCCCAAGGAGAGCTGCAAGCGATCTTTGAATTCCAAACGATGATTTGTGAACTAACAGGTATGGATGTAGCCAATTCATCCATGTACGATGGGGGAACGGCCCTGGCAGAGGCAGCTATGTTGAGTGCGGGTCAAACCCGCCGTAAGAAAGTTCTCGTTTCGAGTACAGTTCACCCTGAATCTCGTGATGTTTTAAGATCCTATGCAAAAGGTCAATATATCGAAGTAGTTGAAATCCCGCACAATAATGGTGTAACTGACGTGGAAGAATTGAAGAAATTAATGAGTGATGAGATTGCAGCGGTCATCGTTCAATATCCAAACTTCTTCGGCAGGGTGGAAGAGCTGAAAGCGATCGAAGAAATCACTCATTCCGAAAAAGCCATGTTTGTGGTTTCGTCCAATCCGCTTGCTCTTGGTGTACTTACACCTCCTGGGCAACTCGGAGCCGACATCGTCATAGGGGATGCTCAGCCATTCGGTATCCCAAGTGCATTTGGTGGACCTCACTGTGGTTACTTTGCCGTGAACAAAAAACTTATGCGCAAAGTACCGGGGCGTCTTGTCGGTCAAACGATGGATGAAGACGGAATAAGAGGATTCGTGCTGACTCTACAAGCGCGTGAACAGCATATCCGTCGCGATAAAGCCACATCGAATATCTGTTCCAATCAGGCATTGAATGCGTTGGCAGCATCAGTAGCCATGACCGCTTTAGGAAAACAGGGTGTCAAAGAAATGGCTATGCAAAATATCCAAAAAGCGCATTACGCCAAAGAAGCCTTTAAAAGTAAAGGATTTACCATTGCATTTGAAGGACCATCTTTTAATGAATTTGTCGTGAAAGTGAATAGACCGGTGAAAGAGATCAATCAAAAGCTTCTTTCCAAAGAAATAATCGGTGGATATGATTTAGGGTTGATGGACGACAGCTTATCGCATCATATGCTGATTGCTGTTACAGAACTTCGCAGCAAAGAAGAAATTGACGCATTTGTAGCAGAATTGGGGGATTGTCATGAATAAGAAAGATCAGCCTCTTATTTTCGAATTAACGAAAGAAGGCCGCACAGGCTATAGCCTGCCAGAGATGGATGTACCACAGGTGGAACTGTCAGATCTGATTCCGACCGATTATATCCGTACTGAAGCACCTGAACTTCCTGAGGTATCGGAACTGGACATCATGCGCCATTATACAGCATTATCGAAACGCAATCATGGGGTGGATTCAGGTTTCTATCCACTTGGATCCTGTACGATGAAATACAATCCAAAAGTGAATGAGAACGTTGCGCGACTGAACGGATTCGCCCACATCAACCCTCTTCAGGAAGCTGAAAGCGTTCAAGGTGCTCTTGAACTGATGTATGATCTCCAGGAGCATTTGAAAGAAATCACGGGCATGGATGAAGTGACGCTTCAACCTGCTGCGGGAGCTCATGGAGAGTGGACCGGTCTGATGATGATACGCGCCTACCATGAGGCGAATGGGGATACCCATCGTACGAAGGTAATTGTACCTGACTCGGCTCATGGAACGAACCCTGCCAGTGCAACAGTTGCTGGGTTTGAAACGGTGACGGTAAAGTCGAATGAAAACGGTTTGGTCGATTTAGAAGATTTGAAGCGGGTAGTAGGGGATGATACAGCTGCCCTAATGCTGACAAATCCAAATACTCTTGGTTTATTCGAAGAAAACATCATGGAAATGGCTTCCATCATTCATGAAGCGGGTGGAAAGCTGTATTATGACGGAGCCAACCTGAATGCGGTCCTCTCAAAAGCAAGACCGGGGGATATGGGATTTGACGTCGTGCATTTGAATCTTCATAAGACGTTCACCGGTCCTCACGGAGGCGGCGGTCCAGGAAGCGGCCCTGTAGGAGTGAAGGAAGACTTAATCAAATATCTTCCAAAACCTGTCCTTGTAAAAAATGGTGACCAATATGAATTCGATTATAACCGTCCTGATTCTATCGGCCGTGTAAAACCATACTATGGAAACTTTGGAATCAACGTCCGTGCCTATACGTATATCCGCACCATGGGGCCGGACGGACTGAGAGCGGTGACGGAGAATGCTGTCCTGAATGCAAACTACATGATGCGCCGCCTTGCTCCTTACTTTGACCTCCCGTATGACCGTCATTGTAAGCATGAGTTCGTCATCAGTGGAAAACGCCAGAAGAAGCTTGGCGTACGTACGCTCGATATTGCGAAGCGACTGCTGGACTTCGGGTATCATCCGCCGACCATTTACTTCCCATTAAATGTGGAAGAGTGCATGATGATTGAACCAACGGAAACTGAATCAAAAGAAACCCTTGATTCTTTCATTGATGCCATGATCCAAATTGCCAAAGAAGCAGAAGAAACACCGGAAATCGTCCAGGAAGCTCCACACACGACCATCGTGAAGCGTATGGATGAGACACTTGCAGCAAGAAAACCGGTACTGCGCTATACGAAAGAAGGCTAATACGTATAACTAAACCCCTCCGTCTTATGACGGAGGGGTTTTTATAAAGGGACGGACCTTCAAAGGTAATTCAAGTCTTTAAAAGGATGGTGATTGTGGAAACATGGATAATCATGCAGATAAAATGGATTCATCTTTAGAGTTGTGATGCCGAATCCGAAAATGCGGAAAGGGAATCGTGCCGATTTGGCTGATTATCCAGCGGAAATGTGAAGGAATCCAGTCGATTCTCCCTTCAAAACAGCCATTTTCATCAAAAATTTAGCGGATATACATTTAATTCCATTTTCATCAAATGATGAACAAAACCCCATCCCACAAAAAAAGGATCACCCCAAGGTGATCCTTTCACAATCATTTTTTATGTTTTACTTTTCCTGTCCACTTTTTGAATCCGCCTTGCAAATGGTGAAGGTCGCGGTATCCTTTACGGTGCAGCATTTGGGCTGCCCTCCCGCTGCGTAGTCCGCTTTGGCAGTAAAGGTAAACGGGTTGATCCTGACGAATTTCCTTTTGTCTCATTTTGATCTGTGATAATGGAATATTTCGTGCACCCAGGACATGACCGTTTTCAAATTCATTCGCTTCACGTACATCTATCAATTGAGCTTTACGATAACCAGCTCGGAATTCCTCTTCAGTCAGTGTTTTCACGATTCTCTTTTGATAGAAGAACGTAAAAAGTGAATAGATGATGATTCCACCAAGTACGACTAAAAGAATATATAATCCTTCCATCATTCATGCTCCTTTCTACAAATGCGCTACCTTCTATTATATTCATGAAAGCCATGATAATCAAAACATATTTTTTATTTTACAGCAAAGACTTTCCAATCTGTTTTTCTTTGTTTTTCGAAGTGGATTTGATAGACTAGTAACGGACTTAAAAGATTACATATGAATGATCAATACAGAACACGCAAATGAGGTATGATGCATGAAAAAGGAAACATGGAGATTCATTGACTCAGGAAATTGTTCCCCTTCTTATAATATGGCCTTAGATGAGGCGCTGCTCGATTGGCACAGTGAAGGGAAGATTCCCCCAACGATCCGTTTTTACGGTTGGGATCCGGCTACACTATCAATCGGTTATTTTCAAAAGGTAGAAAAAGAAATCAATCTTGATGCCGTAAAAGAACACGGACTTGGATTTGTGAGACGTCCTACAGGTGGCAGGGGGGTTCTTCATGAACATGAATTGACGTACAGCGTCATTGTGTCTGAGGATCATCCTGAAATGCCTAAAACCGTTACGGAAGCGTACCGGGTCATTTCAGAAGGGATACTGAAAGGGTTCCAAGGTCTTGGTCTAGAAGCCTACTTTGCGGTACCGAAAACAGCAGAAGAGCGGGAAGGGTTAAAAAATCCCCGTTCGGCCGTTTGTTTCGATGCACCAAGCTGGTATGAGCTGGTGGTTGAAGGCAGAAAAGTGGCAGGTAGCGCACAGACCCGTCAAAAAGGCGTCATCCTTCAGCATGGTTCCATCCTGTTGGACCTGGATGAAGACAAGTTGTTCAGTCTGTTCAAATATCCATCCGACAGGGTGAAAGAGCGTATGCAGCGTGCATTTAAAAATAAGGCCGTTGCCATGAACGAAATCAGCTCTGAAACGGTCACGATGGATATGGCGAAGGAAGCATTCAAAAAAGGGTTTGAAGAAGGATTGAACATCCAGCTCGAACCATATGAGCTTTCTGAAGAAGAGACACAATATGTTGTGGATCTTGCCGAGTCCCGATATGAATCAGACGATTGGAACTTTAAACGATAAAAAATTTTGTAGAAAAAAAGCGATGATTGTCGCTTTTTTCCTATTTTACCAACGATTACGCGACTTTCTTTTATATCAAGTTCTAAATTAATAGAAATGGCCGGAGTATTATATGATTTTCTATTATTTTCTCCTGTTTTCTATTTTTATTGGCATATTATCCGTTTGACAAACAAATGACCTATTGACCTGAAACACAATATATGGTGTGTCGAATAATTTTTTGCACACAATATGTTGTGTTTATTTATTGCTTTTCCAGATTGGCTATGATATCTTAATACTTGAAATAAGACATCAGCGAAAAAAACAGAAACTGAAACATTTGAGATAGAAGGAGTTGTCTTTATGACTGTTGCGTCGAAAAACACGATGAATTTAAACACCGAGAGATTAAATAAGGATATTGGATTGTTTCCTCAAGTACATCCCATCACCCCGGATATGAAAACAACACACAAAGGTGTATCCCGTCTGGTCATGATCGATCGTTATTCTTTCAAAGACACCGAAAAGATCACTCTATCAGAAGGTGACTTCGTGGTCCTCACCATCAAGGAAGATCCCAAGTTCCCTGCAAGGGGATTAGGCTACATCTCAAGCATCGATTGGGAAACGAAAAAAGCATCCGTCTGGATCGAAGAAGAATACAGAAGCGCCATCGACAAGCCAGAGGAAATGGAGACGGGGATTGTTTCGAGGACATTGGATGTCATTGAGAAACCACTTGAAGTCTACTATGAACAAATTGCGAAGCGTAACGCAACAGGCTTGGCAGAAGTGGAAGAAACTCCTGAAAAGAGACAGGTTTGGTTTGAAAAATTCTATCATGAACTAGTGAATCTTCATTTTGTTCCTGCAGGACGTGTGCTATACGGAGCTGGTGCAGGTACGGATGTAACGTACTTCAACTGTTATGTGATGCCTTTTGTACAGGATTCCCGTGAAGGCATTTCAGAACACCGCAAGCAGGTCATGGAGATCATGAGCCGTGGTGGGGGAGTCGGAACGAATGGATCGACCCTTCGTCCTCGTAACACCCTTGCGAAAGGCGTTAACGGTAAATCCTCTGGTTCTGTTTCATGGCTGGATGATATTGCGAAATTGACACATCTGGTTGAGCAGGGCGGTTCAAGGCGTGGGGCACAAATGATTATGCTTTCAGATTGGCATCCCGATATTATCGAATTCATTATTTCCAAAATGCAAAACCCGCGTATCCTGCGTTATCTTCTTGAAAACACAGAAGATGAAACCATCAAAAAGGCTGCACAGGAAAAATTAAAATTCACGCCGCTGACAGAACAAGAGGAAGCGATGTATCAAGGGATCCTGAACTATAGACAAATCCCTGGTTACGGTGGATTTGATGCAAAGATCCTTAAGAATGCAGAAGAAAAGCTCCGCACAGGTGGAACATACAGCGTCCATAATTCAGAGTTCCTGACAGGAGCGAATATTTCCGTGTGTCTGACGAGCGACTTTATGGAAGCCGTGGAAAACGATACAGAATATGAACTGCGCTTCCCTGATGTGGAAAGCTACAATGAAGAACAGATGAAGTACTATAACGAAGAATGGCATAACGTCGGGGATGTCCGCGAGTGGGAAAAGCTTGGCTACAAAGTGCGTACGTATCGCAAGATCAAGGCTAAAGAGCTTTGGAACTTGATCAATGTGTGTGCAACATACTCCGCTGAGCCTGGAATCTTCTTCATTGATAACGCAAATGATATGACGAATGCGAAAGCATATGGCCAAAAGGTTGTTGCCACCAATCCATGTGGCGAACAGCCCCTTGCTCCATATTCCGTGTGTAACCTGGCAGCCGTCAATCTTGCTCAATTCGCGGATAAAGAAAAGAAAACCGTTGATTTTGAAAAATTGAAGCGTACCGTTGAAGTTGGTGTCCGAATGCAGGACAATGTCATTGATGCGACTCCATACTTCCTGGACGAAAATAAGAAGCAGGCACTTGGTGAGCGTCGTGTTGGCCTTGGAGTAATGGGTCTCGCCGATTTATTGATCTACTGTGAGAAAGAATACGGTTCAGAAGAGGGCAATAAACTTGTGGATGAAGTGTTTGAAGTCATCGCCACAACGGCTTACCGTGCATCGGTTGAATTATCGAAGGAAAAGGGAAGCTTCCCATTCCTCACAGGAAGCACCGACGAAGAAACAAAAGCCTTAAGAAAAGCGTTTGTGGAAACAGGATTTATGAAGAAAATGCCTGAAGATGTACGTGAAGACATTGAACAATATGGTATTCGAAACTCCCATCTGTTAACCGTCGCTCCAACGGGCTCTACGGGTACGATGGTCGGGGTTTCAACTGGTCTTGAACCATACTTCTCCTTCACGTATTACAGAAGTGGACGCCTGGGTAAATTCATTGAGGTGAAAGCGGATATTGTAGAGGATTATTTGAAGAGAAATCCAGAAGCAGATGCTGACAATCTTCCAGAGTGGTTTGTATCTTCCATGAGCCTTGCACCACAAGCACATGCAGACGTTCAATGCGTCATTCAGAACTGGATCGACAGCTCTATTTCCAAAACCGTCAATGCCCCTCGTGGTTATACGGTTGAGCAAGTGGAAAAAGTGTATGAGCGTCTTTATAAAGGTGGCGCCAAGGGAGGTACCGTTTACGTTGATGGAAGCCGTGATTCACAGGTATTGACCCTAAAGGCGGAAGAAAACAGCTTTGATGATGAAGAGGTACAGGATAAACATGATATTCCAACATCCAAAAAGCCGATTGTATTACTGGATACGATCCAGGATGTGCGTGCAACGGATGTGACCATCGGTTCTGAGGTGGGGAATACATGCCCTGTCTGTCGTAAAGGGACGGTAAAAGATATGGGCGGATGTAATACTTGTACAAACTGCGGTGCTCAGCTGAAGTGTGGACTATAATAATAGAAATGGGTAAGAGGGGACTGGTTCCCCTCTTATTTTTTTAGTCTAAAATCCTTCACGGTGAATTAAAGATGTAGTAATACACCTCAGAAGGAGTGGAGCCTATGGACATAGATGGCGTATTTTCCGGTGGAGGAATAAAGGGGCTTGCCCTGATTGGAGCCTATCAGGCTATTGAGGAGAAAGGATACACATTCAAGAGGCTTGCAGGAACAAGTGCAGGTGCTGTGATTGCCGCTTTTATTGCTGCTGGATACTCAAGCCGGGAACTTCTCGACATAATGGACGATATTGATTTGAAAGAACTAATGGATTCAAACGCAATCATATCCCTTCCAATTCTGAAGTGGTTTCGTGTCTATTATCGTTTAGGTTTATACAAAGGGGTGGCACTTGAAAACTGGCTGGAAGAAAAGCTGAAAGCGAGGGGGATTTATACGTTCGCTGATTTACCCCCTCATTCCCTCCGTGTCATAGCATCCGATTTGTCCAATGGCCGATTACTGGTTCTCCCGGATGATCTCGAGAAATATGGAATTGCCAAAGAAACCTTCCCCGTTGCACGGGCGATCAGGATGAGTGCGAGTCTTCCTTATTTTTTTGAACCAGTGAAGCTCCGCTCGTTGGAAGGAATCAGTTTCATGGTGGATGGAGGGGTGCTCAGCAATTTTCCCATATGGCTTTTTGACAGTGAGAATGTGAAAATGGAAAGGCCCGTTCTTGGAGTAAAACTGAGTCACGATGTGATCGGAAAACCGAAAAAACAGATCAACAATGCCATAGATTTATATGAAGCACTCTTCACAACCATGAAAGATGCCCATGATTCAAGGTACATCTCGAGAAAGCATGAAAAGAATATCATCTTTATCCCGACAGAGGGAGTTCTGACCACCGAATTCCAGCTGACTCCCGAAAGGAAAGCGGAACTCATTCAATACGGTAAATTAAAGGCTGAATGCTTTTTGCGAAAATGGCCGTATTAATAAAACAATCGAGCTCTTAAAAAGAGGCTCGATTGTTTTTTTTATTCTTTTTTCCTTCAATTACAGTTAGTTTGGCATTGGATTTTTTGCGAATCGGGCGCTTTTTAGACATATTGGATACTTGTGGCTTACTGGCCGATTTCTTTTTATGCCGTTTTTTTGATTGTTTGGCTGCTTTAACAAACGCTCTCTGTTCATTGCTATTACCAGCCCTTCTTCCACTGAACCATCTTCGGTATATAAAGTAGATGATCCCGATGACGGCTGCTGTTACCAGCAGTTTTCTTGCCAGCCCTAAAGGATTTCCGAACAGGGAAGCCCCAAGCCCGATCATAGCCAATAATATTAGTGTAGAGACAAAGATATTACGAGCGTTCAACAAAGCCACCTCCTTACATGACTATCCATCTTAAATAATATCTATACTATTATTCTAGACCATTTCTGTGTTCTTTAACCGTATTAATTGATTTTTTATAGTGTATTGAATGGAAGATGTTCGCATCTTTTTTCAGAAGTTTTGAAAGATATACTCTATTTTACTAAAAAAAGATGAAAAGCACTAGGAAGAAGGGTATTAAATCATGTATTTCGGTGGATTCTTGTGTAATTGAAAATTAAGCAATAATGTGCAAAGTATTCAAGCAATGGGACATACTACGAATGGAGGTGTTACAGATGGCAGAACAAAAAGGTCAACATGAAAAAGTCCAGGAGGGCACGGAAGAAAGCAAAGAAAATCCCCGCTTAGAACAGAATCAGAGTGAAAAGCCCCTTTCCTTCACGGCAATGGTCGTCGTCACCGGTTTTATCGGTGGGATGTTTTGGAGTTCGATTGCATATCTATGTTATTTCTTTTCCTTTACCAAAATTGAACCTAATATCATATTCGAACCTTGGGCTGTAGGAGATTGGGTCGACAAGTGGATCGGAATTGTCTTATCCATCGTCGCCTACGGTGTCATTTCGATCGGTGTGGCTCTCATTTATTATGGAGGTTTGCGGAAATTCAAATCTATGTGGGTAGGTGCTGGCTATGGGATTGTTCTTTATCTGGCTTTTTTCCTGGTACTTAATCCGCTTTTCCCGAGTATTAAATCCTTTACAGCGATAGATTATCATACATTGATCACCATTTTCTGTTTATATATTCTTTACGGTGTGTTCATAGGTTACTCGATTTCTTATGAAGAAAATGAATTGAGGCACCAGGATAATAAGGAGAAATCTGGAGAAGTATCTCATTAAGAAATGCTATTTATCAGACAATTATGTAGGTATAGGTAAATGGTTTATGTTAGAATGTTCATGATGAACATTCTATTTTTTTAGGAGTTTACATATGGTGAAAATTTTACTGTTGAATGGCCCGAATTTAAACAGGTTAGGAAAACGGGAGCCCGCAATTTACGGCCACGTCACATTAACCCAACTAGAAGAAAATGTCAGAATACAGGCAGAAAAAGAAGGGTTTCAATTGGTTTCAGCGCAGTCGAATCACGAAGGGGAAATCATTGATATGATCCACAAGGCGGAGGATGAAGGATATGGGGGAATTATCATGAATCCCGGCGCCTTCACCCATTACAGTTATGCCATAAGAGACGCGGTGGCATCCATATCCGTCCCGGTTGTGGAAGTGCACATATCCAATATTCATGCCCGTGAAGAGTTCAGGCATCAATCTGTCATAGCAGCTGAAACCATTGGGCAGATCGTGGGATTCGGCCTGTTTGGTTACGAGTTAGCCCTGCAGGCTATTATAAAGAACATTAAGGGAGTGGAGTAAAATGAAAATTGAACGATTACGTAAGACTTTTTCAGAAAATGCACTTGACGGGATTTTATTAACAAGTACGTATAATCGCCGCTACATGACGAACTTTACGGGTTCATCCGGTGTCGTGTTGATTTCCAAAGAAAAAGCCCTGTTCATTACAGATTTCAGATACATAGAGCAAGCGACAGAACAGGCGTCTGATTATGAAATCGTACAGCACACTGGACCGATTCATGAAGAAGTGGCGAAGCAGGCTAAAAATCTTGGTATTCAAAAGCTTGGCTTTGAAAAGAACGACATGACTTACAGTGCATATGAAATCTACCGTGATGCAGTAGAAGCGGAAATGGTGCCGGTATCCGGTCTAGTGGAAAAGTTACGCTTGATTAAGACACCTGAAGAGCTTAATATAATTAAGGATGCGGCGGATATTGCCGATGCAGCATTTAAGCATATTTTAGATTTTATCAAGCCGGGTGTGACAGAGTTAGAAGTTTCCAATGAATTAGAATTCTTCATGAGAAAAGCAGGAGCGACGTCATCATCTTTTGATATCATCGTAGCCTCAGGAAATCGTTCAGCACTTCCTCATGGAGTTGCCAGTGACAAAGTCATTGAAAAAGGTGATTTTGTAACATTGGATTATGGTGCATACTATAAAGGATATTGCTCCGATATGACACGCACTTTATCTGTAGGGGAACCAAGTGAGAAATTGAAAGAGATCTACGATGTCGTTCTCCAATCACAGCTTCTTGCAATGGAACAAATCAGACCTGGGATGACAGGGAAAGAAGCGGATGCGATCGCTCGTGATTACATAACAGAAAAAGGTTATGGTGAGTATTTCGGTCACTCGTTAGGACATGGAATCGGTCTTGAAGTACACGAAGGTCCAGGATTGTCCTCGCGCTCAGACGTGGTACTTGAGCCAGGAATGATCGTCACGGTTGAACCAGGTGTCTATGTTCCTGGTGTTGGCGGAGTACGTATTGAAGATGATACACTCATAACTGAAGATTCCAATGAAACACTGACACACTCAACAAAAGATCTAATCATTCTGCCATTTTAGTCCTGTCAAAGGGCCTACTAGACAATAGGAGGAAAAAATATGATTTCAGTAAATGATTTTCGTACAGGCTTAACGATTGAAGTCGATAACGGAATTTGGAGAGTAATGGATTTCCAACACGTTAAACCGGGAAAAGGAGCAGCATTCGTCCGCTCGAAACTACGTAATCTTCGCACAGGTGCCATCCAGGAAAAAACATTCCGTGCCGGTGAAAAAGTAGGGAAAGCCCAAATCGACAACCGTAAGATGCAGTACCTGTATGCAAATGGTGACATGCATGTATTCATGGACAATGAAAGCTACGATCAAATCGAGCTTCCTGCTTCTTCAATCGAAGAAGAATTAAAATACTTAAAAGAAAACATGGAAGTATCCATCATGATGTACGGTGGAGAGACTCTTGGAGTCGAGCTTCCGAACTCAGTAGAATTGAAAGTGACGGAAACAGAGCCTGGTATCAAAGGTGATACTGCTTCCGGTGGTTCAAAACCTGCGACTGTTGAAACAGGATTAGTGGTTAACGTACCATTCTTCGTCAACGAAGGGGATACATTAATCATCAATACGACAGACGGATCTTACGTATCACGTGGATAAATAATGTTAAAGCCTGAACGGGAACTTTCCCGCTCAGGCTTTTTTTATGTCAATCTGCTACAACTCCTCCCATTCTTTTCATTAATCGCGTTAATTTTATTTCGCGCTTCTGCTTCTCCAGAATTCTTCCATCTCCATTGTCATAATCTTATATTGCTAGAATACATTGTATTATCGGGAAGCATGTACGAGGGATCGTTCTCTGTTTCATTCATCCCGAAGTGGAACAAGATTAGGAGGTACTACAAATGCAAGAAGTTCTAGCCTTACTACCCAGCACTATTTCTGACAAAGTCCTGACCCTTCCACGAGATCTCATTGACCGGATTGAAGAAATCAGGGTTCGTACCAACCGAGTGCTGGAAGTCACAGCACGAGGTAAACCATACTTTCTTCCCTATACCGTGACAGAGGAAGATTGTGAACAGCTTATTAACAAGTTATCTCGTCATTCATTTTATACATTGGAAGAAGAATTAAAGCGAGGCTATATCACGATCGAAGGCGGACACCGTGTCGGACTTGCAGGGAAGGTGATACTCGAAGGAGGTATCGTTAAGGGGATTCGAAACCTTTCTTCCTTTAACATCCGCATCGCAAGAGAAAAAGTAGGCATAGCACAGTCTATATTTCCTTATGTTTACAACGATGGCTGGAAACATACGATGATGATCGGCTCCCCCCAGACCGGCAAAACAACACTGCTCAGAGATCTTGCCAGGATGATTTCGACGGGAGTACCTGAAAAAAACATCCCGCCGTATAAAGTAGGAATCGTCGATGAGCGATCTGAAATTGCCGGATGTGTGAATGGGATTCCTCAGCTGATGTTTGGACCGAGGGTGGACGTGCTGGATGCCTGTCCAAAAGCAGAAGGCATGATGATGTTGATTCGTTCCATGAGTCCCGAAGTCCTGATCGTCGATGAAATCGGTCGGGTGGAAGATGGCCAAGCCATCCAGGAAGCCGTAAATGCCGGTATCACTCTTATTATGACGACCCATGGAGCTACCCTGCGTGAAGTAAGTAAGAGACCAGTGATTAAAGACATAGTGAAACTTCAAACCATCGAGCGATTCGTGGAACTAAGGAGAGGAGATGAACCTGGTAAGGTTCATGAAGTGTGGGATCAAAACGGTCAATCTCTTCTCAAAAAAGTGAGTGTGACATAAATGATTAAACTGATTGGTGCTGTATTCATTCTATTATCCACTTCCTGGGCGGGCTTCGAGGCTTCGAAATACCTCACGGAACGACCTCGGCAGCTTCGGTTGCTGAAAGTCGCCCTTCAGTCATTGGAAGCTGAGATTACCTACAGTCATACCCCTTTGCATGAAGCAACGAGAAAGATTTCCAAGCAGCTGCAAAAGCCTGTTTCCTGGTTCTTTGAAACGTTCTCCAAGAAATTGACAGAGAAGGAGATTTCAGTGAAAAAAGCATGGGAAGAGAGTCTCAATGACATTTGGAAATTAACAGCTTTCAAGGCAGGAGAGTTTGAAATTCTGAAGCAATTTGGAGAGAACCTCGGCAGACACGATATGATGACTCAACAAAAACATATCCAGCTTGCTCTCAAACATCTTGAAAGGGAAGAAACAGAAGCTGTAGAAAAGCAACGGAAATATGAAAAGATGACGAAAAGCTTAGGTTTTCTATCGGGACTGCTGCTGATCATCCTATTACTATAATTTAGTCAATCCCCATTGGGGGATGAGCGTTTAGAGACCAGGAGGGAATGAATATGGGAATTGATGTAGATATTATTTTCAAAATTGCAGGAGTAGGGATAGTGGTGGCCTTTTTGCACACAATCTTAGATCAGGTAGGGAAAAAGGAATATGCTCAGTGGGTTACACTTTTCGGATTCATTTATATTCTGTTCATGGTGGCATCGATTGTTGATGATTTGTTCCAGAAGATTAAATCGGTCTTCTTATACCAAGGATAGAGGGGGCGTCCGCGATTGAAATCATCCAAATTGTAGGGATAGCACTGGTTGCGACCTTTCTCGCTTTAATCGTAAAAGAACAGAAACCAAATTTTGCATTCTTGCTCATTGTGTTTACAGGTTGTTCGATTTTTTTATTTCTCATCGACCAAATCTACTCCATCATTCATATGATTGAAAAACTTGCTGCTAACGCAAATGTGAACATGGTGTATGTGGAAACCATTCTTAAAATCATCGGCATCGCCTACATAGCGGAATTTGCTTCTCATATTACGAAAGATGCCGGACAGGGGGCTCTAGCCGCGAAGGTGGAACTTGCCGGGAAGATATTAATATTGGCAATGGCTGTTCCCATTCTTACAGTGATGATTGAAACCATCATCAATATGATTCCAACGGGATAAGCGAAACGTTAAGAGGTGGTAAAAATGTTGCAGCTATATCGAATTTTCGTCATGGCACTCGTTCTATTCATGATGGGCACCTCAAGTGGACAAGCAGAAGAAGGAGAAGGGCAAAGCCATCCCGATTCTACCATTCAGCAGGAGATGATCGATACCCAGCTTGATCGGTTAGGGATTGAAGAATTAACAGGGTACTGGAATGACATCGTGGATCAGTATGGGGGGTATCTCCCAGAAAGTCAAAAAGGCAGTCTAATTGATTTCATGAAGGGTGAGAAAGAGTTCTCATTCAAAGTGTGGTTCAGCGGAATCTTCAAATTTGCGTTTCAAGAACTTGTGATGAATGGGAAATTGTTAGGAACCCTGATCATGCTCACAATCTTTAGCATGTTTCTCCAATCCCTGCAGAATTCGTTTGAGGGAGGAAGTGTCAGTAAGGTGGCGTACAGCATTATATTCATGGTGTTGATCATCATCGCCCTGAACAGCTTTCATGTGGCGATTGACTACACGCGGGATGCCATCTCCACCATGGTTCATTTCATCATCGCTCTCATTCCCCTTTTGCTCGCCCTGATCGCCGCTTCTGGTGGAGTGGTTTCGGCAGCATTCTTTCATCCTGTCATCATTTTTCTGATGAATACAAGTGGCTTACTCATTCAGAATATCGTGCTGCCTCTCTTATTCCTATCTGCCCTCCTGAGCATCGTAAGCACCCTTTCCGTACATTATAAAGTGACTCAGTTGGCACAGTTATTACGGACATGGAGCATTGGGCTGCTAGGGGCTTTCATGACGGTCTTTCTCGGGGTGATTTCCGTGCAGGGAGCGACGGCAGCCGTGACGGACGGAATTACGATTCGCACGGCGAAATTTGTGACAGGCAACTTTGTCCCTGTTATTGGAAGGATGTTCACGGATGCCACGGATACTGTGATCAGTGCCTCGGTTCTATTAAAAAATACGGTGGGGATAGCGGGAGTCGCCATCGTATTGATCATAGCAGCCTTTCCTGCCATCAAGATCTTAATGATTGCATTCATCTATAAACTGGCTGCAGCCCTCCTGCAACCTCTCGGGGGTGGCCCGGTCATAGAGTGCCTGGATACCATTGCAAAGAGCGTCATCTATGTATTTGCAGCCCTTGCTATAGTATCTTTCATGTTTTTCTTGAGTCTCACCGTCATCATAGCAGCAGGAAACATCACGATGATGATGCGATAAGGAGGAAGGAGTTCCGTCATGTCATTTCTAACCGATTGGATTACAAATATCATAATCTTTGTTCTCTTAGCTACCGTCATTGACATGCTTCTTCCCAGCTCCAACATGCAGAAGTATACAAAGATTGTGACGGGCTTATTATTGATCACCATCATCCTTACCCCCCTCTTCAAACTAATGTCCACGGATTTTGATGAAGTAATGAAATCGATTGATTTTAATGGACAATCTCAGAATAAATCTGTGGAAAATGAAATAGAAATGAAGAAAAAAGAAATACAAGCCTCACAACGTGCATATATTTTAGAACAGATGGCTGTCCAAATGAAACAACAAGCAGAAAAGGAGCTGATGGATGAGCACGGTAAAGTCATTGAGAAGATTACGGTACAAGCAGAAGACCTGGAAAAAGTTCCAGATAGTATTACTGAAGTATCAGTAGTGATGAAAGACAAAGAAAGTGAAGAAGACAGCAGCATTGAAACAGTCCAACACGTGGAAATTGATACGGGGTCTGAAGCGAGAATGAAAGCACCCGAAGAGGATACGTCCCAAATGGCCTCCTTACTTGCCAAACAATGGAATCTTACACCAGACAAAATATTCATTACCGTTGAAGGGGGGACTGGGGAAGGAAATGAACTTTAATAAAGGTCCACTAAACGCATTAAAGGAATGGTTGTCAAAGGATAATGCGAATTCTCCGCCCAATGTAAAAAAAGGAAAAAGGCTTCATTATTTTCTCATCGTATTGCTGGTAGGTGTCGCCTTTATGTTGATCAGTGATCTTTGGAGCAGTGATAAAGGGATCGAAGTGGCAAAGCCTCTGGATGGGGGAACATCAGATGTAGCGACATTCGGTTCCGGTCAGAAGGAATCAGACGGTTCGATGAGGGGTTACGAGGATCGATATGAAAATCAGTTGAAAGAAGCCCTTGATCAAATTGTCGGGGTAAGCGATGTGTATGTCGTAGTCAATGTGGAAGCGACGGAATCAAAAGTGTATGAGAAAAAAGAATCAACCAAGGTGCAATCCACTAATGAAGAAGATAAAGAAGGTGGAAAGCGATCGATAGAAGATAAGTCCCAGGAAGAAGAAGTCGTCATTGTCAATAACGGAGACAAGGAAGTTCCCATTGTGAAAGAAACGAAAAAACCTAAAGTCAGCGGTGTCCTTGTAGTAGCAAAAGGAGCCGATAATATACAAATCAAAAAATGGATTATAGAGGCGGTCACCCGGGCACTCGATGTTCCTAGTCACCGGGTATCGGTCCTGCCCAAACAATAAGGGGGAAATGATAGATGTTACTTAAAAAACAAACAGTTTGGTTATTAACGATGTTGAGCCTTGTGATCGTGCTTTCGGTTTACTACATTACGTCACCAACGCAGCAAGCAACGGATATGGCCTATCAAGAAAAAGATGGAAAAGAGCAAGCGGGGGGTGGAGATAAAGAAACGATGTCTGACATGGAAGTGGTGACAGACGCTGCCGGTAATGAAATGTTCGAAGCACTCCGTCTTGAAGTGACCGACGAGCGTGAACAGCTTCGAGAAGAGCTCGAAGCGAAAGTAGCGAACGCAGATGTATCAGCAGAAGAAAAAAGTGCAGCATATGAGCAGATGGAAAACCTTCGTGAACTCGCCATGACAGAATCCGTCCTTGAGACTATGATCAAAACAATGGGGTACGAGGATGCATTGGTCAGAGCAAACGGAGAAAACATCCGTATCACAGTGAAATCTGACAAAGAGCACTCGAAGGCAGATGCCAACGAAATCATCCGTCTCGTCATGAGTGAAGTAGGACAAATGAAGCCAGTAGCTGTAGAATTCCAACCGGCAAATTAATCGATTCAAAAAAGACTGCCGCCTAAAGCATATCTTTAGGCGGCTTATTTATGTCTTTTTTAGCGGATAAATGAAAAATCCCTTTCTATTATTTTATTTTTTTCCGAAAAAGGTCTAGAATAGAGGAAGAGTTGTATGCGCTTTTACAGGATGGTAGGAATCGCATATTGAATTTATACGTGGTATTATCGTATGATATTAGTAGCTAGTCATAATTTTTTAAACTATAAGAGGGGTGTCAACAGTGTTGAAAATTCAAGAAATTCGCGAAATAATCAAACTCGTAGATCAGTCTAGTGTTGAAGAGTTTACATACGAGCATGATGGATCAAAGATCAACTTAAAGAAAAATAATGGTGTAACCGTTTCTGCCCAACCGCAAGTGGTACAGGCAGTGGAAGAAGTGAAGCCTGCTGCACAAGCCGTTCAACAAGCTCCTGTACAGGAAGCAGCAGCTCCTCAACAGCAAGTAAAAGAAGCTCCACAAGCTAATGTTGAGGATGCAAACTTACATAAAATCACTTCTCCGATGGTTGGTACGTTCTATCAATCTTCTTCTCCGGAATCAGGTCCATACGTGAAAGTCGGAGATAAGGTAGACGAGAGCTCAGTTGTATGTATCGTAGAAGCGATGAAACTGTTTAATGAAATTGAAGCCGAGGCGAAAGGCGAAATTGTAGAAATCTTAGTAAAAGACGGTCAATTAGTTGAGTATGGACAGCCGTTATTCTTGGTTAAACCTGAATAAGGAGCGAAAACAGATATGATTAAAAAGGTGTTAATTGCCAATCGAGGAGAAATTGCTGTACGAATCATTCGTGCATGCCGTGATTTAGGCATCGAAAGTGTAGCCGTTTATTCAGAAGCCGATAAAGAAGCGCTTCATGTACAATTAGCAGATGAGGCGTATTGTATAGGGCCTACTGCATCGAAAGACAGTTATCTTAATTTCACCAATATCATCAGTGTGGCAAAATTGACGGATTGTGATGCAATCCACCCAGGGTATGGATTTTTAGCTGAGAACTCTGACTTTGCCGATTTATGCCGCGATTGTAATATCATCTTCATTGGACCTTCTCCTGAAGCGATCTCGAAGATGGGTACAAAAGATGTGGCCCGTGAAACCATGAGGGAAGCGGGAGTTCCGATTGTACCTGGTTCAAAAGGGATTGTGAAGGACACCGAAGATGCCGTGAAACTTGCTGATTCCATGGGGTATCCTGTTATCATCAAAGCCACTGCCGGTGGTGGAGGAAAAGGGATCCGGGTCGCAAAAAGTGAGGAAGAACTGGTTAAAGGGGTTACGATCACCCAACAGGAAGCGATGACAGCATTCGGTAACCCGGGTGTCTATATCGAGAAATTCATTGAGGACTTCAGGCATGTTGAGATTCAGGTCCTCGCAGATAATTTCGGAAATGTGATCCATCTTGGGGAGAGGGACTGTACGATTCAGCGTCGCCTTCAGAAACTGATCGAAGAAACGCCGTCTCCTGCATTAACCGAAGAAATTCGCGTTAAAATGGGGGAAGCAGCGGTAAAAGCAGCCAAAGCGGTTGATTATACCGGTGCAGGCACGGTAGAATTTATATATGATTACGTAAATCAAACCTTCTACTTCATGGAGATGAATACACGTATCCAGGTGGAGCATCCAGTAACGGAACAAGTGACAGGAGTCGATTTGATTAAAGAACAGATTCTTGTTGCTTCAGGAGAGAAACTTTCTCTTACTCAAGAAGAAGTAACCTTCACTGGTTGGGCCATTGAGTGTCGTATTAATGCAGAGAACCCGGAGAAGAATTTCATGCCTTCAGCTGGCCGGATTGAAATGTATCTTCCACCAGGCGGCATTGGCGTAAGAATCGACTCAGCCGCATATCCTGGTTATATGATCCCTCCATATTACGATAGCATGATCGCTAAAGTCATTACCTATGGAGCGACTCGCGAAGAAGCCATTTCAAGAATGAGACGCGCCCTAAGTGAATTTGTGGTTGAGGGTATCCACACAACCATTCCGTTCCATCTGAAAGTGTTAGAACATGAAACCTTTGTTGGTGGAGAGTTTAATACGAAATTCTTAGAAAAATATGAAGTAATGAAATCTTAGTGTGAATTCAGGAGGTGCCATACATGGCGGAAAATCAAAACCTTTTACAAATGTCTCACGGTAAAGACGGTCTTGGGAAGATTGAAATCGCACCTGAAGTCATCGAAGTCATCGCAGGTATCGCCGCATCAGAGGTCGAGGGCGTATCCCAGATGCGTGGAAACTTCGCCACAGGTGTCGTCGAGCGTCTCGGCAAGAAAAACCACGGTAAAGGTGTAAAAGTGGAGCTTGCCGAAGAAGGAATTATTGTAGACGTATACTGCATCATGAAGTTCGGTGTAGCGATTCCGACGGTCGCTCAAAAAATTCAGGACAATATTCGTCAAGCCCTGCTTAATATGACTGCTCTGGAAGCAGACGAAGTCAATGTTCATATTGTAGGGGTTCAATTTGAAAATCAAAAGTATGAAGCTGAAATTGAAGACGAAATGTAATGGGGAAGGACGGTCCTTTAGGGGGCCGTTCTTTTTTTGTTGATTGTGCGGATATTTGGTGTGAATGCGAGGATGGATATTATTGTGAAACGGCTGGATTATTGCTTGAATCGGCGGGATTATTTGCTGAAACAGCTGGATAATCAAGGGCATTGGCTGGATTAGTTTGGTGATGGTAGGTCTTCTGCGTGATCAAAGCCCCTCCGCTTTTCGTTGTCCAGCTGCGCCTCCTTGTCCCTCGAGGTCATAAGCTAAATGGTCCATGAAGGCAAAAGAACGCCTTCTTGGCCCATTCATCTTATGCTTGTCGGGGCAACCCAGTCGGCTCCGCTTTTCTGATTGTCCAGCTCCGGCGGGTAGCCCCTCGAGGTCATTTCTGAAAAATCCCCAAAGGCAAAGAACGCCTTCAGGGATTTCCCAGAAATGCTTGTCGGGCCTGACCAACCCGCCTCCGCTTTTCTTTGTCCAGCTCCGGCGGGTAGCCCCTCGTGGTCATTTCTGAAAAATCCCCAAAGGCAAAGAACGCCTTCAGGGATTTCCCAGAAATGCTTGTCGGGCCTGACCAACCCGCCTCCGCTTTTCGTTGTCCAGCTCCGGGGCTTAGAGGCTCGAGGTCATAAGACAAACCATCCAAAAAGGCAAAAAACGCCTTTCCGGATGGTTCGTCTTATGCTTGTCGCCTCTGATCAAAGCCCCTCCGCTTTTCTTTCAGAATATTGATTTTTTTACATTGACGTGCGTATTGCCCTTGGTTTGTGCTATTATCAAAGGTATGAAAATTGATGGAGTAAAAGGAGTAATTATAAGATGAAGAGAAGAGTTGCCCGTGAAAAGGCCTTACAGGCGTTATTTCAAATAGATATGAGTGGGATTGAGCCGGATGTAGCGTTAAGGAATGTGTTGGAAGAAGAGGAGCAGTTGGATGTCTATCTAGAACAGCTCGTTCTGGGATTCATTGAAAATCAGGAGCGTATCGACGGACATATCCGTGAAAACCTTGAGAAATGGTCATTTGACCGTTTAGCGAAAGTGGATCGCAATATTTTGCGTATGGGGGTTTACGAGCTTCTGTTTGTAGACGATGTTCCGGATAAAGTCGTCATTAATGAAGCGGTTGAAATTGCCAAGGTCTTTGGCGATGATCAGTCCAGTAAATTTATCAATGGTGTTCTTTCAAAGGTAAGTCAATCTTAACAATGTTAGGGGACGAGTGAAATGTCAGCTTCCATCATTGATGGCAAACTCATTGCAGAACATTATCGGCAACAATTAAAGGGTCAGATTGAACAGTTGAAACACCAAAATGTCACTCCAGGCTTGGCTGTTGTCCTTGTCGGGGATAATCATGCCTCTCATTCCTACGTGAAAATGAAGAGAAAGGCCTGCAGTGAGCTGGGAATCCATTCAGAGCTTTATCCATATGAATCCAGCCTTACCCAAGAAGAACTATTAACCAAAATCAGGGAGCTGAATGAACAAGAGCATATTCATGGCATTCTTGTACAACTTCCCCTTCCTGAGCACATCAACCCGATCACAGTGATTGAAACGATTTCACCGTCGAAGGATGTAGACGGTTTTCATCCTGTCTCCATCGGGAAGATGGTCACAGATCAAGATACTTTCTATTCTTGTACGCCACTTGGGATCATGAAGATGCTTGAATATGAAAAGATATCGGTTGAAGGAAAGCATGTCGTGATTTTAGGCCGCAGCAATATCGTCGGGAAGCCGGCAGGTCATTTATTCCTGAATCGAAATGCGACAGTGACGTATTGCCATTCAAAGACAGCCGATATGTCATCTTACACGAAGCAGGCAGATATTATCGTTTCAGCAGTTGGTAAAGTTAACCTGATCGGTGCTGAAGATATTAAACCAGGCGCAGTTGTCATCGATGTAGGAATGAATCGTGATGAACAAGGTAAGCTTTGCGGGGATGTAAATTTTGCAGATGTGAAGGAAAAAGCAGGGAAAATCACACCGGTTCCTGGTGGTGTCGGACCGATGACGATCACGATGCTACTCTATAACACCGTGAAATCTGCTGAAACGGCCGCACAGAATCGCCAAAATGGTTAAATAATAGTACAATATAAGATACAAATGAGGGAAAGGGACAGGCTAATCGCTGGTCCCTTTCCGTCTTCTTACATAAAAAATTAGAACATGAACGGAACAAAGGAGTCAGTGAGCATGGAACTCGATCAATCACGTTATTTAACGGTACAAGCTCTGACAAAATACATAAAACGAAAATTCGATAGGGATCCCCACTTGTCCAACCTGTTTGTGCGAGGGGAAATTTCCAACTTTAAAAGGCATTCAAGCGGTCATATGTATTTCACCTTGAAAGATGAAAAGGCCCGCATTTTATCTGTGATGTTTTCAAGCCATAACCAATCCTTGAAGTTCAGACCTGAAAACGGAATGAATGTATTGATCCGTGGAGATATCTCTGTATATGAATCAGGTGGACAATATCAGATTTATGTGAAAGAAATGCAACCTGATGGGATAGGTGAACTGTATCTTGCATATGAACAGCTAAAGGAGAAGCTTGAAAAAGCGGGTTACTTTGATCAAAGTCGCAAACGGATGATCCCTAAATTTCCGAAGCGGATAGCCGTTGTCACTTCTCCAACGGGTGCTGCAATACGGGATATCATTACAACAATCAAACGGCGTTTTCCGATTGGTGAAATTCTTGTATTTCCCGCTCTGGTCCAAGGTGATCAGGCGGCGGCATCGATTGCCGGGGCAATGAGTAAGGCAAACGGTGTTGGGGATATTGACGTGATGATCATCGGCCGAGGTGGCGGATCGATTGAAGAATTGTGGGCGTTTAACGAAGAAATTGTGGCAAAGGCCATCGTCGAATCAGACATTCCTGTCATTTCAGCTGTCGGACACGAAACGGATTTTACGATCGCCGATTTTGTAGCGGATCTTCGTGCAGCGACTCCAACGGCTGCCGGGGAACTAGCAGTACCACATATTGATGATTTATTGGAAAGAATCATGAATCGTAAACTACGCCTTATTAAGTCCTTTAAATCCAAACTGCAAACGGAAAGAAATCGATTGAACGGTTTAACAAAATCGTATGCTTTAAGAAATCCACGAACACTTTATCAGCAGAAGATCGAGACCGTCGACCGGTTGACGGATCAGCTTCAAAGAAACATCAGTCTTCATGTGAAGGGGAACAGGGATCAATTAAGCGGGTTTCATTCGAGGCTGCAGCGCGTTCATCCATCACAGATCATCAAGGTGCAGAATGAACGGGTCCAGTTCATGCAAACACGGTTGGAAAAGCAATTTAAACAAGTGCTGAAGGAAAAGAATCATCGATTTAGTTCAGCCCTCTCTACCTTACATGCCCTAAGCCCTTTGAAAATCATGGACAGGGGATATAGTTTAGTTTATCAGGATGAAGGTCAATTGATTAAATCATCGAGACAAGTTAAAACAGGCGATCGCCTGGAGATCAATGTAAGAGATGGAAAAATACATTGCGAAGTGGAATCTGTCGAGGAGCGTGAGGAAAATGGCAAAGCCTAAAGAAGAGCAATCATTTGAAACAGCTATGGAACAATTGGAAGAAATCGTGGAGAAGTTGGAAGAAGGGGAAGTTCCTTTAGAAAAGGCACTGGAATTTTATCAAAAAGGAATGGACCTTTCAAAATACTGTCATGATACGTTGCAGAAAGCAGAAAATCAATTAACGAAAATGATGACAGATGAAGGGGAAAAATCCTTTGATCTTGATGAGGAGGAATAATCAGTGAACCCTCCGATTTCATTAAAGCAGTTTCAACAAGAACATGGAGAATGGATGACCAATCATATGGCTGAAACGGTGTCGGGCCTTTCGATGCCGGGAGTTTTAAAAGAAGCGATGGTGTATTCCTTACAGGCAGGTGGGAAAAGGATTCGGCCGATCCTTCTATTAGCAGTGATAAAGGCCTTTGATCATAACACGATGCTGGGACTGAATACTGCCGCTGCCCTTGAAATGATACATACCTATTCGCTGATCCATGATGATCTTCCCTCCATGGATGATGACGACTTAAGGAGAGGGAAACCGACCAATCACAAGATATATGGGGAAGCCGTCGCGATTTTAGCAGGTGACGGTTTGCTCACTTATAGCTTTCAGCTCATAGCTGAAGATGATGGGTTACCAAGTGATATAAAGGTAAAGCTGATCGCCCTTCTCGCTAAATGTGCCGGTCCGGAAGGCATGGTCGGCGGTCAAGTCGCCGACATTGAAGGGGAAAACAAGCAATTAACTGTTCAAGAACTGGAAAACGTCCACGTTCACAAAACTGGGAAGTTACTCACATTCAGTGTCTTGGCCGGGGGGATCATTTCCGGGGCTTCGCAGAAGGAACTCGAGCTCCTCGAACGATTCTCTCATCATATCGGCCTCGCCTTTCAAATCCAGGATGACATATTGGATATTGAAGGACTGGAAGAAATGATTGGTAAACCTGTTGGTAGTGATGAATCGAAACATAAGAGTACCTACCCGAGTCTCCTGACGATGAAAGGGGCAAAGGATAAGCTTCAATACCATTTGGACGAAGCGCTGACGGCACTCGACAAACTGCCGGTTAATACAAGTCTTCTGGCAGAAATTGCCCAATTAATCGTTACCAGGAATCATTGAAGCCAATCTATATTTGAGCAAAAGATTTAACATATGGTATAATACGGTTAGAATAAATTTTGGGGTGGTGCAGTATTCTAGTCAGTCCACCAATCCTGAAGGTGGGCCTAAAAATCCACTAAAGGGCACATCGATGAAGTTCCTGGAATTGGCTTGAGGCGCCCAGCTTTGGGTCATATCTGGGAGTAAGGCTTGAGGGCGATCCACAATGGCATGTGGGCGTTGACCCGCGAGCCGCGGAGGCTTTGTTTCTTATGCTGGCATCAAAGCATGTGCTATAAGAACAAAGTATGAACCTGCGATGTGATGATTCACTAGCAGCGTAGCCTGCCTTGAGTGAAGAGTGAGGGGATTATGGTTACAGGGTACACATCAGTTGGCCATTGATATGTGCTTTTTCGCCCATATGAAATCCTCTTTGCAAAAGAGGCTAAGGATTGCGTTAAGGACTGTTGAGGAAAACTCCTAGACTGTTCATATTCGGACATATAAAGAGGATTATAGTGCGGACTAAGTGGTAATCCAGTCTAGCTTGTGGTGACGCGGCTAAGTCGGGTTTAATGGGAAACCGCCGGTATGGCAACATCCGGTACCTGATTGGGAAAACCTACTGGACCTAAGCTGCAATTTTTACTTTTTATATGACCCCCCAATTACATATAAACAAACTATTTACACAGTAGAAACGGTGTGTTTAAACGATAATGAATGAAACGATGAAAAACTCAATAAAGTGGAGTGTCAGCATTGCCGTTATCACATTTGTGTTAGCGGCTATTTTTTCAGTTACATCAAATATGGTTTTAAATGGGGTTGCGTGGGTAACCGGTCTCGTGGTCGTGTTGATCATCGTCTTTATTGGGATCTTTTTTGATATGCTGGGAATCGCTGCAACAGCGGCTGATGAAACACCCTTTCATGCCATGGCGGCAAAAAAAGTGTACGGGGCCAAATATTCCATAAAAATAGTACGGAACGCTGATCGCTTCGCGAGCTTCTGTAATGATGTGATCGGTGATATTTCAGGGATCATAAGTGGAACGGCATCGGCCATTGTCCTGGTTCAACTGGCCCTTTCATTTCACCTTGAAGGCGGATCTCTAAGGGAATATATCGTTAGTGTCACGTTAACGAGCATCATCGCATCTTTGACAGTTGGAGGCAAAGCACTTGGAAAAACGTTTGCTATCACCTATTCTAAGGATATAATATTTAGAGTTGGTAAAGTTCTACAATTCCTTGAAGATCGATTCCATATTGTCATAATAAAAGATAAAAAAGACAAAAAAGATAAGAAGAAAAAGGGATATAAGCGTGAGAAACAAAATATTTAGTGATGAAAGTGAGTGGACCCCATGGATTTATTGTCAATAAAGGAGCCTTCTTTTCTAAAAAGCATGTCAAATGAACAATTGGAAGAGCTCAGCCAGGAGATTCGCCAATTCTTAATCAAGAATTTATCCAAAACCGGCGGTCATATTGGTCCAAATTTAGGGGTGGTCGAATTAACCGTTGCCCTTCATAAACATTTTAATAGTCCAAAAGATAAAATCCTTTGGGATGTAGGTCACCAATCGTATGTCCATAAAATTCTGACCGGCAGAGCTTGTCAATTTGATACTCTTCGTCAATATAAGGGATTATGCGGATTTCCCAAGCGAAACGAAAGTGAGCATGATGTTTGGGAAACCGGGCACAGCTCGACTTCGTTATCCGCAGCCATGGGTATGGCGATTGCAAGAGATGTGAAAAAAGAGGATTCCTACATCATCCCGGTAATCGGGGACGGTGCATTGACGGGTGGAATGGCCCTTGAAGCCCTTAACCACATCGGCCATGAAAAGAAGGACATGATCGTGGTGTTAAATGATAATGAAATGTCCATCGCTCCCAATGTAGGGGCCCTACACAGTGTCCTTGGACGGTTGCGGACGGCTGGAAAATACAACTGGGTCAAGGATGAAATGGAATACATCCTTAAGCGCATCCCTGCCGTAGGAGGTAAGTTGGCTAGTACTGCGGAGCGGGTGAAAGACAGCTTAAAGTACTTGTTCGTATCGGGCATGTTCTTTGAGGAGTTAGGATTTACGTATCTTGGACCGATCGATGGTCATGATTATAATGACTTGTCCGAAAACATCCAATATGCAAAGAAAACCAAAGGGCCCGTCCTGTTACACGTGATTACGAAAAAAGGAAAAGGGTTTCATCCGGCGGAATCTGATAAGCAGGGGACTTGGCATGGCACAGGACCTTACAAGATCGATACAGGGGATTTAATTAAACCAGTGAATGCACCTCCTTCATGGAGCGGACTTGTCAGTGAGACGGTTCGAAAGGTTGCCCGTGAGGATGAGAGGATCGTTGCCATCACGCCGGCCATGCCGGTAGGCTCGAATTTACTTGGATTCGCAGAAGAATTCCCGGATCGGATGTTCGATGTAGGGATTGCCGAACAGCATGCGACGACGGTTGCAGCCGGCCTTGCAACTCAGGATATGAAGCCGTTTTTAGCAATTTACTCTACCTTCCTGCAAAGGGCATATGATCAGGTGGTTCACGATATCTGCCGTCAGAATCTGAATGTCTTCATTGGAATTGATCGTGCCGGTTTAGTCGGGGCCGATGGTGAAACCCATCAAGGCGTATTCGATATCGCATTTTTAAGACATTTACCTAACATGGTCATTATGATGCCAAAGGATGAAAATGAAGGTCAACATCTTGTCAATACGGCCCTTCAATACAATGATGGTCCAATCGCGTTACGTTATCCACGTGGAAATGGATATGGAGTCAAGATGGATGCGGACTTAAAAACCATCCCTATTGGCACATGGGAAGTGCTGAAGCAGGGAACGGATGCTGCAATCCTGACCTTTGGTACAACGATTCCGATGGCGATGGAAGCTGCAGCTGACCTTGAAAAGCAGGGGGTCTCGGTTCGGGTTGTAAATGCCAGGTTCATTAAACCGATGGACGAGTGCATGCTGAAGAGTATCCTTGAAGAAGAAATGCCTGTACTGACAATTGAAGAGGCTGTCCTTCAAGGTGGATTCGGAAGTGGGGTTCTTGAATTTGCACAGGAACAGGGCTTCCATGATGCGGTGATCGACCGCATCGGTATCCCGGATTATTTCATCGAGCATGGAAGCGTGAAGGAATTATTGAATGAAATCGGCATGACCAAAGAAAATGTTGTGGATCGTATCTTAACAATCACACCAAAAAAACAAAAAAGGGCTTAATGATGAAAGTAAAAAAACAACGTGTAGATGTACTTCTGGTAGAAAGAGGATTAATTGAAACAAGAGAAAAAGCAAAACGCGCTGTCATGGCGGGTCTTGTTTATTCGAATGAAATGAGATTGGACAAGCCGGGGGAAAAAGTCAGTGAAGATATCCCCCTCACAATGAAAGGGAAAGTCATCCCCTATGTGAGCCGTGGTGGCTTAAAGCTTGAGAAAGCCTTGCAGGTCTTTGATGTGGATGTAGACAGCAAAGTCATGATTGACATCGGTGCATCCACCGGTGGATTTACCGATTGTGCCCTTCAAAATGGCGCGAAGATGTCTTATGCCCTGGATGTAGGCTACAACCAATTAGCATGGAAGCTGAGACAGGATGAGCGGGTAGTGGTCATGGAGAGAACCAACTTCCGATATGTCACCCCGGCTGATCTGGAAGGGGAAATGCCGAGCTTTGCATCCATCGATGTATCCTTCATATCCCTTTCCTTGATATTGCCTGTCCTGAAAACACTACTTGTGCCTGGTGGAGATTGTGTCGCATTAATCAAGCCTCAGTTTGAGGCCGGGAAGGACCAGGTAGGGAAGAAAGGAATCGTTAGAGATCCTGCTGTCCACAAGATGGTCATAGAGAAAATCATGACCTTGGCGCTTAATGAAGGCTATCATATTGCCGGATTGTCTTATTCCCCTATTACAGGCGGGGATGGGAATATTGAATTCCTTATCCATCTGAAATGGTCGGGGAATGAGGGAGAGGGAGAGTCCCTTTTAGACTATACCCCGGATGAAGTGATTGACGAAGCGCATAATCAATTAAAAGCAAAAACGCAGTGAGGAATTGCCGCTCTTCGACATAGGAGGGTGGCTTTTTTTATGAAGTCAAACACTGCTTTTGAAAATAAAATCCTAAAATTGAAAATAAGTTAGTCTGTTTTGAAAATAAAACTCTAAATTTGAAAATAAATGGGTCAGTTTTGAAAATAAAACAGCAAATTGATTCGATTACTGCATCTTAAAGCCTATCTAAATCAGGATTACTAATGAAAATAACACTCTGTGTAATCGAATAGAAGCAAATTAGGTTGAAACTTCATGAAATTGTTTCTTTGTTACGGTTAAACCTCCGCTTTTCCTAATGTTCAGCCCCGGTCGCATGAAATACAAGTCCATAAGTCAATTACCTTAAAAAAGGAAAAGGGGTACCTTTCCGAGTAACTCGCCTAATGCTTGTCGGGCCTACCCAAGCCCCTTCCGCTTTTCGATTGTCCAGCTCCAGGGGCTTGGGGCTCGAGGTCATAAGTCAAGCAACCCAAAAAGGCAAAGAACGCCTTTCCGGGTTACTCGTCTTATGCTTGTCGCCCCAGTGCGAGCCCCTTCCGCTTTTCTTTTTTATTGTACTTCGATACAAAATAGGCTAACATAAGCGTAGAGGTATATTTATACAGGCTTTAATCAAATGTAAGAGGTGTATGTTCTATGATGAACAAAGGGCAAAGACATATTAAAATCAGGGAAATCATTACGAATCGAGATGTGGAAACACAGGATGAGCTGGTGGAAAGCCTGAAGAATGCAGGGTTTAATGTGACCCAGGCAACCGTATCCAGGGATATCAAGGAGCTGCATCTTGTCAAGGTACCGCTGATGGATGGCAGATACAAATATAGCTTGCCTGCGGATCAGCGATTCAATCCACTTCAAAAATTAAAGCGGACATTGACCGATGCATTCGTGAAAGTGGATCAGGCAGGACATATGCTTGTGATGAAGACGTTACCCGGAAATGCGAATGCGATTGGTGCATTAATTGATAATCTGGACTGGGAAGAAATTCTTGGAACCATTTGTGGTGATGATACTTGTTTAATCATCTGCCGTACGGAAGAAGAAACGAAAGTCGTTTCAGAACGATTCTTAGATATGCTGTAATTTAAATAAAATATAAGGGTATTAGAATACCCATGATACAAAATCCAATAGGAAGCTTTTCTTTTGCGTTATTGAAAGGAAAAGTTCCTTTTTATTTGAGGTGAATGTTTTGCTACAAGAACTATCAATCAAAAATTTCGCCATTATTGATTCCCTCTCGCTTTCCTTTGAGGAAGGATTGACTGTGTTATCAGGTGAGACGGGCGCAGGTAAGTCGATCATCATCGATGCCATTCATTTATTGGTTGGCGGGAGGGGATCCTCGGAATATGTTCGGCATGGGGAGAAAAAGGCTGAAATTGAAGGGTTATTTATTCTTGATAATGAAACTCATCCTTGCTTTCATAAAGCGGCGGACTTCGGGATTGAAATTGAAGAGGGCATGATCATCCTCAGAAGGGATATCTCGAGCACGGGAAAAAGTGTTTGTAGAATCAATGGCAAGCTGGTGACCATCGCCATAATGAGGGAGATCGGGGCATCTCTCATCGATATCCACGGGCAGCACGAACATCAGGAGCTCATGAATGAAAGCCTTCATCTATCCTTATTGGATCAGTTTGGGGGCAAGGAAATCACATCCGGTTTATCGACGTATGGACAAGTATACAAGGAGTATCTCACCATTTATAACCAGCTGAAAAGACTGAATGAAAATGAGCAGGAGATGGCCCATCGCCTGGATCTCATACAATTTCAGCTGAAAGAAATCAATGATGCTAATCTTCAGCTTAATGAAGATGAAGAGCTTCAGGAAGAAAAACGAAAGCTCATGAACTTTGAACGCCTTTTTGAAGCGCTACAAACCTCCTATGACAGCATTCAGGGAGAGAGAAAAGGGATGGATTGGGCAGGACTTGCCATGAGCCACCTTGAGACTGCTGCAGAGGTTGATTCGCAGTATGAAAAGACACTGGAGTCTGTGTCGAATGCGTACTATATCCTGGAAGATGCCGCCCATCAAGTAAGGGGAGCTCTTGATGAGCTTGAATTTGAGCCGAATCGCTTAGATTTGATTGAGGCAAGGTTGAATGAAATGAATGGTCTTAAGAGAAAATATGGATCGTCAGTAGAAGAAATCCTAGCGTACAGTTCAAAAATCGAAGAAGAAATCGAAACGATCATGAATAAGGATTCTCATGTAGAACATTTACAAAGTACATTACGCTCATTAGAGAAGGATTTATCTTTAGAAGCGAAAAATTTGTCCCAAACAAGAAAGCAATGGGCAAAGAAATTGACTGCCAGTATTCATGAACAGCTTAAGCAGCTGTATATGGATAAGACGAAGTTCGAAGTACGGTTTGTGAAGAGTGGTGAGGGTGAATCATTCTCCTTCCAACATTTTAAAAAGGATGGATGGGATACGGTTGAATTTTATATATCCACCAATCCCGGAGAGCCTTTAAAACCATTGTCTAAAGTGGCTTCTGGTGGAGAGCTCTCACGTATCATGCTCGCCCTTAAAACCATTTTCTCGAAACATCAGGGGATTACTTCGATCATATTTGATGAGGTGGATACGGGTGTAAGCGGAAGAGTCGCTCAAGCGATTGCTGAAAAGATTTATCAGGTCGCGGTCCATTCTCAGGTTATGTGCATTTCCCACTTGCCACAGGTGGCTGCCATGGCTGACTGTCACCTATTTATTTCGAAAAAGCTCTCTGGAGGCAGAACGAGTACAATGGTGAAACGTCTTCAGGAGAAGGATAAGATCAAAGAAATCTCACGTATGATTTCAGGTGTGGAAATAACAGACCTGACTTTGGAGCATGCTAAGGAATTACTACAGTTGGCAGGTTCCATTAAACAAACATGAAAAGCTATCCAATTCGGGTAGCTTTTTTTCATGATTCCCAGTTATAAATGTGGCTTTTAAAGGCAAAATTAAAACTGTAGCCAATAGTTAGTGTGTGTGGATTAGAAGCGAGGAGAGTGAATATATTGAGTTTAGATTGGTTAAGGAAATGTATAGGTGGAATTCTCCTTGTTTCGCTTTGTCTTATTGGTTTTTACAAACCGGTTCAACAATATATCAATACACCGAACACTGTAAGAATGATGGAAGGGGATCAAGTTGCTCTCCCTAAGGCTGCATCCGTCACTACTATGGGTTCGTCGCATAATGAACATGTTCAAGTAAAAGAAGGGAAGGGGCAGCTCTCCATCCAGGGAAGTTCTGTAGGGAAGGACGAAGTGGTATTTGAGCTTGCCGGATTACCCGTTAAAAAAGTAGATGTAGAAGTACTGAAAGATTTCAAAGTGATTCCAGGTGGGCAATCCATCGGAGTCAAATTAAATACTGTCGGGGTGTTAGTCGTTGGCCACCACTTGGTCGATACAGCTGATGGGAAAATGTCTCCCGGCGAAAAAGCTGGAATCCAGGTAGGGGACATGATTACAGAAATTAACGGATCGAAAATTGAAGAGCTTGCTGATGTTGCTCCTTTTGTTCAGAAAGCAGGAGAAGAATCGAAATCTCTTGCCGTCGTTATCAAACGTGAACAAAAGACAGTAAAGACACAATTGCTTCCGATGAAAGAAAAAGGGGACAAAAACTATAAATTAGGGCTGTATATCCGTGATTCAGCAGCGGGTATCGGCACAATGACATTTTATGATCCTAAGTCAAAGAAATACGGAGCACTCGGTCATGTGATTTCCGATATGGATACAAAGAAGCCGATTGTCGTTGATAATGGTGAAATCGTGAATTCTGAAGTAACATCCATTCAAAAAGGGACGGATGGAAAACCAGGGGAAAAATTGGCGCGTTTTTCTTCTGATCGCAATGTCATTGGTAACATCACACGAAACAGTCCTTTTGGCATCTTTGGTAAATTAAATCAAGGAATTGAAAATGACTTGATGGATAAACCGATGCCCATTGCGCTTTCTCATCAAGTGAAAGAAGGACCTGCACAGATTCTAACCGTCGTAGATGGGAAAGAAGTTGAAATGTATGACATAGAAATTGTCAGCACCATACCACAAAAATACCCGGCAACCAAAGGGATGGTCTTGAAAGTGACCGATCCTGAACTTTTGAAGAAAACAGGTGGGATTGTACAGGGGATGAGTGGTAGTCCGATCATCCAGAACGGGAAAGTCATCGGGGCTGTGACCCATGTGTTTGTAAATGACCCTACCAGCGGGTATGGAGTACACATTGAATGGATGTTAAGTGAAGCTGGAATCGATATTTATAAAAAAGATCATAACCGAGCAAGCTGAAGTCAAAACCCTTACCAAAGTACCGATTCCGGGTACTTTTAAGGGTTCTTTTTTTGGGGGGAATTCAGGTACATCGTAGAATATTACACCATATCAGTTTGCCAAAAAGAGTCTCTCCTTGTTAAAATAAAGATTATTCGACAAATGAAAGTGCGAATATCGAATGGGGTCGAAATATAAAGAAATCTTTAGAAAATCAAAGAAAATATAATATTTTTCAAGTTTTTTTCAAAAATAAAAGGAATTTAGGTTGCATTGTCGAAAAAGTAATTTAGAATAAAAATTACAGAGATGTATTAATTAGGATTGAGGAGGAAACCTGTAGTGAAATCGATAAAAGTATGTGTTGTGGATGATAACCGTGAACTAACGTCATTATTGGAAGACTACATTGCTTCGCAAAACGATATGGAAGTAGTAGGGATTGCTCATAATGGTCAAGATTGCTTAGATTTATTAGAAGAAGTGGATCCGGATGTTCTGGTCTTGGATATCATTATGCCTCATTTGGACGGGCTGGCGGTGCTTGAGCGGCTTCGTGAAAAGAAAAGCATTCCTAACGTCATCATGCTCACGGCATTCGGTCAGGAAGATGTGACGAAGAAAGCTGTCGACCTTGGAGCCTCTTATTTCATTCTAAAACCATTCGATATGGAAAACCTTGTGAGTCATATCAGACAAGTTAGCGGAAAATCAAACCCAATCATCAAAAAACCTTCCTCATCCAGAATGAATACAGAACAAAAGCCAAGAAATTTAGATGCAAGTATTACAAGTATCATCCACGAAATCGGTGTGCCGGCACATATTAAAGGGTATTTATATTTAAGAGAGGCCATTTCGATGGTTTATAACGATATCGAACTACTGGGTTCTATAACGAAGGTTCTATATCCGGATATTGCAAAGAAATATAATACGACAGCATCACGTGTGGAGCGGGCGATTCGTCATGCGATCGAAGTGGCCTGGAGCAGAGGGAATATTGATTCAATTTCTTCTTTATTTGGGTACACTGTCAGTATGTCTAAGGCAAAACCAACGAATAGCGAGTTCATTGCCATGGTAGCTGACAAGCTACGCCTCGAGCATATGGCTTCATGAAAGAGTAAGGAATAATCCAATTGTTAAATGAAATGATAGACCAATAACCCTGTGTACCTGTTTGGTGCATGGGGTTATATTTTTTTGTTTAGCTATAGAGTTAAGCGCCTGTAGCCAAGTACCTCGATCACATAGTCCCTTTCCTGAACCATCACCCAGTAACAATCGCCTCTTTTTTAATTTTTAGTGTTTAGCCCTTACAGCTCGTCCACTCAAACATAAGATACAGAGTAGTGCGATAAAAGATAGGGGAGGTGAAAGAATGGGATACTACCGTAATAATGATGATGTAGCCGGGGCTTCAAACCGATGCAGAAACAATGATGTTGCAGGCGCTTCAGACAACAATAACGACTTCAGAGTTCCTGTCAGAGCATATATCAGAGGGGAAGATTTCTGTAGAGCCGTGCGCCGTTGCAGAGACAACGATGTAGCTGGTGAGATGGACAACCGCCGCAGATGTCGCTGCCGCTGGTTCTAATAAACCGCCCTTAACAAAAAATCCTGAGCTTCTCAGGATTTTTTTGTTGGATCGTCTTTAAAAGGTTCATCCTTTGAGATGGGGTGAAATATGTATATAATGAAGACAGTCTTAGTACTACAGATGAAGGATGTACATATAGAAACGAAGGAAGTGAATTCATGACACTGATCTTTGCTCACCGTGGCTCTGCTGGTACACACCCTGAAAACACAATGGAAGCTTTTTATGAGGCTGAAAGAGTGAACGCTGATGGAATCGAGTTAGATGTTCAGTTGACAAAAGACGGAGAAATTGTCGTGATACATGATGAAACAGTCGATCGGACGACGAATGGAAAAGGGTTTGTCAAAGATTATACATTAAAGGAAATTCAAAGGCTCCAAGCGAACTTTACATTTAAAAGTAAATTATTCAAGAAAAATCGTGTCCCTTCATTAAGGGAAGTCTTTCAATGGCTGAAGGGGAATGATCTCCTTTGTAATATTGAACTGAAAAACAGTATCATGGACTATCAAGGTCTGGAAGAAAAGGTGATTGCGCTTATCAGGGAGTTCGGATTTGAAGAGAGGATCATCATCTCCTCCTTTAATCACTATTCAATCGTGGCATGCTATCGTTTGGAACCTGCCGTTGAAATAGCCCCTCTCTATTCATCACGCTTATTCATGCCCTGGGTGTATGCCAAATCCTTAAGGGCTAAAGCTATACATCCCAACTTGAAAGCTGTAAAGGATGATATGATTATAGAGGCAATGAACAATGGAATTTGTGTCAGGCCTTATACGGTGAATAAAGTAGAACATATGGAACGATTATTGAACATAGGCTGCACCGCAATGGTAACGGACTACCCTGAAAAGGCAAGAAAATTGAGGGAAAGTAAAAAAGGCTAGCGCATATTTACGCGTTAGCCTTTTTTGTTGAATCGGGATTGAACTTTATTGCGCTTACGATCACGATGCAGCACGAACCCTGCGATGAATCCTAATCCACAAATAAAGAAAATCAACCCAATGATGAATTGCAGCCATAAATAAGGAATGGGGGGCTGCAGAATCCCAAATAACATATCTCTCATCAATTTAATCCCGAGGGCAGCAAATGCACCGGGAATCAGCATAATAATTAAGGCGATAAGACGGACCATTAGATGCATAACTCCTTTTTCGTTTCCATATTAAAATTCTAACCCCAAGCAGAAAATTGTCAAGTTTCGAAAAGTAGTGTAACATTATGGGTGTGAAAAAAATTGCAGGCGTCGGGGTGAAGAAAGTTGCAAGAGGTTTTAATTGTCGGTGGCGGTAAGGGTGGTACAGCTATTTTGCAGATCCTCCATGAAGTCACGGTCATGAAAGTGATTGCCGTTGTAGACCTAAATGAACAGGCTCCTGGGATCAAGCTCTCAAGAGAGCTGGGGATTCCGGTGGGTACAGATTGGCGACCGTTCCTCAGTGATTCTGTGGACATTGTCATTGAAGTGACCGGAGATCAGGAAGTTTTCGAACAGATAAGGGACAAGCGTGGTAAAAGCACGGTCATCATACCTGGAAGTGTGGCATTCCTCATTTCGAAGCTCCTTGAAGAAAAGGAAGACCTTATCCACCAATTGACGAGTGAATCATTTAAAAGGGATCTTATTTTCAATTCGACGGATGATGGTATGGTCGGAATCGATGATCAAGGTATCGTAATGCTATTCAATAAAAGTGCAGAGCGGATGATTGGAAAGAATCAGGAAGATGTAATGGGACTGCATATTTCAGAAGTGATCCCTGAAAGCAAACTGACAAAAACGATTCAGACAAGGCGGACAGAGATCAATCAGGAGGTCATCCTGGGGAATGGGTTGAAGATCATCTCAAACCGGATTCCGATGATCACGGACCAAGATGAAATCATTGGGGCCTTTTCGGTATTCAAGGATATTACGGAAGTAGTAAACCTGGCAGAGGAAATAACCAACCTTAAAGAAATACAGACGATGCTTGAAGCTATTATCCATTCTAGTGACGATGCAATCTCTGTGGTAGATGAAGAAGGGAAAGGGATCTTGATCAATCCCGCCTACACGAGGATTACAGGGCTTTCGCAGGAGGAAGTGATCGGGAAGCCTGCCACTGCAGACATTTCTGAAGGGGAAAGTATTCATCTGAAGGTATTGCAAACGCGGAGGGCGATCCGTGGAACGAAAATGAGAGTAGGACCGAAGCGGAAAGAAGTCATCGTCAACGTTGCACCCATCATTGTGAACAATAAGCTCAAGGGGAGTGTCGGGGTCATACATGACATGTCGGAAATCCAGTCACTAACCCAGGAATTGGACCGAGCCAGAAGAATTATCCGCACACTTGAAGCAAAGTATATGTTTGAAGATATAATTGGTGATTCCGAGGAAATGATGATTGCCGTTGAGCAGGCAAAACTAGGGGCGAAAACGCCCGCTACCGTTCTTCTTCGCGGTGAATCGGGAACCGGGAAAGAATTGTTTGCCCACGCAATACATAATGCCAGCGACCGTAAATTCAATAAATTCCTCAGGGTTAACTGTGCAGCTTTGTCAGAGAACCTGTTGGAAAGTGAGTTATTCGGGTATGAAGAAGGTGCGTTCTCGGGAGCGAAGCGTGGAGGTAAGCGTGGTTTATTTGAAGAGGCGAATAATGGCAGTATTTTTCTTGATGAAATAGGAGAATTAAGTGCAAATACACAAGCGAAATTATTAAGGGTCCTCCAGGAAAATGAAATTGTGAGAGTTGGGGGGACAAAGTCTATTCAAATAAATGTCCGTGTCATCGCTGCCACGAACGTAAACCTCGAAAAGGGAATTGCTGATGGATCATTTAGGGAAGATCTCTATTACCGCCTGAACCGGATGCCGATACAAATATCTCCTTTAAGACAGCGTAAATCCGATATACCCCTCATTTCTGAAGCGTTGATTGCAAAGATCAATCAAGATTATGGGAGAAATGTAGAGGGGATAACGGAAAGCGCCATGTACAAGTTGATGAATTATCATTGGCCTGGAAACGTGAGGGAACTTGAGAACGTGCTGGGAAGAGCCATCATCTTTATGAAATACAATGAAGTGAAGATCGATGGGAATCATTTACCTCAATTAGAACCTTCAGTCAAAACCGTTGTCAATACGGTGGAATTACCCTCGCCAGACTCTGTCGAAGATCTTGCCACCCAAGTTGAGGTTTTTGAAAAGAATATAATTCTAAAGGTTTTAGAGCAGAATAATGGTAACAAAACGGCTACGGCCAAAGCGTTGAATGTGTCTGTGAGGAACTTATATTATAAAATTGAAAAATATAACATTGAAATAAATAGCATGAAATAATTTGCATAGTATGAAATAATTTGCGTGTTAATATTTATGATTGTAAAGCGGTTTCAACATTTTAAAGTTGGCACGCTTCTTGCATATAGTTTTATGGGAACAAAAAAACAGAAAAAAGGGGTTGAAACGACATACATGAATCTACATTCTTTAGTGGAAAAAGCAACCCGAATTGAACACTCCACTGTAGCTGTTGCCGCTGCAGAAGATAAAGAAGTCCTGGGTGCTGTCGCCATGGCGGTTGAAAAGAAGATGGCAGACTTTTTATTGTTCGGGGATAAAGAAGAAATCCTCTCCCTTTTAGAAGAGGTTGCTCCACACCTTATCTCCCACAGCAATATTAAGATCAAGCATGCTTTTTCTCCGCAAAAAGCAGCGGAACTTGCAGTGAAAGCTGTTAAGGAAAATGAAGCAGGGGTTTTAATGAAAGGAAATGTACCTACTGCTCTCATATTGAAAGCAGTATTAAATAAGGAATGGGGTCTTCGTACAGGGAATGTCCTTTCCCATGTTGCAGCATTTGAGGTCTCTGGATTCGACAGACTCACATTTATTACAGATGCAGCGATGAACCTTGCTCCTGATCTTCAGCAGAAAGCACAAATTATAGAAAATGCAGTAGGTGTTGCGCGATCAATCGGTGTGGACATGCCGAAAGTAGCACCGATTGCTGCTGTGGAAGTAGTGAATCCTGCCATGCAGGCTACAGTCGATGCTGCATCTCTTACTTTGATGAACCAAAGGGGACAAATTCGTCATTGTACCGTTGATGGACCATTGGCCCTCGATAATGCTGTTTCTCACCATGCAGCAGAACATAAAGGGATCGAAAGTGCTGTTGCAGGGCAAGCGGATATCCTGCTCGTGTCCAATATCGAAACAGGGAATGCTTTATACAAGTCCCTGATCTATTTTGCCAAAGCAAAGGTGGGGGCAGTGATTGCCGGGGCAAAAGCACCAATCGTATTAACATCCAGAGCAGACAGTGCAGAAAGTAAATTATATTCATTAGCACTGGCTATATGCTCTGCTTCAAAATAAATGATGTAACACAACTAATATTATAAGATTACAGGGGGAAATAATAATGAAAATTTTCAGCTATATGGAACAATATGATTATGAGCAATTGGTATTTTGTCAAGATGAAGCTTCAGGATTAAAAGCGATTATCGCCATCCATGATACAACACTTGGACCAGCGCTTGGTGGTACACGTATGTGGACATACGAATCTGAAGAAGCGGCCATTGAAGATGCACTTCGACTTGCGAAAGGAATGACGTATAAGAATGCAGCTGCGGGTCTAAACCTAGGTGGAGGAAAGACGGTTATCATCGGTGACCCTCGCAAAGATAAGAACGAAGAAATGTTCCGTGCATTCGGTCGTTATATTCAAGGTTTAAATGGTCGTTACATTACAGCAGAAGATGTAGGAACTACAGTTGCAGATATGGACTTGATTCATGAAGAAACTGATTATGTAACAGGTATTTCACCTGCTTTCGGTTCATCAGGTAACCCGTCTCCTGTGACAGCTTATGGAGTGTACCGTGGAATTAAAGCAGCAGCCAAAGAAGCATTCGGAACAGATTCTCTTGAAGGAAAAACAATTGCCGTTCAAGGGATCGGGAATGTAGCGTACAATATGTGCCGTCATCTTCATGAAGAAGGTGCAAACCTGATTGTAACAGACATCAACAAAGAAGCTGTTCAACGTGCAGTTGAAGAGTTTGGTGCTAAAGCTGTTGACATCAACGATATCTATGGTGTTGATTGCGATATCTTTGCTCCATGTGCACTTGGGGCAATCATTAATGATGAAACGATTCCTCAGCTTAAGGCGAAAGTCATTGCAGGGGCTGCGAATAACCAGTTGAAAGAAACGCGTCACGGTGATGCTATCCATGAAATGGGTATCGTTTATGCACCTGACTATGTCATCAACGCTGGTGGGGTCATCAATGTAGCGGATGAATTATACGGATACAACAGTGAGAGAGCGATGAAGAAAGTCGAGCAGGTATACAACAACGTAGAACGCGTAATCGAAATTGCGAAACGTGATAACGTCCCTACTTACGTGGCTGCTGACCGCATGGCTGAAGAAAGAATTGAAAAAATGCGCCGTTCAAGAAGTCAATTCCTGCAAAATGGACACCACATCCTTAGCAGACGTGGATAATTGAGAAGAGAAAAACGCTTTACTTCCTCAGAAAGTAAAGCGTTTCTTCCCTGTTAATACGAACATGGAACAGACTAAGGGGTTATCTATCATAGGGGAAAATTCTTTCATGCAAACAATACAATATAGCTGCCCAAATGGAGGTAACAACAGTGCAAGAAAACAAACATCGAATACTCGTTATTAATCCTGGATCGACATCAACCAAAATTGGTGTCTTCGATGATGATCGCTCCATATTTGAAAAGACGATCCGTCATGATTCAGAAAAAATAAATGAATTCCCAACTATTATTGATCAATATGAATTCAGAAAAAACACCATTCTACAAACATTGGACGAAGAAGGGATCAATGTTTCAAAGCTGAGTGCCGTATGTGGCCGTGGGGGACTTCTAAGACCGATAGAAGGCGGTACTTACCTCGTGAACGATGACATGTTGAAGGACCTGAAGGAAGGGTACTCTGGTCAGCACGCTTCGAATCTGGGAGGAATTCTGGCATTTGAAATCGCTTCCGGATTAAATATTCCATCGTACATCGTAGATCCTGTTGTCGTGGACGAGCTTCAATCTCTTGCCCGAGTGTCAGGGTTCTCCCTGATCGAAAGAAAGAGTATATTCCACGCGTTGAATCAGAAAGCGGTTGCCCGGAGAGTTGCGAAAGAAATCGGAAAGAAATATGAAGATTTGAACCTGATCATCACTCACATGGGTGGAGGTATCACCGTCGGGGCTCACCGGAATGGAAAAGTCGTAGACGTGAATAATGGATTACACGGCGACGGCCCGTTCAGTCCCGAAAGGGCAGGAACCGTACCTGCTGGGGACTTGGTTGATTTATGCTTCTCCGGGGACTATTACCGGGATGAAATCATGAAAAAACTTGTTGGTCAAGGCGGCCTGGTCGGTTATCTTGGTACCAATGATGCTGTAAAAGTAGAGAAAATGATCGAAAATGGCGATGAAAAGGCTAAAGCCGTATATGATGCGATGGCATACCAGATCGCCAAAGAAATCGGTTCGGCAAGCGCCGTCTTAAATGGAAAAGTAGATGCGATCGTATTAACGGGAGGACTTGCATATGGCAAAGAATTCGTCAAAGCGATCAGCGACCGGATCAACTGGATAGCAGATGTCGTCATCCATCCAGGAGAAAATGAACTTCAGGCTCTTGCTGAAGGGGCACTAAGGGTATTGCGGAAAGAAGAAGACTATAAAGTATACCCTGGAAATGTGAAAAAAGAAGCAAGAGTATAAGAGCAAGGAGGACTCAAGATTGGCAGAAGAATATGATTTAGTCATTCTAGGAGGAGGGACGGGTGGTTATGTAGCGGCCATCCGTGCTTCTCAACTTGGATTAAAAACAGCAATCGTTGAAAAAGGAAAGCTCGGCGGAACATGCCTTCATAAAGGATGTATCCCTAGTAAAGCTCTCCTTCGCAGTGCTGAAGTATATGCAACAGCGAAACATAGTGAAGACTTTGGTGTGAAAATCAATGGGGTTGAGCTTGATTTCAGCAAAGTTCAATCAAGAAAAGATGGAATCGTCGAACAGCTTCACAAAGGCGTTCAACACTTGATGAAACAAGGGAAGATCGATGTTTTTGAAGGTCTGGGGCGTATTTTGGGACCATCCATCTTCTCTCCGATGCCCGGGACGATTTCCGTGGAAATGAACAACGGTGAAGAAAATGCAATGCTTATTCCGAAGAATGTGATTGTGGCAACAGGTTCAAGACCGCGTTCACTGCCCGGACTTGAGATTGATGGTGAATATGTTTTATCTTCGGATGAAGCGCTTTCACTCGAAGAGCTTCCAAAGTCGATCATTATCGTCGGAGGTGGTGTCATCGGTATCGAATGGGCATCTATGCTTTCTGACTTTGATGTTGAAGTAACCGTTGTAGAATACGCTGATAAAATCGTACCAACGGAAGATCATGAAATCTCCAAAGAAATGCAGCGCCTGATGAAGAAAAAAGGCGTCAAAATCGTGACAGGTGCCAAGGTGCTTCCTGAATCCTTAGAAACAGGGGATGGAACCGTCACGATTAAAGCAGAGCATAAGGGAGAAGAGAAATCCTTTACCGCTGATAAAATCCTGGTATCCGTTGGCCGTCAAGCAAATGTGGAAGGGATAGGACTTGAGAATACAGATATTAAAGTCGAAAAGGGATTCATTGAAGTGAATGAGTTCTTCCAAACGAAGGAATCCCACATCTACGCAATCGGTGATGTGATTGGTGGACTTCAATTAGCCCATGTTGCTTCTCATGAGGGAATCACGGCAGTTGAACATATGGCCAATGAAAAGCCGGAACCAATAGACTATTCACTGATCTCTAAATGCATCTACAGTAATCCGGAAATCGCAAGTGTCGGTATCACAGAGCAGGAAGCGAAAGAAAAAGGATACAACTTGAAGGTTGGAAAATTCAGCTTCAGAGCCATCGGGAAAGCACTTGTTTACGGAGAATCGGACGGTTTCGTGAAGATCATTGCCGACAAGGACAGTGATGATATCCTGGGTGTTCATATGATCGGCCCTCATGTTACGGATATGATTTCCGAAGCGGGACTGGCGAAAGTATTAGACGCCACACCATGGGAGATCGCCCATACCATCCATCCACATCCATCCTTATCAGAAGCGATTGGAGAAGCAGCGCTTGCTGTTGATGGCAAGGCGATTCACTCCTAAAAAAGCGGAGATGGCTATTCTAGCCCTCTTCATTAAAGAAAAACATAATAAAGGTAGAGAGTTTCTCTACCTTTCCAACCAATAGATTGTGTAGGAGGTAAATAAAATGGCAGAAAATCGTCATGAAGAATTAGGGCTTTCCAATGAGAAAGTATTAGAAATGTATGAAACCATGCTCCTTGCCAGAAAAATCGATGAGCGTATGTGGTTATTGAACCGTTCGGGTAAAATTCCTTTTGTTATTTCCTGTCAAGGTCAGGAAGCGGCTCAAGTAGGTGCTGCATTTGCCTTGGATCGCGAAAAAGACTACGTTCTTCCTTACTATCGCGATATGGGTGTTGTTCTGACATTCGGAATGACTGCAAAGGAGTTAATGCTATCTGGTTTTGCCAAGGCAGAAGATCCAAACTCTGGCGGACGTCAAATGCCTGGTCACTTCGGTCAAAAGAAGAATAATATCGTAACGGGTTCCTCTCCTGTAACGACGCAAGTTCCGCATGCCGTTGGTATCGCTCTTGCAGGTAAGATGGAGAAGAAAGATGTTGTAACGTTTGTAACGTTCGGTGAAGGATCGTCCAATCAGGGAGATTTCCATGAAGGGGCAAACTTTGCAGGTGTACATAAGCTTCCTGTTATTTTCATGTGTGAAAACAATAAATATGCGATCTCCGTTCCGATTGAAAAACAATTGGCATGTGAGAAAGTATCAGACCGTGCCATTGGATATGGAATGCCTGGTATCACAGTAGATGGAAATGATCCTATCGAAGTATATAAAGCAGTAAAAGAAGCAGCGGATCGCGGTCGTCGTGGTGAAGGGCCGACGCTTGTTGAAACAGTTTCTTATCGATTAACTCCTCACTCTTCCGATGATGATGATCGCAGCTACCGTTCTCCTGACGAAGTGGCAAAAGCGAAAACAAATGATCCGATCATCACCTTTGGTGCTTACTTAAAAGAAACAGGCGTCATGAATGATGAGATTGAAAAAGAAATCAATGACCGCATTATGAAACTTGTGAACGAAGCAACGGATTATGCAGAAAATGCTCCATATGCTGAAGCTGAATCAGCGATGAAGTATGTATACGCAGAAGAGAAGTAAGGGGGAATTCAATCATGCCAGTAATTTCATACATTGATGCCGTAACGATGGCAATAAGAGAAGAAATGGAACGAGATGAGAAAGTATTCGTTCTTGGAGAAGACGTCGGTAAAAAAGGTGGGGTGTTCAAAGCAACCCACGGATTGTACGATCAATTTGGGGAAGACCGTGTCATTGATACGCCACTTGCGGAGTCTGCGATTGCAGGAGTCGGGGTTGGAGCTGCCATGTATGGTATGAGGCCGATTGCTGAAATGCAATTTGCTGATTTCATCATGCCTGCAGTTAACCAGATCATTTCTGAAGCGGCACGTATTCGTTACCGTTCGAATAATGATTGGAGCTGTCCGATGGTCATTCGTGCTCCTTACGGTGGCGGAGTGCATGGAGCTCTATATCATTCACAATCGGTTGAAGCTGTGTTCGCGAATCAACCAGGATTGAAGATTGTCATGCCTTCAACTCCTTACGATGTGAAGGGCTTATTGAAAGCTGCTATCCGTGATGAGGACCCGGTATTATTCTTTGAGCACAAACGTGCATATCGTCTGATTAAAGGTGAAGTGCCTGAGGATGACTACACTCTTCCAATCGGGAAAGCAGACGTGAAGCGTGAAGGAGAAGACATTACCGTGATCACTTACGGTCTGTGTGTACACTTTGCTCTTCAAGCAGCGGAAAAGCTTGCCCAGGACGGAATCGAAGCTCATATCCTGGATCTTCGTACCATCTATCCATTAGATAAGGAAGCCATCATTGAAGCGGCATCCAAGACAGGTAAAGTTCTTCTTGTGACAGAAGACAATAAAGAAGGAAGCATCATGGGTGAGGTTTCTGCAATCATCGCTGAAAATTGTCTCTTTGAGCTGGATGCTCCTATTAAACGTCTTGCTGGTCCAGATGTGCCTGCTATGCCATATGCGCCGACAATGGAAAAATACTTTATGATTAACCCGGACAAAGTAGAAAAAGCAATGCGTGAACTTGCAGAATTTTAATCACAGTTAATACCTATTAAACGCACAGTAAGGAGGGTTCCTCATTGGGTATTGAAAATATGAAAATGCCTCAGCTAGGGGAAAGTGTTACAGAAGGTACAATTAGTAAATGGTTGGTGTCACCAGGAGATACCGTTAATAAATATGATCCGATTGCAGAAGTTCAAACGGATAAAGTAAATGCAGAAGTTCCATCTTCCTTTACAGGTACTATCAAAGAATTGATTGCCGAAGAAGGGGATACGCTTGAAGTCGGGGAAGTCATTTGCTCGATCGAGATAGAAGGTGGAGGCTCTGCACCTAGTGAAGAAGCTCCGAAAGAAGAGCCTAAAAAAGCTGGGGATGAGTCGGCTGGAACTAAACCAAAGGCACCAAGCAAAGATAGCGGAAATAAAGCAAGATATTCTCCTGCAGTATTAAAGCTATCTCAAGAGCATGATATAGATCTGAATCAAGTGGAGGGCACTGGAAACGGCGGCCGTATCACTCGCAAAGATTTAAAGAAAATCATTGAATCTGGCTCCATTCCGAAGGCAGCAGAAGCTCCTGCACCTAAAGCTGAAGCACCGGCTCCACAACAAGCGCCAGTGAAAGAGACAGCTTCGGCACAGCCGGCCAAGTCTTCAGCACCAGCAGCGAATGTTCCTGTCGTACCTGGCGACATTGAAATCCCGGTGTCAGGAATCCGTAAAGCGATTGCATCCAATATGGTACGCAGTAAGCACGAAGCACCACATGCCTGGACAATGATGGAAGTGGATGTAACCAACCTGGTAGACTACAGAAATTCACTTAAGACAGAATTCAAGCAGCGTGAAGGATTTAATCTGACATTCTTCGCTTTCTTCGTGAAAGCTGTCGCTCAAGCACTTAAAGAATACCCGCAAATCAATTCTATGTGGGCTGGCGATAAGATTGTACAGAAGAAAGATATTAATCTTTCCATCGCAGTAGCGACAGACGATGCATTATATGTTCCTGTGATCAAGAATGCAGATGAAAAAACGATCAAAGGAATCGCAAGAGAAATCACTGAACTTGCGGGGAAAGTCCGTAGTGGTAAATTGACATCCCAAGATATGCAGGGAGGCACATTCACCGTTAACAATACTGGGTCATTTGGTTCGGTACAATCGATGGGAATCATCAATTACCCACAGGCAGCGATCCTGCAAGTCGAATCGATCGTCAAGCGCCCTGTTGTCATGAACAACGGAATGATTGCCGTTCGAGATATGGTGAACCTGTGTATGTCCCTTGACCATCGTGTTCTTGACGGTCTGGTATGCGGAAGGTTTTTACAGCGCGTGAAAGAAATCTTAGAAAATACGTCAAAAGAAAATACATCCGTTTATTAATCGAAGTAAGGACTAACCCTGTGAGGTTAGTCCTTATTTTTTTAACATATGGATAGAATGGCATACAAAAGTGCTGTAAGAGCCCGAAATGATTCGGGAAAAATGAATGGGAATATAACTGGAAGAATATTCAAAAGGTATTTCTGTTTTATTCAATAGGACGATTTTCTAATTTTAAGATGCCTTCTTTTCCCCGATGGCACTTCTCTCTCATTTCTTTCTTATCCTCCTTCTCTGATATGAAATATTCGACCCTTTTACCCTGTCAAATGATTCAAAACATCCTGATTATTCCTTGAGTTATAAAAGAGGTGTGACTTTCTGCATATTGAAAAGGATGCTGATCGTGACTTTCTTATTAATTACTGAATATTCAGATTTATTTCGACACATACCTACAACATTATACATATCTTCTTGGTTATCTTTGGTTTAACACCTACATTTTTCCATTAAAGGTGTTGAAGGAGGTGCAGGTTACCGGATCGATTCAAATATGATTGGGAGGGAATCGGATGTCAGGAAGAAAACGTAAGGCAAGATGGTTATCCATTATACTCACTTTAGTCATGTTTGTCCCCTTGATGTTTCCATTCAATGCAGGGGCGGCAAATACCCCACAAGCATCTCTAGCAAAAGAAAAACCATCCACGTCAGCAAAAGATTCAGCAAAAGTCAGCCCACAGTCAAAAATCACATCGAAACTACAGGATCAGTTCAAGAAAGAGAATCACGTCACATACTTAGTGAAATTCAAGGATCAGCTGGATGCTGAAGCAGTAGCTGAAAAAGCGTCCGAGACAGCGAAAAAGCAGAAGTTATCTGCTAATAGTAAAAAGTTATTAAAACGGAATATGGTTGTCTCTGAGCTTCGTGCCAAAGCCCTTGAGTCTCAAGCACAAGTGAAAGAATACTTAGCGAAAGAAAAGAAGTCAGGTGCAGTGAAGGAAATCAAAGACTTCTATGTTGTTAACGGAATGGCGGTTACAAGTACGAAGAAAGTCATGGAGAAAATTTCGACCTTTGCTGAAGTTGAGAAAATCCTGCCGAACGAAACAAGACAGATTATCCAGCCGGCGAAGACAACTTCTACAGCAGTATTGGATAAAGAAGCCCCGAATACACCTGCTTCAATTGAGTGGAACATTGATCGGGTTGGAGCACCAGCTGTTTGGGACATGGGAATCGATGGAGCGGGAACCGTCATTGCTTCCATTGATACTGGAGTTCAATGGGATCATCCGGCGTTAAAAGAAAAGTATAGAGGCTATGATCCTCAAAATCCTGACTCTCCAGACCATGAATTCAACTGGTTTGATGCAACTGCAGGACAGAGCGCGCCATATGATGATCAGGGACACGGGACTCACACTGTTGGAACAATGGCCGGTTCTGAACCTGATGGCAGTAATCAAATTGGTGTTGCCCCAGGTGCTAAGTGGATTGCCGTTAAGGCGTTTACAGCCGATGGTGGAACGGATGTTGATTTACTGGAAGCCGGGGAATGGATTCTGGCTCCGAAAGATGCAGAAGGAAACCCTCATCCTGAAATGGCTCCAGATGTTGTCAATAACTCATGGGGCGGCGGAGCAGGACTCGATGAATGGTACCGGGATATGGTAACTGCGTGGAGAGCGGCGGAAATTTTCCCTGAGTTCTCGGCAGGAAATACAACGTTATTCAATCCTGGTGGGCCAGGTTCGATTGCGAATCCGGCTAACTATCCAGAGTCATTTGCAACGGGTGCAACGGATATTAATGATCAATTGGGAAGCTTCTCGTTGCAGGGACCTTCTCCTTATGATGAAGTAAAGCCAGAGATTGCCGCACCGGGAGTAAACATTCGTTCTTCGGTTCCAGGGGGCAATTATGAAGGCGGATGGAATGGAACATCGATGGCTGGGCCGCACGTAACGGCAGTTGCAGCTTTATTGCGACAAGTGGATGCCAGTCTGACAGTAGATGAATTGGAAGAAATCCTTATGTCAACCGCTGTACCGTTAACAGACGGCGCATTCCCGGAATCGCCTAATAACGGGTATGGACACGGCTTGGTCAATGCGTTTGACGCTGTTTCCTCCGTTATAAGCGGGATCGGAAAAGTGAAAGGACAGGTTTCAAAGGAAGGTGAAGACACAGAAGCTCCTGTCATCAGTCATGAAGCACCACAAGAAGCATTTAAAGAAATGAATCTTCCATTACAGGCAGAAGCAAGCGATAACGTAAGTGTAACAAATGTTGCTCTTCACTATCAAAATCAGGACGGTGAATGGGTTCAGGTAGAAGCGACCAGAACGTCAGGCGATTATACAACGGGAACGTATGAAGCGGTCATCCCAGGTGACGCTCTCACTGGAGACCAGGTTACGTATAAATGGACGGCAATGGACTTCGGTGGAAATGAAGTCGAGTCGGATACCTACACTATAGATCTTCTGCCAGGAATTAGTGTCGGGTATGAACAGGATTTTGAATCCCCTGCAGCAGGGTGGACTTCGTATGGCCCAGGCAACAGCTGGGAGCGCGGGGTTCCGGAGAGTGGTCCGAGAACGGCAACTTCCGGTGAAAACGTATATGCCACGAATTTAGGCGGAACGTATGAAAACAGTGCAAATATGTCGCTACAAATGCCGCCGATCGATTTACCTGAAGGGGCGAGCTTCCTTCAATTCAAACAGTGGCATGAGCTCGAACGTAACTATGATTATGGTCACGTCTTTGTATCTACTGATGGGGAAGAGTGGACGCAGACACTAAGGGTAAATGGCAACACAGAAGGTTGGATTGAAGGAGAAGTCGATCTGAGTCAATATGCCGGTCAGCGTGTATACGTGGCGTTCAACGTGACAACTGACGGAAGTGTTACGAAACAAGGATGGTATCTGGATGATGTGAAGCTAAGCGCGGAATCCATTCTTCCAGCTAAGAAGATGAATCTTGGTTTGAAGTCGAAGGATGAGAAATCATCTTCATTGTCGAAAAAGCCAAGTGTAAATCCAGATAATATCACTCTCAAACATGCAGTAAAGAATGATGAAAATGCGGGTCAGTCAGCCCCGGTACTGCTTCCTTTACAAGCTGAAGTAAGCGTTCTGGAAACGGGCCGTTCTGTCTATACGAATCCTGCCAATGGATCATATGAAATGACTCATGCAGCAGGAGAATTCACATTACAGGCATCCACATACGGTTATAGATCAGAAACGCAACGTGTGACGATCGAAGCTGATCAAACATCGACTGCCAACTTCACCCTTGAAGAAATCCCTCAAGGGAATATCACTGGAACCGTGACCAACGAAATAACGGGTGAACCGGTCGAAGGGGCAACAGTGCTCGTTCTTGAAGATGCAGTAGTTGAGCCTGTAGCAACAAATGCAGATGGAGAATATGAATTAGAAGCTTATGAAGGGGATTACACCCTGAAGGTGGTTGCGCCTTACTACTATAGTAAGGAAATGAGTATTACAGTAGAAGGTGGAGAAGTTACGACCGCCGATGTAGCTTTGGATCCATTTATCGGGTATCCAGGCGAGATCGGTTACGATGATGGCACAGCTGAAAATGCACGTGCATTCTATGATGCTGGAAACGGCTGGGCTGTTAAGATGTCCCTTGAAGAAGGAAATGATACGGCACTCGTGACAGGAGGACTATTCCGCTTCTGGGATACGGAATGGCCTGTACCAGGAGGAACTGAATTCCAGGTTGCCGTTTATGATGCGACTGGTCCGGACGGGGCGCCAGGTAAGAAAATCGCCGGCCCGTTCAATGAAACTGCGCTGCGTAACGGCGATTGGACGCATGTAGATCTCAGTCAGCATGGCATTATGGTGGAAGGAGACTTCTATATGGTGTACATTCAATCTGCTCCAAATCCTAATGCACCTGGACTAGGAACGGATGAAGATGGTGAATATGCAGCAAGAAGCTGGCAATTCGTTGGTGGAGCATGGTCTCCGTCCCCAGAAGATGAAGGGAACTACATGATTCGTGCCACAGTGAATTATGAAGTGACTGCACCGGTCATCACTTCACCGAAGGATGGATCTTTCACCAATAAAGATTCCGTTACAGTGGAGGGGACCTCTGCACCGACCACGACCGTTCACCTCTTTAATGGAGATGAGGAAGTAGGTACTGCCGATACAACTGAGGATGGAGCATTCTCACTTGATGTTTCACTGCATGAAGGCGAGAATGTATTAACCGCCAAGGCAGCGACTGAACAGGGAATGACTGGTCCATCGGATGCGATTACGGTCATCCTTGATCAAGTCAAGCCGGAACTGGCCATCACTTCACCAGAAAATGACATGAAAACCAATCGTGAAGCCATCACCGTTAAAGGAACGGTTACGGATGAGAACCTAGCATGGGTGAAAGTGAACGGTGAGAAAGCTTCGATCAGCGGTGGCGAATTTAGTCATCGAATCCTTCTAAATGAAGGTGAAAATGTCATACAGGTAGTGGCAAAAGATAAAGCAGGAAACAAAAAGAAACAACGTGTAACCGTCTATGCGAAATTCGGGGACATTGAAATTGAAAATCTTCTCCCAAGAGAGGATAAAGAGCTGAAGAAGGGTGAATCCGTCAAGATCGAATTTGACAGTGAACCTGGCCTGGATGCGACATTTGTCATTCAAATGCCTCTGACAAATGCAGGTCAAGTAACAAACGTCAATGAACTGCCAATGATGGAAACATCAGAAGGACATTACGTAGGTTACTACACGGCTACTTCTAATGTTAAGGCACCAGGAGCGGTGATTGAAGTGAAGATTGCCGATGATTATGGAAATGTCACAACGCAACGTGCAGAAGGAAAACTGTATATCAATACAAAGAAATAAGTGTGACGGGAGAAGAGTCGGAAAGCCGACTCTTCTTCTTTTTTTGCACTCATTTTTCTGAGAGATTGAAGTAAGACGGTTTTTTTTATATACTAAAATAGTATTAGTATAAACATTTCGAATTTTCAATGAGAAATCATGATATTTCAGTTCATTTTTTTTAACTAGTTTTGTAAACGATTACAAAAATGTGTGATGGAAGAGGGGTACTATGAAGCTTAGTGAAATGAAAAATCAATCATTCAGTCAACGCACGCTGACAGATTGGCAGGAAGCCGCTGAAAAAGCATTAAAGGGGAAAGGGATACATTCTTTACATACGAACACTTATGAAAATATTAAACTTAAGCCGTTATATACAGGGGAAGATGTTCCTAAGCGGGATAGAGTGAAGGACTATATTCCAAATATTGAGGGGGAAATGGACCGTGATTCGAAATGGTTCATCGCTCAACCGATCAATAGGGGTTCATGGGGAGAACTTACAACGGCCATAAAGGATGCACTATCACGTGGGCAGAACTGTCTTTCTTTCACTATTGGAGATGTAAAGATGACAGAACATTTCCAGCAATTCATGAAAGAAATGAAAGAATTCGATACTCCCATCTTTATCATTGATAAAAAAACATCATTATCCATCCTTGAAATGGAAGAGTTCCCAGATAGGGAGGGGCTTATAGGAGTCATTGGGTTCGACCCACTTTCAGAAGGAGAATGGCTGAATAATGATAGATTAGAAGAATGGATAACGGTTGTCAATGAAGCGGATCATCTCCATCCTGAAGTGAAGACCATCATCATCAATGCTGCACCGTATCATAATAAAGGTGCAAGTGCCACCCAGGAGTTGGCCTATGCACTGAGTGAGGGTGTCGTTTATATTGAAGCACTTCAAGAAAAAGGGTGGACTCTTGAGAAAATAGCTAAAAAGATGCATTTTCACTTTTCAGTTGGAAGTCAATTTTTCATGGAAATGGCAAAAATCCGGGCATTTAAGAAATTGTGGCAAGAGGTATTGTCTTCATATGGAGTGGCAGAAAGCACGATTTCCCGAAGTATCAGTATCAGTGCAGAAACGTCCCGATTTAATAAATCAACATTAGATCCTTATGTCAATATGCTTCGCGGAGGCGGAGAAGCTTTTTCAGCCGTTCTCGCAGGTGTCGATTACTTGCTGGTTGCGCCCTTCAATGAAGTGAGTGGGGAAGTAAATCCATTCTCTGAAAGGATAGCCCGGAATACTCAATTGATTCTGGGAGAAGAAGCGCACCTGGATAAAGTCATCGATCCCGGTGGAGGCTCCTATTATGTTGAGTGGCTTTCAGAAGAGGTCGGCAAGCTTGCATGGAAAGAATTCCAACAAATCGACGAGGAAGGAGGAATCATTGTTTCACTGGAAAATGGTTCTATACAGCATAAAATTGATAGAGTGAGAGACTCCCGAATACAGGATTTAGCCACTCGAAAGAATTCGATGATCGGAACGAATATCTATGCGAATCTTGAAGAAACCCTCGCGGATACAACGTCAACGGCAGGTGAGCGATTATCCCTTCCTTTCGAAGCGTTAAGGAGTAGGTCACTGAAGCTGGCAAGGAAACCGGTGGCCGGTCTGATCGGATTGGGTGAGCTGAAATCCCACAAATCACGTGCGGACTTTGTAAAAGGCTTTTTGGCCACTGGAGGCATTCATACTGATCAGAGTAAAGAGTGCTTCTCAAAAGAAGATATCCTTCATTTCGTAGAAGAAACCAGGTATCCGTACTATGTCGTATGCGGGAAAGATGAAGAGTATCATGATCAACTATCGATGATGGTTGAATCCATCCATCAAATAGGTGCAAACATTGTGATCGACATAGCAGGGAAAATACCCGATGAGAGAAGAAGTGAATGGGAGCTTATGGGATTGAACGGATCCATTTACAATAAACAGAACATACTTGAAAAAATGGATGAGCTTTTGACCATTTGGGAGGAGGGAAATGACCGTGAAGAAGCCTGATTGGCAACAAATCAACCCATATTCAAACGAGGGAGCAGCGAGTAAGGTCTCCCTTTCAGATAAAACCTATGAGACAAATGAAAAAATCTCTGTAAAACCACTTTATTCAGCGGAAGACACAAAGGATATTTCTCATGGAGAGGACCTTCCAGGTCTTGCTCCATACACAAGGGGCCCTTACCCGACAATGTATGTGAACCGTCCTTGGACGGTCAGGCAATATGCAGGATTTTCAACTGCAGAAGAAAGCAATGCTTTCTATCGAAGAAACTTGAGTATGGGGCAGAAAGGGTTGTCCGTCGCATTTGATCTGGCCACTCATCGAGGCTATGACTCAGATCATCCAAGGGTAGTGGGAGATGTAGGGAAAGCCGGTGTAGCCATTGATTCAATACTGGATATGAAGATTCTCTTTGATGGCATTCCCCTCGACCAGATGTCTGTTTCCATGACAATGAACGGAGCGGTGCTGCCCATCCTTGCCTTTTATATAGTGACGGCAGAAGAGCAGGGTGTTTCCAAGGAGAAGCTTTCGGGTACGATCCAGAATGACATATTGAAAGAATACATGGTACGAAATACGTATATTTACCCACCTGAAACGTCCATGAAGATCATTGCGGATATCTTTGATTACACATCCAATCATATGCCGAAATTCAATAGCATCAGTATTTCGGGGTATCATATGCAGGAAGCTGGAGCACCTGCTGATATTGAGCTTGCCTATACGTTGGCGGATGGCCTTGAATACGTTCGGACCGGACTGAAAGCCGGAATTGATATCGATTCCTTCGCACCAAGACTCTCATTTTTCTGGGCAATCGGCATGAATTATTTTATGGAAGTGGCCAAAATGAGAGCTGCGCGGAGAATCTGGGCGAAAATGATGAAAACATTCAGCCCTCAAAACCCAAAATCAATGGCCCTCCGAACCCACTCCCAGACATCCGGTTGGAGTTTAACGGAGCAGGATCCGTATAATAACGTCGTTCGTACATTACTTGAGGCACATGCAGCAGCGATGGGGCATACTCAATCCCTTCATACGAATGCGCTTGACGAAGCGATTGCCCTGCCGACAGACTTTTCTGCCCGAATCGCCCGTAATACACAGCTATTCCTTCAAGAAGAGACCGGTATTACGAAAGTCATCGATCCATGGGCAGGTTCCCATTATGTAGAATCGTTGACTCATCAGCTGATGGAAAAGGCGTGGGAGCATATTGAAGAAATTGAAGAGCTCGGCGGCATGACTAAGGCGATCGAGACGGGACTGCCGAAGATGCGGATCGAAGAAGCGGCGGCAAGAAGGCAAGCAATGATTGATTCAGGTGATGAGTCGATCATAGGGGTAAACAAATATCGCCTTGAAAAGGAAGATCCGATCGAAACATTGGACATCGACAATACGGTTGTCAGAAAGAAGCAGATTGAACGGATTCAAACGTTGAAAGAAGAACGAAATGATGATCGAGTCATTGAAACCCTCGAAGCATTGACATATGCAGCAGAAACTGGCGAAGGGAATCTTCTCGAAAAAGCTGTTGATGCCGCTAGGGCACGCGCTACATTAGGGGAAATCTCCGATGCGATCGAAAAGGTATCAGGTAGACATAAAGCAACGATTAGGAGCATAAGCGGGGTGTACAGCTCGAACTTTTCAAATGAACAGGAAATCAATGTCGTGAAAGAAATGACGGAAGAATTTTTGGAGAATGAAGGAAGAAGACCCCGTATTCTTATTGCGAAGATGGGCCAGGATGGGCATGACAGGGGTGCGAAAGTCATCAGCACGGCATTTGCCGATCTTGGATTCGATGTGGACATCGGACCATTGTTCCAAACACCTGAAGAAACGGCTCTACAGGCGGTTGAAAACGATGTGCATGTGATTGGAGTCAGCTCGTTGGCTGCCGGTCATAAAACGCTACTGCCCCAATTAATAGCGGAGCTTGAGAAATTTGGCAGGGAAGACATCCTTGTCGTCATCGGAGGAGTGATTCCCGCGAAGGACTATGATTTCCTTTTAAGCAATGGGGCATCGGCCGTCTTTGGTCCTGGTACGATTATTCCTGTAGCCGCCCAAAAAGTGATCAAAGAAATATATGAGGTGCTTGGCTATGAGGAAGTGGCTGAGTAATGACAGAGTATCAGCCGGGAAGAAAGAAGCGGTTTGTGAAAAAGAAAAAGGATCCCATTTCAATTGCCGAATTAAAGGCCGGAATCCTGAACGGTGACCGCAGCCAATTAGCAAAGGCCATCACACTGATTGAAAGCAATGCAGAAGATCATTACGCATCAGGGCAAGAGCTGCTCCAGGAACTCCTGCCCCATACGGGCAATAGCTTTCGGATCGGGATTACCGGTGTGCCGGGAGCAGGAAAAAGTACATTTATCGAACAGTTCGGTGAGATGTTATGTGACGCGGGCCTTCGCGTTGCCGTTCTTGCCATCGACCCAAGCTCTTCTATTTCGGGCGGAAGTATTCTTGGTGATAAAACGAGGATGGAGCAGCTATCGAAAAACCCACGTGCTTTTGTCAGGCCATCCCCGACCGCAGGGACGCTCGGCGGGGTTCATCGTAAAACAAATGAAACGCTTCTCTTATGTGAAGCGGCAGGTTATGACTTTATCATCATAGAGACGGTGGGGGTCGGTCAGAGTGAGGTGATGGTGAGGCAGATGGTCGACTTCTTCTTACTGCTCGTCATCACCGGTGCAGGGGATGAGCTTCAGGGAATGAAAAAAGGAATCATGGAGCTTGCCGACACATTACTCGTGAATAAAGCAGATGGAGAAAATAAGGCGCTTGCTGAGAAAACCAAGAGGGAACTCAATCAGATCCTTCACTTTCTCGTCCCAGCAACGAAAGGCTGGAGTTCAAGGGCCTATACCTGCTCGGCTTTAAAAAATGAAGGTCTGAACGAATTATGGTCCGTGATCCAGCAGTTCGAAACACAGACAAAAGAACAGGGTGTATTTGAAGATAGAAGACGTCGCCAAAAACAGGAATGGTTTCATACCATGCTGAAGGAAAGAATCTTATCAGACTTCTTCTTTCGTAAAAACATCAAATCGTCCCTAACGGATATGGAAGTCCGGGTGAGAACGGGAGACTTCACAACTTCTCAGGCAATAGAAGAATTGTTGAAACAATACAAAGAAGCGATACTTCATGAGAATAGTTAATTTTAATTGAAAGATATGGTTTGAAATTGTTATGATAAGGGTATATCAAATCCCTTCGTTTTTAGTGGAATTATGATTAAGTCAGCGATTAAAGGAGAGTTCAGCATGGATATAGATTTCAATTTATTAATGAACGACGTTGTCCGTCAGGCACGTCAGGAAATCGAGACAGCAGGTTATACGCAACTGACAACAGAAGAAGAAGTAGATCAAGCATTCTCTAAGGAAGGTACAACATTGGTGATGATCAATTCCGTCTGCGGTTGTGCAGGGGGAATCGCCCGTCCGGCAGCGGCTCATTCCATTCACTTCGATAAGCGACCGGATCAATTGGTAACGGTATTCGCTGGTCAGGATAAAGAAGCGACTGCGAAAGCACGCAGCTACTTTACAGGATACCCGCCATCCTCACCGTCTTTCGCACTGCTTAAAGACGGAAAGCTGTTAACGATGGTCGAAAGACATGAAATTGAAGGACACGACCCAATGTCCGTCGTAAACAAACTTCAATCCTACTTCGATCAGTATTGTGAAGAAGTATAAGAAGATGTAATAGCCCGTCAGGTTTCTCGCATGTAATGTGAGAAGCTTGACGGGTTTTTCTATGGGTTTGCTGTTGGGGAGTATGAATATCCGTTTTTTACCAAAATACGCAATTCCTGATGAAAACGACGCAATAAAATTAATAATGACGCAATCACCTCCCAAAATGACGCAATTCTATAGTATGAAGAGGAATTGGCCGATAAAATGCCAGGAAACTTCACTACTTTATCCAAATCTCCATCTGCATGTTCCTTCTATACCAAATCCCTTCACCATTTCTTTCTGTAAATAGTCGAAAGTCAAATGTAACTCTTTCGTTTCGCTGCCATCCAACTACACCATTAATGCATAGATATTGAATAATATTCATCCCTTCCTATTTTTACTATTGATAAAACACTCCCTAATAAGCACGGTAATTTTCAGAATATATAAACATTTATCTATAATTATAAAACATATTGCATAAAAATTAATCTCTGTTACAATACGAATATAGTAATTAATATACATTATAAATTATAATTATACATTCCAACATAGGAGGAACCACAATGAAAAAGCTATTATCTTTCGTATTATTATTGACCCTTTCTACTACTCTAGCGGCTTGCGGCTCAGGAGAAGAGAAGGCGGCCTCAGGAGATTCAAAGAAACTGATTATGGGTACGTCGGCTGACTATAAGCCATTCGAGTATGTCGATACGGCCAATAGTGACAAAATCATTGGATACGACATTGATCTTGCCAATATGCTTGCTGATGAAATGGGGTATGAAATCGAAATCAAGGATATGGAATTCAGCGGTTTGATTTCAGCCTTAAAAACCGGCCAGGTCGACTTCGTGCTATCTGCCATGACTCCAACCCCGGAACGACAAAAGAACGTTGATTTTAGTGATGTTTATTATACCGCTAAAGATATGATCATCTCGACCAAAGAAAGCGGAATCCAGAGTGAAAAAGATCTCGACGGAAAAACAGTGGGAGTTCAATTAGGCTCCATTCAACAGGATGCTGCAGAGGAGCTTTCTAAAACGATCAAGTTGAAAGTGGATACACGTGACCGAATTCCTGAGCTGATCCAGGACCTGCAAAACGGACGATTTGACGCCATCATCATTGAAAATACGGTAGCAAACGGCTACCTCGACAAAAACGATGAGCTTCAAGGAAATACAATGAATGTAAATGAAGAAGAGGCCGGTTCTGCTGTTGCCCTTCCAAAGGACAGCGAGCTTACAAGTGAATTCAATGATGCATTGAAGAAGCTTAAAGACGCGGGGGAATTGGATAAACTGGCTGAAAAATGGTTTAACGGAGAACAGTAGATTAATAGAAGGGCTAACCTCTCATCCGGTTAGCCCTTCCTTATTAAAGGCACAACACATATTTGGAGGAGATTTTCATGCCGCTAGATTTTGAACAATTGATCCCTTCAATCCCTTTTATTCTGGAAGGATTGAAGGTCACGCTTAAGATTGTCGCGTTATCAGGGGTACTTGGATTTGCATTCGGTATCCTTCTTGCTCTCTGCAAAATAAGTTCCATCAAACCCTTAACACTGCTTGCCGACCTTTATACGTCCATCTTCAGGGGAACACCTCTCGTTCTTCAGCTGATGATCATTTTTTACGGTTCGCCTCAGCTGTTCGGGACACAAATTGAACCATACTCAGCCGCTATTCTAGCGTTTTCACTGAATTCGGCTGCTTATATATCAGAAATCATCCGAGCTGGGATCAATGCAGTGGATAAAGGGCAAAAGGAAGCTGCAATGGCTCTTGGAGTCCCTTATCGTTTAATGATGAAAGATGTGATCTTGCCGCAGGCGATCAAGAATATCCTGCCTGCGTTGATGAACGAATTCATCACCCTTACTAAAGAATCCGCCATCGTCACCGTCATCGGTGCAGCAGATGTAATGAGACGTTCTTATATGGTGGGAAGTGACTTATACTCCTTCTTTGAACCGTTATTATTCGCTGGGCTGATCTACTATGTGCTTGTCATGATTTTGACTCTACTCGGGAAAGTGCTGGAAGGGAGACTTCGTAATGATTAATGGAGAAAACATTACTAAATCGTTTGGAAAACTGAAAGTACTTAAAGGGATTGACTTCTCGGTTGAAAAAGGGGAAGTCGTTGCGTTGATCGGTCCCTCCGGTTCTGGGAAATCCACCTTATTGCGATGCCTGAATCATTTAGAAGAGCCTACTTCAGGATCGATATACTTTGAAGAAGCCCTCGTAAAGGGAAAAAACATTAACAAAGTCAGACAGGACGTCGGGATGGTATTTCAGCATTTTCACCTCTTTCCTCATATGACCGTTTTGGAAAATGTCATATACGCTCCAGTGAAAGTGAAAGGCTTGAACAAAGCAGAAGCGAAGAAACTGGGGACGGACCTCTTGATAAAAGTTGGTTTGAAAGAAAAAAGTGAAGAATATCCGAACCGTTTATCGGGTGGGCAGAAACAGCGTGTGGCAATTGCAAGAGCACTTGCCATGGAGCCAAAGGTCATGTTATTTGACGAACCGACGTCTGCCCTTGATCCTGAAATGGTGAAAGAGGTTCTCGACGTCATGAAATCTCTTGCTCAATCAGGCATGACGATGATCATCGTCACCCATGAAATGGGATTTGCAAGGGAAGTAGCGGATAGGATCCTCTTCATGGATGATGGGAAGATTGTTGAAGAGGGACAGCCTAAAGCATTTTTCTCTAGTCCTCAAAGTGACAGGGGAAAGGAGTTTCTCGAGAAGATATTGTAGTCTAAAAGGATTAACGGCACGGGCCGTTAATCCTTCTTTTTATGTTCAACACAGTTTGTGGTATTCTAAAGAAGCTAAAAAATGAAGTAGTAAGGAGAAAGATGAATGTTTCGAATCGGATATCGGACACTAAAGACCGGAATCGGTACCGCGGCTGCCATCAGCCTCGCACAGTGGTTCCATCTGGATAACTTCGTATCGGCCGGGATATTGACGATCCTGTGCATTCAAAATACGAAGAAGAAATCGGTTAACGCATCATGGAGCCGCTTCCTGGCATGCGTCATTGCGATGATCTTTTCTGCCGGATTTTTTGAGTTCATCGCCTATCACCCTGCGGTCATCGGTTTGCTGCTCCTCGTGTTCATTCCCATTACCGTCCAACTGAACATAAAAGAGGGGATTGTCACAAGTTCCGTCATCATCCTTCATGTTTACTCAGCGGGACACGTCACTCTTGGGCTGTTTGAAAATGAATTGGGAATCATCGTGATCGGGATCGGAATTGCCCTCCTGATGAACTTGTATATGCCAAGTGTCGACAAACAGATGATCGACTATCAGGAGAAAATCGAAGCCAACTTTTATAAGATCTTCTGCGAAATGATCAATTACTTAAAGACAAATGACAGCGATTGGGACGGCAAGGAAATCACGGATACGGAGCAATTGCTCAAAGAGGCGAAGACGATTGCCTTCAAAGATGTAGAAAACCATTTTTTAAGAGACGAGAACTTATACTATTTATATTTTAAAATGAGGGAGAAGCAATTTGAAATCCTTCAGCGTATCCTGCCGATTGCCACATCCATATCGCTAACGGTTGAGCAGGGACATCGTATTGCAGAATTCCTGGAAGAACTGAGCGATCATATTCATCCTGGAAACACGGCGCTCTTTTACTTAAAAAAACTGTATGATATGAAAGTGGAGTTCGAGCAGATGGAGTTACCCAAAACGAGGGAAGAATTCGAAACCCGTGCCGCTCTTTATCAGTTTGTTCAGGAGATGGAGCAGTACCTCCTCCTTAAGAGTTCGTTTAAAGGAATAAAAAAGCATGAAAGTGAAGCAAACTACACCTAAAACATGAAAAAGGTGATAAGATGCGTTTACTTCTTGCCATCCTATTGTTTGCCTCTCCCATCTGGCCTCTCGGAAGGAACCCGATTCCTGGAGATCCATTTATGATTGTGAACAAGGAAAATAATCAATTAGCATTCATAGCCGAAGGCACCATCCATGGACCTTTCCCTATCGCAACGGGGAAAACTACAGAGCTGACTCCAGAAGGCTTATTCAATGTGACGGTCAAAGCCAAAAATCCTTATTACCGCAAAAAAAACATTCCAGGCGGAGATCCAAGAAACCCGCTAGGGACACGCTGGATCGGTTTTGATGCCAAAGGAACGGACGGCAGGATTTACGGGATTCACGGGACAAATCAGCCTTCAAGTATAGGCAGATATATTTCCAACGGATGTATCCGGATGCACAACAAACAGGTTGAAGCTCTTTTCGATAAAGTCCCCATCGGTACAAAAGTACTCGTGGTGAGAACAAATAAAAGCTTTCAACAGCTCGGAAAAGAGTATGGGGCAATAAAATAAAGAAGGATCTGCTTTTCGACCAATCGAAAAGCAGATCCTTTTATTTTCTATAATAAGAACGTCAACCCTGCCATGATCGTGGTTGCAATCATCGCAAACAGCATGACTAATACAATGATCTTTTGAACTTTTTTATTACCCATCGTATCGCTCCATTCTCCCAATTAAGCATGAGATAATTTTCAACTCTATTTTATCGTGAATGGTGATAGAAGACAACCACCGGAATAAAAGAAAACGCTTTAATTATTCGGCGAAATAGGAGGAAATCCGACACCGTGTATGGAATACTATAGGGTGGAGCATGCAAACAACAGGGGGATGATAGGGATGAAAAAGGTAGATCATATCGGAATAGCAGTATCATCAATAGACAATGTTCTCGCATTTTACGAAGGTACTCTCGGTCTTACATTACTCAAGATTGAAGAAGTGGGAAATCAAGGTGTGAAGGTAGCATTCCTGGATAGCGGGAACCTTAAGCTGGAGTTACTGGAGCCACTACATAAAGAAAGCCCGATTGCATCATTCATTGAAAAAAGGGGAGAAGGAATTCACCATATAGCCTTTGGGGTTGAAGGAATCGAGGAACGAATCGAGGAACTACGAACCAAAGGCGTACGAATGATCAATGATACTCCGAAGCCGGGTGCAGGCGGGGCTTCCGTCGCATTTCTGCATCCGAAATCGGCACACGGCGTGCTATATGAACTTTGTGATAAAACCAACATCAAGGGGGAGTAACCATAATGGATATCTATGAAAAAATAAATGAATTATACGATCGCAGAAGAGAAGTGGAGCTTGGCGGCGGTGATAAAAAAATAGATAAACAGCACGAGAAAGGAAAGTTGACAGCAAGGGAACGAATCGATCTGTTAGTCGATCCGGGAAGCTTTGTGGAATTGAACCCATTCATCGAGCACAGATGCTCAGACTTTGGGTTGGATGGAATGCAAGGTCCAGGGGACGGGGTCGTGACTGGATACGGGAAAGTAAACGGTAAGCCGATTTACTTATTCTCACAGGATTTCACTGTATTTGGAGGGGCATTGGGAGAGATGCACGCAAAGAAGATTTCCCATGTGATGGACCTGGCTGTTAAAAACGGTGCTCCGTTCATCGGATTGAATGACTCAGGCGGAGCAAGGATCCAAGAAGGAGTCGTCTCCCTGGATGGCTACGGTCATATCTTCTACCGGAATGCCATCTACTCTGGGGTGATTCCTCAAATATCCGTTATTATGGGGCCATGTGCCGGTGGAGCGGTCTATTCACCTGCCATCACGGATTTCGTCTTCATGGTGGATGATACCAGTCAAATGTTTATCACGGGACCTAAAGTGATCGAAACCGTGACAGGTGAAAAGATCAGTTCAGAAGACCTTGGCGGAGCAAAGGTTCATAACTCCATAAGCGGCAATGCCCATTTCAGGGGGAAGACCGAGGAAGAAGTGTTACAAGAGGTTCGAAGACTGTTAGCTTATTTACCTCAAAATAATGAGGAAAAAGCTCCGCGTCTGAAAGTGAATGAAGAAGATGATTACCGTGCCAACTTAACGGATCTTATTCCATTCGATGCCATCCGTCCGTACGACGTCCGAACGGTCATCAACGAAATCGTCGATGAAGGCAGCTTCATGGAAGTACAGAAGGAATTCGCGAAAAACATTGTGGTTGGTTTGGCCCGCATCAAAGGCGAGGTTGTCGGCCTTGTATGCAACCAGCCGAAATTCATGGCAGGGGGACTTGACATCGATTCTTCTGACAAAGCGGCCCGCTTCATCCGGTTCTGTGATTCCTTTAATATTCCTTTGATTACATTCGAGGATGTAACAGGATTCTTCCCAGGTATCAAGCAGGAGCATGGAGGAATCATTCGCCATGGTGCGAAAATTCTTTATGCCTATTCAGAAGCGACGGTTCCGAAAATGACCGTGATCCTACGAAAAGCTTATGGAGGGGCGTATGTAGCCCTCAATAGTAAATCGATCGGGGCAGATTTAGTATTTGCATGGCCGAATGCCGAAATCGCCGTCATGGGACCTCAAGGTGCGGCAAATATTATTTTTGCCAGGGAAATCGCAGGCAGTGAGAATCCGGAAGAGCTTCGTGAACAAAAGATCGAGGAATACCGTGAGAAATTTGCGAATCCTTATGTGGCGGCATCACGTGGTATGGTCGATGATGTCATCGACCCACGTGAAACCCGCATCAAGCTGATACAGGGGCTGGAAATGATGCGAAACAAGAGGGAAGAGCGTCCGAAGAAAAAGCACGGCAATATTCCATTGTAAAAGTGATTCCATTTGTTGTCCTTGACTATTCACGCTATACTATAGGAGTGAATACATATTTGTGGAGGTCTACTAAATGATAAATCATGAACGTTTATTAAATGAATTCCTGGAATTGGTTCAAATTGATTCCGAAACGAAAGAAGAAGCGGAAATTGCGAAAGTCTTAACCAAGAAGTTCTCTGATCTTGGGGTAGAAGTGTTCGAAGATGATACGATGGGTGAAACAGGACATGGTGCCGGAAACCTGATCTGTACATTAAAGGGGAATAAAGAAGGAGTCGATACGATTTACTTCACTTCCCATATGGATACGGTGGTTCCTGCAAAAGGGGTGAAGCCGACCCTTAAAGAGGATGGCTACATCTACTCTGACGGTACGACCATTCTTGGAGCAGATGATAAAGCAGGTCTTGCGACGATGCTTGAATCTGTACGTGTATTGAAAGAAAACAATATTTCTCACGGTGATATCCAGTTCATCATTACCGTAGGGGAAGAATCTGGCCTTGTTGGAGCAAAAGCCCTTGATTCATCGCTCGTAAAAGCGAAATACGGTTTCGCACTTGATAGTGATGGAAAAGTAGGGAACATCATCGTAGCAGCGCCTACTCAGGCTAAAGTAAAAGCGACGATCTACGGGAAAACAGCCCATGCAGGTGTTGCTCCTGAAAAAGGGGTTTCGGCGATCACGATTGCAGCCAAAGCCATCTCCAAAATGCCTCTAGGACGGATCGATGAAGAAACGACTGCGAATATCGGTCGCTTTGAAGGCGGAAAAGCAACGAATATCGTATGCGAGCAAGCGGATATCTTAGCGGAAGCACGTTCACTTGTCCCTGAGAAAATGGAAGCACAAGTAGAGAAAATGAAAGCGGCCTTCACATCCGTAGCCGAAGAAATGGGCGGCAAAGCGGAAGTGGAAGTACAGGTCATGTACCCTGGATTCAAGTTCAAAGACGGTGACGAAGTAGTGGAAGTGGCGAAGCGTGCCGCAAAGAAAATCGGTCGTCCAAGCGAACTTCTTACTAGCGGAGGCGGCAGCGACGCAAACGTCATCGCAGGATTCGGAGTGCCTACTGTCAATCTTGCAGTAGGCTACGAAGAAATCCACACGAAGAGTGAAAGAATGCCTGTAGAAGAACTAAACAAACTCTCTGAAATGGTAGTAGCCATCATTCAGGAAGTCGCTGGGGAATAGAAAAGCGGAGGCGGCTTTGGTAGGCCCGACAAGCATAAGCTGAATCCGGCGGAAAGGCGCTCTTTGCCTTTTTGCCGGATTTAGCTTATGACCTCGAGGGCCTAGCCGCCGTAGCTGGACAAAGAAAAGCGGAGGGGCTTTGCCCAGATGCGACAAGCATAAGGTGAACCTACCGGAAAGGCGCACTTTGCCTTTTTGGTAGGTTTAACTTATGACCTCGAGCCTCTAAGCCCCGAAGCTGGACAAAGAAAAGCGGAGGGGCTTTGCCCAGATGCGATAGCCCCTAAAATACATTCAAATGTCCACGAACAATAGGGTATCCCTTCGTTCGTGGACATTTTCTTCTTTCAAACCAGCACCTATCCTTTCTAAATTATGGTACATTAGTAGTATACATATCTAGAGTTTGAGAGGGGACGTTAGTAAGATGCCGAAAGTCGTCGTATTTCATGCCGGAAAAGAAGAATATGCTCTACCTATTGAAAATGTAGTATCAATCGAAAAAGTAGAAGAAGTGAGGAGTATCCCTCATTTGCCTTCATTTGTACGCGGAATCACCAAGGTGAGAGGAGAGCTGATTCCAGTACTGGATTTATCGGATATCCTGTATCATACTTCTTCAGAATCTTTAAAAGGATTGTTTCTTCTTGTCATCGACACAGAAACGATGCAGGTTGGCCTGGTCGTGAAGGAAGCAAAAGAAATCATTGAAGTACCTGTTGACTCGTTCACGGATGTAGGTCTGCTTGCCTATTCTAAAACCAACTATTTTTCAGGAGTCATCAACCTTGAGGATTCGATGATCACCCAAATTGATCCCAATGTTTTAGTTAAGAGCCTCGATGGTATGAAAGAAGTAAAGGACTACGTAAACGAGCAAAAAACTCATCAAAATTAAACAAAGAAAGCGCGATTGCAATGAACTCTCATTATCCAAAAAACGGACGAGTGATCCTTCATGTTGATATGAATAGTTTCTATGCCTCGGTCGAGATGGCCTTTGATCCAACATTGAAGGGAAAGCCTTTGGCCATAGCAGGAAATCCCGAAGAAAGGCGGGGCATCATCGTGACATGCAGTTATGAAGCGAGAAGCTTTGGCGTGAAAACGACGATGCCTCTTTGGGAAGCCAAAAAATTATGCCCGAATTTGATCATCATGACGCCTAACTTCGACCGCTATCGTGCAGCCTCCAAAGGAATATTTGATATTCTCAGACAGTACTCAGAATTAGTGGAGCCTGTTTCTATAGATGAAGGGTATGTCGATATCACGGACTCATATGATAAGGGAACTCCTCTACAAATTGCCTCGGATATCCAATCCCAGATTCAAGGACAACTGGATTTACCCTGCAGCATCGGGGTGGCTCCTAATAAATTTTTGGCTAAAACCGCATCTGATATGAAAAAACCGATGGGAATCACCGTACTACGAAAACGTGATATCCCTGAGAAGATTTGGCCTCTTCCCGTCATTGAAATGCATGGGATCGGCCAAAAAACCGCCGAGAAGCTGAATTCGATCGGCATTCACACATGCAGTGATTTGGCTCATGCCAATGATATTCAGCTTAAGTCCCTACTTGGGATCAATGGAGTTCGTCTTAAGGAACGTGCCAATGGGATCGATCGAAGAAATGTGGATCCGGAGTCCATTTATGATTACAAGAGCGTCGGAAATTCGACTACGTTACCCAAGGACACAACAAATCAACATGAGCTTTTAATTGTTGTAGAGAAACTATGTGCAAAGGTGTCTTCCCGTCTTCAACAAAAAGACGTTCTAGGAACGACGATTCAACTGATGATTCGTGATAAATTCAGGAAAACCATCACACGTAGCAAAAAAGTAGAAAATCCGATTTACAAAAAGGAAGATCTATACCACCATGCAAAAGACCTTTTCTTAAAGCATTGGGATGGCGATCCTGTAAGGCTATTAGGGGTCACTGCCCAGGATGTGGTGGAAAAAAGTGAAGCCACGGAGCAGCTGGACATCTTTTCTTTTGAGAAAGTGGCTGAAAAGGAACCGCTATACAACGTATTGACCAAGCTTCAGGACAAATTTGGGAAAGACTCCATCTCCCAGGGTGTAAAGGGGAAAAACAAGAAGAGGTCCTTTGACTCAAAACAGGACACAAGCTTCAATAAAGATTTTTTGAGGGAATGACATGGCCAAAAGGGGACACCTTATAATAGATGACAGACTCCGCGGGACGGATTATTTGCATCACAACTCCATTCTTGTTAGATTGAAATAGACTTTAGTCGTGACATTGAAAGATGAATAATCATGAATCTATAGATGAAAGGACGTTGACTATGCCTCAAGAAATTGGTGTGATCGGCTTAGCCGTAATGGGTAAAAATTTAGCATGGAATATTGAAAGCAGGGGATACTCTGTTTCTGTTTACAATCGTTCCCGTGAAAAAACGGACGAGATGATGGACGAATCAAAGGGCAAGAATGTCGTTCCTACATATACGATTGAAGAATTTGTCAACTCGTTGGAAAGACCCCGAAAGATCCTTTTGATGGTCAAGGCGGGAAATCCGACAGATGCGACAATTGAACAATTGAAGCCTTTCCTTGAAAAAGGGGATATCCTGATCGATGGAGGAAATACGTTCTTCGAAGATACGCGTCGACGCAATCAGGAATTAAGCGAACTAGGCATCCATTTTATCGGGACAGGTGTATCCGGTGGGGAAGAAGGTGCTCTTACGGGTCCTTCCATCATGCCTGGTGGACAGAAGGAAGCGTATGATCTTGTCGCTCCTATCTTGAAAGACATCGCGGCGAAGGTAAACGGAGATCCTTGTACCACGTATATCGGTCCAGATGGTGCAGGTCACTATGTGAAGATGGTTCACAATGGAATCGAGTACGGAGATATGCAGCTGATTGCAGAATCGTACTTCCTGATGAAGAATGTCCTCGGCTTAAGTGCCGAAGAACTGCATGAAGTATTTGCCGACTGGAATAAAGGCGAGCTTGACAGCTACCTGATCGAGATTACCGCCGATATCTTCACGAAGAAAGATGAAGAAACCGGAAAACCTATGGTTGACGTCATCCTTGATAAAGCCGGTCAAAAAGGGACGGGTAAATGGACAAGCCAAAGTGCTTTGGATCTTGGCGTTTCCTTACCGATCATCACGGAGTCCGTCTTTGCCCGCTTCATCTCTGCCATTAAAGATGAGCGTGTGAAAGCGAGCAAAATGCTGAAGGGTCCTGATGCGAAAGCTTTTGATGGTGATAAAGAAGCATTGGTTGAATCGATTCGGAAGGCTCTTTATATGAGTAAGATTTGTTCGTATGCACAAGGGTTTGCGCAAATGCGTTCTGCTTCTGATGAATATAATTGGGATCTCCAATACGGAGATATCGCGATGATCTTCCGTGGAGGGTGCATCATCCGTGCTCAGTTCCTTCAAAAGATCAAAGAAGCGTATGACCGTGAATCTAAACTGGCGAACCTTTTACTGGATCCATACTTTAAAGAGATCGTCGAAAGTTATCAATACGCACTTCGAGAAGTCATCAGTGTAGCCGTCCAGAACGGTGTACCGGTACCTGGTTTCTCAGCGGCCCTCTCTTATTACGACAGCTACCGGACAGAGACGCTTCCTGCGAACCTGATCCAGGCTCAACGGGATTATTTCGGTGCACACACTTATGAGCGTGTGGATAAAGAAGGTATTTTCCATACCGAGTGGATGAAATAATAGAACGAGAAAGCCCCTTTTCTATTCGATAGGAGAGGGGTTTTTTTGTATGTGAAATAAACAGAGTTTTCGAAAATTTGCACCTCTAATGAAATAAGATATGTTACCATTATATTACATATAAATATAGGGGTGGAGACATGCTTCAATCGATAAAAGAAAATATAGCCAAAGTCATGATCGATAAAGAGAAAGAAATAGAATTAATGATCATCGCCTTATTGAGCGATGGTCATGTGCTGCTGGAGGATGTACCGGGTACGGGGAAGACCACCATGGCGAAATGCTTTTCAAGAAGCATCGACGGGTCATTTAACCGTCTCCAGTTTACTCCAGATACTCTACCTTCGGATATCGTGGGGCAGGAATACTTTGATGTGAAAACGAGCGACTTTAAAGTTCGGAAGGGACCTGTGTTCAATAACGTCCTCCTCATCGATGAGATTAATCGTGCCGTTCCAAGGACCCAGTCCGCCCTTCTCGAACTGATGGAAGAGAAGCATGTCACGCTTGGGGGTTCCACGTATCATTTGCCCAAGCCCTTTTGTGTCATTGCCACGCAAAATCCATATGATTCCATTGGTACCTTTCCCTTGCCGGATGCTCAGCTCGATCGTTTCCTCCTCACCATCAGGCAAGGGTACCCCTCGCCAGAAAAAGAAAAAATGATGTTAAGGAGATTCCGTTCTTCAAACCCTTTTGAAATTATCGAGAGTGTCATCTCCATTGATGAGATTCTCCAGTTAAAGCAGAGAGTAAAAAATGTCCTGGTCTCAGAAGAAATAGAAGATTATATGATGGACATCGTCCAAAAGACGAGGCAGCATAAATATGTGGATGTAGGGGTAAGTCCCCGTGGTTCCCTTGCCTATATGAAGGCGATCCAGTCAAGGGCTTTCCTGTACGGAAGGGATTTCAGCACGCCGGAAGATGTGAAGGAACTCGCCCTGCCTCTGTTGGCTCATAGAATCTCATTGAATGTGGAAGGGGAAGTAAAGACATCGAAAGAAGCCATCCTACACGAGATACTTGACAGCACGTCCGTCCCGGTAGAAACACAATGAAACTACATAAGGAACCACCCTTTTTCTTCGCCCCGATGGTCTTGCTCTTGAACGGGATCCTGCTCATTATCAGCAGTTTCGCAGGATATAGCTTCCTTGTATTTCTTTTCTTCCTGGTTCTTTCAATGGCTCTATGCTCGAGGATTTACTTGAATATCCAGTATAAGAAACTTTCATGGATCGTAAAGAAATACCATGACGCTTCAAGCATCGATGAAACGTTTACCTGCCATATTGAGGTCAGAAATGACTCTGCTCTCCCATTGTATCGCCTCAAATTGAATATAGAGACGAGGAGTGACCGTGAGCTCGTGTTCACAAGCAGTAAAGGTGAGAAAAGCATCTACTCCTTGTTCCTAGACCTCCCGGCTAAATCTCAAAAAACGTTTACCGTATCCTTGAAAGGGAAAAGCAGGGGGATTCATCGATGGAGCAATCTTGAATTATTACTTGGAGATCCCATGTTCCTGCAAACGTATCGAGTGGAATATAGAGAGGTTGAACTCCCTTCATTTAAAATCCTTCCACGGATAGGAGAGATTCATGATATGAAGTTGAAATCCATGCTTCAGGGATTTAGACAGGCCAATACCTCTTTGTTTCTAGATGAGACGAGCATAATAGGAACAAAAGATTATGAAAATGAAAGTTTCAGACATATTCACTGGCTTGCGACAGCCAAAGAGAATAGGCTCCTTGCGAAAAAATATCAAAAAGTTCACGGGGATGCCTATTCCATCTTTCTTAACATGGTCGGAACGGGCCAGTTTCACCTCAGGAAGGACATGGAAGAGTTGATCGAATACACCGTGTCTGTCTGCTTGTACTTGATAAAAGAGGGGTGCAAGGTAGAACTGTGGGTGAATTATGCGACCGAACATCATGAAATCATGCGTCTCAAGAACGATCTCGACCGCACGCAATTGAGGAGGTTGATCGAGACGCTTGCACTTATCGACCCCAATGGAAGATATTTTTCAACCGAACACTTCTTTCATCATTCACAGAAGGGTAAAGACAAAAGGTCACTAGGTTTGATTATCGGAACTCCGCCTGAACCAGCCAGGCGCAGAGAGCTTCTACACATCAAACGGTGAAAACGTTATGAGGGGAGGGTTCATGTTGAAGAAAGCAGGGGTATCCGTTCTTTTTATTCTCATCTGTGCCGTTTCTAGTCTGTTATTAATGACTATATCTAATAACACGACTGAAAAAATCAAGAAGTATTACTATGTAGAGGATAGCGGCGGGGAGAGTAACCTCAGTCTGGGTCCCGGGGAAGAAGGGAGGACCCTTGAACAGAAGAGACTCGATAAGCCTATTGAGGTGGATGAACCTTTACCCTGGTTCGTGGATCCCTTTTTCGGTGAAAATGGTAGTAGTGGTAAAGGAATTCTGGATGCTGCAAAGAAGTATGGGGTCTTCGTAGTTCTAACAGCTGCGTGGCTCTTATTGTACCATCGCCGCAAGAAAAAGAGGAAAGAGAAAAAAGAAGATATAGCACAAATATCTAACAACCAGCATGTCATTAAACAAGATCAATTAGAGCCTCTAAAGGATGGCGTCATTACCCTCTCTGAGGAAAAGTTGAACGAAATCCGTCAAATGTTGAAAGACTGGGAGACTCAATTAAACATCATAAATAGAAAAAAGAACCACGAGACAATCCAAGAGTGGTTCAAGCGGATTAAAGGACCAACTGAGGTCATACCGGTTTATGAAAAGGTTCGCTACGGTGGGAAGTCATTTACTCATAAAGAAATACGCTTATTGAAGAAATTATTAAAATAGAGATTATAAGTCCGTTTGGGGAGATGACACCACCGGATTTCTTACGATAAAATGAATGAAGCATCCCTTTGTTTTAGACCATTTTTTTCGTTTTGAAAGGAGCCATAATAATGGAAGAAAACAAGAAGTCTTTTACGACCGTCGATGAATATATTTCACAATTCCCAGAAAACGTCCAGGAACGTTTACAATCCTTAAGAGAAGTTATTACTATGACGGTCCCTAATGCAAAGGAGAAGATCAGCTATCAAATGCCTACCTTTGCACTACATGGAAACCTGGTTCATTTTGCGGCTTATAAAAATCATATTGGATTCTACCCAACGCCTAGTGGAATCAATGCGTTTAAAGATAAAATGACAGAGTATAAGACCGCAAAAGCATCCGTGCAATTTCCGTTGAATAGGCCCATTCCCTATGAGTTGATTCGGGAAATCGTAACATTCAGGGTGGCCGAGAATGAAGAGAAGGCGGAAAATAAATCAAAAAAGAAAAAATAGTTTAATCTTCTATTTCACTAATTGAGGACTTGAACGATAATAAAATACAGACCCAATACAGCCATTATGGTCCATAGAGGAGAAGATAGAGTGTATTTTACATTTAAACCAATCAATATGGTGTATTTAAAAGAAATTGACGCTTGGAATTATGAGGGATTTATAGAGGAAGTACTGATGACTCCTTATTTTGATTCATTCAATAAGACGGGGAGGTTGATAGGTCCTGGTGGTTGCGAGGGGTTTGCAGCTATCTTGGAAAATGACACGGTTGGATTATTCGAATTCAATTCAGATGGAAGCACTTTGGAGATTGGGTTAGCTTTAAAACCTTCTTTAGTAGGGAAAGGACTGGGAGCGAAATTCGTGCGAGAGGGGATAGAGTTTGGCATCCAACATTATAACGGTAAACATGACGAGGTAAAGTTAGTTGTGGACGCACAAAATAAAGCAGCCATTCGTGTTTATGAAAAAGTAGGATTTACAACAATCAATCAATCTGAAGATGAAATTGAAATGAGTTTAGTTTTGAAAGAAAGATGATTTACTTAAGCACCCTACGAGGTAGGGTGCTTATCTTTATTATCATACTCTATTTATTTTGTTTGTCCTGTATTTACTAATTGCATTTTTATATCCACGTTGGTTTCAATAGTAGGATAAACCTCATCCCAATTTAATTTCTTCCAATCCTCATAGGAGAGTTTGTTTCGTACATAGCTACCTATTCCAATGGGATCTACTCCAAGCTCCTGGGTGAGCTTCAGTAATTCCTTGGATTTTCCCATTAAATATTCATTGATTTCTTTTTCCATCTTCTTTTGTGTTTTTTCGGAATCTGTCAGTTCATCCTTGGTGTACTCCAGAACGCTTCCTCTAAGCTCAATAGCTATGTTGACAGAAATCGGCTTATGATCCTTTATTTCAACATCAATATCCCATTTTGTTTTTCGATAATCAAACATTAATTGGTAAGGAAAGGCATGTTTATCATCAGGGGGAGCGATTTCAAAGCTGAACGTTCCTTTCGGTGTTTCTTTACGCAAGGTGAATAGAACGCCTGAAAGAGTGGGGGAGAGATGATGAACAAAATGGTCATCATCAAATAACGCATATCCATCAATGTTAATATTCTGATCCTTGATCGTGTAATAGGGCATAATTGGATCGATGCCATCATCAAAATAATCCCGGTTAAATTGGTAGGTGTTATAGTTTATTCTTTCATTTTCATTGTCCAGTTTTTCTAAAAATGTGCGCAGATATAATGAACTGTTCGTGTCTTCAACTGGCTTAAACTCCAATATCTCTCGAGCTGTTCCTTCTGCGACGGCAAGGTATACCCTTGTACCGAGACTCGGATCTCTCATATAAGTATCTAAAATTTCTTTAACCCCTATCTTTGCTAAATCGGATCCAAACAGTGCTACATTTATCTGACCACTTACAATTTTTAGATTCGAACGGTGGTTGAATCGAATTCTTGAATCCTTGCTGGATTTGGCGTCCACTGAAAGGATCTTGTTTTGATACAATCCCTGTTTCGTTACATTAGGGTAGTTAATAGTAACCATAAGCGGTTTCTCCTTATCATCTGAAAGGTCATATCCGACTGCATCCAGCATACCTAATTTATCAATAATATTTTTTTCGCAACCTGAAAGTATGCATAGAAGTAAAATGAACACATACATAAATTTCATAATGTCACCTTTTTCTGTTTCACCTTATTCAGCCCTATCAAAAGAAGTAAAAAAATCGGCAATAAAAAAGCGATTCCAATATCAAAATAAGTTAACCAAGTGAGCCATTGATCGACCTCTCTAATAATATCCGGTATGAAGGAAATGAGCGTTCCGACCGTTAACAGGAGTAAACTGATGAAATTTGGTCGGAGTTTCTGAAATGAGTGTGAAATCAACTCTTTGCTTGCCCATAAATACATGACCACGGTAATCAAGACCTTTAATGCAAATAGGGTGAAAATGAGATTCTCCACTCTTTCTACAAAGGGAAACTTCACATATTCGATTAATGAGATAACAGGATATAGATCATGGATGATGTATTCAAAGCTGAAGAATCCATAACAAACAAAACTGACGGAGATGTAGATGAACGACGTGATGGCATTTCCAAAGAAAACTCCTTTTGTAAAATTCTTTTGGACATATGGAATGAGAAATAAGCTCAGTTCGTAGCCGAGAAAGGCTGAAAAAACATTTATGCCTCCTGAAAATAGATCTTTATCCCCCTTCATCATGAAGGTTGTCATTCGTGTAAAACTGAATTCAGAAAGATGAAAGGTAAGTAAGAGCATGGTCCATATCGTCATAAAGAATAAAATGACGGTCGCTTTTCCTATTTCATAAATGCATCCTTTCAATAAAAAGAAGCTGAGAATAAAAAACATGCCCACAAAAACGATGGAAGGGGTATCCCTGAAAAATAACATTTGTAATAGCAAAATATACTTTTTCGTAACCAGGGTTGCGAGAAGGGTAAAGATAATACTTAAAAAAAGGTAAAAAGGAACGAACAGCCACTTTGGAAAAATATTTTCAATGATTATAAAGAGTGATTGGCCGTGCCCATATTTGTTTACTAATCCAATCAATAATATATTTAAGGTAACTATTCCAAATAAAATGACGATCCCGATCCATCCGTTCGTGCCAAAGGCTTCCGCGGATAGTCTCGGAATGCTAAATAGTGTTACGCCTGATTGAATCATGTATATGAGTAACGCTACTTGAAAGGGATGGAGCTTTTCTTTCATATTGCATCGCCTACTTTTTCATCTTATTAATCGTTTCATTTCTGGTTTTGATTTGTTCCGGGCGATCCTTGATGAACATGTAAGGTGCCCTGATGATTGTGTCGAGCCAATCGTTAAAGAAGGTTGGAGAAAATGGAATCATGTAAGGTGTTTTAAGTGATGTCAATGTAGTCAAGTGAATGACCAACAATCCCAGTCCGAATACCAAGCCCATGTTTCCCCAGAATCCAGCCAGTAAAATAAAAGAAAAACGGACGATTCTGATGGAAGCACTCATCACATAGCTGGGGATGACAAAAGAAGAGATGGCAGAAACAGCAACAGCGATAATAAGGATGTTACTTGTTATGCCAGCTTCTACAGCCGCCTGTCCGATGACAATCCCCCCTACAATTCCGATCGTTTGCCCGATCTTAGTAGGGAGGCGGGCTCCCGCCTCTCTTAGAAGTTCAATGACCAATTCAAGAAAGATCGCTTCAATTAATGGAGGAAACGGTACTTTACTACGAGATTCAATGAGACTTGGCAGTAATTCCTGAGGCACCATTTCATAATGAAAAGTCGTAACGGAAACATAGATGGCTGTAAAAGCAACCGTTATGACGAAAGCGAACATCCTCAGTAATCGTATAAAGGTTCCGGTTATCCATCTTTGACTGTAATCATCCACGGACTGAAAGAAGTCAAAAAAACTGACCGGTGCACAAAAAACGTAAGGACTTCCATCCACGATACCGACCATTTTCCCTGACAACAATTTAGAAGCACTTACATCTGGGCGTTCTGTTGTGAAAAATTGGGGAAAAGGAGAGAGCGGCTGATCATCAATCATCTGTACGAGAATGTTCGTGTCGAGAATTCCACTATATTCAATATCGTTGATGCGTTTCTTTAAGTATTCCAATTCCTCTTTAGGGGCAATATCTTCAAGATACATGATTGTGATAGAGGTTTTCGTAATTTCACCTGCACTTAAGTTGATGGTTTTTAAATGAGAGCTTTTTAAGCGTTTTCGAATCATAGAGATATTCACATCTGCTGATTCAATAAAGGAATCATGTGGTCCTAAAATAATTGATTCTGTTTCAGATTCTTCTATGCTCCGGTTCTCCGCACCAACAGCCTGTAAAGAAAATACTCGATCTTCAAATGAAAGAACGACATCCCCATTGAGAACGTCAATCACTGCTTGCTTATTTGATGTGATTTCCTTTAGTCCGGATGAATCTATTTCACGGTGTAATTCATTGGTGTTTCCTTTGTTGATCCAGTTCAATATCCCTTCGTTAAGGATCTGTTTATCTACAAGGTTGTCAAAATAAATAAGTTGAATGCCTAGCTCCTTAAAATGGCGGAATCGTAAATCTTCGCAGTTTTGAAATTGGTCTACTATATGGCTGAAATCCAGGGAATGTATGTCAATGTCAGACGAAGATATTGGATGTCTTTCAGTTGGTATGCTTTCCTCTTTTAAAGTCATTTTTTTCACGAATGATAGTAAGCCCATACTAAACCCTCTTTATTTGCAGTTTGTGCTATTTTTTCCTAAAAAGACTTTTCTATTCTAAGCATGAAGCCTTATTTCTCTTAATAAGGTTAAGTAGAAGAATGTTGGAGGAGGAGTATATATGGGGTTTGAGAATATAACACCTTGGCAAGAACATGAATTCTGGCTAGGGATCCTTAAAGATCATGCTTATTTTATCCGAGATTATTTAAGCCCGACAGAAGTAAAGTGGGTCACTCAAGCAGAGTACTACATTGAATGGTTTGAAAATGTTGAGAAAGAGATGATGAAAATTCCTAGAGACCTTCCGGTATCAGCTCCTGAAATGATTCAGCTTTCAGAATGGGCACAGGAGGTTTCGTATCAATATTACACATTTGAAGGGCATCTTCTACATTTACGGCTGTACAATCAGGTGAACTTAAATTTATCACCGAGCTATTTGAATGGAACTTTGGCAGAAAACAGGGAATACCTAAGAATTTTACAAAGCTATACGAGAGGTGAGGAGTATCCATTACTTCCACTAGTGGATTTAATGGACTTGTGGCTTGATGACCAACGGGGGCATGCAGCATTGCTCGTAGATATATTGGATAGCGCGGAAATTGATTTAATTGAAAAGGGAAATGCGTTAATGGTACAGTTTTCTCAATTTATGGTTAAAAATGATATGTTCAAGGGATATTTGCATTTTACTCAGCCTGGTTTCCCCGCTCAAATACGATTCGCAGAAGACGTTTCGATCCAGGTAGTCGCCTTTACCCAATTAGTAGAGGAAGTATTAAATCAGTATGTTAATGATGAAGTACTTAATAATTCGACACTCCGATTTCTTGAACATCACTTTCCTGAAGCCTGTTATTTTATGAAGAAGCTTTCTTATTATGCACCTGCCATTCACTATCCGGATTGTAAGCTGACAAAACCAACTTTGAGGAAAGATAACAAAGCCTGAGGAAGTGTCCCTCAGGCTTTGTGTATGTTGTAAAGTCTAAAGAACACCATGATGGACCATTACAATCATTTTCATTCACCTTTTGGCTCAAGTTTAATAGGAAGTGGCACAAGTTTTCTCGAAGGTGGCGCAAGTTTCCCATGAACTGGCACAAGTTCACCCAAAACTGGCACAAGTTCTGCTGAAAGTGTCTCATCTTTCAAAAAACAACTTGTTTTAATCCATTCACGATTAAATTGGGGGCAAAGGGAATGTTTGTAGAAGGACTTTCCTCTACATAAAAAGACTCCCCGGCGATATGCCAGAGAGTCTGCAACAAATAGTTACCCAATCATTTCATCAAACAACAGCACGCGTGCCGGTGATGCATCGGTGTTTTGGATTTTAAGAGGTGCTGCCACCATGAAGTACTGACCTGCTTCGATATCTTTCAGTTGAAGGCCTTCCATGATGATGACGCCGCTTCCCATCAGGCTGCGGTGGGTCGGGTGTCCTTCCTGGGCTCTTTCAATTCCCAGTGCATCGATTCCCACACCTGAGATTTTCTTCTCAGCAAGGTGTGCTGCAGCGTCTTCCGCTACATAGATGAAGTCAAAGTTGAACTCAGTATCCCATGAATTCTTCGTTTTGAAGAGGATAAAATCATTCTCTTCAATTTCCAAGCCTTGAATATCCTTCAGGCTAATCTTTTCATCGACCTCTGTTAATTCAAATACTTTAACGGGGCGAACGAGCTTTTCGATTTCAATGGTTTCGATGGTTTCTCCATCGTTGATCATGTGAAGTGGAGCGTCAACATGAGTTCCTGTATGAACATCCATCGAGAGTCTTGACTCCGTCACATGGCCGTTTGTATTCGTTTCGATACTCGGTTGTTTCTCTGGTTTGTTTTTGTAAACGGGCATCCCGTTAAAAATCGGGGCTGTTACGTCATAAATTTTCATTGGTTCCACACCTTTCTTAGCATTGGTCTACATCGAGGTTGGCAATCGGCCACCAGGAGAAGCCGTCTTTCGCCAGCAGATTGTCAGCGGCTTTGGGCCCCATTGAGCCTGCTTCGTAGTTCGGGAATTCTCCGTCACGTGTATGTTCCCATACTTCAGAGATTTTGTCGACAAATGCCCAGGACAGCTTCACTTCATCCCAATGAGTGAAGTTCGTTGCGTCTCCGCGAAGGCAATCGAAAAGGAGTTTTTCATATGCTTCCGGTGTATTCATCCCATCCACGCTTGTGTTGGCAAAGTTCAGTTTCACCGGAGTCGTTTCGATGTTCTGTCCGGATTTCTTCACGTTCAGGTGAAGGGTGATGCCTTCTTCAGGTTGGATGTGAATGACCAGCAGGTTCGGAGCAAGAGGTTTGTCCGGATTGTAATAGAGATTCATCGGGATATCCTTGAACTGGATGACGATTTTCGTTGATTTTGCCTCCATTCTTTTTCCCGTACGGATATAGAATGGGACACCTGCCCAACGGAAGTTATCAATCATCAACTTACCGGCAACATAGGTTTCCGTATTGGACTGTTCATCGACGTTTTCTGCTTCACGGTAGCCTGGTAAATCCTGATTCCCAACTTTACCTGGTCCGTATTGGCCACGAACGAAGTAATCCTTGACCTCTTCTTGTTCAAATGGACGAAGTGATCTTAGAACACGCACTTTTTCACTGCGGATCTCATCCGTTGTCAATTTGATCGGCGGCTCCATGGCTAAGAGGGCGACCATTTGAAGCAAGTGGTTCTGAACCATATCGCGCAGGGCCCCGCTTTTCTCATAATAGCGCCCGCGATCTTCTACACCAAGTTCTTCAGAGGAAGTAACCTGGATGTTGGAAATATAACGGTTGTTCCAAAGAGGTTCGAACAGCGCGTTGGAGAAACGGATGACTTCGATGTTCTGCACCATTTCTTTTCCAAGATAGTGATCAATACGATAGATTTGATCTTCAGAGAACGATTCACGGATTTGGCTGTTCAGTTTTTCAGCTGAAGGCAAATCGTGACCGAACGGCTTTTCAATCACAAGTCGCTGGAAGCCATTCGTATCGGTTAATCCTTGGTTTTTCAACTGCTCTGTAATCGTTCCGAAGAATTCAGGAGCCATCGCTAAGTAGAAGACGCGATTTCCTTCTAGTTCATATGTTTCATCCAGCTCATCTGATAAGTTCTTGAGTGCTTTGTATGAATCACTGTTTGAGACATCATTCGGCTGATAATAGAAATGGGAAACAAATTCATCGATGTTTTCGTTGCTGCCTAACGCCTTATGTACCGATGTTTTAACGTGTTCCTGGAATTCTTCATTAGACCATTCCCGTCGTGCTACACCTACAACGGCAAAACGCTTTGAAATTTTCCCTTTACGGAACAAATGATAAAGAGATGGATATAGTTTTCTTTTGGCTAAATCACCAGTCGCTCCGAAGATCGTAATCAGAGATGTTGGTGTTGTTGGATTATTCAATGTCATGACCTCACTTTATCTTGTTGTAACCCTTATTTACGCGTTTCTTCTTATTTAATATCCTATACAATTACTTAATTTTAAAGACTTCTGATTCATTTAGCAAATTATATGCTGAGGACTTTTTCCATGCATTTTCTTGAAAACGTTTTATTGTGTGTGCAAACATCTTCGTCCTTATGTTGGCTTTAATTTTCATTCTTATGACTCCTTTTCCGTGAAAGGGTAAAAAGACGGGGATTATGCTAAAATGGAGACAGAATAGCTCATCTGAGGAGTGAAAGAAGTGGAATTGTTATTTTTGGGTACGGGTGCCGGTGTGCCTGCCAAACTCCGCAATGTGACCAGTATCGCACTGAAGTTATTGGAGGAACGTGGTGCCGTGTGGCTCTTTGATTGCGGGGAAGCGACACAGCATCAAATTTTACATACAAGCTTAAAACCGAGAAGAATCGAGAAGATTTTCATCACCCACCTGCACGGTGATCACATCTACGGATTGCCTGGGCTACTTGGGAGCCGTTCATTCCAAGGGGGAGAATCGCTACTGACGGTGTATGGTCCGAAGGGGATCAAAGAGTATATTGAGGTATCCCTCTCCGTCAGCAGGACCCATCTTCAATACCCACTAGAAGTGATGGAAATCGAGGAGGGTGTCGTCTTTGAAGACGATGGCTTCCGTGTAGAAGCAATGGAGCTTGATCACGCACTGCCGACCTTCGGATACCGTGTGATTGAAAAAGATAAGCCTGGTGTTCTGAAAGTGGATCAATTACGGGAACAAGGGGTTGGGCCAGGTCCTCTGTATAGGCGGTTAAAATTAGGGGAAACGGTTCTTCTGGAAGATGGAAGGGAGATTCATGGACAGGATTTTCTCGGGCCGTCGATTCCCGGACGGGTCGTCACCATTTTAGGGGATACAAGGATTTGTTCTAATGCAGTGGAGCTTGGGAAGTGTGCGGATGTCCTGGTCCATGAAGCAACCTTTAACAGGGATCAGGAAGACATGGCCCGGGAGTATTTTCATTCCACGACGAAACAAGCAGGCGAAACGGCCCTGAGAGCCGATGCCAAGCGTCTCTTCCTGACCCATATTTCTTCCCGCTATGCCAAGGAATCATGGGAGGAACTGGAGAAGGAAGCAAGGGACGTCTTCCCTGAAACGTATATAGCAAGGGATTTCTTAGAGTATGTCATACCTATAAAGAAGTAGGGGTGAGGAAATGAAGACGATTTACGTTGTGCGTCATGCGAAAGCAGAAGGGCAGCCGATTCAGGCTCCTTTAACGAAAGAAGGGGAATGTCAGGCGGTGCGATTAGCGGCATTTTTAGAAAACTGTTCTGTCGAGGCGATTTATTCAAGTCCGTTCGTAAGGGCAGTAAACACCATCACCCCCTTTGCCGAACGTTCCGGCCTAAGAATTCAGCAGGACGACCGACTGGGGGAAAGAGTACTGAGTGATCAAGATCTTCCCGATTGGATGGAAAAGTTGAAGATGAGCTTCGAGGATTTTTCCTTATCCTTACCTGGTGGCGAGTCCAATCATATGGCGATGGAGCGGGCGAAATCCTTTATTGATGAAGTAGTGAAAAAGAAAGAGGACAGAATCGTTTGTGTGAGTCATGGCAATTTAACGACGCTGATTTTGAGGTTATTTGATGAACGCTATGGTTATGACGAGCTGTTTGCTCTTTCGAACCCGGATGTATATGTCGTAGAAATAGAAGAGAGGAGTGCCTCTGTACGACGTATTTGGGAGTAGGGAAGTTTATTATAATGGCTGTTTTCGTAAACATTGTTGCTTTTGGATGTAGAGAGTAGTGGTTGGTTTCCGCTCCAATCAACTGTCTAAGCATAAATGTTTCAGTAATACCAGTGTAAATGTCAGAATAAATTACACCAACTCTTTTTTTCTTGTAGTTGCAGTGACCAATTATAGTAAATAGTACTTATATTCTTCTTAACTGATATTGATGAACCATTTTGCTCTGTCAATGCTTGCTACATTAGAGGGGGAAGGGAACTGTGGAGACTCCTATGGAAAACGGGCGTGCCGAGACCCCGGAAGCGTTTTTTGCTGAGGAGGCTTGGCCGAACGTCCCTGGAAAGCGGAGCAGTTCCCTTCACCCTCTTCCATACACTCAGGTGACAGAGCTTTGCAAATCATAGTCTGTGCAAGAACAACATTCTTTGCGAAAAGAGCGTAATAAATAGACAAATGGGGTCCATATTCTATGAAAACATTTACATTTGAAAATATCTATAATCCGGGTCATTTGATAGCAAATAATGCACTCTATCAGCACATACATTATCCGGAAATGTTGACGAGGTATGATAGTAACTTCCTGGAATTCATGAAACAGCCGACTCTTGACGAGTTCCAAGAGGCCGCCCGTTTCTTGAGGGGATTTCATCAATCGAAAGGTCAGAAACATGTAAAGTTTCTTTTTCCTCAAGACCACAAGCCTTCAGAAGAACTGATGGACTATTTTAAACAAGAGGGATTTGACGTCGGATTCAATGAACTTTATTCCATTGATCCGGATCGATTTCCATCAGTGGGTGTGAATCCCGACATCGAAGTCATGGAAGTGAGCAAGAAGGAATTGAATGATTACCTTGCTTTTCAGTCCGAACAGGATTTGGACTATGGCCCGGACTTTGCCGATCAAAAGGTAGACATGCATAAGCGTAATTTTGATAATCCCTGTATCATGCAGGTACTTGCTTTTTATAAGGGTGCTCCTGCCGGGTCCGTGGATGTAATCATTGAAGAAGATTCTGCAGAAATCGACGGATTGATGGTTCACGAAACCTTTCAAAAGAAAGGAATCGGCAGCAGACTGCAACGATTTGTCATGGACCGGTTCCCTGACAGGAACGTCATTCTGGTTGCGGACGGGGAAGATACGCCGAGACTGATGTACCAAAAGCAAGGCTACACTTGTTTAGGTTTTCGGTATGAAGTGCAGAAGGTGTTTAAATAAAGGGAGCGCGGAACCCTGGGGTTCCGCGCTCTCTTTATTTCTTCTGATTGACCATTACCATCCGCGCTCATACTGTTTAGGCGCTTCGATCTCCACGCCTAACTCTTTCGCTGCCGTTCTTGGCCAGTAGGGGTCACGCAGAAGTTCGCGTGCAAGCAGGACTAGGTCCGCCCGTTCATTTTGCAGGATTTCTTCCGCCTGAATGCCGGTTGTAATCAGTCCGACCGCTCCAGTATCAATGCCTGCTCCGTTCTTGATGGTCTCTGCAAGCTTCACCTGATAGCCTGGAAATACCGGGATGCGTGCCGGTACGAGGGCACCTGAGCTTACGTCGATCAAATCGACACCTTGTTCTTTCATCCACTTTGCAAACACCACATAGTCCTCGACGTCTAAGCCTTCGTCGTTATAATCCTTTGCAGAAACTCTGACGAGGAGGGGGCCGTCCCACACCTGCTGGATCCCGTCAATGATTTTACGGAGGAAGCGGTAGCGATTTTCTGCAGATCCGCCATATTCATCCGTTCGTTTATTGGATAAAGGGGAGAGGAACTCATTGATAAGATATCCATGGGCTCCGTGAATCTCGATTACATCAAAGCCCGCTTTCTTTGCTCTTACGGCTCCCTTAATGAAGGAGGTGACAGTTTCTTCTATGTCATTCGCTGACATTTCCACCGGTGTTTTCATCTCATCGTTAAATGGGAGTGCAGAAGGTGCCAGGATATCGCCTTCAAGGACGGCTTTTCTTCCTGCATGGGCAAGCTGGATACCCGTCTTTGCCCCTTGCTCTTTCATCAGATCTACTAATTCTTTTAAACCTTCAATGTGTTCATCATCCCAAATCCCTAAATCTTGTGGCGAAATTCTTCCCTGTGGCGTAACCGCCGTTGCTTCTTGGATGATGAGTCCAACTCCTCCGACCGCACGGCTTGTATAGTGGGTGCGATGCCAGTTTTCGACTTTTCCATCTTCATTGTGGGAAGAGTACATGCACATTGGGGCCATGACGATTCTGTTCTTCAGTTCAACATTTTTAAGCATATATGGCTCAAATAATTTTGCTTTCATCTTCAATCACCTTCCAGGCCTCATTTATTTCGGGTTTCTAAATAGTCATACACAGTGATTATATCAACAACATTTTTGCCCGAAAAGAAATGTGCTCTATTTTCTTTTTTGCTTCAAGTCCTTCAATGGATAAATCGTTCCACGCCATTCAATGCCTCCCCGCTTGAAGGTTAGAAATGTTGCTCTTGCTATGGAATAGATGAATATCATGGCGGTTACGGGCAGGGTAAGAAATAGGGTGGGAGACTCGTTCGTCATTTCCTTTATCACTTTCAGGTAGGTGATGCCGATGAAGAAGACGATCAGCAGGCTGATCGTCGCAATGAGCGGATCTCCTGAGAATAACGTCAAGAAAGGCAGTATAGTGGAACAGAATACGCCCGCCATGGCAAATGATACAAGCAGGATAGAATAATGGAGACCGGCAAACGTATTTTTCTCAAGGCCTTTAAAGGCTTCGTTCAACGAGTGGTACCATTCAACTTCGAGGGACCTTAGGGCAGTGAGAAATGCCTGGCTTTTTCCCTTTTTTTTTATGATGATGCCGAGCTGCAGATCATCGTCGGGCATATGTTTGAGCTTCTCATGTGTTCCGATCTCCTCGTACGCTGAACGGGTGACGAGATTGAAGGCGCCGATTCCCATCCCTGTCTTAGAGGAAGGATCATTTGCTTTCCAGGGTCGCTTATAAAAGGCAAAGCCGAATAAAAAGAATGCAACAAAGCTTTTTAGCCAGAAGGTTTGTGACTTGATGCCGGGAGCCAGTGTCAGGTGGTCGAGCTTCCGTGATTGTAAGACCGCTACCGCCCTGGAAAAGGTGGATGGATCTTTATAAAGGATATCTGCATCGGTAAACAGGATGAGGGACCCTTTTGAGATCCCGTATCCTTTAAATAAAGCGTGGTTCTTTCCAAGCCATCCTGCTTCCAGATAGTCGATGTGAAGTATTCGGATCCTCTTGTCCATTTCGGCTAGTGCTTCAAGCTTCTCCGGTGTCGAGTCCGTTGAACGGTCATTGACGAGAATCCATTCAATTCGGCTATAGTCCTGCTTCAGCTGGGATACAATGCTTTCTGTGATGGTTTCTTCTTCATCCTTTGCAGGCACAATAACAGAAAGAAGGGGTCCATTATCCGTTACCGGTAATCCTTCAATGGACGTAAGCTTTGAAAGGCCTCTCCACACATCGATGGACAGGACGATCCAGACAATTAGGACAGCTGATAGTAAGATGAGTAGGAGATTCATGTGCGTCGACCTTCTTTTTTGCTTTGATTGTACCAATGAAAATTGTTGTTCGCGATCACTGGTGGGCTCTTCATCTATTTTTTCATAGATTGTTTTTTTAATTCACTGCCTAGCACCTGTGAGCGGTTCTTTGCCGAAGTAATACATTGAAAGAAGGCTTCTTTTACTTGAAAGTCTTCCAGGGCAGCGATTCCCGCTTCGGTCGTCCCCCCTGCACTGGTTACGTTATTTCTTAATTCCACTGCTTCTAATCCGGATTCGGATAGCATGGCGCTTGCTCCGGCGATCGTCTGGGTGACAAGACTTTCGGCAAGATCCTCTTCCAGTCCCAACTCTACTGCAGCATGTTTCAGTATTTCGGCGACATAATAAATATAGGCCGGGCCGCTCCCCGACAGAGCCGTGATGAGGTCCAATTTCTCTTCCTCCACTTCCGCTGCGATGCCGACAGATTGAAAGAGTGTCTTCGTCCACTGCTTTTGGGAATTTGAGAGGCTGTGATTAAATGAGACGGCCGTTGCCGATTTTCCCATGGCTGCACTTGTGTTCGGCATGGCTCTTGCAATTGCCCCTTTAAAGGTGAGTTTGTCGCTGATATGTTCCATGGTGATGCCCGCCAGTACAGAAATGATCAGCGTGTGTTCAGAAAGGTAAGGGGTGATGGATTCTGCTGCCTCATGAAAGTCCTTTGGTTTCATGGCAAGGACAATCACATCATATTCCTCCTCCAGATTCACCTTCTGAACACAGAATTCCTGCATGATTTCATCTAATCGCTCCTTGTTGCTCCGGTTGGTTACATACACTTCGCCGCTATTCAATACGCCTGCCTTCAATGCTCCGCCCATTAAAGCATGAGCCATCGATCCCGCTCCTATAAACAAGGTTTTCATTCCCTTATTCCTCCTTTATTATCCGAAAAAAAAGCAGACCCTCTCATCCTCAAAGGACGAAAGGGTCTGTCTTCCGTGGTACCACCTTGCTTTGTCCAAATTCAATGATGAAGATGGACACACTCGAAGTCCATTAACGCTGGAACACGTTCTGGTTTAAGACGCTCAAAAGGCAGGTTCACGAATAGAGAGGACGACGGGACCTTTCAGCCGGTGGACCCCGATCTCTTACATCATCTATTTCATTACTAATCTTTATCATCGCTTTTTCTTGTATCAATATGTAAAGTGGATGTAGACCAAATGGATATTATAGGTGATTATCTTTGAAAGACAGCTTATCTGTCAAGTGTTTATTTCAGTATATTCAATCATTTTAAAAAATGACATCAGACAGGAAAAAATGTACACTAGATAATGAAGGGTCATTCATTTTTTTGGAAATGACTGACAAAACGGGAAGGGTACCGTATTTCAAGGCTGTACCCTTTTATTATGAAGAATGTGGTGAAAATATGACAACCTTAGTGAATGATATTGCGAAACTCACACTCTCCACACCATTTGCCGTAGGAGATGTGAACGTTTATTTAGTGAAGGGGGATGCCTTGACATTGGTGGATGCCGGCCCCCTTACAGATACCGCCTGGGGACAGCTCACTGAGCAATTATCCCTTTTAGGATATACGCCTCAGGATATTGAGCAAATCGTCCTGACGCATCATCATCCCGATCATGCAGGATTGCTTGACCGTTTCTCACGCTCCGTCACAGTGTATGGTCATAGATATAATCGATTCTGGCTCTCCCGTGACCAACATTTCCATGATGTATACGACCAGTTTTTCTTGCAGTTGGCGCTGGAATCAGGGCTGCCTCATGAGTATTTCGCAGCCATCCCGAAATTCAAGAGTCCCCTGAAGTTCATGGGAAACCGGAAGTTAGATGTGGAGATAAGGGAAGGGGATGCCATTCCTGGAATGGTAGGGTGGTCGGTCATAGAAACCCTCGGCCATGCCCAGAGTCACCTATCCTTTTACCGGGAAAGCGATGGTGTATTGATAGCAGGAGATCACATACTCGCATCTATTTCACCCAATCCCCTCATTGAACCGCCATTTGAAGGAGAAATCGCACGTTCGAAGCCATTGTTGCAGTACAATGAATCATTAAAAAAGCTTTTGGATTTTCCGGTTTCCCTTGCTTATACAGGGCATGGAGATAATATCATGGATGTACATGGATTAATTCCAAGGAGATTAGGGAAACAGGATGAAAGAGCACAAAGTGTACTGGAAATGATCCGTGGCAACCGAGTGACGGTCTTTGATATATGTAAGAGGTTATTCCCTTCCGTGTATCGGAAGGAGCTTGGCCTGACACTGTCCGAAACGATCGGGCAATTGGACTACCTGGAATCCCTTCATGCTATACGAAAAGAAAAACACGAAGGAATTTATTATTATTTTGCTTAGAAAGATGTGACCTTACATGAACAGAAGAATCAAAGGAAAAACGATTGTCATTACTGGTGCCTCTGGAGGAATCGGGGAGCAAATGGCCATCAAGGTGGCAGAGAATGGCGGGAATCTTGCATTGATTGCACGTCGCGCTCATCTGCTTCAAGCATTGAAGGAAAAGCTGACAACAAAATATAAGTGTAAAGTGGAAGTGTATCCATTAAACGTAACGGATTACGATCAAATCCCGGATGTCTTTCATTCCATCCTCCAGGAATTTGGATCGATTCATGCCTTGATCAATAATGCCGGGTATGGGATTTTTCAAGAAGCGCACGAAACCTCCTTTCAAGATGTGAAAGGGATGATGGATGTAAATGTTCTTGGACTTATGGCATGTACTGGGGAAGTCCTTCCCCATATGCGTGAACAAGGCTATGGACATATCATAAATATCGCTTCTCAAGCAGGCAAGTTTGCGACCCCGAAATCAAGTGCATACTCAGCTTCCAAGCATGCTGTCCTGGGATATACTAACAGTGTAAGGATGGAAGCCAAACGGTATGGGGTAAAGGTGACGGCTGTAAACCCGGGTCCGATCGCCACGGACTTCTTTTCCATTGCCGATGAATCCGGGACATATGTGAAGAATGTGCAGAAGTTCATGCTTGATCCCGCTTATGTCGCTGATACTGTGGTGGGTGCCCTCTTCACCAATAAGAGGGAAATTAACCTGCCCCGGTGGATGAATATGGGCAGCAAGGTTTATCAGCTGTTTCCATCTTTTGTCGAAAAAGTAGGAAATAACCTTTTTTTCAAAAAATAGTGAAACCAAATAGTGCCGTTAATCGTCTAATTCTATAAGGGGGGAGTCTATGAAGAAATGTTTGACTGTTCTGATACTTTGTTTCTGTTTATTATTTACCGGCTGCGGGCCTTCATCTGTCAATTCATCTCAGGATAGTACAGATTTCATAGGCTTTGTGACCCGTATGGAGAACAACGAGGTGCTGATCAATGATATTTGGTTTTCATTCGATCAACAAACTGTCATAATGACAGATCAAGATAATAAGCTACATAAAGAAGATATAGAATTGGGCAAGAAAGTGAATGTGACCTTCAATGGGGAACTTCAGGAATCGTATCCCAGGAGAGCTTCAGCGGATCAACTTGTATTCCTGACAGACGAGCAAAGCAAAATCGAAGAGGCTGTCGTGCAATTAGTCATGAGAGATCCCCGGTTTTCACAGGTTGTCATCCAGTCCATCGAAAAAAATCCTACGGGCTTATATTCCTTACGATTCAAAGATCTTTCCATCGACCGGGATGTCCACGTCATAGTGAATGTCGAAAATGAAAGAGTCATTGTCCCGATACATACTTCAACAAAATGACAAAGAAGAAAGCGCCGATGAGGAATCGGCGCTTTCTTCTTTGTGTCCGCGTGTCCGCTTTTCAAGATTAAACCCAACGAAAGAAGGGTATGCATCAGGGAGTGGGAACTATTTTAGGTTTTTCCAGTCGAAACGGCTAGAATTCCTGTTTCAGAGGAAAACTATGATCATTGTCGGAAAAAGGATGTGGATGTATGATAGGGATTCTTTTAGCCCTTATCCCTGCGGTCGCGTGGGGAAGTCTTGTGTTTGTAAGTGTAAAGCTCGGTGGGAATGCCTACAGCCAGACGGTTGGGATCACGGTTGGGTCATTGCTGTTTGCGATCGGCGTCTTCTTCATTAAATCCCCGGAATTAACGCTATTCGTTTGGGGGATCGGCTTTATTTCCGGCGTCTTCTGGGCAGTCGGGCAAGTGAACCAGCTTGCAAGTGTAAAATTCATCGGTGTTTCGAAAACCGTCCCGATTTCAACCGGAATGCAGCTGATCGGAACCACGCTCTTTGGCGTATTGGTATTTAAAGAGTGGAAAACGACTGAAACAATCATCCTTGGAAGCGGGGCGGTCTTAGCTCTTATCATCGGTGTCGTTATGACATCATTCACCCAAAAATCTGAAGGGGATGAAGATTCTCAACTGAAAAAAGGTTTATTGACGCTTCTTCTTTCAAGTTGTGGATACATAGCCTATGTCGTCATTTTAAGGTGGTTTGATATTGATGGATGGGAAGCAATCTTGCCTCAGGCGATCGGTATGTTCATCGGAGCCGTCGTCATCACATTCAGGCATAAACCATTTAACAAATATACGATTCGGAATATTTTAACCGGACTCATGTGGGCATCAGGGAATCTCGGACTGCTGCTTGCCCTTCCACGTATCGGGGTCGCGACAAGCTTTTCCCTTTCCCAAACGGGAATTGTCATTTCCACCCTTGGAGGTTTGTTTTTCTTAGGAGAAAAGAAATCGAAAAAGCAGATTCTCCTCGTCATAGCCGGATGTGCTCTAATCATTATCGGCGGTGTTCTATTAGGCTTCACGAAAGAATAAGGAGGAATGGATATGTATTCAGATCTGACAAATAAGGTGGTCGTTATAACCGGAGCTGCTACTGGTATAGGAAAGGCGATCGCGAAACGGTTCGCCGGGGAAGGCTGCAAAGTGGTCATTAATTACTTCAAAGAAGAAGAGAATCCTCAAGAACTAGTAAAAGAAATCGAGAAAGACGGGGGAACGGCCTCCATCATTCAGGGGGATGTGTCAAAAGAAGAGGACGTCCAGGGCTTTGTCAGCTTTGCACATGACACATACGGAAGTCTGGATATCTATGTGAATAATGCAGGTATCGAAAATGAAGTCCCGTCTGAAAACCTCTCGATTGAAGATTGGCAAAAGGTCATCAATACGAACCTGACCGGTACATTCCTTGGATGCCGTGAAGCGGCAAAATACATGCTCGAGCATCATATCAAGGGATCAATCATCAATGTTTCTTCCGTACATGAAATCATTCCCTGGCCTCATTTTGCCCACTATGCCGCCAGTAAGGGTGGGGTCAAATTATTAATGGAGAGCCTGGCATTAGAATTCGCCCCCGATGGGATCAGGGTGAATAATATCGCTCCCGGTGCCATCGATACACCGATCAATGCAGAGAAATTTTCCGATCCGGAGAAGAAAAAGGGAGTGGAGAAACTCATCCCTCTCGGTTATATCGGAGAACCCGAACAGGTTGCCTCCTGCGCGGCTTTCCTTGCATCTGATCAAGCGAGCTACGTTACGGGAACCACTCTCATCGCCGATGGTGGCATGACGAAATACCCTGGATTCCAGGCTGGAAAAGGGTAATCAATAAAAGCCGAAATCATGATTGATTTCGGCTTTTTTCGCTGTGTTTCAATCTACTATGGTGATGATTGGCGGTTTTTCTAAATATTTCATAAAGTTTGGAACGTCATCCTCTACGGCCTTCCACTGTTCGGAAGCGAACGCTTCTTTCATGTCCCTTTTATTCTCAAATTCTATTTCCGTTATTAAGTATAGGGCTAAATCGGTATTTTGATTTGAGAGAACCCGCTGTACCTTTGCGCTTTTTACATTGGGCACCTTTTCTACTTTCGGCATATGGGTATTGAAGTAATACTCCTCGAACTTTTCCTGATCTTTTGGCTTTTCATACATCACAATCACTTTCGCCATCAAAACCCCTCCTTGTCCTCGCAATTACATTCAATTGAATTTTAGCAATTATAGGAAAATGAGACTATTCAATTCATAACAAAAATATCGACAGGATTTGACTTTGGGGTGTGTTTTTCATGCATGTCGGGCCTACCCGAGCCGCCTCCGCTTTTCTATGTCCAGCTCCGGCGGCTAGAGGCTCGAGGTCATAAGTCAAACCAGCCAAAAAGGTAAAAAGCGCCTTTCCGACTGGTTCGCCTTATGCTTGTCGCCTCTGAACGAGCCGCCTCCGCTTTTCTATGTCCAGCTCCAGGGCTTAGAGGCTCGAGGTCATAAGTCAAACCTGCCAAAAAGGCAAAGAACGCCTTTCCGGCAGGTTCGTCTTATGCTTGTCGCCTCTGGGCAAAGCCCTTCCGCTTTTCTTATTATTCTCTCCGTTTCCAGTAATTTAAGTTGAAAGGGAACGTATATTCGTATAGAATCATAACTATACTATATAAGAACGTTTGTTCTATTTTAGGTAAAATGGAGGACGAAGATATGACTGTCGATTACAGTGTGCTACCACACCACAAGATTTTGTGCATCGATATGAAGAGCTTTTATGCTAGCTGTTCGGCTGTCATGGAGGGGCTGGATCCCCTTGAATGTCACTTGGCTGTAGTGGGGGATAGAAGCCGGCAGGGAAGCATTGTACTGGCTGCCTCGCCCAGGATGAAGAAGGACTTTGGTATCAAAACAGGTTCGCGGATGTTTGAAATTCCGAACGACCCCAGAATCCGGCTTGTAGAGCCGAAAATGGCGACATATGTACGGATTTCAACAGAGCTTACCCGTCTGTTTCATCGCTATGTACCGAAGGACGCCATTCATACGTACAGCGTAGATGAAAGCTTCATACAGATTGATGGGGCGACGGATCTCTGGGGAGATGCGACCACCATCGCCCGCAAGATCAAAGATGATATGGAAAGGGAGTTTCAACTCCCGTGCGCCATCGGCATTGGACCCAATATGCTCCTGTCTAAGCTGTGTCTGGATCTTGAAGCAAAGAAAAAGGGGATTGCCGAGTGGACATATGAAGATGTTCCGGAAAAGCTGTGGCCCCTGTCGCCGCTGAGTGAGATGTGGGGGATAGGCGGACGCCTCGAGAAGACCCTCAATCGCATGGGCATCTTTTCTGTCGGACAATTGGCGAAGTATGATCTCGAGAAGCTTGAGGCAAAGTTCGGTGTGATGGGAAATCAGCTTTATTATCATGCATGGGGAGTGGACCTGTCTGAAATTGGGGCACCGATCATGGATGGGCAGGTCAGCTTCGGCAAGGGGCAGATCCTCCTCAGGGATTATAAGGAGAAAAAGGAAATCAAACGCGTCATTTTGGAGATGTGCGAAGAAGTCGCGAGACGCGCCCGGACCCATCGTAAGGCGGGAAGGACTGTAAGTTTTGGGATCGGCTACAGCCGCGAAGAATTCGGAGGTGGGTTCCACCGGTCACGGACGATAGAGGAACCGACCAATATCACCATGGATCTGTACCGTGTGTGTCTCGAACTATTCGAAGAGAACTACAATGGAAAAACCGTCCGGAAAATCAACATTACTCTTTCGAATATAGTGGAGGATGGAGCGATGCAGGTGTCCCTTTTTGAACCTGACCGTTGGGAAAAACGGGAACTTGGGTATGTGGTGGACCGCATCCGAAATAGATATGGATCAGGGGCCCTGCTCCGGGCTGTATCCTACACGGAAGCGGGAACAGCAAGGCATCGTGCCCGCCTGGTGGGTGGACATAAATCGTAACGCATAGGAGGTGAGAGAGTTGATCCGTGATCGAGGAAGAATCAAATGGACATCTATGATGCTCCCGGAGCATGTGAAGCTCCTCAGGGATTGGGCCAAGGAAGATACCCATGAAAAGAGGGTTGAACTTGATGAGCAGGAGCTGGATCGGATAAATGAAGTGGTGGCAGAAGCGATGGAGTTCGGGAAGCTGGTCTCGATTACTCATTATGCAAAGTACCGTCATCAATTATTGATTGGAACCGTTCATCATGTCGACTCAATGGAAGGGAAGCTGCATGTGGTCGACAGGTTTGAAGATGTACACTATATTCCACTGACAAGCGTTGTAGACATTCGTTTTTTTGAATGAAAAGAGAGGCTTCGGGTGAAGCCTCTCCTTTCATTCCATTTACTCTTCGTCCAATACCTTTTCGGCACGCACGCAGGAATCGAATTTTCCCTTGTGTGAAGCGTCGCAAAACGGCATATTAGCAGATAGACCGCAGCGACAAAGGGTAAATACTTGTTTCGTTTGAAATACATTTCCGTCAGCATCAATCAGTTCCACATCACCGCTTACGCGGAAGGAACCGTTATCATTCACTTTGATTTGAGCTTTTGTCATGAAAAACCACCCTTTCTAAAAAATACAAAAGAATCCCCACTATCGATAGTAAGATGAAAACCGTAAAAAAGCAATATTCTAAAAGAAGCAAATGAAATGTGATAGGATAAGGAACGAGGAGGTCATCGAATGAAAATTCAACTGACGAATGAAGCAACGCGCAAAATTCAGGATAAAATGAATATAGAAAACAAACCAGGTTACCTGAAACTGAAATACGATACAGAGGGCTGTGGCTGTGTGGTCAGCGGCATTCCTACTTTATGGTTTGTCAGTCATCCCGTTGAAGGGGAAGATGTACAAATAGAAACGAACAGCTATCCGATTCTCGTCGAAAAGTCAAAGATGGTTTTCCTTGATGAAGAATTGAAAATTGACTTTTCTCCACAAAGCAACACATTTCAATTGAAAAGCCCGGGTCAGATCATAAATGGGAGAATGAGCTTTGTGATGTTTCCGGGGGAATAGAATGAAAGCCTTCGGTTGGTGTCAACCGAAGGCTTTCGCTGTTTTTAAAGCAAATACCACCAACCAAACGTAACAATTAAACCACAGGCAGAAAATAAGTGGTTATTCCTCCAACAGATCTTCAAACATCCTCGCCAATGAAACCCCGTTTTTCCATCCATCCAAGCCGTCGTCCACAGACCAGCTGGCAGACAGAATCGAATGGCAAAATCCGTATGAGATCAACCGCTCGTAGGAGAGGGAAAGGAGAGAAGCTAATGTCCTGGTCCTGTATCGAAGAAGTTCGATCGGAACCTCCCACTTCTCCCACTCATTCAACATGAACTGAATGCAGTCATATTCTCTCTCGCCGATCAACCCTTTGGGATCGATGGCTGTCCAGCCGGAACAATCGGAATAGAGGATGTTTCCGTGATGAAGGTCACCATGAAGAAGAAAGCGATCTGTCGATGTATCGAGCAACTCCGTATAGAGGTTTTCCGCTTTTAAGACGAGCTCTTCAGGGATAGGTCCGCTTCCGCCGTTAAATCGTTCCCGTACCCTACCGATTCCCTTTGACCAGGATTGAACGGTAGGGTAGGAATGAACACTTACAGGCTTATGCCAAAGTCTCTTAGCAGTAAGGGCGAAGATAGAAAGGACCTCTTCTTCATCGTAGATGGAGTGGAGGGAAGCACCAGGGAGGAGACGATCTAATAAGATCCAGCCTTCTACCTTATTATAATCGAGGACCTCCACCATCCCCCTCCCTTGAAAATCCTGGAGGGCATGAAACTCATTGGAGAAATCGTTGTTCGGATACCCGATCTTTAATACGGCCTCCCGTTCCTGCCTGATCCGAACGGGTACCACGAAATTATAGCTTAATGAAAAAGGCTCATCATATGTTAACTGAAGCCGGTCTTTTAATGACTCCAGCAAACCTTCTACATAAGCCATCCAGTCATTCCCGGAATCTCCATAAATCGTTTGCATTTTTAATCTGAAATCGGTTGGGATCATGAGACGACATCCTTTCCATTTGATACAAATTGGTCTAGAAACCTTTGAATCACTTCTTCGTATTTCTCCGGGTTGTCGTTATATGACTGGGCATGGGTCCCGCGGAAATCAAGGAACAGTTCCTTTGGACCAAGCTTTTTTTCAAAAAGGTCCTTTGTCATTTGGGGAAGGATGTAATCATCATTTTGGCTGTGAATAAATAACACAGGTTTTTGGATATTTTGAACAACTGAAAGGGGTGATAGATCCTTTAATGTATACCCTTGTCGCAGTTTAAGAGTCCCATTTACGAGGGGAAGAAGAAATTTTGCCGGCATCTTCACCTCTGCACTCATGCGATAGGCAAGCTGTTCACCAAAATCGGAGAAAGGGCAGTCTGCAATATAAAAAGCAGCCCGGTCTTCCACACTACCGGCATAAAGAAGCATCGTCGCAGCCCCCATGGACTCCCCGTGGATCCCAAAGAATGCATCGTCCCCTTCGCGGCAGATCAGTTCATCGACTACAGCCTTCAGGTCATACTTTTCAAAATAGCCATAGCTCGTTGTCTTGCCACCTGATTCCCCGTGACGCCTGTGGTCATAGATCACGGCATTGAACCCAAGTTTGATAAAAAGGTTCATGTATTTAATGGAATTCCATTTATTCTCCGTCACTCCATGGGAAAAGATCATGAATTTTTTATGAGGATGGGGCTTCACGAATACCGCTTTAATATCGTAACCGTACTTTGAAGGAATCAGCACTTCTTCTTTAGGAAGGGAGTCATAATCCTCTTCGATCAGCCGGGTCGATTCGACTTCACGTGCCCGAATGAAATCATCCCTTTTTTTCGGTAAATACATAAATCGATTAGTAATATAAACTCCGAGCAGCCCGATAGAGGAAAGGGTGCCACCAAGGATCGCCAGTTTTTTTCTCATTCGTCATCACCTCAGGAGGAATATCGTTTATTCTTATTGTAGCAAACAAAGGAAAAAAGAGGAATTTTCAGGACAAAAAAAGCGCCTCGGGAAGAGACGCTTTTTTCAATAGGTTTAGAACTTAAGATCTGGCATTTTGCCCTTTCGTTGGATGGATCGCTTTATCCAGTTCTTCTTTTGCCATGGTGTTTGATGTCGTATCTGCATTCGGTTTTCCCTTTTGACTGAATCCTTTATCGCGTTTTTGGCTCATATGACTCATCTCCTTAAAGGTTATCACCTTTAGAATGCTCGAAGGAGAGAGGGGGTATGCATTACTGGTTCAATTCGTGCAGGCGATAGTAACCGCTTTCAATGGGGCGGCTGACATAGGACTCAACGACCTCGATGGCAGCAGCGAGCTTCTCAAGGTCAACCCCTGTGGAAATCCCCATTTCTTCGAGCATATACACAACATCCTCTGTTGCAACATTTCCGGTCGCCCCAGGTGCGAAAGGACATCCGCCGAGTCCGCCGGCACTTGTGTCAAAGCGGTCGATCCCCGCCTGCAGGGATGCCAGGATATTCGCAAGGGCCATCTTACGGGTGTCATGGAAATGAGCGGTCAGTAATGTATGTGGTAATTCCTGCTTTAATAACGTGAAGAGATGATAGGCTTCGGATGGATTCGCCCGGCCGATCGTATCGGCAACGCTCAATTCATCCACTCCCATAGCCACAAATTTTTTGCAAAGGGCAAGCGTATCCTTCGGTGGGATCTTTCCTTCATATGGGCAGTAGAAAGCGGTTGAGATGCAGGCTCGCACGAAATAACCCCGTTCCTTCAATTCTGTAAGGAGAGGTTTTAAGCCTTCAAGGGCTTCCTCTGTCGTTTTGTTGATGTTTTTCTGATTGAAAGAATCGCTGACACCGACAAATACGGCAACAGAACGGCAGCTTGTTTCAAACACACGCTCCATCCCCTTCTTATTAGGGGCGAGAACGAAGTCTCGTGAATCCATGGTCATACAGGAATCGACAATTTCACTGGCATCCTGCATTTGTGGAACCCATTTGGGAGAAACAAAGGAAGTCAGCTCCATTTCCTTGATTCCTGCTTGCTTCAAACGATAGATAAACTCTTTTTTTACGTCCGTCGGGACAAAATTCTTCTCATTTTGTAAGCCGTCTCTCGGACCGACTTCGATAATGGTAGCTTTTTTAGGTAATTTCATCATTTCACTCCTTCCTCTTCATTTTAAGAAAATTTCGACATGTAAATCAATATAAAAATTTTTTGACAAATTTAGAGGAATTTAACCGCTTACATAGAATGAGTTAAAGTGGAACTGTTTTCAGAAGGTAATGAATAGGCAAGCACATCAGTCAGAAGAGAAAGGGAGGAAGAAAGATGTCGAATGAAGTTGTCATTGTGAGTGCAGTACGTACAGCCATCGGAAGCTTTAACGGATCTTTAAAAGGTATTTCCGCTCCGGAACTTGGAGCGATTGTGATTAAAGATGCCCTTGAAAAGGCTGGTTTAAATGGTAGTGATGTGGATGAAGTGATCATGGGGAATGTGTTGCAGGCAGGCTTGGGTCAAAATCCCGCCCGTCAAGCATCCATCAAAGCGGGACTTCCTGAGCAAGTACCTGCCATGACAATTAATAAAGTATGTGGATCAGGATTAAAAACGGTTCATCTAGCGACACAGGCAATCCTCGCAGGGGATGCAGATATCATCGTTGCAGGTGGAATGGAAAATATGAGTCAGGCTCCTTATTTATTGAAAGGAGCAAGAGAAGGATACAAAATGGGAGACCAGAAAGTCGTCGACAGTATGATATCAGACGGCTTATGGTGTGCCTTTAATGATTATCATATGGGTGTGACGGCAGAGAATCTATGTGACCGTTACTCTCTGACAAGAGAAGAACAGGACGAATTCGCTGCATGGAGTCAGCAAAAAGCGGCTGCTGCCATTGAATCCGGCCGATTTGATGATGAGATCGTTCCGGTTTCTATCCCGCAACGAAAAGGGGATGCGCTCGTGTTCAGTCAGGATGAGTTCCCACGTAAAGGGTCAACGGCGGAGAAGTTGTCTGGCCTTCGGGCTGCCTTCAAAAAAGAAGGCTCTGTGACAGCCGGTAATGCATCGGGCATCAATGATGGAGCCGCTGCTGTTGTCGTCATGTCCAAGAAGAAAGCAGACGAGCTGGGCATCACGCCTCTCGTTACGATTAAAGGGAACGCCAATGCCGGGGTCGATCCGAGTGTCATGGGAATTGGACCTGTTGCCGCAGTAAAGAAAGTGTTGGAAAAGACCAGACTGACAATGGAAGATATCGACCTGATTGAAGCGAATGAAGCATTTGCTGCCCAATCACTGGCCGTAGATAAAGAACTTCAGTTCAAAAAGGATGCCCTGAATGTGAATGGAGGAGCCATTGCCCTCGGCCATCCAATTGGAGCAAGTGGAACGCGTATCCTCGTGACGCTGATTCATGAAATGAAGAAGCGGGGCGTAGAGAACGGACTCGCTACCCTATGCATCGGTGGGGGACAAGGGGTTGCAACCGTCGTAGAGCTGCACAAATAAATAAGGTCTGAAGAGATAGATTCGAGGAGGGAAAATAATGAAAGAAGTATATACTTCATATGACGAAGCCGTGGCAGACATCCACGATGGCGCCACTTTAATGGTCGGAGGATTCGGTCTGTGCGGAATCCCTGAAAAGCTCATTCTTGCCCTTGTAGAAAAAGGTGTGAAAAACCTGACCGTCATCTCAAATAACTGTGGGGTAGACGATTGGGGATTGGGGTTATTACTGAAAAATAAACAGATTGATAAAATGATAGGCTCCTATGTAGGGGAAAACAAAGAATTTGAAAGGCAGGTTTTATCTGGAGAGCTTGAGGTGGAACTGGTTCCCCAAGGGACGCTTGCTGAGAAAATCCGTGCAGGGGGAGCAGGGATCCCTGCATTCTACACGCCTGCAGGAGTCGGGACTCCTGTAGCGGAAGGGAAGGAAACCCGCACTTTTAATGGAAAAGAATATTTACTGGAAGAAGCCTATACGGCAGACTTCTCCCTGGTACGGGCGTGGAAGGCCGACAAGATGGGGAATCTGATTTATAACAAAACGGCGCAAAATTTTAACCCGATGATCGCGGCAGCGGGGAAAGTGACGATTGCTGAAGTAGAAGAGCTTGTTGAAATCGGGGGCATTAACCCGAATGAAGTGCATACACCAAGCATCTATGTGCAGCGGTTGATTCAGGCAGATCAGGAAAAACGCATTGAAAGAAGAACAGTGAAACAAGCATAGAAGGGAGAGTGGAACAGGATGGATCGTGCCAAAATGCGTGAAAGAATTGCAAGAAGAGCAGAAAAGGAAATCGAAGATGGTTTCTACGTGAACTTAGGAATCGGGATGCCTACACTGGTAGCCAACTATATAACAGAAAACAAACAGGTTGTCCTTCAATCTGAAAATGGCTTACTTGGAATCGGCCCTTATCCAGTGGAAGATGAAGTCGATGCAGACCTGATCAACGCAGGAAAAGAGACCGTTACGGCAATTCCAGGATCCTCTTACTTTGACAGCTCAGAATCATTCGGGATGATTCGAGGCGGGCATATTAATATCGCCATCCTCGGTGGGATGGAAGTAGCCGAAAATGGAGACCTTGCCAACTGGATGATCCCTGGTAAGATGATCAAAGGAATGGGAGGAGCGATGGATCTCGTCCACGGGGCCCAGCGAATCATCGTCATCATGGAACATGTCAATAAAGCGGGTGAAAGCAAGATCCTGAAAGAATGCACATTACCTTTGACGGGTAAAGGTGTCGTGGACCGCATCATCACGGATCGCGCCGTGATGGATGTAACGGATGAAGGGCTTCTTCTTCGAGAAGTAGCGAACGGTTTCTCGGTGGAAGATATTCAATCATCCACCGATGCCAAACTGATCATCGGGGAAGATGTGAAACTCGAAGCCTTTTGATGCAAAAAGCCGGTTAGGAGGGGTGTATAACCCTTTTAACCGGCTTTTTTTGAGCCTTGCTTTTGACTAAAATCATAAAAAGATTTATAACTATGACAGATGGGGGGAATCACACATGTCCAAGAAAAAGAAACAAGAAGCAGAGTTGACGCTAAAGAACTCAATCAGCGGAGACCTCTTCGAACAATTAAAAGAAAAGAAAGCAGAGCTTGAAAAAGTAGAGTCGGTGAAAAAGGAAGAAGAGCGCCTCAGGAAAATAGAAGAGAAAAAACAGCGCGAGAAAAATAAGAGCTTTGAAGAGCTGTTAAATGAAAGCAATATGAATTGGAAGAATTTCAAAGATTAATGAGAGATGTAAACGTAGTACCTCATCAAGGTGACTGGAAAACGAAATTTAAAAAAGAGAAACGGAGTCTGAGTAACCTTCTTCCTGACGCAACCATCCACCATATAGGTTCCACTTCTGTACCCGGTTTAGCCGCTAAACCAATCATAGACATATTAATTGAAGTTCCTGGTTTGGAAAGCATTGACGACCGGATAAAAGAATTCAATCAACTGGATTTCGTGGGGAAAGGGGAGAACGGCATCCCTAACCGCCGCTTTTTCTATAAGGGAGAAGGGAATGACAGAGCTGTACATCTTCATATTTTCCCTTATGGAATACAACATGTGATCAGGCACTTGGCATTCCGCGATTATTTAAGAGAACATGACGGAGAAGCACGACGATATGGTGAACTAAAATCAAGTCTTGCGAAGAAATTTCCACATGATATAGAAGGATATATCCATGGGAAAGACCAATTTGTAAAGGACTTGGAGCGAAAAGCGTTGAATTGGTATGAAAAAAATAAGCGGGCAGGGAAGTAAGAATCCCTGATCCGCTTATTTTTTCATTCAATCTCTGTGCTGTTCATACCGTGATAATTTTGTTAATTGTTTAAGCATCTCAAGCTCTTCAGAGGATAAAGGCGCTGAAGTAACAGCATCGATATTCTCCTGGAGCTGTTGAACAGAACTTGCCCCCGGGATCACGGCAGCCACCGAATCGTGGGAGAGGTTGTATTGAAGGGCCAGTTCATTCATGGAACGATTGTCTCCCAATTTCCTATGAATGGACTCGATTGTTTCTTGAAGCTCTTGATAAGAATAGTCCAGATAGCCATTCTCTTTCATTTTTGCAGAAGCTTTGGCAAGCATCTTTTCAGAAAGAAGACCTTTTGCCAACGGCCCCCTGGCCACGATACTCACTTTATTTTCATCCAGAAGGTCCATCCATTCTTCCGGGCGGCGATCGAGTAAGCTGTACTGCATCATCACGCTCTCAATGGAGGCTGAACGCAAGAAACGCTTAATGACATTCGGCCGAATGGAAGAAATGCCATAATAGCGTATAAGTCCTTCTGTCTTTAATTCTTCAAATGCCTCAATTGTTTCTTCAAAGTGATCTTCAATTGTACCACCGTGTAGCTGATAAAGGTCGATATAATCCACGTTAAGGCGTGATAAGCTGTCCTTCACGGCCGTCTTGATATAGGACTTGGAAGGGTCCCAACGCCAGCCATCCTTCACATCATTCCAGCGGTTCCCCACTTTTGTGGCCAGGATGATGTCGTCCCGGACTTCATGTATGGCTTTTCCGACCATTTCTTCGTTTTGACCAAAGTCATATAAATCAGCAGTATCAAGATAGTTGATTCCATTCTCTATAGCGTGGTGCACAATTTCTTTGGCAGCTCTCTCTTCGGTGCCAAGGGACATGCAACCAAGTCCCATCTTTGATACATGTAAATCGGAGTTTCCAATTTGTCTTTTTTCCATTGTATCCGTCCTTTCGGGATTAGCACTTCTCTATTATATTAACGAAAGTGGGGACGAATAAACAAAGAAAACGAACGGAATCAACGATTGGATTCAATCCATTCCTTCACTGTGGAGAAATGTTGACTGTATTGCTTCAACTTTGCCTTGATTTCCCATGCTTTGCCTACAAGAATGATCCGGTCTTTTTCAGCAATCACCTTCAAGGGTTTTCACCTCGATCCTCAGATGGGATATGGTAAAATGTATGAGGACAAGGTCAATGAAAGAACAAGGAGAGTTGAATGATGAGAAAATTCGAAGAAAAAACAATCACAACAGAAACGATCTATCAAGGAAAAATCATTGATCTACAGGTGGATGAAGTAAAGCTTCCAAATGGGAAGACATCTAAGCGGGAACTGATCAAGCATCCCGGGGCTGTGGCGGTTATAGCGTTAACACCGGAAGGGAAAATGGTGATGGTGGAGCAGTATCGGAAAGCGCTGGAGAAATCCATCGTCGAGATACCGGCAGGAAAACTTGAGCCGGGGGAAGAGCCGGATAAAACCGCCATACGAGAGTTGGAGGAAGAAACGGGATATGGCTGTGAGCAACTGGAGCATCTGATTTCGTTTTACACGTCTCCAGGGTTTGCTGATGAGCTGGTTCATTTGTATGTCGCTCACGATATTTACCCGATTCAGGAACCTAAAGAAACGGATGAAGATGAATTTGTTGAGTTGATTGAAGTGACAGTAGAGGAAGCACTGCAGCTAATCAAGGAACAAAGAATATATGATGCGAAAACGGCTTATGCGGTTCAGCATCTGCAACTTAAGAAGCTGATGAGATAAGAGGGAATGGTAATGGAAGTCAGGCTCCGTTTGAGAAGGGGTCTGGCTTTTGAGTGGAAATGGTTTAAAATGGTAAATGACGCAAAAAATAAAAAAACGACGCAAATACGCCTGGTTTTGACGCAAATAATTAAATAATGACGCAATTACTATGGAAAATGACGCAATAAATAGTATAACGACGCAAATAAGACTTCCTACACGGCTATTTAGGAGCAACTTACCCCTCACATAAAAGCATAACTCAATCAATCTTCTATACTCGTCTGATAAAAGCCCTTAAATAACTGTTTTTTACTTCAAATACAAATAAAATGACAAATTTTAAGAAAGAGAGAGATTAATCAGATATTCAGAAGCACTGTCATATCCTCAATCCCCCAAATATGCAGCATCCACCACACCCAGGCCAGTCAAAAACCGGCCTGAATATTGGCAGATATCAAATCTCAATGAGATCATCAGGAATAAGAGAGTACACACATGTATCACGTCCATCGATCCCGTTCTCATCAAGATGATCATGCCTTAAAATCCCCTCATGCTTGAACCCCAGCCGCTCAGGCACCCTCCGCGAAGCAGTATTCCTCTCATCGCAGCGAATCTCCACCCGCTTGCAGGAAAGATCATGCAGGGCGAAACGGGTCAGCGCTTTCACGGCTTCCACGATATATCCTTTTTTCGTATGCTTGGTATGTAGCCAGTACCCGATTTCCACTTTAGGCACATCCCAATCGATGCGGTGTAACCCGGTGGACCCGATGAATTCATCCGTTTCTTTGAGGTAAATATGTAGTCGGATGTCGGCCTTTTTAATGAATTCAGCATAAGAATCCCGGACCCCGGCCTCCACCTCTTCAAGGGTTTGTTCCTTCCGCGCAAAGGGAAGCCACGGCTTTAATTCGTTCCTTGATTCAGAAATCGCCTTGAAAACGTCTGGCCCGTCACCAGGCATACACGGCCGGATATAAAGGCGTGAAGTTTCAATCCTTGTGGGAAATTCGATTAAGTTGGGTGAATTCATATTTTCTTCCTCCAATACAGGTTTCTATGATTATACGTTTATCTGTATGGAAGTTCAATAGAATAGAATAAACGTGTCCCGCCTTACATATAGATTAGTAATCGATATCTAGGAGGAGCACTGTGATGCGTAAAAAAATATCAAATTCAAATCCACTCGTCCAACATGTACAAACACATTCCTCAATCTATTTATTTATCATTACATTGTTTTTAATGGGGATCATTTTTGGTGCCATTGTCGTTAATTCCCTGTCATTTGCCCAAAAAGAGGACCTGTATTTCTATTTGAGTAAGTTTTTCAGTGAAATGGAAGATGGGAGTATGACGTCGGCAGAAGAGCTTTTCCGTCAGAGCTTCCTTCATAATGTGAAGTATCTCGGCTTGATGTGGCTGCTCGGAATCTCGATCATCGGACTTCCGCTCATCTTCGTCTTGTTATTTATGAAAGGTGTCGTGGTCGGTTTTTCAGTCGGGTTCTTAGTGAATCAAATGGGATGGAGCGGATTTTTATTATCATTTGTCAGTGTGCTGCCGCAGAATATTATCATCATTCCTGCATTCATCTTCATCGGGGCGATCAGCGCAAGTTTCTCCCTTACATTGATCCGAAAGATCTTTATGAGGCAAACATCGTCCATGCAATTCCAGATGATCCCGTTCTTATCCAGGTATGTTATTTTCATGGTGATGGCCATCGCGATTGTTACTGTCGCCGCAAGCATCGAAGCCTATCTCTCTCCTAATTTAATGGAAGCTGTCATATCCAGAATAAAATAAAGTTATTATTAAATGATAATCATTTCAATTAGTTAATTATAATAATTTTATTTTGCTTATTCCTCCCTTTTTGATATAATAGTAAAGACATTGACGAGGGAGGAGAGGACTATGGAAAGCCGCATTGAACGAATAAAAAAACAGCTTCATTCTGCCAGCTATAAGCTTACGCCACAGCGGGAAGCAACGGTACGCGTGTTACTAGAACATGAAGAAGATCACCTCAGCGCCGAAGATGTATACCTCCTCGTTAAGGAAAAATCTCCGGAAATTGGACTGGCAACCGTATATCGTACATTGGAATTGCTGTCTGAACTAAAAATTGTGGATAAGATCAATTTTGGCGATGGTGTATCACGCTATGATCTCAGGCAAGAAGGGGCAGCCCACTTCCATCACCATTTGGTGTGCATTGAATGTGGAGCGGTTGATGAAATTCAAGAAGATCTCTTAGAAGATGTAGAAGCGATTGTTGAAAGAGACTGGAAGTTTAAAATAAAAGATCACCGACTCACCTTTCACGGCATTTGTTCCAGATGCCAGGATAAAGAAGAGGACCATGAAGAATAAGATGAAGCCCGAAAGCCTTAAAGACCTCTGTGTTGTTTCTTAATTGGAAGCATCCCATACATATTCTTTAAGGCTTTTTTTCATACCCATATAGAATTTTTTACAGTTTCTGATTCCATTAGGTATAAAACGCTTGAAAACCGTCATAGCTTGTATTAATAAGCGTTAGTACCAGCGAATATGGAGGACGACAGGATGTTTAAAGGGGTTCAATTGGTATGGCAGACCATAAAGGTATTTATATTATTTACGGGATCAACGATTTTGTTCTACTATGGTATCATGTGGATAAGTGAAGAATACGAAGGCTATCACAGATATGATGAGCCCGAGGGAGCAGCAGTAAAAGTATATTCTTCCGTGACAGATGAAGAAAACCATTGGTATGACCGATTATTATTTTTCTATATGAACGGGGAGTAATGCAGTGTGGAAGACCATATACAAGATTTCATGCACTTTTTAATTGTAGAAAAAGGGCTTGCCAAGAATACGATCGATTCGTATCAGCGAGATTTAAAGAATTATGCGCTATATTTAACGAAGGTTGAGGAAGTGGCTGAACTGAACGCCGTTTCAAGGGTGAATATCCTCCAGTTTCTCGGTCATCTGAAAAACCAGGGGAAGTCCTCGAAAACCGTCGCACGGCATGTAGCATCCATCCGATCCTTTCATCAGTTCCTCTTGAGGGAAAAGGCGACGGAACAGGATCCTACTGTACATATCGAGACGCCGAAAACCGAAAGGACACTTCCTAAGATTTTAAGTATCGCCGAAGTGGAGGCTTTACTTGAAGCACCTGAAGAATCGACCCCTTTAGGGATGAGGGATAAAGCCATGCTTGAAATCCTTTATGCGACAGGGATACGGGTAAGTGAGCTCATCCAGCTGAAGTTGGATGATGTCCATTTGACGATGGGATTTGTACGGTGCATCGGGAAAGGAAACAAAGAGCGGATCATCCCGATCGGACAGACGGCCATGAATGTTCTGGAGAAATATTTGGGGGATGCCCGGCTGAAATTACGGAGCAAGAAACACCGTGATGATCATTTGTTCCTGAATCATCATGGTAAAGGTCTTACAAGGCAAGGCTTCTGGAAGAATTTAAAGGCACTTGCCAAGAAAGCCAATATCGAGAAAGATTTGACGCCTCATACACTTCGCCATTCTTTCGCCACTCATTTACTTGAGAATGGGGCAGATCTGCGGGCAGTACAGGAAATGCTTGGTCATGCAGACATTTCTACCACTCAAATCTATACACATGTGACGAAAACACGATTAAAGGATGTTTATTCACAATTTCATCCTAGAGCATAATAGAAGATAGGGAGATCCCATAAAGAAATTACGATTCTTTAAGGGATCTCTCTTGTTTTTTTTAAAAGGGAAAAGTAGAATATAGATGTCAGACTTCTGACGTTAAATCCTGTCGATTGCTTCAAAGCAGTTAAGGGTAAGATACGATTGAAGGTCGAAAATGTAACCGCTTTTTTAAAAAAGGATCAATATATAGGAGGTTTACGTGAATGAGTAACTATACATACAAACGAGTTCACTTGATTGTAATGGATTCTGTCGGTATTGGTGAAGCGCCGGACGCTGATCTATTCAACGACAAGGGGGCGGACACGCTCGGTCACATTGCTGACCATATGAACGGGTTGAACATGCCGAATATCGGAAAACTGGGACTTTCAAACATTGAAGAAATAAAGGGAATCGAAAAGGCAGAAAAGCCCCTTGCTTACTTTACAAAAATGCAGGAGGCTTCAGTCGGGAAAGATACAATGACTGGACATTGGGAAATTATGGGTCTGAATATCGATAAACCGTTCAAAACGTACCCAGATGGGTTCCCTGAAAAATTAATCCAAAGACTTGAGGCAGAAACAGGCAGAACGATTATTGGAAACAAGCCTGCGAGTGGAACTGAAATCATCGAAGAGTTGGGTAAAGAACATATGGAAACAGGGGCGTTAATTGTCTATACGTCAGCTGACCCTGTCCTGCAGATTGCTGCTCATGAAGACATCATTCCGATTGAGGAACAATACAGGATCTGTGAGATAGCCCGTGAAATCACGAAAGAAGAGGAATATCTCGTAGGTCGTGTAATCGCTCGTCCATTTGTCGGAGAACCGGGTGCGTTTAAACGAACTTCCAACCGTCATGACTACGCGTTGAAACCTTTTAACCGTACCGTAATGAATGAACTGAAGGATTCCGGATTCGACGTGATCGCCATTGGTAAAATATCAGATATTTTCAATGGAGAAGGAGTGACTGAATCGATTCGTACAAAGCATAATATGCACGGTATGGATGGACTCATTCAATCATTCGATCAAGATTTCACAGGCTTAAGCTTCCTAAATCTTGTTGATTTTGATGCATTATACGGACATCGTCGCGATCCAGAAGGATATGGAAAAGCGCTAGAAGAGTTTGATGCACGACTGCCTGAAGTGTTTGAGAAAATGACGGAAGATGATCTTCTTATGATTACAGCCGATCACGGGAACGATCCGACTGCTCCAGGTACGGATCACACTAGAGAGTACGTTCCCCTTCTCGTTTATTCAAAGCGTTTTGAAGAAGGGAAAGAACTGCCTATCTCTGAAACATTCGCAGATATCGGGGCAACAGTTGCTGATAACTTTAATGTGACCATGCCGAAATTCGGTAAAAGCTTCTTAACACAATTGAAATAAGTGATAGAAAAATAAAACAGGAGAGGGATGAAGCTGAAAGCCAGGGCTCATTTCCTCCTCTTTACGTTGAAAAGGAGTAATGAAGATGAATTACGAAAACATTCAAAATGCAGCCAATCACTTGAAAAATCAATACACAGGTCAGCCGAAGGTCGGATTGATCCTTGGATCTGGACTAGGTGTTCTTGCAGATGAAATCCAAAACGCTGTGAAAATTCCTTATAAAGAAATTCCTGATTTCCCTGTTTCCACGGTGGCAGGACATGCAGGGCAGCTGGTGTTCGGACAGTTATCCGGACAGGAAGTCGTCGCTATGCAAGGTCGCTTTCATTACTATGAAGGGTATGGATTCGATAAAGTGACATTCCCGGTTCGCGTCATGAAAGAATTAGGAGTGGAAGTTCTGATTGTGACGAATGCAGCCGGCGGAGTAAACGAAAGCTTCCAGGCAGGGGACTTGATGCTCATTTCAGATCATATCAACAATATGGGAGGCAATCCTCTCATTGGAGCGAATGACTCCCGCTTAGGGCCGAGATTCCCTGATATGTCAGAAGCATATTGTAAAGAACTTCGTCAAAAAGCGAAAGAAATCGCTGGGAAACTATCCATTGAAGTACAGGAAGGTGTCTATGTAGGAAATACCGGTCCTACGTATGAAACACCTGCTGAAGTTCGCCTTGCCCGTACCCTTGGCGGTGACGCAGTAGGGATGTCAACTGTACCAGAAGTCATCGTGGCTCGTCATGCTGGAATCAAGGTACTAGGAATTTCATGCATTTCAAATATGGCAGCTGGAATCCTTGATCAACCTCTTTCACATGATGAAGTCATGGAAACAACGGAAATGGTACGTGCTAACTTCCTTTCATATGTAAAAGAAATCGTGAAATCTTTATAATAATTGAAATTTACAAGAGTGGGTGAAAACAATGAGAATGGTTGACTTAATTGAGAAAAAGCGTGAAGGAAAAGAATTGTCTACTGAAGAAATCAAGTTCATCGTGGAAGGTTATACAGATGGAACGATCCCTGATTATCAGGTAAGTGCCCTTACAATGGCTATTTTCTTCAAAGATATGAGCGATAGAGAACGTGCAGACTTAACGATGGCGATGGTAGAATCAGGCGATCAAATTGATTTATCTGCCATTGAAGGCATTAAAGTGGATAAGCACTCCACAGGCGGTGTTGGTGATACAACCACACTTGTACTTGGACCACTCGTGGCATCCGTCGGTGTTCCTGTTGCGAAAATGAGCGGAAGAGGACTGGGGCACACTGGAGGAACCATCGACAAGCTTGAATCTGTAGAAGGATTTCACGTAGAAATCGAAAACGATGAGTTCATCCGCTTGGTGAATAAGAATAAATTGGCGGTCATTGGCCAAAGCGGGAACTTGACCCCTGCTGATAAAAAACTTTACTCATTGCGTGATGTAACAGCAACGGTCAACAGCATTCCCTTAATTGCAAGCTCAATTATGAGTAAAAAAATCGCAGCAGGTGCAGATGCCATCGTCCTTGATGTCAAGACCGGTGCAGGTGCCTTCATGAAGACGCTGGACGATTCGAAGGACCTTGCTACAGCAATGGTGAACATCGGAAACAACGTTGGAAGAAAAACGATGGCGGTCATTTCCGATATGAGCCAGCCTCTTGGATACGCCATCGGGAACGCGCTTGAAGTGAAGGAAGCGATCGATACGTTAAAAGGAGAAGGTCCGGAAGATTTAACAGAACTTTGTCTTACTCTTGGAAGCCATATGGTATTCCTTGCGGAGAAAGCCTCGACTTTAGAAGAAGCAAGAGCGTTATTACAAAAAGCCATCGAAGACGGATCGGCTCTTGAGAACTTCAAGGTATTCCTTGAATCACAAGGTGGAGATCCTACCGTAGTGGATGAACCATCCAAGCTTCCACAAGCAAAATACAAAATCGAGCTTGACGCGAAACAGGATGGCTATGTGTCTGAAATTGTGGCCGATGCTGTCGGAACGGCTGCCATGTGGTTGGGTGCAGGACGCGCGACGAAGGATTCTGTCATTGACCTGGCAGTAGGACTGGAGCTTCGTAAAAAGATCGGAGATGCCGTCAAAGCCGGTGAATCGCTTGCAACCATTTACAGTAATGACGAAAACATCGACAATGTGAAAGAAAAGTTATATGAAAGCATTAAAGTGACAGATGAACATGTAGAAGCACCTACGTTGATTCATACTGAAATCACAGGGTGATTCATCAGTTTGATCGAGGCCTTTGCCGAGAGGATTATTTCTCTTCGGCAGAGGCTTTTTTTATTTGGAATATGGGTGTGGGATTTCTATATTTACATTAAAACGCAATTAAGGATGGAATTGACGCAATAGTTGTAAAAATGACGCAATTCGTGATCGAAACGACGCAATAAATTAAAAAATGAGGCAATTAAGATAGAAAACAACGCAATTAACAAATAAAGCAATTTCTTTTCATTATGCAGGAAGCATCAAAGGACGTTCAAAGTCCAATCCTCAAGCAATATAATAAATTCTCAGATTCAACTTAATCGTACCTCTTGATAAAAACAAATCAGCCTCACAATCTCCACATGCTTCGCTTTTACTCGACCACTTTTTTACCAATGATTGTATAAAAATGATGCAGTTGGAAAAAATGGATCTATGAGTATTGAATTTTAACGAGATTTTGATTGGAGGACAGTTGGATGAAACGTTTAGCGTATATAGTAGTGACATTTGTTTTGACAGCTTTTCTTTTTCCTGCGACGGGATTTGCCCAGGAGAATAAATCTGAATTGGCTGATGTGGCAAAATCAGCGATATTGATTGAGCGTGATACAGGATCGGTGCTTTACGAAAAGAATAGCCATGAAAAACTGGCACCAGCGTCCATGACGAAAATCATGACGATGACCCTGATCATGGAAGCACTTGAAAAAGGTCAAATAAAGTGGGATGACAAAGTTCGTGCAAGTGAATATGCTGCGTCGATGGGAGGATCACAAATTTTCCTCGAGCCTGGTGAAAGCATGTCTGTTGAAGAGATGTTGAAGGGAATCGCCATAGGATCGGCCAATGATGCATCAGTAGCCATGGCAGAGTATATCGCGGGCAGTGAAGAAGCCTTTGTTGAGAAGATGAACAAAAAGGCAAAAGAATTAGGGTTAAAAGAGACTCATTTCAAAAACCCTACAGGTCTGCCTTCGAAAGATCATTACAGTTCGGCACATGATATGTCCATGATGGCCAAGGAACTTCTGAAATACGAAGGGATCACAAAATTCACCGGAAGCTACGAATCGTATTTACGCGAAGGGTCGGATAAAAAATTCTGGCTAGTGAATACCAATAAGTTAGTCCGCTTCTATGACGGAGTAGACGGATTGAAAACGGGCTTCACGAATGAAGCGAAGTATTGTCTGACAGCAACGGCAAAGAAAGACAATATGAGAGTGATTGCGGTGGTGTTCGGTGCCCCTACACCAAAAGAGCGGAACAATGAGGTCAGTAAAATGCTGGATTATGCCTTCAATCAGTATGCAACCAAACCTCTCTTCAAGAAAGGGGATTCCCTGGCAGAGGTGAAGCTTTCAAAAGGGAAGGAAAATAGGGTGGAGGCCGTGACGGATGAGCCAATCTCCCTTCTGACGCAGAAAGGGGAAAAGCTGGATGGGATCAAACAAAAGATCACCCTTTCAAAAGACTTGAAAGCCCCTATCAAAAAAGGAGACAAAGTCGGGACGCTCGTCGTGACGAATAAAGGGAAAAAAGTGGTGGAAAGCACCCTTGTGGCCAAGAGAGATGTAAGTGAGGCAGGCTGGTGGGGATTATATAAGAGATCTTTTGGTCTGTTCACGAAAGTAGGAAAGTAGTGAACGATTGAAAATAACCTCTAAATATGACGAATTCCTTCTAGTTTTGTCACGGAGAAGGAATTTGATAAAAGAATAGCGAAATGACTCACTATACGACAGAGAAGGAGGCTTTCTGATAGTGAGTCTTGCTATTAACTTAGAAGTCAAAAAAGATGTATTGTGTGTCCGTTTAAGTGGTGAGTTGGATCATCATACTGCTGATGAGCTTAGGGAAAAAGCTTCGAATCTGATTGAAAGTGAGAATGTGAAGCATATCATTTTGAATTTAGAAGAATTGAGCTTTATGGATAGTTCAGGTTTGGGAGTAATCTTGGGTCGATACAAGCAAATCAAACAAAAGCATGGAGAAATGGTGGTATGTGCGATTTCCCCTTCTGTAAACCGATTATTTGAAATGTCAGGGTTGTTTAAGATCATTCGTCTTGAACCGTCTGAAGAAAATGCATTACAAAGATTGGGGGTCGCATAACATGAGAAATGAAATGAACATTCAATTCAGTTCGTTAAGCCAAAATGAATCCTTTGCCCGCGTGACGGTTGCGTCATTTATTGCCCAGCTGGACCCGACCATGGATGAATTAACCGAAATCAAGACCGTCGTTTCGGAAGCCGTAACCAATGCCATCATTCACGGTTATGAAAACAGGCCTAATGGGACGGTATATATTTCTGTGATTATGGAGGAGGATGGTTATATCGATATGACCATTCGTGATGAAGGGATCGGGATTGGCGACGTAGAAGAGGCACGCCAGCCGCTTTTCACCTCCAAACCAGAGCTTGAGCGTTCCGGTATGGGATTTACCATCATGGAGAATTTCATGGATGAAATTGAAGTGTCATCTCACCCAGGTACAGGCACCACGGTTAGATTGAAGAAGCACTTGACCAATAGTAAAGCGCTATGCAATTAAGGAGTCGTGCCCATGGATGTCGAAGTGAAAAATGAAAAGGAACAGACCTTTTTGAAAGATCACGAGGTGAAAGAGCTAATCAAGAAGAGCCAGGATGGTGACCAGAGCGCAAGGGACCTGATTGTCCAAAAGAACATGCGCTTAGTATGGTCCGTCGTCCAACGGTTTCTGAATCGTGGCTATGAGCCGGATGATCTCTTTCAGATAGGCAGTATCGGGTTGCTGAAATCAGTGGATAAGTTCGATTTAAGCTACGATGTCAAGTTTTCGACGTATGCTGTTCCCATGATTATCGGAGAGATCCAGCGTTTCATCCGGGATGATGGAACAGTGAAGGTGAGCAGGTCCCTGAAAGAAATGGGGAATAAAATTCGTAAAGCGAAGGATGAGCTCTCCAAGAAATTCGGCAGGGTCCCAACCGTGAGTGAGCTTGCCGAGCATCTGGAATATTCCGTAGAAGAAGTGATCATGGCCCAGGAAGCGAGTCGTGCCCCTTCATCGATTCATGAAACCGTGTATGAAAATGATGGAGATCCCATTACGCTGTTGGATCAGATCGCTGATAATACGGATAACAAATGGTTTGACAAAATCGCCTTGAAAGAAGCCATCCGTGAATTGGATGATCGGGAGCGCTTAATTGTGTATTTGAGGTATTACAAAGACCAGACCCAATCCGAAGTAGCAGACCGACTGGGTATTTCACAAGTGCAGGTATCGAGGCTTGAGAAGAAGATATTACAGACGATGAAAGATCATATGCATACAGAGTCATAGGCGAAATAACCTTGTTGGTTCAATTCCTTTTGAACCAACAAGGTTATTTTTTTTGTCAACCGTGAGATTGAAATTGTTTCCAACTATTTGTATCGCCATCCTTATAAGCTACGTCGAATTGTCTTTGTGATCCCTTTATTTCATCTGAACACCCAGGTAGTGATTACATATTTAATGTTTGTTTATCCATACTATTGATACGAAGGGAAAATTATGTTTTCGGGGAAGTGAACTGGATGGAAGGAAGTTTATATATACGCTTACGTCATCGAGTGCAGGTAAGGGAAGAGAGCACGGTCAAGCTTGGACAGCTTGCTCAAATCATAGCACCTGAAAAAAGTGTAGAAGACATAAGAAACATCCCGATCCATAAAGTGACTCCTTCTGATAAGAATATTATCGTGGTCGATGTAATGAAAGTCATTAGGGAAATTTGCAAGGAACATCCAGATTTAGATATTCAAACGATCGGGCCGACACAAAGCATCATTGAAGTGATCTATGAGAAAAAGAAAGTCTCTCTCCCATTATTCATTGGCGTTTGGTTATTATTATTCATCGGTGCAGCCCTGGCCATTATGAATTTCCATGAAGACGTAAGTATGAGAGAAGTTCATCAAAGGCTGTATCATTTTGTAACAGGAGGGGTCGACCCTCATCCATTATTGTTCCAGGTTCCTTATTCGTTTGGTTTGGGCCTTGGAATGATCTTGTTCTTCAATCATGTGTTTCGTAAAAGACTTAATGAAGAGCCGAGCCCACTAGAGGTTGAAATGTTTAACTACCAGCAGGATTTAGACCAATATGTCATCATGCACGAAAATAAAGAAAGTGAGAAGAAATTGGATGACCATTAATGTATTGATTACCGTATTTATCGGTTTTGCTGGTGGACTTGCTGTAGGCTCGGGGTTTGTCGCTTTTTTAACGGTATTGGGCATTATACCTCGGTTGACACAACTGACAAAAACAATGAAAATGATTCACTATTATGAAATGGCAGTGATTACAGGGGCCCTCTTTGGAGGATTCATCAGCCTGAATGATTATACGTTTCACCTTTCTCCATTGGTCCTGATTCCGATCGGTCTTACGAGCGGGGTGTTTATCGGGCTGTTGGCTGCTGCGTTGACGGAAGTATTGAATGTGTTTCCCATCCTGGCCAAGCGGATTGGCATAGACGGCCAGATCGTCATTCTCATCATGGCGATCGTATTCGGGAAAATATTCGGTTCATTATTTCATTGGCTCTACTTGGTTCATCAATAAATAGCAAGGGGCAGGGGTTCATATGGACAACAAAAGGAAAGTGATCCTGATTACAGACGGAGATGAATACGCCAAACGTGCCATCGAATGTGTCGCCAAAGAGTACGGTGGACGATGCATCTCAAGCTCTAAAGGGAATCCTTCTGTGCTGTCAGGACCTGAAATCGTCAAATTAATTAAAAGAGCAAAGAATGACCCTGTCTTTGTGATGTTTGATGATAGTGGATTCATAGGGGAAGGTGCTGGGGAACGTGCCCTGAAATATGTTGCAAATCATTCTGACATAGACGTTCTCGGAATCATCGCCGTGGCAAGTAAAACACGACAGGCGGAATGGACCAGAGTGGATGTATGTATTGATAAATTTGGGGATTTGACTCCTTACGGGGTGGATAAATTCGGTGTACCTGAGATGGACGTAGGCAGACTGACGGGGGATACCGTATATTGCCTGGATGAACTGGATGTCCCTGTGATTGTGGGGATTGGAGATATTGGTAAAATGGCTAAACGAGATCATTATTCACAAGGTGCGCCCATCACGAAGAAAGCAGTGGAAATCATCTTAGAAAGGAGCGGGTATCATGCCTCAAAAGACGAAAGAAACACCGATTCCTAAGGATTTAAAAGTCATAGAAGATTACATGAAGAATCACGTTGGACTGAACACAAGTTTTGATATCGGTGTGCGGAAATTGATGATTTTGAAAAAAGGGGTTCATTTTTACTATATAAATGGACTGACCGACGCATCCTATATCATTGAAATTGTAGAAGAACTTGTTGAAATCAATGACCATGAAAGGGCGACAAGCCGACTATATGACATCGTACATAATCGACTTGTCCATCAATCCGTAGAACCGGTTAAAACGATCGAAGAAGCGGTGGATGAAGTGCTCTCCGGATTAATTGCCGTCTTTGTTGAAGGATATGAAGAAGCCTTGATCGTAGATGTGCGAAGTTATCCTGGAAGGCAGCCGTCAGAGCCGGATACCGAAAAGGTGGTACGCGGTTCACGTGATGGATATGTGGAGAATATTATTGTCAACACCGCTCTGACAAGACGAAGAATCCGGGATCCAAGATTACGGTTCGAAATCTTCCGCATAGGGGAGAGATCCAAGACGGATATATCGATTGCATATATTGATGATGTGGCAAACCCGAGTTTAATCGAGGTAATAAAAAAAGAATTAAAAAGTATTAAAATCGATGGACTGACGATGGCAGATAAATCAGTAGAAGAGTTTCTGGTGAAGCAGGGGTATAACCCTTATCCATTAGTGAGATATACGGAAAGGGCGGATGTAGCGGCTACCCATTTATTAGAGGGGCATGTCTTGATTTTTGTGGATACATCCCCGAGTGTCATCATTACACCTACAACGTTTTTTCACCACCTTCAGCACGCTGAGGAATACAGGCAGTCTCCGGCGGTCGGTACATTTGTAAGATGGACACGCTTTGTTGGGGTACTTGCTTCATTATTCCTTTTGCCATTATGGTATTTGTTTGTTCTAGACCCATCGCTGCTTCCGGAAGTGATAAAGTATGTCGGTCCCCAAGAACAAACCAATATCCCTGTTATCGTGCAATTATTCATCGCTGACATGGGGGTGGAAATGTTCAGGATCGCGGCGATTCATACTCCGACCCCTCTTTCTACCGCCATGGGTTTAATCGCCGCTGTATTAATCGGGCAAATTGCCATCGATGTCGGGCTGTTTCAGCCTGAAGTAATCTTATATGTAGCTGTAGCTTCAATCGGTACGTTTGCAACTCCTAGTTATGAATTAAGTGTAGCGAATAAGATGGCAAGACTTCTCCTCCTGGTGGCAGTTGCATTCTTCCATATACCAGGGTTGATGATAGGAAGTACCCTTTTCATCCTGTATGTATCAAATATTAAATCTCTTAATACACCGTACCTTTGGCCGCTATTGCCTTTCAGTCCGAAGGCATTTATGCAGATTCTGGTCAGGAAATCGGTACCAGGGTCAAAAATTCGACCAAGCATCGTTCAACCAAGAAATAAATACAAGCAGCCTGCGAAATCTTAGAATATTGCAACAATTCCCGTTCTATGGTAAATTACGTTTAATTAGTCGTGGATGACAGAGGGGAATGAGATGTTGCATGTATCTTCATGGATCAGCAGAAATCAAAGATGGCGATTTAGTGATAGGAGGGGTGAGTACCGTAGATTTGGCAGCACAATATGGTACACCCCTTTATGTATATGACACAACTCTTGTCAGAGAGCGTGCAAGGGGCTTTAAAGAAACATTTGAATCCCTTGGGGTGAAAGCAGAAGTTGCCTACGCTAGTAAAGCATTCTCCTGCATCGCCATCTTTCAGTTAATGAAGGAAGAAGGATTGTCCCTGGACGTCGTTTCAGGAGGGGAACTGTTTACTGCCTTGAAGGCAGGGTTTCCTGCTGAACGCATTCATTTTAATGGGAACAATAAGTCGAGGGATGAACTGAAGCTCGCCATTGAACATCAGATCGGCTGTATAGTCGTCGATAATTTTCATGAATTGGAGCTTGTAAGTGAGGTATCTCTTTCTCTTGAGAAATCAACCAGGGTATTGTTAAGAGTGACACCGGGGATTGAAGCTCATACCCATGATTATATCCTTACCGGACAGGAAGATTCGAAATTCGGCTTTGATTTAACAAATGGTCAGGCTGAAAGAGCAATGAAATTGGCAATGGACGCTGCCCCCATTGAATTGTTGGGACTGCATTGCCACATTGGCTCTCAAATTTTTGAAACAACCGGTTTTATACTGGCTGCCAGGAAAATCATTGAAAAGGTGGCAGAGTGGAATTCTCAATACAGCTTTCATCCAAGGGTCCTTAATTTGGGTGGAGGGTTTGGAATTCGTTACACGAAAGACGATGATCCGATTCCACCTGCACAATATGTGAAGGAAATGATTGCTGCTGTTAAAGAAGAGGTAGAAAAATACAATCTCACGATGCCTGAAATCTGGATTGAACCGGGGCGTTCACTTGTAGGGGATGCCGGGACCAGTCTCTATACAATGGGGTCTAGGAAAGATGTGCCAGGCATCCGTAAATATGTAGCGATTGATGGGGGGATGAATGATAATATCAGACCTGCCCTGTACAAGGCCAAGTATGAAGCGATGATAGCCAATAAAGCGGACCGGATCACTGAAGAAACGGTCTCTGTTGCCGGGAAATGCTGTGAGTCCGGCGATATGTTGATATGGGATGTACCTTTGCCTCAATCAGAACCAGGAGATATTCTTGCGGTGTTCTGTACAGGAGCGTATGGGTATTCCATGGCAAATAACTATAATCGGATACCGCGCCCACCCGTCGTATTTGTCGAGAACGGAGAAACAAGATTAGCCGTACGGAGAGAAACATACGATGACTTAATCAGCCTTGATGTAACGTTTTCTTGATACAAGGGATCTAGTCTTTAAGTATATCATGCTTAAAGACTACTTTTTTTGCATTCCGAATTACATACTTTAACAAATTTCGTTTTTACTATACAATAACAATGGCATAAACGAATAGAGTTAGAAAAGGAGTCAGTCATGAAGATCAGTAATAAAGGGTTATTCTTGCTATTAATCGGTGCAGGTCTGGTGTGGGGAGTCATCTACTGGATGTTCATCGCCGGGAACTGATTGGTTTTGATTTGCTTAATAATAGTAAATTTAGTAAGATAAATAAACGTTCATATCATTAAATTTCTAGTTTTTGTCTATAATAGGAAATAAATAGATTAGACATAAAACATAACGAGGGGTTAATATGTTAATTCGGTATAAAAAGGCGTTTGAAAAGATTGCTATGGGATTATTATCTTTCATGCCAAATGAAAAGGATTTGAAGAAGCTTCAACAAACGATGAAGCAATACGAAACTGAAGAAAATTGGCAGCTCTTTTTATGGAAAGAAGAGGACATAGTAGGATTAATCGGAGTGTATAAAACAGATGGTACCTTAGAGATTCAACATATATCAGTCAACCCATCACACCGTCATGAGGGTATCGGGAAATCGATGGTCAAACACCTGAGGGAGATGCACTCAGAGCTAGAAGTGAAACCTAATTCAGAAACCGCTTCCTTTTTTGAGAAATGTGATGAAATGGATTCGTTAGAAATGAAACATGAGGAATAATGAAGAGACAGACCTCCTAACCGGAAGGTCTGTCTCTTTTTTTTCTCAAGGCATTTTCACGCTCGGCGATCACTTCAGACCTGTCTCGAAGGGAATGTCGGTGAACGAGTCCTGTATTTGACAGGTCACTTGGTGCACACCAGGTATAACCATTTTCCTTGCAAAGGTCTTGAACCTGATCTATAAGTGTATCATCAGTCAGAGGAAGGATGATACTTTGATAATGGTGACCATGGTTGATTTCATACGTAATCTCTAAAAGCTTTTCCTTCAGATCAATAGAAGCGATTCCCAGTTTCTCAAGTTCTTTTTGGTTCAGCTCGATATTATTGATAGCTTTATTGAATGTTCTAACCGCTCCTGCGAGGTTCCCTCGTCTGTAATGGTAAAAGCCGACAGCCACTTGGATCAATCCCACCCAATGAGAAGTCCTATTCTTGGGATCGGCCTCCTTCCAATATTCTTCTAATACTTCATGGCACTCAAAATAGTCACGATTTCCGTGGAAATACATCAGGAACTCGACAAAGGCTTTTGGATAAACCATAAGATCCCTCCATTGGATGTAAGGTAGTTTAAATTGTAGCACAAACCCTTATCAAAACGACAGGAAGCCCCATACATACAAAACTTTCTATTGGAGAATAGTGGTCTTTCTACTATACTATTAAGTAGCTATCAGGAAAGATGGTAATTAGAAATTTGGTGATAAAATGGAATACAATGTGAAGATTGACGCATTTGAAGGTCCCCTGGATCTATTATTGCATCTCATTAACTCGTTAGAAATCGATATATATGATATTCCTATGGCGGAGATCACGGAGCAATATATGTTATATGTACATACGATGAAAAACCTGCAACTGGATGTTGCCAGCGAATACTTAGTAATGGCGGCTACACTACTCGCCATCAAGAGTAAGATGCTTCTTCCTAAGCATGATGATGGCATGGTGAACGATGAAATTGAATTTGAAGAAGAAGATCCCCGTGATGAATTAGTGGAACGGTTGATTGAGTATCGTAAATTCAAAGAAGCGGCGATTGAGTTGAAGCACCGTGAAGAAGAGCGTGGACAAGTATATACGAAACCTCCTAGTGATCTTTCTGAGTTCAGTGAAGAGGTGGATTTGAAGAATACAGACGTACAGGTGTCTTTATATGATATGCTTGGGGCTTTTCATAAATTATTAAGAAGGAAGAAGCTTCAACGACCCGTTCAAACGAGAATCACCAGGCAGGAAATTTCCATTGAAAAGAGGATGAATGATATTCTCGAGAACCTGAGAAGTCTCAACGCACGTACATCCTTTACAAGTCTTTTCCCTTCCGATAGTAAAGAGCATCTTGTTGTGACGTTCCTTGCTGTGCTGGAATTAATGAAGCGGAAACAAATCATCGTCAATCAGGAAAAAAACTTCACGGAAATATTTGTGGAAGCAGGAGAGGAGGCAGGACTTGTTGAACAGTATTAATTGGAAAGGAATCCTGGAAAGCCTTTTATTTGCAGCCGGTGATGAGGGACTTTCTCTGAAACAGGTCTGTTCCGTATTGGAAATTGAAGAACAGGAAGCAATGGATGTCCTTGAAGAATTAAAGAATGATTACGAAAAGGATGATGACAGAGGCATTTACATCATTGAAATAGCAGGTACCTTTCAACTGGTGACGAAGAAAACCAATGCTGATTTCTTGAAAAAACTGGTAGAGTCACCAAATGTAAGCTTCCTTTCCCAGGCGGCTCTTGAAACACTTGCGATCATTTCGTATAAACAACCAATCACAAGGATGGAAATTGAACAAATAAGAGGTGTGAAGACCGAGAGACCGATTCAGACCCTTATGTCAAAAGGGCTTGTCAAGGAAGTGGGCAGGGCGGAGGGAACTGGCCGTGCTTACTTATTTGGCACAACGAAAGAATTCCTCGACTATTTTGGTCTGAAAAGTATCGAAGAGCTTCCCCCTCTCCCTGAAAGTATCCAAGACGAATTCGCGCAGGATGAAGCCGATCTATTCTTTGAAAAATTTCAGGAAACGATGGAAACGAACGAATAAGAACATAATCAACGAACAGGCAGGACTACTTGAGACAGAAAAAAAGTCCTGCCTGTTTTATCGAGATTAAATTCTGAACATTCGCAATTATGTCCTGTTGATGAGATGGAGGGGAATATGTGAACGAGTTCTTAATGAAAAGCCGGGTTCAGGAAATCCATAACTTTCTTGAAGATGTAATTACTCAATTTGAAGGGTATTTAAATGGTGTAACCATTAACATGCTGTTGCAAGAAAGGCCAGGAGATAAAGTATACTACGAAGGTCTTTTTTCCAATTTGAGAAGATTGGTGGTCTATTGTGAAGACGGTCTTGATTCCTGTACGACCCTGTTACAACTGGAGCCATACAAGAAGGATCTTGCCGAGAAGGCCCTTTGTAAAATCTATCATAAATGTATCGTTGAATATTACTCTCCCCGCTATAATCTCTGGTTTGAAGATCTTCGTACCACTTTCCCGGAAGGCAGCGCCATTCGATTCAGGCAGGAGCCTCCCCGCTGCCTTGCTGCATTGTTGCGACATGTGGAAGGGGACTTTCATGGGACGAGAGAGAATCTAGCTGAGTTTGTGAGCCAATGCCGGCAACATCATGCATGATTAGGATACAAATAGGAATGCTACACACAGTCCATCAGGATGACTGTGTGTTTTTTTATAACTCTCTTGATACTAAACAGCAGGGTATCGGTTTCTGGTGACATGGCCATCTGCTCATAAGATTTCACTCATATTACCCCTTGTCCTGCATAAACTTGTACAAACACGTTAGATTTAAAGGAGTAGATGGGTGTGAATCGAAAAAGAGCGAAATTTTACATATATTTTTTTCTGATATTCACATTATTATTTGTAACGGTATCCAATGACGTTCAGGCAGCACCTTCTGTCAGTTCCCAAAGAGCGATCTTAATGGATCAGGAAACAGGGAGGATCCTATACGAAAAGGATGCCCATACTCAAAGCCGAATAGCAAGCATCACGAAAATCATGACAGCGATCCTTGCCGTTGAGTCTGGAAAGATGGATCAGGAGGTGACTGTTTCTTCAAATGCAGCAGGTACGGAAGGTTCCTCCCTTTACTTAAAGGCGGGGGAAAAAATCAAACTCGAGGACCTGGTGTACGGGTTGATGCTGAGATCCGGGAATGATGCTGCGGTGGCTATCGCAGAATTTGTAGGAGGAAGCCTCGACGGATTCGTGTATATGATGAATGAAAAAGCAAACGAGATCGGGATGGAAAATACGCATTTCTCTAATCCCCACGGCCTTGATGATCATAAGGATCACTATTCCACTGCGTATGATATGGCCATTCTGACAAGGTATTCTATGGAAAACGGGGAATACAAGGAAATTGCTGGGACAAAAGTACACACAGCACCTAATCCTGAAGAGAAATGGGACCGGAAATGGAAGAATAAAAATAGATTATTGACTGAATTGTATAAACATAGTACGGGCGGGAAGACGGGGTATACGAAACTGGCAAAAAGAACACTTGTGTCCACTGCTTCAAAGGATGGAGAGAACCTGATTGCCGTGACCCTCAACGGTCCCGATGACTGGAATGATCATATCGGTATGTTTGAATACGGATTTAAGAACTATGATTATAAAATTGCCCTGGAAAAAGGAAAGATCGAAAAAATGGACGACAAAGTATATAAGGGCCATGCCTACTTAAAAAGGGAATCCATATTGACGCTGACAGATGAGGAAGTGAAAGAGGTAAAGGTCGAGTATAAAATGTTGAAGCCGAAGAAGGAATGGTTAAAGAATCAGGATGTGCCTGAGGTGGTTGGAAAGGCCATCGTGTATTTAGGTAACGAGAAAGTAGATACTCTTCCCATTTATTATGAAGCTTCAAGTGAAGAGAAGAAAGAAAAGAGCTGGTGGAAATTCTGGGCTTACTCATTCGAGTCCATCATAGGGGTAAAAGACAATGGTTAACTTAATATGGGTGGGCATGACGATCATTGGATTGGTATTCGCGGTCATTAACGGGAAAATGGCAGAAGTGAACGAAGCCATCTTCACCTCTGCGAATGAAGCCGTCACTCTCTGTATTGGCCTGGTCAGTGTCTTAGTGTTTTGGTTGGGCGTTATGAGGATCGCACAGGAAGCAGGGTTACTGGATAAACTGGCAAAGATGTTCAGGCCTTTTGTGACGAGACTATTTCCGGAAGTACCTGAAAATCATCCTGCAATGGGATACATCCTTTCTAATATGATGGCCAATATGTTTGGACTGGGAAATGCCGCAACTCCACTAGGCATCAAGGCCATGGAACAATTAAAAAGCTTGAACGGTGGCAGGGATGTCGCAAGCAGGTCGATGATTACGTTCTTGGCGATCAATACGTCAAGCATTACGATCATTCCAACCACGGTGATTGCGATCCGTATGAAATATGATTCAGCTTCTCCCACTGAAATTGTAGGACCGACTCTGATTGCTACTATGTTATCCACCATAGGTGCGATATTGATCGATCGTTATTTTCATTATAGGCGTACCCGTCGAGAGGTGAAGTAGATGCAATGGATATCCACAATCTCATTATGGCTGATCCCCATCATGATTGGGTTTATACTAATCTATGGGACTATCAAAAAGGTACCCACGTATGAAGTTTTCGTTGATGGAGGAAAAGAAGGGATCAAAATCGCCGTTTCCATCATTCCCTTCCTCATCGGTATGCTTGTGGCCATCACAATCTTTCGTGAATCGGGTGCCCTTGAATTTTTTGTGGGTCTTATAAGACCCGCACTGCTTGCCCTTGGGATTCCTCCGGAAATCGTCCCCCTGGCCATCATCAGGCCAATATCAGGAACAGCTGCCCTTGGCATGATGAGTGACATTATCGCAACATACGGCCCGGACTCGTTTATTGGCAGATTGGCTTCGACCTTACAGGGTAGTACAGATACAACTCTTTACGTATTAACGGTGTACTTTGGTGCAGTCGGAATCCGAAAAATGGGCGATGCCCTAAAAGTCGGTCTGCTGGCAGACCTTGTAGGAATTGCTGCCGCCATTTTCATCGTCACCATCATGTTCTAACGGGATAGCGTTACTTGAATAAAAGATAAAATGGCATAAAGAAATCGGCCAATGAGGTCGATTTTTCTTTATGCCTTTCTATTTTGCCTGGATTGTGTAATAATTCATGAAGACAAATGTATTGAAATTTAAATGAGGTGAAAGACCGTGGAACGATTACAAAAGGTTATTGCTCACAGTGGAGTGGCATCTCGACGTAAAGCAGAGCAATTAATTATAGAAGGCAAAGTGAAGGTCAATGGAAAAGTAGTGAAGGAGCTTGGGACAAAGGTTTCGGGTTCGGACCGGGTTGAAGTGTCGGGAATTCAAATTGAACGAGAAAACAAAGTATATTATATGCTATATAAACCAAGAGGAGTCATTTCCGCTGTCACCGATGATAAAGATCGTCAGGTCGTGACTGATTTCTTCCCGGAAATCGAGGAAAGGATCTACCCTGTAGGCAGACTGGATTATGAAACTTCAGGCATCCTGCTGTTAACGAACGATGGAGATTTCGCCAATGCTCTTATGCACCCAAGCAATGAGATCGAAAAAACATACGTAGCAAGATTAAAAGGAATTCCACCGAAATTTAAGATCCGTGAGCTTGAAAAAGGGATTAAGCTGGAAGACGGGATGACCGCTCCAGCCAAAGTGAAAGTCCTGAGCATTGATAAAAAGCAGGGGAAATCGATTGTTGAAATTACCATCCATGAAGGAAGAAACCGTCAAGTCCGCCGGATGTTCGAAGCCCTTGGATACCCGGTACAAAAACTAAAGAGGGAACGATACGCATTCCTCACACTTCACGGTTTAAATGCAGGAGAAGGCAGAGAGCTGACACCACATGAGGTGAAGCAGTTGAGAACACTGGCTGAAACTGGAAGCATTCATTAACGATTGACATGGAAAGTGTCACATATCCTTCATATAATTTACATTAATGTGAATCTGATAAATGATATAATGAGGAAGGAATTTTACCCTGAAATCATGGGATATTTCTCTGCTTATTATGAGGATATGAAACAGTACATTATGGCAGGGACTGGAATCATAAGTGAACCCTTATGACTTCAGGCCCTTTGCTACTGTAAAGAGAGAAAAAACTTCTCCATTCTTGAGAACGATTTCAATATGGGAGGCACACGTAAATGAATAAGAAAAAACGCAGATTACTCATCCGGGCCATCATTCTCATTGTGCTGACTTCTGCAGTTGCATATACGCTTTATGCAAACTTCACAAAGGATGAAAGAGGAATGTTAAAGGCAGGAGACAAGGCACCTGACTTTGTTCTCACGGATATGGAAGGGAATACACATCGCCTATCCGACTATAAGGGACAAGGTGTCTTCTTGAACTTCTGGGGAACATGGTGCAAACCGTGCGAAAGAGAAATGCCCTATATGAATAATCAGTATAAGAAATATCAGGACCAAGGCGTACAGATCTTAGCTGTCAATGTGGGTGAATCCAATTTCTTGATTAATCGATTCGTCTCAAAACACGGGTTGGAGTTCCCTATAATAGTAGATAAAGAAGAGGAAGTGCAGAATGCATACGGGATCGATCCACTTCCAACAACGTTCCTGATCAACCCTCAAGGGGAAATCGAGAAGATCATAACAGGTACGATGACAGAAAACGATATCATCGAAGATTTAGAGAGCATCAAGCCGTAAGGCAGTTTAACTTGAATTAAGGAGTTTTAACATGAAAGAGATCAAATGTGTATGCGGTCATGTGAATCCAAACGGTACCGTTCTCTGTGAATCTTGTGGAAGAGCTTTAACAGAAGAAGCAAAGAATGAGAAACTCCATGACATGCGTTATGAGGGAAGTGCCCGACGTTCCCAAACGTATAACAAATCGATTGTAGATAAGATATGGAACTTTTTCTCTTCTGTGAAGGTTGGGGTGTGGCTGATTGTTGTCACACTGGTGGCTTCAGCAGTTGGAACGATATTACCTCAGGAACAGTATATTCCAAATGGTCAGCCTGCTGATGAATACTATAAGGATGTTTATGGTTTCTTCGGAGACTTGTACTATACGGTAGGTTTCCATGACCTTTATAGCTCTTGGTGGTACCTGCTTTTAATCGCATCCATCGGGGTTTCCCTCGTCATTTGTAGCTTGGACCGAGTGATCCCCCTATACCGCGCGTTGAAGAATCAACGTGTTACAAGACATCTGGGCTTTCTTGAACGCCAAAGGATATACGGCAAAACAGAAATGATAGAGTATAAGGAACCTGTCAACAAAATAAAAGAAAAGTTGACCAAGAAAAAGTATAAGATCCGTGAAGAGGATGGAAATATCCTTGCAGAGAAGAATCGCTTCTCCAGATGGGGTCCATATGTAAATCATATAGGTCTAATCATCTTCCTTTTCGGAGGGATGCTGCGATTTGTTCCGGGGATGTACATCGACGAAACGGTTTGGATTCGTGAAGGCGAAACGAGAGCCGTACCTGGTACGGACCAGGAATACTACTTAGAAAACAAAGAATTCACACTTGAGACATACGATAAAGACAAAGATAAAGAAGTGTTTGGTGAAGCGATTGACAAAAACGGAACCATCGCTAAAAATTTCCAATCTGATGTAATCCTCTATAAAGAATCAGGGGATCGTGTTCCGGGCCAGAAGGCAAAACGTACAAAAGAGCAGGAAGAATCCATTAAAGTAAACCAGCCTCTTAAATTCGGCCATTTTGCCGTGTATCAGACAAGTTATAAATTGGATGAATTCAAATCAATGTCCTTTACCCTTGACAATAAAAAGTCGGGGGAAAGCTTCGGGGAATTCACCGTCGATTTATTCGATCCTCAGGATTCATATGAATTTGAAGATGGATATAAGGCAGAGTTGATGGGATATTATCCGGATTTTTCAGGTTTTAATGAGCAGGGGGAACCTCAAACAAAATCCCCACTACCAAATAATCCGGCTTTCCTGTTTAAGTTATTTTCACCTGAAAAGCCTGAAGGTGAAATCAGTTTTGTAGGGATTCGAAAAAACCTCGAGCCACTTGGGGAAAATGACTATAAACTGTCATTTGCAGGTGTTGGGACGAGAGATGTATCCGCCCTGACCGTGCATAAAGATCTGACTCTCTGGATATTGGCTCTCGGAGGCGCGATCTTCATGATCGGTGTCATACAAGGTGCCTATTGGCATCACAGAAGAATCTGGATTAGACGGAGTGAGGATGGAGTCATCGTGGCCGGTCATACGAATAAAAACTGGCACGGCTTGAAAAATGAAATCAGCTATGTGCTGGAGGGTACCGGAATCAACGAGCCCGACGACCAACAACAAAAAGACGAAGTGAGGAGGAATGAGGATGTCAACGACAACAATGGCTGAATGGAGCAGTAATTTACTCTATGTATCCTTTATCATGTATTTAATTGCTACACTATTTTTTGGCGGGAGTATCCGTCAAAAGAATACAACGGAAACAAACCAGAAGAAATGGGGATGGATTGGGATTGTCTTAACCCTGATCGGATTTGCCTCACAGTTGGGATACTTCTTTCTTAGATGGGGAGCATCCGGTCATGCACCTGTAAGTAATTTATTTGAATTTACGACGTTTTTCGGAATGATGCTTGTTGGGGCATTCATCATTCTTTACTTTATGTACAAGACAACGATACTTGGTGTCATTGCTCTGCCATTCGCCTTGTTGGTCATTGCCTACGCGAGCATGTTTCCTAAAGATATCAGCCCGCTCATCCCAGCCCTTCAAAGTGATTGGTTGAAGATCCATGTCACAACTGTATCAGCAGGAGAAGCGATTCTTTCCATCAGCTTTGTGGCGGGACTTATCTACTTATTAAAATCCGTTCAGCATACAAAGGGGAGCAAGCAATCTTTCTGGCTCGAAACCGTGATGTATTCACTGGTGGTCGTTTTAGGGTTTGTTGTCGCATCAACAGCCTTTACTCTGGGGAATTACGAAGCGGATTTCCAATATGTGAATCAACAGGGTGAAGAAGCTGTTGCGGAATACACACTCCCTGCACTTGTAGGACCGAATGAAGGTCAATTATTAACAGACGGTGTGATGGAGCCGGTTGTCGAAATGCCTGCCCTTATAAATGCCAAAAAATTAAACACAGTCATTTGGTCATTTACGATCGGTACTGTAATTTATCTAATTCTACGTTTGATCTTCAGAAAACGTATAGCAGCTAAGATGCAGCCCCTTGTCAAGAATGTGAATCTTGATCTGATGGACGAAATCGGATACCGCTCCGTCTTGATCGGTTTTCCAGTCTTTACACTTGGCGGACTCATCTTTGCCATGATATGGGCACAAATTGCCTGGACCCGCTTCTGGGGATGGGACCCCAAAGAGGTATGGGCATTGATTACATTTCTATTCTATGCAGCTTTTCTTCACCTTCGCCTGTCAAAAGGATGGCATGGTGAAAAATCAGCATGGTTAGCCGTGGTGGGGGTTGCGATCATCCTATTCAATCTTGTGGCCGTTAACCTTATCATTGCGGGATTACACTCATATGCTTAAAGGATCGTAATGAATGGGAAGGAGCTGATGATCACGAGAATTACATTCTCTTTGAGTCAGCTTCTTTTTTCATATAAAATATAGGATAATATGGTTAAATATACAAAGGGGGATGAACCCATGGAGGAAAATATCCGGATTTTAGTCGTAGATGATGAAGATCGGATCCGCAGACTGTTAAAAATGTATCTGGAAAGAGAAAATTATGTCATTGATGAAGCTGAAAATGGAGAAATAGCGTTAGAAATGGCTCTGGCACAAAATTATGACTGTATCCTTTTGGATATTATGATGCCAGGTATGGACGGAATCGAAGTGTGTCAGCACCTTCGTGAAAGTAAGGCGACCCCCGTCATCATGCTTACTGCGAAGGGTGAAGAAGTGAATAGGGTACAAGGGTTCGAAGTCGGGACCGATGACTATATTGTGAAGCCATTTTCCCCCCGCGAAGTCGTCCTGAGGGTGAAAGCTTTATTAAGACGGTCTACGAAATCCAGTTTCATCCAAAGTGATACAAAAGCTAAGGATCTTATCGTGTATCCGCATCTAACAATTGACAATGACGCACACCGTGTGACAGCGGATGGAATCGATGTCAATTTGACCCCTAAAGAATATGAACTTTTATATTTTCTTGCAAAAGCACCGGATAAAGTATTTGACCGTGAGCATCTTCTCAAGGAAGTTTGGCATTATGAATTTTTCGGTGATCTGAGAACGGTCGATACCCATGTGAAACGTTTAAGGGAAAAGCTGAATAAAGTTTCTGAAATGGCAGCCAAAATGATCGTGACCGTTTGGGGAGTTGGCTATAAATTCGAGGTAACAAATGAATGAGGCTTTGGCGTAGTGTAGTTGGGAAACTGTGGCTAACCATCCTGCTGCTGGTTTCATTTGTATTATTTATTCTGACCATTCTATTACTTGAATTCTTTCAGAATTACCATGTGGATGTAGTGGAGAAAGAATTGACCCATACGGCAGAGAAAGTGGCAAGAGTCATCGAGAATCATAATGATCTAACCCTTGGGATGGAATTAGGGAAGGAAATCATTGATGAACCGGTGAATATCATCATATCATTGGATCAAAATGAATCCCTGTATTCACAGGACTCGACCGCCTTTCAGAAGAAAGTTCACGATTATATTTCTAAGGATAAGCAGCTTCAATCGGTCAAAATGAAAGGCATCACGAGCAAAAAAGAGGTTGAACTGTCGAAGGAGTCGTCCAATCGATATGAGAATGTCATCATTGTCGGCACGCCCCTTCATATTAACGGAAAAGATGGAGCCGTTTACCTCTATCAGTCACTTGGGGTAATAAAGGATACAACTAGACAGACCACCAAGCTGATCCTGCTTGCAGCAGGCATCGCTATCATTCTGACGACCATCTTTGCATTCTTCCTGTCCACCCGTATCACTGCACCACTCAGGAAAATGAGAGAGGCCGCATTTGAAGTGGCTAAAGGAAAGTTCGATACCAAGGTGCCGATCCTGACGAAGGATGAAATCGGAGAACTCGCCACTGGCTTCAATCAGATGGGAAGACAATTAAAGTTTCACATCAACGCACTCAGTCAGGAGAAAGAACAGCTCTCATCCATTCTAAGCAGTATGGCAGATGGGGTCATCACCTTTAATCGGGACGGCACCATTCTGATCACCAATCCTCCTGCAGATCGTTTCTTGCAGCATTGGTATTATGAGCAAAGTGAAGAGGCGATCCCGACGACTGTAAGAGAATTATTGCAAAGCGTAGTTGTAACCGAGATGGAACAAACAGGTGAACTGAGTCTGCAGGGACGTTCCTATGTGGTGATCGTCAGCCCACTCTATAACAACAACACCATCAGGGGAGCCGTTGCGGTGGTTCGAGATATGACAGAAGAACGACGATTGGATAAACTTCGGAAGGACTTTATCGCAAACGTCTCGCATGAACTGCGTACACCTATTTCCATGCTTCAAGGATATAGTGAAGCAATCGTGGATGATATAGCAGGTTCGGAAGAAGAAAAGAAAGAAATTGCCCGTATCATCTATGATGAATCTCTTCGAATGGGGAGGCTGGTGAACGATCTTCTCGATCTTGCCCGGATGGAGGCTGGACATATCACGTTGAATAAAGACGTGATAGCGGTCATGCCTTTCACGGAAAGAGTGACAAACAAGTTTATCGGTTTGGCTAAGGAAAAAAAAGTTTCCATATACTTTGAAAGTGACGTAGAAATCAAGAAGGAAATCTATATGGACCCGGATCGGATTGAACAAGTATTAACCAATCTCATTGATAATGCATTGAGACATACACCGACAGGAGGGGAAGTGACGGTTTCCCTGACAGAGAAGAAAGGCGGTTACCTGTTTCATGTAAGAGACACGGGTTCTGGGATTCCTGAGGAAGATCTTCCTTTCGTGTTCGAACGTTTCTATAAAGCTGACAAAGCCAGAACAAGAGGAAAGTCCGGAACAGGTCTCGGTCTTGCGATTGCAAAGAATATCATTGAATCCCATAAAGGGCATATACAAGTGCAAAGCAAAGTCGATCAAGGGACAGCCTTCACTTTCTTTCTTCCTATTTAGCCAAAAATCGATGGAATCCATAGAAATATGGCGATTTTTCTTGTTACATGGGAAACATTCTTTATTTTTTATCGGATTGTAAAAGGATGTTGAAAAAAAGAATAATCTGGCCAACAGGGTGATTTTACTCTGTTGGCCTTTTTCATGGGGAAGCCTGTTCAATATAGGTCTTTCCTTTTCACCCAAAAAATACTATATTGATAGTGTGTAACTTTTTTACAGATAATACGACTAATAATTTGACGGGGAGGTAATAGAATGGACTCCGTTTTTGAGAAGTTATATTCTTCCTATCATCAGGATGTATTCCAATTCCTTATATATATGGTACAGAACAAGCAGCAGGCTGAAGATTTAGTTCAGGAAGTTTATATTCGGGTGCTTAAATCTCATGAAAATTTTGAAGGGAAAAGCTCCGAGAAAACCTGGCTTTTTTCCATTGCGAAAAATGTAGCCATTGATCATTTCAGAAAACAGAAAAACTGGAGAAATCGTATTCTGGATAAATTCGATTGGAGTCGAAATGAAGTAACAGATGATGGGGCTCTTCCCGAAGAAATCGCCGTCGCTAATGAGGAGATCCAAGTTTTATATGAATGCTTAAAGCATTGCTCAACAGATTTTCGAATGGTGATCATCATGCGGTATTTACAGGAACTTTCAATCATCGAAACCTCAGAAGTGCTTGGATGGTCAGAAAGTAAAGTTAAGACGACCCAGCATAGGGCGATCAAATGGTTACGAATTGAAATGAATCAACGGCTCCCAAAGGAGGAAAGAGACATTGAACCAGTCAGAATGGAAAGATCGTGATATTGAGGATCTTGTCAGAAAGCTCCCTCACATCAAGGATGATCGAAGCTCTCAATCTATCCACGCACGAATGGAAAGGCAAAAAAAGAAAAATCAACTATCATTTAAACGATTTACTCCTGCAGTTGCAACACTTGCTGCCATCTTTATCCTATTTCTGCTTGCTCCTGCCGTTTTAAATCAATTTAGCGAGCAAAGTATGGAAAAGTCCGAATCTGGTATGGCTGATACTTCAGGAAGCACAGAGGAAAAAATCGAGATCTCAACAAAAATGAAAGAACCTGAAGTTTCCGATAAAGAAGAAAAAGCAGCCGTGGCAGAAAACGGTTTAGAGGAACAGGAAAGTTTGACTGTAGCCGAGGACCTCGAAGAACCTAAAGAAAGGCTCTCTCTATATGAAGAGGACTTGAATGGGAAGGAGTTTTATTCCTTTGGACTTGTCTCTCTGGATGCAGTACCGATACCCGTTTCGATCGTAGATGAACAGACAGACGAAGACTGGTTATCACGACATGAGCAACTTGCGGAGAAGCTGCCGGAAACCGATTGGGGACTGGAGGACTACCTTCCATTAGATGGGGAATTTTCGTTGGACAGGAACAAAGTGGTCTTCACACTTGATGCGGATCATTCGTACAGCGGCAGCAGTGCAGTAGAATACGCTTTTTATCATTCCTTACAATATTCATTCCAACATAAAGGAATAGAAGAGGTTGTATTGAAAAACCCTGATGGTACTGTCCCTCAGTTCAGTTCCACTGGAGAATTCTCAAAGGTCGATCTGAACGAAGAAGGTCATACGGCATACTATCTGTATTCTCCAAATGGAAGGGACCGCTTCCTGGTGCCCGATAATATAAACAGAGGGGGCATCAAAGAATCCTTGGAAGCAATGAAAAATGCAGAGACTGGCCTCTTTCAGAGTGTGATCCCCAAAGATATTAACTTCAGTGTGACAGAAGGAGATCAATGGGTGACGATCAGCTTCTTAAACGAATTGGATTTGGACACATTTGATGAACAAACCGCCTTGGAGTTGATTGAAGGAATACTCCTGACAAGCAGAAGTTCTGGGTTTAAACAAGCCAGGTTTGACAATATCAAACAGGAAAGCTGGAACGGTTTCGACTTCAATGAACCTATCAAGACACCAATCAGTCCAAATAAAAAAAGCTTAGTCAATTGAATAGAGAGCAAAAGACCAGTAGCGGACACGGATCCGTTACCGGTCTTTTCTTTTTTTTCTTTGATATTTAGAATATTTACACGCTACATAGCCAAACTACCCAATGGAAAATGATTTCAGAATGGTTTTTCCGTGGGGTGCATGTAATATGCGTAAAAAGGTTAGAATGGTCTAATACATAGAAGTCGAGGTACGTCTGTCATAAGAATTGAGGAGGACAAGGATGATTTCCCATTGTGCAAAAAGGCTTTTCATCGTTTGGGTGCTATGTGTGAGCGTGATGCTCTTATCGGGACATGTGTCTGAAGCTGAGGAGGATAAGGTGTCTGAGGAAACCGTATCCTGGACATTTCCCGTAGAAGGGATGATCACAGACTCATATGGAACAAGGTCGGGTTCTCATAAGGGAATGGACATCGGAGGGGAGCTGGGGTCTCCCGTTTATTCTGTTGCGAAAGGGATAGTGATCAGATCGTATCTTTCTGAAAGCTATGGTCACGTTGTATTCGTCAGACACGAAAACGGATATGAAACAGTATATGCCCATCTTAAAAGCAGGAAGGTACACGAAAATCAGGAAGTAGAACAAGGTGAACAGCTTGGACTCTTAGGAAATACGGGAAGGTCGACAGGGGCTCATCTTCATTTTGAAATACATAGGGGAGAGTGGACGTTCGATAAAGAAAATGCCATTGATCCCTATCGTGTATTTGGAAACGGTGAAGTCGGTCAGCTCGTATTTGCGAAAGAGAAGGACCCTTATCAGACGGTTGGGGTAGCTGGCACACCTGAAGGAAATATGTCCCGGGACACAAAACATGAAGTGATGCATATCGTTCATAAAGGAGAAACTCTCTGGGGGATATCTCAAACGTACGAGGTATCAGTTGAAGATATTTTGAAGGAAAATGCATTAAAGAGTACTGAACTGGTAATCAATCAGCTATTAAGAATACCTGCCTCTTTACCAAGTGACCAGTATGAAGTAAAAAAGGGAGACACATTATATTCCATCTCTATGGCACATGGCATAGATGTAGAGGAATTAGCCGACAGAAATGGTCTGGACATGCAATCAGCTATTTTCCCTGAGCAGGTATTAATAGTGCAATGATCCAATCGAATCCCCGGCAAAAAGGCGATGTATGACATATAGTTCGAATTCGAACTGTTTTTCTTCACATTATCCCAAACATTATGTATAATGAAATGGAATAAAAAAATAAAGATTCGTCTTCGGGGCAGGGTGAAATTCCCTACCGGCGGTGATGAAACAATTTGTTTCTAAGCCCGCGAGCCTTTTGGGGCAGGATTTGGTGAGATTCCAAAGCCGACAGTATAGTCTGGATGGGAGAAGATGAAGGTTTATGCCAGAACGTTTAGAAAATGGGAAGCTAAACGTCTATTAAGGTATGCCTTTCATTCTCCTAGATATTGATATCTAGGGGTTTTTTAATGCTACCTTTGGCTTGGGCCGTCTTCGAAATGAGATGAATCTCCTAAAGGAGAGAGAGTTATGAAAAAAATGAATACGCGCATGTTTGTCACAGTAGGTATGTTAAGTGCCATTTCTTATGTGTTAATGTTGTTCAACTTCCCAATACCACCATTTCCAAAGTTCTTAATGGTTGATTTCAGTGATGTTCCTGCTTTAATCGCGACGCTCACACTGGGTCCACTTGCGGGAATATTAGTAGAATTATTCAAAAACGTGATAGACTACGTTTTGACAGGAAGCGATACTGGTGTACCGATTGGCCATGCAGCCAATTTTATGGCGGGAATCCTATTGATTCTTCCTACTTATTATATCTATTCACGTTTTCAATCCAAAAAAGGTCTGTTGATCGGTTTAATCACAGGAACAGTTGTGATGAGTGTCAGCATGGGGATCCTGAATTACATTGTGTTCCTTCCTGCTTATAAATACTTTATGAATTTCGAGCTTCCTGCCGAAATCATCATTACAGGTATTGTTCCATTCAACATTCTGAAGGGGATTCTGGTAACATCGGTCTTCGTCTTACTGTTTGTCCGCCTACAAGGCTGGTTATCAAGACAAATAGCCTTTAACAAAGCGGCATAGTGATCATATAAAATGACCCACCTTAAGGAAATTTAAGGTGGGTTTTTATTTGCCTTATAAAGAGTATGAAAAAAGGCTAAAGAGAAACGTTCTCTTTAGCCTTCAAACATGCTATTCAAATTTCAGTGCGTCTCCGTCGAAAGGTTCTTCAGATATTTTAATGGAATCTGTCGGGCAACCTTCGAATGCATCGACCATATCATCTTCCAATACGTCAGGCACTTCAACGGTTCCCTGGTTATCATCTAATGTTACGAATGCAATACCTTCATCATCATAATCATAAATGTCTGGAGCTGCAGCCCCACATGCTCCACATGCGATGCATGTGTCCTTGTCAACGATCGTATATTTTGGCAAAGAAAAAACCTCCCGGATAAATAATTCTATATAATTCATCATTATACACAATGTCCAATGGTGAAAAATCACTTAATGTTTATTTTATAGAGGATTGAATGACTTTTCAATAGTTAGGTGCTCTCTTTTTATTTTTATCCTATATAAGTAAAACAAAACATGGTTAAAAGTTAAATTCGTGGTACAATATTTGACAATAACCTACATAATAAGGAGTAGAGAATTGACCTATTTTAATTATGTGATTCTTTATTGTTTTTGGCAAATTAAAGGAGAGCGATCCATTTACTCTGTGTTCCATATCTTAAATGGGAAGAAATCTTCCCAGTCAATCCAGGATGCACATATCTTTCACTTACAGCCATTTTTCCTTTCTCTACCCAAGTTGAAACGTACATATTTCAACCAGAAGGTAAGGGAACTGGAGAAATCAGAGTACATCACCCATGGGGAAAATGATGTTGCCCTCGTAACAGAATTGGGATCAGCAGCCGTGTTAGAATATTTTCGTGGTGACCGGTTTCCGTCGGATATGAACGGGCTGATATATGGCGATCAAACCCGTCTGTTCTGGATGAGGTTGAGCCTTCTTGTACAGGTGCTTTCCAATGGGCAACGGCAGGAGAGCCTGTATTTTCCGGTTCAAAGGAACAGGGAAGTACAAGATTGGGTAAAGAATTGTATAAGGACCCACCCTGATAGGGAAAATCTCTCCTCAATTCTTTATAAAGAGCTTACCCATATTCTGAATATCCAGAAGGGAGATCCATCCTTACTTGTCAATCGCTTAACAGGATATAAGGACTATGGGTGGACAGAATTGCAGGTGGCAGAGATGTTGGGAATGAATAAAGAAGAATTCCGCTTCAGGTTTCTGAACCTCCTGCACGCGATGTTAACGGAAATAGAAAGGGACCCTTCAGTATACCCTTTATTATATTCCATCAGTTTGAGAAATGATCATCGAAACAACCTTACCATTTCGACAAGTAAGACCTACGACTTGTACAAGAGAGGCCATTCCCTTGAAGAGATTTCACGGATTCGTAAATTGAAGCAGAATACCATTGAAGATCATGTCATCGAATTGATACTCACACAAGAAGATTTTCCAATAGAACCGTTCATTACCCGGGAAGAGTATGTGAAAGTTCTTCAAGTGATGCAAGAAGAAAAGACGAAAAGACTTAAGACCATTAAAGAAAAGCTCCCTCAATTGACCTATTTTCAAATCCGGGCGGCAATTGCGAAGGCAGGTGAAACACGTGAATCTACAACAAGAGCTTAAAGACAGATTCGGTTATTCATCTTTCAGGAATGGACAGGAAGATATCATCCGTACTGTTTTAAATCAAAAGGACACGGTAGCCATGCTCCCTACTGGAACCGGGAAGTCATTGTGCTATCAATTGCCAGGATACTTGATGAATGGGCATGTGTTGATTATTTCACCTTTACTCTCTTTAATGCAGGATCAAGTGGAGCAGATGAAAGTGATGGGAGAGAAGCGGGTCATAGCCCTCAATTCATTTTTACCCTTTGTGGAAAGAAAAGCCGCATTGGAACAATTACAACTTTATAAATTTATATTCATTTCTCCTGAAATGGTCATGAATCCAGTCGTGATTTCCTCCCTTCAAGCATTGGATCTATCACTATACGTAATCGATGAAGCCCATTGTATATCTCAATGGGGACCAGATTTCAGACCGGATTATCTTAAGCTGGGAGAGTTGAAGGAGAAGCTTGGAAATCCAACCACTTTGGCCTTAACAGCAACGGCCACCGAAGATGTGAGGAGAGATATTAAACAAGTTCTTCAAATGGATCTTGCTGCTGAAATGGTTTATTCCGTCGATCGGGAAAACATCGGATTATTTGTTGAAAAGGTATCTGGTCATAATGATAAGCTGAGTACGTTATTGGATTATGTGAAAACGTGGGGTGGACCTGGAATTGTCTACTTCTCAAGCAAACGAATGGCAGAGGAGGTTGCCCACTGGCTTTCAGAGAAAGGTGTGTCAGGAGTTGCCCATTATCACGGAGGCATGGAGCAGGAGGATCGGATTCTCATTCAGCAGCAATTCCTTTCGGGGAAGTTGAGAATGATCTGTGCAACCTCTGCGTTTGGAATGGGTGTGAATAAAGAGGATATCCGTTTCGTTATTCACTTTCACTTTCCTTCAAGTATAGAATCGTTCTTACAGGAAATTGGGAGGGCTGGACGTGATGGAAAGAGTAGTGTTTCAGTCGTGTTATACTCTGAGCAGGATCTATCTTTGCCTTTACAGCTCATTCAAAGTGAGTTACCAGAAGATCGACAAATTCTTGGATTCATAGAAGAGAACAGAAAGGGACAATCAAAGGACCTCATCGAACAGTTGCAGTTGACCGAAGTGCAGCATCGATTTCTGACATATTATACGGAAGAGTTGACCGGTGGTCGGATAGATGACCGAGATAGATTACTAGAAAAAGTGAAACAAATCCGTAACAATCGATTACAATACAAGAAGGAAAAGCTTAGCACCATGATTCATTGGCTACAGGATGATATATGCAGAAGGCAGACTCTTCTCCGATATTTTGATGAGTCGTCAGGTGTCGAGAACCCATTCTGCTGTGATATATGCGGCGATTCACCCAGTGATTTCAAGAGTGAGTTTTTCATGCAGAGCTCACAGGACCCAGTGGGGACAGATTGGGAGAAAAGGTTAGAAAAATTATTATTAGGATAAGTGGTAACGATGCAGAAACAAGGGGAAATCATTCAACAGCTTTCAAAGAAGCAATTAACATTTCATTTGTATTTTACTCAATTTTTACTATTAACGATTGCCTGCGGATTAGGTATATTTTTATTTGATACATGGTCGGAATTCCGACAGCAATTTCACCTTACCCCATCCACCATGACAATCGGCATGATGAGTGGTCTTTTGATTGTCATGGTCGATATTTTGTTAATGAGGGTGTTACCGGCTAAGTTTTACGATGATGGCGGGGTGAATGCCAGGATTTTTACGAATAGAAGCATGTGGGAGATAGCGCTTCTAGCTTTCTTTATCAGTGTGAGCGAAGAAATATTATTCAGAGGAGTGATTCAGTTTCATTTCGGACTGATCATTTCCAGTGTTATTTTCGCACTCGTTCATTTCAGGTATTGGGCTCACTGGTTTCTTATCATTAATATTGTACTGCTCAGCTTTTGGATCGGTTTCATTTATGAATTCACAGATAATTTATTGGTTACAATCATCATGCACTTTGTCATCGATTTTCTGCTTGGATTACATATGCGTAAAATGGGTAGACAAAGTAGTAAAGAAGGGATGTCACATGAGTAAAGACCCATATCGAGATCAGGCAGCGAAACTGAAGAAAAAAATCGAACGAGTCCCTGAAGAACGCCCTGCCAAAAAAAGAGAGCCGCTCCCTCCAAGGAGTGAGCTTCATAGAGAAAAACAAAAAAAGAACAAATGGAAATTGAAATATCCCTTAATCAGTATGTTGCTCTTATTATTTATTTTATTGCCATTGACCGTTTTTAGTATTTACTCATATTTAGATAACAGGAATGGTCCCCTTGTGGTCTTGTCAGAAGATGCCGATGATGTAGTGGAAGTTCGATATGACCAACCTGAGGCGGAGAATGAAGGAAAGGAAGAAACTAAGGTCTCTGAAGAGGATGAAGTCGAGGTACCTGAAACAGCTCAGAAGGATGAACCATCAGAGGAGCAGTCCGATTCATCTGGTAAGAATCAGCCATCCTCTGCTCCAGCCAACACAACCAAAGAGGAAAAGCCCAAGGAAGAGATAAAGGAAGAGCCTAAAGAAGAAGTAAAGGAAGAAACAAAAGTCAAGGTTGTCTATCATACGGTTAAGGCGCAGGAAACACTATACCGTATAGCCATGAATTACTATAAGTCCCCTTCAGGTGTTGAGCGCATCAAAGAATGGAATAAGATACAGGATAATGACATTCAAACAGGACAAGTATTAGAAATTCCTTTAGATCAATAAAAGCACCCGTCCCCCGTTATTCTAGGGGGACGGGTGCTTATTTGATTATTTACATTTCTTTGCAGCAAATTTCAATAAAATTTACATTGATTTATCAGAGCCATTACAAACCGGAAATATAATGAAGGTGAACATTCCAGCACAAGGAAGGGGAGTTGAATAAGTGGATAGGCTTATGATGCGCTTTCAGCAGGCAGATGACAGATTGTTTTACAGAATCAATGGGAGTAAAGAACTGTATCGATCATTCTTTGGATATGTGACTCATTTGGGAGGAGCGAGGCTTACCATTGGTTCCATCCTTATCTTGTTAATGTTCGTGCAGCACTATACCGGGGTCAAGAATACGGTCATCGTGGCAATGATTTCTCTTGTCCTAAGCCACATCCTGATGACGTTGGTGAAAAGAGTCGTAAAAAGGATACGCCCCTATATGACATTACCCAACGCAATCATTCATGGCTACCAATTCAAAGACCATTCCTTTCCGTCCGGACATACAACGGCCATATTCTCCCTCACCATTCCATTCATGATTCACTACCCGGTCACGATTCTAGTACTGTTTCCGTTAAGCTCCCTTGTTGGGTATTCAAGAGTCGTCCTTGGAGTGCATTACCCTTCAGATGTATTGGCTGGGGCATTTCTGGCATTTGTAACGACGATGGTGGTGCTACTGTTTTTCTAAATGAAGAATGAAAAAGAATGTAAATGAAGAGGGGGAAATGTATATGAGAGTCGCGCTTTTTTCTGACACGTATTATCCTCAAGTAAATGGTGTGGCAAGGACTTTAAAAAGACTGACCGATCACTATGAGAAAAGAAGGATTGAATACAAAGTATTCGTACCGGATCTTCACGATCAGAAATCACCGTATCCAAATGTACACTCGTTCACGAGCTTTCCCTTTTTTCTTTATCCGGAATGCAGGACGGCAATTGCGAATCCGAAGACCATTGTAAAACAACTTAAAGATTTTTCCCCGACTCTGATTCATGTAACAACACCGCTCACCATGGGTTTCTATGGAATACGAGGAGCAAAGAAAATGGAAATTCCCCTTGTCGCCTCCTATCATACCCACTTTGACATGTACTTGAATTATTACAAGATGATGTGGGCTTCACCTTTACTTTGGAAATATATGAAGTGGTTCTATTCACAAGCTGATCGAATATTTGTACCTTCAGAAGAAACGAAGCTCCATCTTGAAAAACAAGGCTTTACCGATTTATCAATCTGGGGAAGGGGAGTTGATTGTGCTTCCTATTCACCTGAGAAACGAAGTGACTCCATTAGAAAGAAATATAGAATTGAAAAGAAATACATCCTCCTATATGTCGGGAGATTAGCTCCTGAAAAGGATTTGGACACATTGGAAAAAACGATAAAACATCTCCCAAAAGAGGTGAAAGATCAGGTTCAATGGCTTGTCGTGGGAGATGGACCTATGAAAAAAGAACTTATGGAAAAGACAAAAGGGGAAGATGTCATCTTCACAGGCTACGCTACCGGCAATGAACTAGCAGAAATTTATGCATCCTCGGATCTGTTTGTCTTCCCTTCAGCATCAGAGACTTTCGGTAATGTCGTGTTGGAGGCATTTGCATCCGGCTTGCCTGCGGTAGTGGCAGATAAGGGGGGAGTGACAAACATTGTGGAGCATAACCAAACTGGGAGAATAGCGGAAGCCCACCAATATCAATCATTCATCCAGCATATTACCGAAATGTTGAATGAAAACCGTCTTCAATACATGAAACGAAAAGCGTTGCAAATGGCTGATAAGCAATCCTGGGATGCTATTTTTGATGGTCTCATCAAAGAATTCAGGGAAGTATGCGACTATCGTAATGAGAGGCAGCTCTTTGGTTAATAGAAGGTGGAAAAGGTTCCTCATTAAGAGGAACCTTTTTGTATGAGTTGATTCTATCTCTAAGGACAAGCTCATATGTTATAAAGAGGAAAGGGGGGAATGGAGATGGATCGTTCAGGCAAAGAATTTGGGGAGTGGACGGATCAAGCGACGGAACAGATGTTACATAACCTGATTGAAAAAAAACGAAAATTTGATAAAGCAAAGGTCGTGCACCTTTACACATTATGGGGATCCTTATTTGCATCATTCTTTTTTCTGTATTACATGACGAAATTCGTATTGGGGCCCTATTCGTATTCATTTGCTGCCATGTTTTCCGTCTTTGTTTCGAATTCGGTACATTTGATCATGACACTCATACTGGTTGTCCTTTTTGGCGCAACCAAAATACTATTTGAAAAAAAAGAAAAAAAGGAAAAAGAATTTCATGACTTGAGATGTGAAGTCATCGATCGCAGCAAAGATTTATGGAAAGAAGAAGCATGGAAAAAAAGGCACCATGTATATGATAAATTGAAAAAAGAATGGGATATCAATCTGTTTCATGGAAGCAAGTAAACGATAAATTATTGATTATTTAGAGGAGTATTTAGAAAGAATTGGCCCACCACATTATACCTGAGTATAGGAAGGTCAAGCATGCCATGAGCCATAATACACATGAACCATCATCAAAAATAGATCTTTTTATCCCTTTCCTCCTTAAGTATCTCCACAGCTTCCCTGAAGCGCTGGGAGTGAATGATCTCACGTTCCCTTAAAAAGCGTAAGCCGTCATTCAGATCTGGATCATCACTCATATTAATGATCCATTGATACGTAGCCCTTGCTTTCTCTTCAGCAGCGATGTCTTCATATAAATCAGCTATCGGGTCGCCTTTAGCCGCTATATAAGAGGTGGTAAACGGAACACCAGCCGCATTTTGATAAAAGATCGCTCCATCATGATTGACATAATGGGGGTCAAGACCTGCGTCTTTCATCTGCTGTGGAGTGGCATCTTTAATCAATTTATAAACCATTGTCGCAATCATTTCTAAATGGGCGAACTCCTCGGTTCCAATATCCGTTAACAATCCAATCACTTTATCAGGGATTGAATAACGTTGGTTGAGATACCTGAGGGCAGCGGCAAGCTCTCCATCTGCTCCACCATATTGTTCGATCAGGAATTTTGCCAATTTAGGATTGCATGTACTTACTCTTACAGGGTACTGAAGTTTCTTTTCGTAAACCCACATCGTTCTGAACCTCCTTTTCATACATTAGACTTGCCATGGCCAAGGGGCATCCTTCCAATCCCAAGGATAATTGGAGTAGCTGTATCCATAATGGGTCAAGGGGCCGAATTCCTTTTCGAATTTCTTTTTTATTTGTTTCCGAGTCTTAATGTACATATTGTATTGAGAGATTGCCTCGAAATCATCAGGGTGAGTATCCAGGTAAAGCGTAAGGTCGACAATGACAAAATCGACGGCCTGCAATTCTTCTAGCACCTCATAATAATGGGGAGGAAGCTGTTTCATATTGGGTTACTCTCCCTTCGTTTTTTCGTAGGGACTATAATACGGATCGTAAAATACTTTCCAAAGAGTCCCTTTTTGCAGCGCTTCCTTAGGTGAATACTGCTCTAAATTCGGTGGCTGGAACCCAAGGTAAAGGTTGGGAGGTGTCGAATATACCTTTCGTGTAATCGGCTTACACGGATCGAACGGACTTACATACGGATAATATGCTTTATAATACTCCTGCATGATCATCCCTCCTTTAAACAAAATCCTTCGTAACAACATATGAGGGGGGGAGGGTGAACATGTTAATTTATTTAATTTCATATATATATGAAGGAAAATACGGTGAAAATGTTGAATAGGTAAGGTGTAGGATATTAATGATGAGGTGGTCAAATGTTTGTTAAAAATGCCATGATACCGAAACACAAATGCTATGTGGTAGATGAAAATGATTCAATTGAAAAAACGCTGACGGTTCTCGAGCACCATAAAATCGATGGGGTTCCGGTTCTTTCGGATGACCAGTTTAAAGGTGTGGCAACCAGATACAATATTTATCAAAGCTTTTTTCTGTCCGGAATGGAAAAAGGAGCTTTCCTTAAGGAGAAAAAAGCACGGGATATCATCACCAATTCGGACAAATACATTACCGACAAGGATGTATTCGAAAATGCATTGATTGAATTAAAAGATTCACCGATCCTCCCTGTAGTCGGTGAGAACAATGTATTCCTTGGACTCATTACCCGGTTTGATGTTCTGGATCAATTCAGAAGTGCATTCGGGATGGATCAAAAAGGCGTCCGCATCGCCTTCTCTTCTGTAGAAACTGAAGGGCGCATTGCCCGACTCGGTGACATCATTCAGCAATATTCAGAATCGGTGATATCCCTTGTGACCTTCGATGAAACCGACAAGCTACTCCGCCGCATTGTCCTTAAAGTAGAAAAGAAGGACAATATGGATAAGTTTCTTAATAAGCTGGAGAAATCAGGCTTCCGCATCCTTGATATCCAAGAAGATGAATAAGTGAAGAAAACCCTGTATGAAACACAATCCCTCTCATAAGATTTATGGGAGGGATTTTTTTTGATCAATTATTTTGCTAAACTGCTTATCACGTTTCTTTTGGGGTATCTATTCATTACATGGTTTCCGGTAGCTGAACGTCCCACTGAATCGGAGTTCATCGTCGAACTGGTTCTGAATCCTGTCCAATTCTTCGCCGCTTCCATCGCCTTCATGATCGGCCTCTTAGTTCAGGGGAATGTATTAAAAGCCGAAATCTATTCCATCATACAATTTTGGAATGGAAGATTACATAAAGAATTGATGATCATTCCTTTTCATATCGGACTGATTTATGCATTAAGTGTATATGGGGGCTGGCAAACCATGATTTTTTCCTGTTCAGCCTTTTTTTATGGTATTATTTCAATAGATTTTCGCCGTCAAGGAGGCCACAATGCTTGAATTTAGTATCATTTTATTAACAGGGGGGATAAGTCTCCTCTTTCTTATGTTGTATGAAGCCCGACGTAACGTGGTGAAAATAGAAGAGGTGAGACTTCCCCACTTTCCTGAACACATGCAGCCTATATCCCTGTTTTTCATATCGGATATACATAAACGAGAAATTTCAGATGACATCATTGAAGAAGTGAAAGGGAAAACGGATCTCGTCATCATCGGAGGAGACCTTCTGGAAAAAGGGGTTCCTTTATCCAGGGTTGAACGAAATTTGGATAAACTCCTGATATTAGGGAATGTATACTTCGTCTGGGGAAATAATGATTATGAAGGAAATACAACCGATGTAAAGCAACTATTTAAGAAAAAAGGAATCATAGAAATCATTAACTCATCAGTTAAGGTATCGCTGTCTAACGGAATGATGAATATAATCGGCGTAGATGATGCGAGTACTCAACGGACAGATTATCCTATGGCACTCGAACAAGTGTCACCTGAGGAATTCAACCTTCTAGTCAGTCATGATCCAAGACTGATGAACCAAGTTCGTAAAGAAGATGGAATCGATTTCATGATAAGCGGTCATACACACGGTGGACAGATCCGTTTGTTTGGTTGGGGAATGTATAAAAAAGGGAGGCTTGAAACTCTCCCAGAGACGACCCTGTTAGTAAGTAACGGTTATGGAACCACCGCGGTTCCATTGCGTTTAGGTGCCCCCGCTGAAACCCACTTGTTGTTAATCGATAGATTCCGAAAATGAACAATGGTTATTCATTACCTATACAAATTTTACACAAAGAGGTTTCTCGATTATAATTTTAGTGAGAAGAGAAATACTTGGGGGACTATTTATGAGCAATGACAAGAAGTTAGAAGGCAAATACAACATAAAAGCTGTGTCTACCATTTTAGGGATTCAACCAGGTACATTGAGGGCATGGGAAAGAAGATATCAGATCATTGCACCAGTACGGAATGAATCGGGTCACCGTCTATACACAGAGCAGCATTTAAATATATTAAAATGGCTTGTAGAAAAGGTCAATCAAGGGTTTACCATTAGTCAGGCCGTTGCGTTACTGGACAAACAGGAGCTTGAGGAGAACGAGATCTCGTCCTCTGAACAAAAGGATCGCACCCAAACAATTTCCGATGACTTGTTAAAGGCCCTGTTAAGTTTTGATGAAACGAAAGCCCATGAATTGATCAATCAATCGTTTTCGGTTTATACGATAGACAAAGTGGTCATAGACATACTTGGAAGCCTCCTCGTCAGAATTGGGGATCTGTGGGAAAATGGTGAAATCACAACGGCGCATGAGCACTTTGCTACATCCATCCTCCGATCCAGAATCGGAATTATCATGCATTCCTTCCCACACAATGGTATATTACCCAAGGTAGTGGCCGTCTGTGGACCAGGAGAATGGCACGAACTAGGATTGCTGATTTTTACCCTCTACGTAAGAAGGAAAGGGTTTGAGGTCATCTACCTTGGATCGAGTATAAAAGAAAACGATATAGATATTGTCCTGGATGAAGTGAATCCGAAGTTCCTATTCTTCTCGTGCACCCTGCTTGAAAATGTAGACAAGCTCCTATCCCTCGTTACTTCATTAAAAAACGAGCGAAGTGAACTAGTGATTGGAATGGGAGGATTTGCAGTAGATCACTTATCAAATGAGTTAAAAGAGGAATATGACGAACATATAGTGGGACAATCCAAGTCCGAATGGGAGAATTGGCTCAAAAGTAAATTATAAGTGGAGTATGCACTGTTTTCTGCCCCTTACATAGTATGATGATAAATCGTCACACTCTAGGGGGTACGAAGATGAAGCTCGAAAGAATTTCGGACAATAAAATAAAATTTTCCATTAGTGTAGAAGAGTTGGAACAAAAAGGCTTATTTGAACAAGACCAATGGAGAGATTCCTATATGTGGCATGATCTGTTCGAAGACATGTTAGATGAAGTACAGGGAAAGTTCGGTATCGAAACACAAATGGAAATCACAGTGGAAATCGAATCATTCGATGACCAGGAAATTTGCATGATCCTCACGTTGGAATCAGATGATGATTTTTCTGACTGGGAAGAAGGTACCGAAATGATGAAATCCATGAATGATTACGATGTACTCGTGTATTTCGATGATTTCGATGATCTGATTGCCCTTCTTAAACGGATCGATGAAATGGGTAAAGTCAACAATGCCCTCATTCAATGCAGTATTTTTTATTATGAAAATAACTACTATATTCTTATAGAGAATTTGCTTGAGGGAGATAGCTTCATCCTTGAAGCGATTTGCGCTGAGTATGGTCAGCATTCGACGGTGACAAAATACATCCTGATGGAATATGGACGTACTGTGTTACTAAGGGATTCCATTGAGAAGATCTTGTTTTATTTTTGAGTGATTGGTACAGTTTATGAATTTTTACCCCCTTTTAATATATGTTTCGTATTGTTTTTTTTGAGAAGTAGCCTTTTTAGCACTTTCAGGAGATCCTGGAGGTGTTTTTTTGTTTTTTATGGGGTGATTGTCGTGCGGATTTATTAGATGGGATACAGGAGGGTATTTTATCGACCGTTAATTGAATTTATCAACCCTTATCTTAATTTATCGACCGTATTTTCAAGATATCAACCTTATTTTCAAGATATCGACTGTTCGTCAATATACGACATTTTACTTCGCGAACTTGATCTGAATATGTTTGATCGCCCCAGTGCGAGCCCCTTCCGTTTTTCTAGATGTCCAGCTCCGGCGGCTAGTCCCTCGAGGTCATAAGCTAAATGGTCCAAGAAGGCAAAGAACGCCTTCCCGGCCCATTCATCTTATGCTTGTCGGGCCTGCTCAAGCCGCCTCTGCTTTTCTGGATGTCCAGCTCCAGGGGCTTGGGGCTCGAGGTCATAAGTCAAATAACCCAAAAAGGCAAAAAACGCCTTTCCGGGTTACTCGTCTTATGCTTGTCGCCCCAGTGCGAGCCCCTTCCGCTTTTTTGAAATGACAGCGTTTTCAAAAATTTGTTCGTTTTTTAATTTTCCTTCTTTGCAAGAGGAAATCAAACGTGTATACTATGTCATGAAAGCGGACGAGGTTCCGTTAAACAGTGAAGGATACTGGGAGGTTTACATACATGGTAGCCGAAAAGGGGAAAGAAAATCATCAAGCATCAGATCAACATGATGTACTGAAATCGACACAAACGGTTATTCATCTTGCACTTGATAAATTAGGATATTCAGAAGAAGTTTATGAATTATTAAAAGAACCTGTACGAATGTTAACGGTTAAGATACCAGTCCGGATGGACGATGGAAAAGTAAAGGTGTTCACAGGATACCGAGCACAGCATAATGATGCGGTCGGACCGACTAAGGGTGGGATTCGCTTTCACCCGAATGTATCGGAAAAAGAAGTTAAAGCGCTTTCTATCTGGATGAGCTTGAAATGCGGAATTGTCGATCTTCCTTATGGTGGAGGAAAAGGTGGGATCATCTGTGATCCGCGTGATATGTCGTTTAGAGAGCTTGAGCGATTGAGCCGTGGATACGTACGTGCGATCAGCCAGATTGTCGGACCATCCAAAGACATTCCGGCTCCGGATGTTTTCACAAACTCTCAGATCATGGCATGGATGATGGATGAATACAGCCGTATCGATGAATATAATTCTCCAGGGTTCATTACAGGCAAACCATTGGTGCTAGGGGGATCCCATGGCCGTGAAACGGCCACTGCCAAAGGAGTGACGATCTGTATCCATGAAGCAGCAAAGAAAAAGGGAATTAAGCTGGAAGGTGCAAGGGTGGTCGTACAAGGTTTCGGTAACGCTGGGAGCTTCCTTGCCAAGTTCATGCACGATGCTGGGGCAAAGGTGATCGGGATCTCGGATGCATATGGTGGCCTGCATGACGAGGATGGATTGGATATTGATTATTTATTAGACAGAAGGGACAGCTTCGGGACGGTAACGAAGTTGTTTAATAATACAATTACCAATGAAGAACTCCTGGAACTTGATTGCGACATTCTTGTACCAGCAGCCATTGAAAATCAGATAACAGAAAAGAATGCCCATAATATAAGGGCAAGCATCGTAGTAGAAGCGGCTAATGGACCGACGACATTGGAGGCGACGAAAATCTTGACGGAGCGGGGGATTCTTCTTGTTCCCGATGTGTTAGCTTCGTCAGGTGGCGTGACGGTTTCTTACTTCGAATGGGTACAGAACAACCAAGGGTATTACTGGACTGAAGAAGAAGTGGAGGAAAAGCTGGAAAAGATTCTGGTCAGCTCCTTTAACAATGTGTATGAAACGTCACAATCAAGAAGAGTGGATATGAGACTTGCCGCCTATATGGTAGGGGTAAGGAAAATGGCAGAAGCCTGCCGATTCAGAGGCTGGATATAAATTGAATGATTAGGATGGGGTGCACAGCACCCCATCCTTTTTAGTTGAAAAAAGATAATTTTGATCAACATGACAAATAATAGAACCGGAGTGCTACCTTTTGACCTGGATGCAATCTTATTACATAATAATTGAGTAAAGAATATTTATTAATCTGAAGTGTACGGGCGTAATTCACCATTCAGATAGAGGAATTGAAGGAGTGTCTGAATTTGAAAATGGAAGAATGCATCATTGTAGGTGGAGGACCATGTGGGTTGTCCGCTGCCATTAGTTTAAAAGAAAAAGGAATCAATCCTTTGATAATCGAAAAAGGAAACATTGTGAACGCGATCTACCACTACCCCACTCATCAAACGTTCTTTTCATCTAGTGAAAAACTTGAGATTGGCGGTGTGCCATTCGTTATCGAAGAACATAAGCCCAGAAGGAATCAGGCGCTAGTGTATTATCGTGAAGTGGCTAAGCGTAAAGACTTGAGGATCAACCGATTCGAAACTGTTCATTCAGTTAAGAAGAAAGACGGATGTTTTACCGTCTCAACTTCTAAAGGGACGTACGGAAGCAAAACAATTGTCATCGCGACTGGCTATTATGATCATCCCAATTATATGGACATCCCTGGAGAAAAATTGGAGAAGGTTTTCCACTATTTTAAAGAGGCCCATCCGTTTTTTGATACAGATGTTGTCGTCATCGGAGGGAAAAACTCTGCAGTCGATGCAGCACTTGAATTAAATAAAGCGGGAGCAAGAGTAACTGTTTTATATAGGGGAAGTGAATATTCCAAGAGTGTAAAACCTTGGATCCTTCCGAATTTTGATGCTCTTGTAAGAAATGGCGAAGTCACTATGGAATTTAATGCATGTGTAGATGAGATAACGGAAGACTCTGTTATTTACAACGTGAATGGCGAGAAGAAAGAAGTGGACAATGACTTTGTATTCGCCATGACCGGCTATCATCCTGACCACAGCTTCCTGACTAAGATGGGAATTAACATTGACAAGGAGACAGGGCGACCTGCATACAATCCAGAAACGATGGAAACAAATGTGGAAGGAGTTTATATTGCGGGAGTGATTGCAGCCGGGAATAACGCCAATGAAATATTTATAGAAAATGGGCGTCACCACGGTGGACAGATTGCGGATTCAATCACGGTGAGAGAAGGAGATCGTTAGAATAGAAAGAGGCCCATTTATATGGACCTCTTTCGTTTTGATATGAGTCAGTTTTTGAAGATCATTTCCAATTCTTTCATATCACTAGTCTGGGAAAGGGCTACCATCAATTTGATTCTTGCCTTTTGTCCATTCAGACCGTTTGAGAATATGACTCCTTTTTCCTTCAACTGTTTTCCTCCACCGGAATATCCGTAAATATCCTGTACGATACCGTTGAAGCATCTAGAAACCAAGACGACGGGAATGTTTGCTTCAAGGAGTTCTTCAATTCCTGTCACCGTTTCAGGTGGGAGATTCCCCTGCCCTAGAGCCTCTATGATCACCCCGTCGTATTGGAGGTCCTTTATTGCCCTCAGGAGGCCGGAATCCATCCCTGCGTATGCTTTAATCAGCGTCACCCGTTTTGAGATATCGCAAATCTCGTAGTACTCATTTGAAGTGGGTTGATGGTGGAAAAGGACCCCTCTTTTGGTCACGATCCCAATCGGCCCATATTGTGGACTTTGAAAGGTGGATACATTACTCGTGTGGGTTTTGGTCACATTTTTTGCAGAATGAATTTCATCATTCAGAACGACTAAAACCCCTTTGTTCTTTGATTTGTCATCCGCTGCGACCCGGACGGATGATATCAGATTGTACAATCCATCCGCTCCAATTTCATTGCTTGACCTCATCGCTCCTGTCACGACAATAGAGATGGGGAGGGACAGGGTTAAATCTAAGAAATAGGCTGTTTCTTCCAGAGTGTCTGTTCCATGTGTGATGACGACACCATGGAAGGCCTTTTCCTTATATTTTGCTTCAATAATTTCTTTTAGTTTCTGCATATGTTCCGGCGTAACATGGGGTGAAGGCAGGTGAAATGCTTCTTCTACCGTTAGATTTGCCAGGTTTGAAACGATGGACGTTTGTACAGAAAGCGGGTTTTCCTTGCCCGGAGTAACCGCTCCTGTTTGTTCATCCTCCATCATGGAGATGGTACCGCCTGTATGTATGACTAAAATATCTTTCTTCATCGTTCATTCCTCCAACCATTTAAATTCCTATTTCCAATCCTACATTAACATGATACGATTAAGAAAACCGAAAGAAAAGAGGACTTTTTATGCTGGTGATTTTATCAGCGGGTATAGCACCAGGATTAGCATTGTTAAGTTACTTTTATTTACGGGATCAATACGAGGCCGAACCCATTACGTTAGTGTTTAAAACGTTTATGTACGGGGCCCTTATTACTTTTCCGATAATGTTTCTACAATATGTTCTAGAAGTCGAGGGCATCATTGATTCTAATTGGACTACTGCTTTTATTTCCTCAGGATTCCTCGAAGAGTTCTTTAAGTGGTTTATTTTGATGTTTGCAATCTTCCAACACGTGGATTTCAATGAACCGTATGATGGAATTGTTTATGGAGCTAGTGTTTCACTTGGTTTTGCTACAGTTGAAAATATTTTGTATTTGATTGCCAATGGCGTCGAGCATGCATTTGGAAGAGCGATTCTTCCTGTTTCAAGTCATGCCCTTTTTGGTGTCATTATGGGGTACTACCTAGGGAAAGCCAAGTTTTCTTCCAGTGAGGAAAGGCATAAGTGGCTGTTTCTCGCCATATGCGTACCCTTATTTTTACACGGGACTTACAATTATATTTTCCTCGCTGAAAAAAACTGGATTTATTACATGGTTCCATTCATGCTTTTCTTATGGTGGTTAGGGTTAAAGAAAGTGAAAAGCGCCCACCAGCTTACAGAGAAGAAATACAAAAGGGAATTGAAGAAAGAAGTCATCTAAAGATGCTTCCGGTGGGAGCGTCTTTTTCTGTGAATCGCAGTGAAAAACGAAGCCCCCGCTCAATGCAGGGGCTTCGTTTTATTTATATGTTGCGGCAAGATCAGTTTTAGGTGCTTCTTTCCGCTTCACTTCATCAATTTTATTCACAAACATTTGAAATACTTTTCTTTTTTCATCCAAGTCGCGTATGTATTCTTTCAGTTCGTTATATTTTTCTTCAAATGGTTTATGATACATCTCACGGATATTATCAATGATTTCTTCATTCACAGTGGATTGAATGACCTGCTTTGTGATGCCATATTTATAGGAATAAACTTTCAATTCCTTTTTTACATCCTCGTAGTCTGAATTAATCTGATCCAAAACCTCTGATATATCCTTTTTCCATTCATCTAAAGATTTCGCTAAATAGTCCTCCATGATGACCCTCCCGTTAACATGATAGATTTTCCCTTCGTTTCAGTATAACTTTCCTTGTTTACATCCCTTTTGCTGAGACATTACATTGTCTTATCAAAGTAGTTCCATTATTTGTAAGTGTGTTGTCCTTTTCATATTTTTATCATTCCACTTGTATAAAATGGGAGTCTCTACAAAAACTAGAGTTAATGTTAATTGAAGATATGGAGGTTAAAGCATTATGAAAAGTCGTTTCAAAATGATTTCTGCTTCAGTCGTCATGGTGCTTATGTGTTCTCTCTTTATGATTTCTTCTGAAGGGGAGAAGGCAGATGCTTTTTCAAACCAGGTAATCCAACAAGGCGCAACGGGTGAAGATGTAATCGAGCTTCAATCCAGACTTCAATATATCGGGTATTATAACGGTGATATTGATGGGGTATTTGGATGGGGAACGTACTGGGCACTTAGAAACTTTCAATACGAATTCGGACTGAAAATCGATGGACTTGCAGGAGCAAAAACAAAAGCAAAGCTCCAGAAGGCGTCAAAGTATAATAAACAATTTGTGAAAAATCAAATTGAAAAAGGGAACAAATTCAGTCACTATGGCGGTACGGATCTTAATAAACAAAAAGCTCCCAGTGGAGGAGGCAAGAGTGGAGGGGGAGGTAAAGCCACTCAGCAAAATAAACCAGCTCAAAAACCTGCACCCTCTAAACCAACGGCAGCGAATACACCAAATGGATACTCTCAAAATGACATTCAATTGATCGCCAACGCAGTATATGGAGAGTCACGTGGTGAACCATACGAGGGTCAAGTGGCTGTAGCGGCAGTTATTCTCAATCGAATAGACAGTTCAGCGTTTCCTAATACCGTTGCAGGGGTCATCTTTGAACCAGGTGCGTTCACAGCTGTAGCCGACGGTCAAATCTGGTTAACCCCTAATGAAAGAGCAAAAGAAGCGGTATTGGATGCAATAAATGGTTGGGATCCTTCATCAAGTGCCCTCTATTACTTTAATCCTGCGACGGCAACTAGCAAATGGATATGGTCGCGTCCACAAATCAAGAAAATAGGAAAACATATATTCTGTAACTAAAGAGGTGAAGCGAAATGCTGCGTGTCATTCTAATTACGGTTCTTGTCCTGGGTGTAGCCGGTACCGCTTTCTGGGGGTACCAGGAACATCAGGAGAAAAATGCGATACTAATTAATGCAGAAAACAACTATCAAAGAGCGTTTCATGAACTAACATATCAAGTGGATCTCCTGCATGATAAAATCGGTACGACGCTTGCAATGAATTCAAGAAAATCATTGTCTCCGGAACTTGCAGATGTGTGGAGATTAACTTCACAAGCCCACAGCGATGTAGGGCAGCTTCCATTAACGCTGCTTCCATTTAATAAAACAGAAGAATTTTTAAGCAAAATCGGTGATTTCAGCTATAGGGTGGCCGTAAGAGATTTAGATAAAAACCCATTAACGGATAAAGAATATAAGTCCTTGGAAAGTCTTTATAAACAAAGTGCCGATATTCAGGATCAGCTAAGAAAAGTGCAACATCTTATCATGGAGAATAATTTGCGGTGGATGGATGTTGAGCTTGCTTTGGCAACCGGAAAAGAACAAGCGGATAATACCATTATCGACGGCTTCAAGACCGTTGAGAAGAATGTATCAGGATATGATGAGGCAAGCTTCGGTACGACTACATTTGTTAACTCAGAGAAAAAAGATCAAAACTTTAAAAAGTTAAAAGGAAAAGAGATTTCTAAAGAGGAAGCAGTTCAAATTTTACGTAAGTATTCAGGAATCTCTAAATCAAAAGATGCCAAGGTATCCAAAAGCGGGAAAGGATCGGACTATAAGTTCTTCAGTGTTTCAATCGGAAACGGTAATACTGAAGCAAGCATGGACATCACCCAAAAAGGCGGATATCCGATCTGGTATATCAATAACCGAGAAATCAAGAAACCGAAAATCAGTTTGAACAAAGCGGCTGAAAAAGCAACGGCTTTCTTAAAGGATAATAACTTTCAAAATCTGGAGATGTTCGAAAGTGCCCAGTATGATAATATCGGTATGTTCACCTATGTGACATCCTTGGACGGTGTGAGGATCTACCCAGATTCAGTCAAAATAAAAGTAGCACTCGATAACGGACAAATTGTAGGGTTTGCAGCTGAAGAATACTTAAAGAATAATCACGAAAGAGAAATACCTAAAGCAACGATTACAAAGGCCGAGGCGAAGGAAACGACCAATCCTAATCTTAAAATTATGGAAGAGCGCCAAGCGATAATCGTTAACGATCTTAATGAAGAAGTCCTATGCTATGAATTCCTAGGTATGCTAGGAAAAGATACCTATCGAATTTTCATTAATGCAAAAACGGGAGAAGAAGAAAAAGTAGAGCGACTCAAAAATGCAGAACCAATTTATGAAGAAGTAGTATAACACTTACTGGGACGGATCTCCTCAATCGGAGGTCCGTCCCTCTTTCCTGTTGGAAAATTCAAAAAGATGTGGAAAGGAGTAGGCTGACGTGCCATAATATAGATACAAAATACGGAAAGTGGGAATTTTGGACTATGATAAAAGCAGGTACCACGTTGCAATTGGAACCTATACATAATGAGTCATTTGATCGATATAGATGCAGGGTCGTCGAGATTGGACAGGAAGGGATTTATATTGATTATCCCATTCATACCAAAACTGAGAAAGCCATCTTTTTAATTGACGGCACACAACTCAAAGCAAGCTTTACCATCAATGAGCAAACGGTTCTGATGTTTGAAACGGAAGTGATGGGCCGTAAATTATCCAAAATACCGATGATCTACCTTCACTATCCCGGTGATGATGGATTAGTGAAGGTTCAAAGGAGACAATTCGTTCGGGTAGAAGCCAATACGGATATTTCATTGAAGATTGATGACTGCTTTTACCCTACCCTTACCGAAGACCTCAGCGCTGGTGGATGTGCAGTAGTGGTGAGAAAGGGGATGGATCTGAAAAGTGGAACGAAGCTGTCTACAATCATCGTTCTTCCAATGCAAACCGGAGAGTGTCAGTATGTAGAAATCGAAGGCAAGGTCATCCGGGTATGGGAGAAAGAGCATAAAGAAGTGGCAAGTATTGAATTTGTTCATTTAACTGAAAATCAAAGGCAGCTCATTTTAAGATATTGCTTTGAAAAGCAGCTCGATTTAAGAAAAAAAGGCTTACTTGAATAAAAAGTTTAAATGTACACATACTTTTTCTTAGAATAGAAAAAGGGTGATGTTAGATGAAAACAGTTGAACGGATCTTAATTAAATTAGCCATCATACACTTTATATTATTAATAGCGGTACAATTTATGGTCCATCAATTGAATATCATTCCAGAGCTTCATAAGATCGTCTTTTATGAAGGTGTGGAGAAAATGGAATACAGTGATATAGTGGAAACCATTTCAAACAGAGCAGGAGAATGAAACCTGCTCTCTTTTTCTGAATGGGTTTGTGAGGTAACACACTCATCAGAAAAGAATCCTTAAACGAAATCGTAGATTTATGTTAAAATGGGTAAGAAAATTATTAGGAACATAAGTAGGTGGACGAATTGAAAAAATTAAGAATTGCGATTGATGGTCCTGCAGCTGCAGGCAAAAGTACGGTTGCCAAAATAGTGGCAGGAAAATTATCTTATCTTTATATTGATACCGGTGCGATGTATCGCTCATTAACGTATAAAGCTTTGACCAATAATGTAGATTTGCATAATGAACAAGAATTGAATCAATTGCTATCCGGAACGACGATTGATCTTGAACCTTCAGATCAGGGACAGCTTGTGTTACTAGACGGGGAGAACGTAACAGATGAAATCCGTCAGGCATCTGTGACCAATTCCGTTTCCCACGTGGCTGTTCATTCTCGTGTAAGGGAAGAGATGGTGAAAAGACAGCAGGAACTTGCCCAGGAAGGCGCAGTGGTGATGGATGGAAGGGATATTGGAACTCATGTCATTCCAGATGCCGAAATCAAAGTCTTTTTACTTGCGAGTGTTGATGAAAGGGCCCAACGGAGACATGAAGAGAACCTCTCGAAGGGATACCCGTCTGACCTGGATCAATTAAAAGAAGAAATAGCCCGCCGTGACAAAATTGATTCAGAAAGAGAAGTGGCCCCGCTTAGAAAAGCAGAGGATGCCACGGAAATAGACACCACGTCCCTTTCCATATCAGAAGTCGTGGACCAAATTATGGTGTTAGTAGAAAGGAAAGGTTAAAGTGAACCTATATACCTTTGCTAGAGGTCTCGTTAAGTCGATTCTTTCTCCATTGTACCGAATAGAGGTACAGGGATTGGAGCACTTCCCAAAAGATGGCGGGGTGCTGCTTTGTGCCAATCATATTGATAACCTTGATCCCCCTGTTGTGGGGATCTCTGCCCCGAGGCCTGTCTCCTTCATGGCTAAAGAAGAGCTCTTCGGTGTCCCTTTACTCGGAAAGCTGTTACCTGGGTTGCGTGCATTCCCTGTCAAAAGGGGGATGAGTGACCGGGAAGCACTTCGAAAAGGATTGCAGGTTTTGAAAGAGGGAGATGTTTTAGGACTGTTCCCAGAGGGTACAAGAAGTAAGACAGGACAAATAGGAAAGGGATTGGCTGGTGCAGGATTCTTTGCACTCCGTTCTGATGCTTACGTTGTACCTTGTGCCATCATCGGACCATACAAGCCGTTCAAGAAATTGAAGGTAGTATTCGGGCAGCCGATCCCGATGGAAAGTATCCGCGAAGAAAGATTGAATGCGGAGAAAACGACGGAAATCATTATGCAGCATATTGAAAACCTGATACATGAACATCAATAATATAAGGTTTCCCGCTTGACAAAATGTAGTATTTATTAGAAGTTAGTAGAAAGAATATTTTATATTGCGAAGTCTTACAATAATCAAAATCTTTGCAGTCATGGATTAAGGAGGAGTACATAATGGAAGACATGAATGGAATTGAAGTGAAGAACCTTGAAATTGGTGAAAAAGTGAAAGGAACAGTTACTAAGGTTGAAGAAAAACAAGTCTTAGTCGACGTTCAAGATAGTAAAGTAGATGGCATCATTCCAATCAGTGAACTCTCGAGCCTTCATATTGAAAAAGCTTCTGATGTAGTCAATGAAGGGGATGTACTTGAGTTAATCGTGACAAAAGTGGAAGAAGAGCTACTGGTTCTTTCCAAGCGTAAAGTGGACGCTGAAAAGGCATGGGAAGAAATGAAGAGCCGCTTTGAAAACGGTGACGTGTTTGAAGCTGAAGTAAAAGATGTTGTAAAAGGCGGCCTTGTTGTCGACCTTGGAGTCCGGGGATTTGTTCCAGCATCTTTGGTTGAAGATTATTATGTTGAGGATTTTTCAGACTATAAAGATAAAACGTTAACGTTCAAAATTGTTGAATTAGATCAGGAGAAGAACCGCTTAATCCTCTCCCACCGAGCTGTAGTAGAGGCAGAGAAGCAACAGCAAAAGAAAAAGCTCCTGACGGATATCGAATCCGGTGCTGTACTTGAAGGAACGGTTCAACGAATCACGGATTTTGGTGCATTCGTCGATATCGGTGGGGTAGATGGCCTTGTTCATATTTCTCAGCTATCTCATGAACATGTTGAAAAGCCTTCCGACGTCGTTACAGAAGGTCAAAAAGTACAGGTGAAGGTATTGAGTGTCGATCGTGACAACGAACGTATTTCTTTATCCATTAAAGAAACCCTGCCTGGACCATGGAGTGAAATCTCTGAAAAGGCACCTAAAGGAAGCGTGTTGGACGGTGTCGTAAAACGCCTGGTCTCCTATGGTGCATTTGTAGAAGTGTTACCTGGAGTCGAAGGGCTTGTTCATATCTCTCAGATTTCACATAAGCATATCGGTACACCTCACGAAGTACTGCAAGAAAATCAGGATGTGAAAGTGAAGGTACTAGACGTTAATGAAAACGAACAACGCCTATCCTTAAGCATCAAGGCCCTCGAAGAAAAAGAGGAAGAAGTAACCGACTACGAAATGCCTGAAGAAAGTACCGGCTTCCAATTGGGCGAAATGATTGGAGACAAACTAAAAGATCTTAAGTAATGGTGATGAATTGTGACGAGAGCTCAAAGAAAGCAAGACCATATTAATTATGCTTTATCAACCGGCCAACAACGCAAGACCGGCTTTGATGAAGTGGCTTTTGTCCACCAAAGCTTACCGAATATAGCAGTAGATGACATTCATCTACAGACTCAAATTGGCGAACTTACTTGGAGTTCGCCAATTTTCATAAATGCTATGACAGGTGGAGGTGGGGAATCCACATCAAAGATTAATGAAGAATTATCAATCCTTTCCAGGGAAACGGGTCTTGCGATCGCGGTAGGTTCCCAAATGTCAGCGCTTAAAGACCGTACCGAACGAAGTACGTATGAAATTGTACGAAAGCACAACCCGAATGGGATGGTGTTTGGTAATTTAGGCAGTGAGGCTACCGTTCAGCAGGCGAGAGATGCCGTTGAAATGATTGAAGCCAACGCCTTGCAGATTCACTTGAATGTGATACAAGAACTGACGATGCCTGAAGGCGACCGTGACTTCAGAGGGGCATTGGACAGAATAAAGGAGATTGCCGAGCGTATTTCAGTCCCTGTCATCGTGAAAGAGACGGGTTTTGGCATCAGCAAAGAAGTTGCAGATGCCTTGTCCCACTCTAATATCTCAGCCATCGATATAGGTGGGTTCGGCGGGACAAATTTTTCGAAAATCGAAAATCAACGCCGAAAACGGATGTTGGATTTTTTCGATGATTGGGGGATTCCCACTGCCATATCCCTGGCCGAGTGCCACGCTGCTTCGGATAAGCCTATTCTTGCTTCCGGAGGTATCCAGAATAGCTTAGACATCGTTAAGGCTTTTGGTTTAGGGGCATCAGCCGTTGGAATGGCTGGAGTCATCCTTAAGCAGCTACTTGAATCAGGTCTGGAGGATACCATTGAGGAAGTACGCCAAATTCATTCAGATATACAGTTTTTAATGTGTGCTCTCGGATGCAGGAAAATTGAGGATTTTCATAGCGTACCAATGGTATTATCGGGCCACGTTTATCATTGGCTTGAAATGAGAGGGTTGAATCCTGAAGGATATAGCAGGAGAGCGTTAAATATGTAAAAGAACGATTTCTCAGTTTGAGAAATCGTTCTTTTTTTTTGAAATAGTTTCGTTATGGGGAATTTTAGAATTAGGCTGGATTATTAGTGAAAGCGGCCGGATTCCCTTTTATTTCTACTGGATTATCACTCAAAACGGCCGGATCTTTTACGATTTCGGCTGGATTAATGAGTGATGGCAGATAAACGATGAGAACGAATATGATTGTCACCTCTAACCAAGCCGCCTCCGCTTTTTGTGGTGTCCAGCTCTAGTGGCTTGGGGATCGAGGTCATAAGTCGCCCCAGGGCAAGCCCCTTCCACTTTTCTTGATTACCTCTGTCCTTTTTTAGCTTCTTCCGTTCCCTCAAGGCTGGTTGCTCCGTTGTAGTGTAAGCCTTGATCTCTGTCAGATTCCACTCGTTTGCTTTGTTTGAGTTTCTTTTCTTGTCGATCTTTACCCATTCGAATACACCTCCCTTCTTTATTTTTTCTTTGAAAAGTTTATTCATACGTGAATGAGATACATAAAGATTTTCCATAATGTAGATAATAGGAGGGGGAGATTGGGTATGGATGGGATTATGTATTTGTGGTTACTTTGGGGAATGTGGATTTATACAACGTTTTTAATGAGAAAGTCTCATCCACATCGTTTCCGGTATTCTTTTCTTTGTTTACTTCTCATTTGTGCATTTCCTTATGGAATGAAGATTGCATCGGTGGAGGTATCCTTTCCTGTTTTTGTACTCGCACTCATTTGTATCCTATACATAAGAAATCTTCATTTGAAGGATAAGTTATATATGCTTATCGCTGTACTGACGATGGGAATGCTTTATGCAGGGGTTGGGTTGCTTTCTATTTATGACCCTGTCCTCATGTTTATGGATCGTGATTATATTCTTTCTTTGTCCTTTGTGCTGGTGAGTGTTCTTTTTTATGGTCATTCTTCCCTTTCCGAGTTTCGTGTCATCGCGATCGGTGGAAGTAGTGTGATTGGCGATTTCTTTCTTAGCGTTCCATTAAACAACGTAGGATTCACCTATCCCATTGGTGGTCCGGCCTACCTGGATATTCTGGCTTTGTCCATAGGATTACACTTTGCATTGAAGGTGTTCGGAGAGTTGAATCAGTTCGTTACGATCAAGACACAGCCAAATAAGGGGGAAATGAAAAATCTATGAATGTCTATGTGTATCCGGTGATCTTTGGTGTGGTTGTAGGGACTTTGACGAGAATCTATATGCTTCGTACGGACTATCGCCAATATCCAACATATCTGCACGGAAAGATTATACATATTGCACTTGGTTTCATTGCAGCAGGTCTAGGCACCATCGCCATTCCTGCTTTATTGGAAGAGAATTTCACGGCGATTACGTTTCTTACGGTTGCTGCTTCTCAGTTCAGGGACGTGAGAAATATGGAGAGAAATACGCTTACGGAGCTTGATGCATATGAGCTTGTTCCAAGAGGGGCTACATACATCGAAGGAATTGCCATTGCCTTTGAAAGCCGAAATTACTTAGTCATTTTCACCTCTCTTCTAGCCACGATTGCGTATATCGTTTTTAACATATATGCTGCTCTAGTGATTAGTGCCATTTGTATGGTACTTGCTCATAAGCTAATGGCCGGCGGACGTTTGAAGGACATCGTGGACATTGAATATGTGAAGCCTCACTTTGACGGTGCAGGATTATATGTTGATAACATTTATATCATGAATATCGGTCTTAAAGTAAGGCAGGAGGAAATCTTGCGATACGGGATGGGGTTTATCCTTTCACCCAAATCATTCGATGCAAGATCGACTCTCGCGAATCTCGGTCAACGTCAGGCAATTCTTCATGACATGTCGACCTCCCTGGGGATTTTTAAAGATTCAGGGACTCCTGCTCTAACTCCTCTTGCTAAGAGAGACTTAGACGATGGAAGAGTCGGAGTATTTGTTTTGCCGCAGCGTAAAGATGTAGAAAAAGCTATCGCCATTCTAGGGCAGGTACCGACCTTGGAAAATGCGATCAGGATGCCGTCCGAGTCTAAGGCGAATCAAGAGGGGAGTCCTATAGAATGAGTACCACTATACAGAAGTTCATCCTCGCGACCGTGACAACAACACCTGAAAAAGTACCGAGCGGAACAAGTGTCTTCTATTGTAAAACAGACGAAGAATTACAAAAAATCTGTGCGAATTTAGAAGCCATTTTGGATGGGATTGCGCATGAAATTGCTGAGGGACTATTTATCATTGTAAAACATTGATTGCCAGTTTATTCTTTTATTGATAAAATAGTAAAGTTAGGGGGGCTGTCCCATAAGGAAACAATACCTTAAGGGCCAGTCCTTCTTATGCATAGCACTACATTAATATGATTGAAATGGTTTAAAAAGAGGAAATGTAAGAACAGGACAACTTCTTACAGAAAGGGTGAATAACGTGACAAAACCAGTAATAGCAATCGTAGGGCGTCCGAATGTTGGGAAGTCCACGATATTTAATAGAATTGTTGGGGAAAGAATATCCATCGTCGAAGATGTACCGGGTGTAACTAGAGACCGAATATATAGTTCTGCAGAATGGCTGACGCATGAATTTAACATCATTGATACAGGTGGAATAGAACTGGGGAATGAACCATTCCTGGATCAAATCAGGCAGCAGGCAGAAATCGCGATTGATGAAGCCGATGTCATTGTCTTTTTGACTAATGGACGTGAAGGCGTCACAGCAGCTGACGAAATTGTAGCCAAAATTCTTTATCGTTCCAAAAAGCCGGTCGTGTTGGGAATAAATAAAATTGATAATCCTGAAATGAGAGAAATGATTTATGATTTTTACTCTTTAGGATTTGGCGAGCCATTTCCTATCTCAGGTTCTCATGGGCTTGGGTTGGGAGATCTTCTTGATGAAGTTGTCAAGAACTTTAAGCATGAAGAGGATGAAGACTATGCGGAAGATGTCATCAAGTTTTCTTTGATCGGTCGTCCGAACGTAGGGAAATCATCTTTAGTCAACGCTCTATTAGGGGAAGATCGTGTCATCGTAAGTAACGTGGCAGGAACGACACGGGATGCCATTGACTCTTCTTATACGTATGATGGGCAGGATTATGTCATCATTGATACAGCAGGTATGAGGAAAAAAGGGAAAGTGTACGAAACCACTGAAAAATACAGTGTGTTAAGGGCACTTAGAGCCATAGAGCGTTCAGATGTCGTCCTATCCGTCATTGACGGTGAAGAAGGCATTATTGAGCAGGATAAGAAAATCGCAGGATATGCCCACGATGCCGGTCGGGCTGTCGTGATTGTCGTGAATAAGTGGGATGCAGTGGATAAAGATGAGAAGACCATGAACAAATGGGAAAAGAATATTCGTGAACATTTTCAATTCCTTGACTATGCTCCGATCGTCTTCCTTTCTGCGAAAACAAAGAAGCGTATTCATACTTTGCTGCCAATCATAAATACGGCAAGTGAAAATCACGCCATGCGTGTACAATCAAGCGTATTGAATGAAGTGGTGATGGATGCGGTTGCAATGAATCCGACACCGACGGATAATGGTAAGAGACTAAGAATTTATTACGCGACACAAGTAGCTGTAAAGCCACCTACATTCGTCGTATTTGTAAATGACCCTGAATTGATGCACTTCTCTTACGAACGATTCTTGGAAAACAGAATACGCGATGCATTTGGATTTGAAGGAACTCCTATTCGTATTATTGCCCGAGCTAGAAAATAATAAGGTGGGTGTAAAAAATGAAAAGTTCAAAAAATGTAACGGTAGTCGGAGCGGGAAGCTGGGGGACGGCTCTTGCGATGGTTCTTGCTGATAATGGATTGGAAGTCAGGTTATGGGGCCACAAGAAAGAACAAATTGACGAGATCAACTCTAAACATACCAATCATAAGTATTTAAAAGGTATTGAGCTTCCTCATTCCATTATTGGATATCACGACCTTAAAGAGGTACTGGATGGTGTAGACACCATCATTCTGGCAGTTCCTACGAAAGCGATCCGTTCCGTCCTGGGACAGGTTCAAGAATTTCAAAGAAGTCCGTTGACCGTCGTTCATGTGAGTAAGGGGATCGAACCTGATTCCCTCCTCAGGATTTCAGAATTGATCGAAGATGAAATGGCACCTGAGAATTTACATACGGTAGTGGTATTGTCAGGTCCAAGTCATGCAGAAGAAGTGAGCTTAAGGCATCCTACGACTGTGACTGTATCTTCGAAAGATATGAAGGCGGCTGAAGAAATTCAGGACCTGTTCATGAACATGAATTTCCGTGTGTATACAAATCCAGATATTCTCGGTGTTGAAATTGGCGGTGCACTAAAGAACATCATTGCCCTTGCTGCAGGGATCACTGATGGTTTGGGTTATGGAGATAATGCGAAAGCGGCACTTATAACGCGGGGACTCGCGGAAATCGCCCGCCTTGGAACGAAAATGGGAGCTAATCCATTAACGTTTTCAGGATTGACAGGAATTGGAGATCTTATCGTAACGTGCACAAGTGTTCACTCAAGAAACTGGAGAGCCGGGAACATGTTGGGTAAAGGGCATAATCTTGATGAGGTCCTAGCCAATATGGGTATGGTCGTAGAAGGGGTGCGCACGACAAAAGCTGCACACCAGCTGGCTGAGAAGTATGAAGTGAATATGCCGATTACAGATGCACTTTATGATGTCCTTTTCAATAAAGTCGAGGCGAAAGAAGCGGTAGATCATTTGATGGGTCGAGTGAAAACGAATGAAATGGAAGACCTTGTGAATATACTTGGTGAGCGTTTAAACTGAACCTGAAAAGAAAAATGGAGATCTATATTTCATAGCGAAAGACCATTTATTATTAAGTGTAGAATAAATCCTCGGTTTATGGGCATTCGAGGATGCGAACGTTGATGCAGATGCATACACTGTCATGAATATATACAGCTTTGCCTATGGATGGGTAGGTCTCCCTTATTCAGAGCTCCTCGAGTGATTGACGTCTATGATGTTGATACTCGAGGAGATTTTTTTTAGTCACAGGATGACATTCAAATATTTCTCAATATGGATTGTAACAGATTCTTGAACAACTATTCTTTTCTATTCTTTAGTAAAAATCTTATGATATAATACATTCGATAACAGGAGGGATGTACTTTGGATTCGATGATGAAGATGTGGATTTCGTTTGCATCAATGGGGTTCATGTTTTTTGCCATATTAACGATCTATTTCAGCAGGTATAAGATTAAGCAGAAGTTCCTGCGTTTTATTACAGCTTTCATGGCATACATAATGATGATCGCCGGTGGCCTTATGATGATTTATATAGTATTCAGCGGACCCACCAACTAGGTTCCGCCCGATTGAAAGGACGTTTTAGATTGAAGCGCATAGGTATTACAGCATTTCTTCTCATAATCACGATGAGCTTACTATCAGGTTGCTTATATCCGGAGGAAGAGCTAAGTCAAAATCAAATTCCTTATGAAACACAAGTGAAGGCTGTACAAGAAGCGGTGGAAGCCTATCAGAAAGATCAAGGTGGATTGCTTCCGATAAAGACTAGGGACCAGGATACCCCTATTTACCAAAAATATCCTATTGATTTCAGGAAATTATCTCCGAGGTATTTACCGGAAATCCCGGGCAACGCCTTTGAAAATGGTGGGATTTTTCAATATGTCCTTGTAAATGTGGAGGATAAACCGGAAGTCAAGATTTTCGACCTTCGAATAGCTGAACAAATCAGAGAATTGAAAATCAGGATTCAAGCCCAAGACTACCCTCCGTTTAAAAAGGAAGTAGCTAATAATGTGTATACATTGAATTACAAAGAACTTGGGTATGAGGAAGAAGTTTACGTAAACAGTCCATATTCGAATAAAAATCTTCCTCTTGTTATAAATGGGGACGGTGAAATTTTTGTGGACTATTCAATGGACTTATTTGAAAAGCTGGAGTCCAGCAAGGGAGAATGGGAAAGAGGAGAAGATATCAGAGATATGCTTGTAGATGGCACCTATTTTGTCCCTGCCTATTCTTTACCTTATACTGTTGATGAAAATAACGAACCTGTCTTTATGACAAAATAGGCATAACCCTTTTCTTACAAAATATATTGTAAGGGAAGGGTTATTATTTTTATGTCATCCTTTATAGGGTTATTTCATCAAAACAAATGATCATAAATGCTAAGACATAATAAATTTTCAACTTTTAATCATAAGGAGGGGAAAATAGCATATTAATAGTCATAAGTCATTGGGACAATCATAAATATAGAATGTGAGACACAGAATACACGGATGAAACATCCCTGGAATATAAGATGGGAGGGAATCTCTTGGAAAGAGTCGATCTATTTAAGGACATTGCTGAAAGAACAGGCGGAGATATCTATTTAGGTGTGGTTGGAGCAGTAAGAACAGGGAAATCAACATTTATCAAGAAGTTCATGGAACTTGTTGTCCTTCCTAACATCGCAAGCGAATCAGAACGTGCAAGAGCGCAGGATGAATTGCCTCAAAGTGCAGCAGGTAGGACCATCATGACGACTGAACCGAAATTTGTTCCGAATCAAGCCATCTCGGTTCATGTGGATGAAGGTCTCGAAGTAAATATTAGATTGGTAGACTGTGTAGGGTATACGGTCCCTGGTGCTAAGGGATACGAGGATGAAAATGGCCCTAGAATGATCAATACGCCATGGTATGAAGAGCCTATTCCATTCCATGAAGCAGCCGAAATCGGCACGCGAAAAGTTATCCAGGAACATTCCACGATCGGAGTGGTTGTGACAACAGACGGCTCAATCGGTGAGATTGGAAGAGGGGACTATATTGAGGCGGAAGAACGGGTCATCGAGGAATTGAAAGAAGTAGGTAAACCTTTTATCATGGTTATCAACTCGGCCAGACCTCATGCCCCTGAGACAGAAGACCTGAGAGTGAAGCTTCAAGACAAATACGACATCCCTGTCCTTGCTATGAGTGTGGAGAGTATGAGGGACTCAGATGTACTGAATGTACTAAGGGAAGCATTATTCGAATTCCCGGTGCTTGAGGTGAATGTCAACCTTCCAAGCTGGGTCATGGTATTGAAAGAAGAGCATTGGTTAAGACAGAACTACCAGGAAGCTGTAAAGGAAACGGTTAAAGATATTAAACGCCTTCGGGATGTGGACCGGGTTGTACATTATTTCAGTGAATTCGATCATATTGAACGAGCGGGACTTGCCGGTATCGATATGGGTCAGGGGATTGCGGAAATTGACCTGTACGCTCCTGATGAATTGTATGATGAAGTCCTGAAGGAAATTGTGGGAGTTGAAATTCGCGGGAAAGATCATCTACTGGAATTGATGCAGGATTTTGCACATGCCAAAGCCGAGTATGATCAGATTTCCGATGCATTAAGAATGGTAAAACAGACAGGGTATGGTATTGCTGCTCCGTCATTGAATGATATGAGTCTGGATGAACCGGAGATCATCAGACAGGGAGCCAGATTCGGAGTCAGCTTAAAGGCAGTGGCGCCATCAATACACATGATTAAAGTGGATGTACAGTCAAAGTTTGAACCGATCATCGGCACAGAGAAACAAAGTGAAGAATTGGTACGCTACCTAATGCAGGATTTCGAAGATGACCCGCTGTCCATTTGGAATTCCGATATCTTCGGAAGAAGCTTAAGTTCCATCGTAAGAGAAGGAATTCAGGCTAAACTCTCACTGATGCCTGAAAATGCAAGATACAAACTAAAGGATACATTAGAAAGAATCATTAACGAAGGATCCGGTGGATTGATCGCTATCATCTTATAAATGTCTAGGCCTTCTTAGGAAGGTCTTTTTTCATTTTTTAAACGCTCTTTTCGCAAAGAAAAGACTATGATTTACAAAAGTTCTGTCACTAGTAGCAAGTGTTGACAGAGCAATATGGTTCATAAATATCAGTTAAGCAGAGTATTAGTACTATTCACTATAATTGGTCACTGCTACTACAAGAAAAAGAGTTGGTGCAAGTGATCCTGGCATTTACACTGGTATTACTGAAACATTTATGCTTGGACAGTTGATTCTCGCTACAGGTGCTCGACTCTTGCGGGAAACGCTGGACAGGACGAAAAGCAGAGGTGGCTTGGTCAGACTCGACAAGCATAAGTCAAATCAACTGGAAAGGCGTTCTTTGCCTTTTTGGTTGATTTGACTTATGACCTCGAGGGGCCAGCCCCGCGGAAAGCGAGCACCTGCAGCGAAAATCAACCACCTCTCGCTTATTCATAAGCAACAATGTTTACGAAAACAGCCTAATAAAAAAAGATTTTTTTATCTGAACCCTGGATTAGGAAACAGAAATCAACATTGTATAAATATAAATTTATAGAAGAATTGAATAGGTGACTGATTTATTTTAGATAATGACTTAACCATTGATACATAAGCGTTTGTGGCGGTTTGGTGTGCTCGGATATTCCTCGATTTAGAGTATGCAAGTAGAAGGGGGAAATGGGTGTTGATGTTTAAGGGATTCCAAGGTTGGGAAGTAAGAAAGAGAACCTGATCAAGAAGGTATCAGTTGCAGTCATCCGAAAGAAGTGATACGTTGAATAGAGTGCATGGACAAAGGGATTGAGGGTAATTGTATTACATTTGTGTTTCAAATAAGAAAAGATTCCCATTATTTCTTGATTTGTTCTTGCTAAGGTCAATCCTTTGTGATAATCTTTTAACAGAATTGTTGTTGAATATTGATTCAGCAACGTTTTCAAGCGATTTTTCTACACTTTATGTATAGAATTCGCTAAAGTTGTTTACTAATGATAATAAAGTAAATGAATCATGACTGAGACATTTCCTTGGGAGGAGGTGAATGGCATGAATAAGACAGAACTAATCAATGCTGTTGCAGAAGCTGCTGAGCTATCTAAGAAGGACGCTACTAAAGCGGTTGACGCTGTTTTCGATACAATTCAAAATTCACTTGCAAACGGTGATAAAGTACAATTAATCGGATTCGGTAACTTCGAAGTACGTGAGCGTGCAGCCCGTAAAGGTCGCAACCCACAAACAGGTGAAGAGATCGAAATCTCAGCAAGCAAAGTACCTGCTTTTAAACCAGGTAAAGCGCTTAAAGAAGCTGTAAAATAATTACATACTTTGAGCGTAACGGGAAGGTCGCATATTTATGCGGCCTTTTTTGTGTTCTGTTCTATTATGGTTCGAGCAAATTGAAATTATGTACGGAAATTTGTTCTCAAGTAAACTGTTTTATATTATTATAAAACTTCTAAAGCACTAGTCTTTGATGACCTTATAGGCTTGTGCTAATATTAACAATGTTACTATTTCTTTAAGTTATTTTAGGAGGACAACATTATGGCACAAGTCAATCATGGCCAAATAGAAGAAGCAATTCGATTAATTTTAGAAGCAATTGGAGAGAATCCTAATAGAGAAGGTTTATTGGATACGCCAAAGCGTGTGGCGAAAATGTACGCAGAAGTGTTCTCCGGACTCGATCACGATCCGAAGGAATACTTTGAAACCATATTCAGTGAAGAACACGAAGAGCTGGTACTCGTGAAGGATATTCCATTCTACTCGATGTGCGAGCATCATCTGGTTCCTTTCTATGGAAAAGCACATGTTGCTTATATTCCTCGGGATGGACGGGTTGCGGGATTAAGTAAACTGGCAAGGGCTGTTGAATCCGTTGCTAAACGTCCCCAGCTCCAAGAAAGGATTACCGCAACTGTAGCGGATACGATCATGGAAACCCTACTGCCTCATGGTGCAATGGTAGTCGTTGAAGCGGAGCATATGTGCATGACGATGAGAGGCGTGAAGAAACCTGGATCAAGCACAGTGACAACAGCTGTAAGAGGCACGTTCAAAGAAGACGCTCAGGCACGCAGTGAAGTTCTTTCTTTTATAAAGAATTAGGAGTGATCGACAAATGAATTCAAATGATTATATTGTCATTAAAGCCATTGAAGATGGCGTCAATGTCATCGGTTTGACGAGAGGGACAGACACCCGTTTTCATCATTCCGAAAAGCTGGATAAAGGCGAAGTCATGATTGCTCAATTTACGGATCACACATCTGCGATCAAAGTAAGAGGGAAAGCAACCATCGTCACCAGCTATGGAGAAGTTGAAAGTGATAATAAGAAATAATCATCTATTTTGATTTTGGCTGATAGAGAAGTATAACGGTGGGACGGACTAAGAAGTATTCGGCTTCGTGGTCGTCCCCTTTGTTATAATCAGCTTAACGAGGGAGACTCACCCTCCCTATTGCAAAGAATTTTATGGTATAATATTTAATGCTGAAATTTTTAGACTGATACATAGTAGAAATGGGGATTAAAGGGTATGAAATTCATTGATTGTAACCATCAAGCGAATATCATTCATCAATACATAGAAGAGCAGTTGCATCACTCTTATCTGAAGGAATACATCGATCAACCGTATATTGACCGGGACCGGATCTATTTTCTGCTCCTGCCATTCGTAAGCGAAGGACGCGCGGTTAGTAAGGAAGTCGTACAGTGGATTTCAACTGCCATGTTATTGCAGATAGCCCTTGATACCCATGAAAAGGTTACAATATCTGAGCGTGATCCCTTAAAGGAAAGACAGTTGACTGTACTCGCAGGGGTATACTTTAGCAGCCTCTACTATAAAATCCTTGCAGAAACAGATGATGTAGAGCTTATTTCTCGTTTAGCCAAAGCGATTAAAGAAATAAACGAAAGCAAAATATCTATCTACAAAGAAGAACATGAAAATTTAGATGCATTAATGAAGAGGATGAAGACAAGAGAGTCAGCGATTGTTTCGAACTTTTATCATTTTTTTGAAGATACGAAATGGATTGAAATCGTTGAAGAAATCCTTCTCTGTAAGAAGCTTGTTCAGGAGAAAATTTGTTTTGAACATTTACAGAATACGAGTTTTCTCAAAGCATTGACTACATTAACGATTCATTCCGATCAAGAAGACTCGATCTTACACTTAACAAAGGAAGAGAGCAGACATTTGCTATCACAGATGGATGAACTCATAGAAGGGACTAAGAGTAAGGTGCGGGCACAGTTGGAGACCATCGAGCCTGGTTCCCTGTATTTTAAGAAGCTTATCGTAGAGCTTTTGCCTTATGAGGAACCTGAACCTATGACCAAACTATACGCGGAAGAAGGGTAAAACGACATGCAGCAGTCGAAAGAACAAAAAGTCCATGGAGTATTTGAAAAAATTTATTCCAATTATGATAAGATGAACTCTGTAATCAGTTTCCAGCAGCATAAAAAATGGAGAAAAGATACCATGAAGCATATGGATGTGAAGCCTGGTTCGAAGGCTCTTGATGTTTGCTGCGGTACCGCGGACTGGACGTTGGCCATTGGGGAAAAAGTCGGTGAATCTGGCAGTGTGGTAGGTCTTGATTTTAGTCAAAACATGTTATTGATCGGTAAGGAAAAAGTAAAACAGTCCGGTATGAACAATATCGAATTGATTCATGGGAACGCAATGGAGCTTCCATTTGACGATAACACGTTCGATTATGTGACGATTGGCTTTGGTTTACGTAATGTACCGGATTATCTGCACGTCTTAAAGGAAATGAACCGCGTGGTGAAGCCTGGCGGGATGGCAGTTTGTCTTGAAACGTCCCAACCCACCATGCTGGGTTTCAAGCAAATGTATTACGCATATTTCCGTTTTGTGATGCCTGTGTTTGGAAAAATCTTCGCGAAGAGCTTTAATGAATATTCCTGGCTTCAGGAGTCAGCAAGGGATTTTCCAGGCATGAAGGAACTTGCAGCGATGTTCGAAGAAGCGGGCTTCAACAATATACATGTGAAGCCATATAGTGGTGGCGTTGCCGCTATGCATTCCGGCAGAAAGTAAGAAATTCGTAAATTAGGTGGAAAAACTATGAAGCTAAACAGGATGTATTCGTTTCTAAAGACGGATATAGATGAAATAGAAAAGGAATTGGAAGTGGCGATTGAATCTGAATCCCAGCTCTTACAAGAAGCCTCCCTTCACCTTCTTCAAGCAGGAGGTAAGAGAATCCGGCCGGTATTTGTATTGCTTTCTGCAAAGTTTGGACAATACGATATCAATATTGTGAAAAATGTAGCCGTGGCATTAGAACTGATGCATATGGCCTCTCTAGTGCACGACGACGTCATTGATGATGCAGAGCTGAGAAGAGGGAAACCGACAATTAAGGCACAGTGGGACAACCGCATCGCGATGTATACGGGAGATTATATCTTTGCACGGGCTCTGGAGTATATGACTCACATAAAGGTTCCGGAAGCTCATCAGATTTTATCTCACACTCTGGTAGAGCTATGCAAAGGCGAGATCGCTCAGATCGAAGATAAATATCGATTTGATCAGAACCTGCGAAACTACCTCTTGCGGATAAAAAGGAAAACCGCATTGCTAATTGCTGTGAGTTGCCAGCTTGGCGCCATCTCTTCCGGTGCACCTGAAGAGATCCACCGACGTTTATACCGATTTGGTTACAATGTGGGAATGAGCTTTCAAATTACGGATGATATATTAGACCTTACAGCAAGTGAGGAAGAACTGGGTAAACCAGCAGGAAGTGACTTATGGCAAGGAAATATCACACTTCCCATCCTATACGCCATGGAAAATCCAAGTCTCAAATCCAAGATTGAAAAAGTGACGGAGTATACCACACCTGAAGAAATGAAAGAGGTCATCTCGTCCATTCTTGCTACCGATGCCATTGAGCGATCTCATGATCTCAGCAGAATGTACCTTGATAGAGCCCTGAAAGATCTTGATCAGCTTCCTTATAACCGGGTAAAGAAAACCCTTAAAAATATCGCGAATTTCATTGGTAAGAGAAAATATTAAGAAAATTTAAAATGGAAACGTTGCCAAAACCCCCAATCAGTGTTACTATTTTCGTGGGATGTCCTTGTGACTACCATACATACATATTTAGGAGTGGGGAAGATGGAAAAGACATTTTTAATGGTTAAACCGGACGGCGTACAAAGAGGATTAATCGGTGATATCGTATCACGTTTTGAAAAAAAGGGCTTTCAATTAGTCGGTGCTAAGCTAATGAGCATTTCAAACGAGCTTGCTGAAGAGCATTATGGTGAGCACAAAGAAAGACCATTCTTTGGTGAATTGGTTGACTTTATCACTTCTGGACCTGTATTTGCAATGGTTTGGCAAGGGGAAAACGTTATCTCGACGGCTCGTGGAATGATGGGTGCTACGAATCCGAAGGATGCTGCTCTTGGTACAATCCGCGGTGATTTCGGTCTTACGGTCGGCAAAAATATCATCCACGGATCTGACTCTGCTGAAAGCGCTGTAAGAGAAATCGGCTTGTTTTTCAAAGAAGAAGAACTAGTAGAATATTCTAAGTTAATGAACGAGTGGGTTTACTAATATACGAGAGCTTTACGATTTAGAAGCAAGTCGTTTTATAAACGGCTTGCTTTTTTTCTTTGGATCAGATTTAACTTTTTCTTTGAATGTTCGATATACATAATATAGCTGTAAACCCTTATTCAGAGCAGAGAGAGTGTGGACCTAATGTCAAATGATTATAGTGAATTTATTCAAGGAATCAAACGGAAAACGGGAATCGATTTGTCCCTTTATAAAGAAGCACAAATGAAGAGAAGGTTAACCGCCCTTTATGAAAAAAAAGGATACGGGAGCTTTCAGGAATTCTTTAGTTCATTGAATCGGAATAGAGAAGAAATGGAAGAGTTTTTGGATCGGATGACGATTAATGTTTCGGAATTTTTTCGTAATTACAAGCGTTGGGAAGTGCTGGAGAATAAAATCCTCCCAAGACTACTGGAGGGAAATACATCATTTAAAGTGTGGAGTGCTGCTTGTTCCACCGGTGAAGAACCTTACACACTTTCCATGATCTTGTCTAAATATGTCCCGCTACCTAATGGAACCATAACGGCAACGGACATTGATAAAAACGCCCTTCAACGCGCCATGAACGGTGTCTACCCAGAAAGGTCACTGTCTGAAATTCCAGAACAAATGAGAAGAAATCATTTCACTGGTGAGGGACCGCTGTATAAACTGAATGAAGAGGTAAAGAGGACGGTTTCCTTTAAGCAGCAAAACCTGCTCTCGGATTCATTCGAAGGAAAGTATGACTTGATCGTTTGCAGAAATGTGCTGATTTATTTTACAGAAGAAGCCAAAAGCATGCTTTATAAAAAATTCAATGCCGCATTAAAACCGGGTGGAGTCCTCTTTGTAGGAAGCACCGAACAAATCTTTAACCCCTCACAATATGGATTTGAAACCGAGGATACATTCTTCTATAAAAAAATATAATACACAGCGATGTCGATCTGCATTAGGTGAATTCCTCCTTGCCTTCCAAAAGCAATGGAAAAGGGAATTCTCGCTATATGGCGGATTCGCATCGTTTTTTATTTTAAACTGTTTTCGTAAACATTGTTGGTTTTAAAGTGGTGAGTAGTGGTTGAATTCCACACCATGTGTTCTCTTTTCATTATGTACAGCGCTTCCCCCAGGTGTCGAGCACCCTTAGCGAATATCCTATTTTCAAAAGTACGTTTTTGCTTTATCTAAAAACATGTAGCTCTGTCACCAAAGACTTATTAAGAGGGTGAGGGGAACTGTGTAGACTCGAAAACGGGCGTGCTGAGACCCCGGAAGCGTACTTGCACTGGACCCATAAAGTTGGACACTTATTTTCTATGCAGCTAATTCGGTGTTAACCCGATAAGCTACCGGACTTTTTCGTTTTAACCTTGATTTAATTCTCAGGTGATTGTAGTAATACATGTATTCTTTCAATTCGTCCTTAAAGTGCTCGATACTATCAAATTCTTGTAAGTACAGGAATTCGGATTTCAGAATCCCAAAAAAGTTCTCCATGACGGAATTGTCATAACAGTTTCCTTTACGAGACATGCTTTGGGTGATGTTATGTTTTTTCAGTGTCCTTCGGTACTGAGCCATTCTATAGTGCCAGCCCTGATCGGAATGAATCAAGAGCTCGTTTCCATCATTAACGTGTTTCAATCCTTGTGCCAACATCGTTTCGACCAAATCAAACGTGGGTCTTGATTGAAGAGTATACGTAATGATTTCGCCGTTAAACAGATCCAAAATGGGGGACAAATAAAGCTTCTGCCCAAATAATTTAAATTCCGTAATGTCTGTTACCCACTTTTGATTGGGTTTCTCGGCTCTGAATTTCCGGTTTAAGATGTTGGGAGCTGCTTTTCCGACTTCCCCTTTATATGATTTATACTTTTTCATTCGCACAACGCATTGAAGTCCTAGTTCTCTCATGATTCGAAGTACTTTCTTTTTATTAATATCGTGTCCTTTTTCCTGAAGGACGTCCGTAATACGGCGGTATCCAAAGCGCCCTGAATGCCTATGGTAAATGAAACTGATTCTTCTTTTCCATTTGCGGTCAGGGTCGGGTTGGTCCCATTTATTTATGATGTGGTAGTAAGTGCTTTTAGACAGCTTAGCTACTTTTATCGTTCTAGTCACCGGGAATTCGTTCCTTAGTTC